>SVEF01000038.1 GCA_015057585.1 Lachnospiraceae bacterium | reverse complement strand
AATATTCTTTTCTTCAAAGTAGAGTTCACTGGAATTGTTTTGCGGAATAATCTCTTTTCCAAGAAACCCTTCCCAGATTTTCTTGTCCTGAAGAACCAAACCCTCCGTCAGTATCATGTTTCCGTCATTGTCCAAAATCACATCAAGACCAAACAAGTCATGGTAAAACTGCTTTGATTTTTCGATATCTTCTACAACAATTAAAATGTTTCTTAATTTCATCTTCTTTTCTCCGTAAAGCGAAACTATATTACCTGCACTTTAATAATAGCATACCTTTCATAATCAGAAACAAAAAAGCCAGCGTTACTGCATAGGGTTCTCTCGTCAATGCCAAAAACACTACGAGCAAAATATTTATTATCATTGAACTGTCCGTAATATTCTTTTCCCATTCCGTTTCATCCTTCTATGTCCTTTCTTCCGTACTACGTTCTGTAGTTTCAAAGTAACCAAAGGCATAAAAGGAGGAAAGAAACGTTCTGTCACATGCGTGATACGATTCGTGTCATCCTTATTTTCCGCTTATTATCTCTTCTTCCCAAAAACAACTCCGGCTCTCCACATCGTCAGCATCATCAATACAAAAAACAGCATTAAATAAATCGGGAAAATCCCCATTCCCAAAAACTGCCCCAATACACTGCATAATACCGGCATTGTCATAATGGCGATACTGGATACCGCCAACTGCGTTCCGATAATTGCCGGAGACAATTCCTCTCCGAAGTTCTCCGGGGTCAGATAACTAAAATTCGGGAACAGCGGTCCATTTCCAAGGCCGACCAAGAACAAAGCAATTCCGGGCAACGCACCACCAACCGGCAGGCACAGTAAAACAAGCGCAACACCCATCACTGCCTGTCCAATCTTCACAATAGTCCAGCTATGTAACTTGGTTGCCACCACACCGGATAAAAATCTTCCGAGTGCCATGCCTACATAATAAAAGGTAATGATTTCCGCAGCTTTCTCTACTGCCAATCCCTTATGCTCTACCAAAAAGGTGCTGCCCCAAGCTCCGCATGTACACTCAATCGTACAGGAGCAGATAAACAGGCTCCACATTACCTTAACACCCGGGATTTTCACGATTTCCTTCAGCGGAAGAATCTTTACTTCCTGTTCCTCTTCCCCGTTCTCCTTGCCGTGTGCCTTTCGCCAAAGAGGAAGCGTACAGAACAATACCAATGCAATAAAGACCTGAATCAATACTGCAATGCGATATCCGCCGCGCCAACCGTTCTCTCCGTTCAAGACCAAAGACAATATGTACGGGCTGACCGAAACACCGACACCGTAGAAACAGTGCAGAAAACTCATCTGGGTCGCCGAATAATGCAGTGCCACATAGTTGTTCAAAGCGGTATCAATCGAACCGGCGCCAAGTCCCAGCGGAAGAGCACACAAACACATCGGAAGGTAACTTCCCGTAAAAGACATCACCAGTAATGCTACCGCCGTTAATGCCGTACTAAACGCAGTTACTTTATTGGTCCCGAAGCGGTTAATCACCTTAGCACTGCAAAGACTGGAAACCGTTGTTCCCAAAAAGGAAAGCACGGTTAAGAAATTCCCAAACGAAAGGGGTAAATCATACTCCGTATAAATTGCCGGCCATGCCGCTCCAAATAACGAATCCGGTAATCCCAGACCAATAAATGCCAGATAAATTACCATTAATAATATTGTTGCCATGAATCTATGCTCCTTTGTTCTGTATCACTTTAACATTTTCATGTTATTTGCCCAATCCGAAACAAGCAACAACCTTCTCAACCATCTGCTCCACCGTGACATTACCATCATTTATAATAGAGTGATATTGCTCCGCAGCGCATTGCCTCTGCACTTCTTTTGCAAACAGGATATCTCTGTTCATCCAATTAGAAAATGCCTTCTCCTTGTCGCTGCATCCTTCCAGTACATACGGAACCCATTCCCTCTGTTTGTAATGCTCGATTTGGAACTCAGCAGTCGGCATAATTGCCAAGTAGTGATCCGACCAAATACCTTTTGCTTTCATCAGCTTTGGTAAATACGCCGCACCTTCGGTAATAATTCCTTTTGCGTCTATTTTTTTCAAGTCTTCCAGTACAAATTCAAACACTTCTTCATAAAATGCAAATTCTTCCTCGCACTGCAACTGAGGCTCACGCATCCATATCGTTTCCGGACTCATCTCCTCCTGCTTTTTGCAAATCTCGCATCCTTTCGCTGCGCCCATCTTCGTATATTCTTCCAAAAAATCATCTACCTTGAAATAATACAAATCGTACTTCTCTGCAAGAATCTCTGCTACCGTACTTTTCCCACTGCAAGGTGAACCGCCGATAAAATATATATTTGTCATCTATTCTTCCACTCCTCTTTCAACAAGCTATACATACACGCGTCCACGATTCCCTTGTTGCTAAAGTCCGCCTGCCGCAAGGTTCCCTCATACACCAGCCCGCATTTCTTCATCACATTGCCGGAGTGCGGATTATTCGGGTCATGCTGGGATTCAATCCGGTTCGCTCCCACTTTCTCGAATAGGAACGGAATAATTGCCGAAAACGCTTCACTGGTAATTCCCTGATGCCACCATTTGCTGCCAATACAATACCCAATATGCACAATGTTCAGATGTTCGTTCTTATCTACAACACTGATGGTGCCAACCGGCTCATCCATCTCCTTCAGCACAATCGCCCACTGATAGAAGTCCGGTTTCTTGCTCTCCTCAATCCAGTCCTTAATTACCATTTCTGTTATAGAAACGTCCTTGTGTGTCTGCCAGCGAAGAAACTCTGTCACCGCTTCGTCCGAAGTCCAGTTGCGAAATGCCGGTTCGATATCCTTTAACTCAAATGCTCGCAAACACAATCTGTCTGTTTCTATTGTAACTGTACCTTTGTGTTCCATGTTATCGCCTCCCCAGTACGCTTTCGACTATTATATCTTTCTTCTTTAACCTGTGCAATATAGAAACAAAAACAGGGTTCTCACCCTGTTTTCATTCGGCACATCTATCGTATGGTTGTTATACCAATTGCTCACAGTTCTGCTTATTATATAAAAACCGACGCACTTCCATAATCTTTTCAGTTCCTTCATGATCTATCACAACGTAGTAAACAACAAAGTTATTAATATAAATCCGATAATACTTGTAACGTCTCTCTTTTTTTGAATAATAAGGTTCAAATGCTTCTGCAACCGGTAATCTCTCTAATATAGCTTTTTCAACAGTATCTATTAAATCATTTGCAGCTTTTTCGTTATGTAGGTTTTCAGCAATATAAATTATCTTTTGTTCTAAATCCTCATAAAAAGCGGTAAATACCTTAACACATACTGTCTATCAGCCATTTACCCTCCTTCGAAGTTTTGAAAAAACTTCTTCATGTGTATATCTTTCTTTATTCTCTGAAGCAACTCTGTCTGCCTCATCCAACGCTGTTTCAACACTGTCTGTAAGTCTGGAATATGCTTCTAAACTCAAAACAACCATCGCGCCATAACCGTTCTTAGTCAAGTATACCGGTTCACCATTACCTACTGCTTTCTCAATATCTGGGAACTTGTTTCTCAAATCAGAAACTGGTCTTATCTGTATCATGTTGCTCTCCTTATCAGAATTTTATCATGATTTTATCTATGTATTGTCATTATACCTCTGTTCATTTGAATTATCAACAGTTTCCAGTATTTCTATAAATGTATTCCTTTATCTTCTCTTGTGCCGCTTCCCAATCCTTTTGCGGATTCTTTATGACAAGACGTTCCACCGGCAAGTCTGCAAGAATCCGTAGTTCTCTCCGCTGTCTTTCCTCCAAACAACGGATATACCCGTCAAATCCCTCTGCCCCAATCGACTTTCCGTACTTTCCATTCACATGATAATCAATCACCGCATCCAGCCAACCCGGACGTTCCTCTGCAGCCTTCTTCACTGAAGCTGCGATGTCCGTATTTTCCAGATAGACGACGACCGGATTCATCGGGCGTATGACCTCTGCAATTTCGCTGATATATCGCTTCGACTCCTCTTCCGGAAATCCGAAACGCATCATCGTTTCACACATGGGATTCTGCAACAAAACACAGTTGAATACATAGGCAGTATCTTCTTCCCTGCCATCAACGAACTTCTGCCACTTGTCAAGCATCAGCGGGCGTTCTTTCCCCCACGGCAGGAAATCATATATCTTATATTGCAACAACTGATCAAACAGTGCTCCCGAATAATCGGATAAAGCTACAATCTCCTCATTTTCAGACACGAGTCCGGCAGGCGCCAGTGCGTGAAACTC
>SVEF01000011.1 GCA_015057585.1 Lachnospiraceae bacterium | reverse complement strand
TAAATATTTGATGGCAAGGTCATGCGGTCTCGCCATGTTATGCGGTTTTAGCAGTCATTTCTAACTGTTATCCCCCTGTGTGAGGCAGGTTACCCACGCGTTACTCACCCGTCCGCCACTAAGTCAACATTTCACTTGTCCGAAGACGCGTTCCATGCTGCTTCGTTCGACTTGCATGTGTTAAGCACGCCGCCAGCGTTCATCCTGAGCCAGGATCAAACTCTCATGTTAAAATGTTTGTCCTCTCAGAACTACTCTCTGGCTTCCTAAAAAGCAAAGGTTCGTTCCGTCTGCGACTTCTCAAGTCGCATGTTTACTGTTTCTAAGGTTCGGTGTTTCCACCGTATCCGTTAGAATGAAAATTCATTGAATTTTCAGGGTTGTTTCACTGTTTAGTTATCAATGTTCGTTTGCCGCCCGACTTGCGAGCGCTTGATTATCTTACCACACCACAATCTTAATGTCAAGCAATTTTTTAAACTTTTTTAAAATTCTTTTTCATCAGATTTCTGTGTATGCTTTCGACGACTTCTGAATGCTTTTGTCGAAAGCAAGGTGTATTCTAGCATGGAAACCCCCGCCTGTCAACTACCTTTTTAAAAGTTTTTTCAATTTATTTAATTGTTTTTTCAACTAAAACTATTCCTTGTGTTTTCCTGTTATTTCACCACAATATCTAGAAATATTTCCTTGGCTTTTTTTGTTTTCTTTGTTATCGTATATTATATATAGAAGAAACTCTTCCTATAATTTTAAGTAACCAAATATTTTTTACATATTTTAATATTCTGCACAACCTTTCCTATTAAAAGATCGTCTATATTAATGAAGATTTTTTTAACCAAAGGAGGATTCTTTATGAAACATAAAATCATCACATTACTTACTGTTTTATTTTCCGTATCTGCATTCCTTATCGGATGCAACACTCCGGAGGACATTCCGGCCACACCAACTCCAACTGAAACGCCGGCCACACCGACTCCGACCGAACTTCCGGCTACGCCAACTCCAACAGAGACTCCGGCACTCAGCCTGATTCTCGAAGATGTTTATCAGGCGTGCATGGCTTACCAAACTGCCAACAGCGGTTCCGAAGCGCCTTTCATGTTCCCAAGCGATTTTTCTGACCCGTATTGGGAAGATGCCTATCCCGGACTTACTTCCATCGAATTCAAACAAACAGCCTTATACCTACCACCGATTGTTACCTTTGCATGTGAAGTTGTTTTGTTAGAAGTCACCAATGAATCTGATTTGGATATTGTTCGTGACATTTTTGAAAAGCGCATTGCTTACGGGGCAAACAATTCTTCCTGCGATCCGGAAACTTCTGTTCTCTGGCAGACAAATGCCCGGATTTACCAGGAAGGAAACTATATTGGCATGATTGTATTACCTTCGGAATACATCATTTTCGAGTCTATTTTTAGCGAGATAAAATAACGAGGTGACCTTTTTGCAGGATAAACAGATTATAGCACTATTTAAAGCACGTTCTGAAACAGCCGTACTACATGCACAAACAAAATACAGTGCTCTCTGCTTTGCCATCGCATCAAGAATTCTTCCTGACAAGCGAGACGCAGAGGAATGTGTCAATGACGCTTTTTTGCGCGTTTGGGAATCCATCCCGCCGGAATGTCCGGTTTCTTTATCCGCATACCTCGGACGAATCACGCGTAATCTCGCCCTTGACCGTTATTCCTATAATCATGCAAAAAAGAGAAACTCTGACTTATTGGAAGCCTTCGAGGAATTAGAGCCTTGCCTTCCCTGCTGTTCATCAGATGGTGAGGATGCTCTTATCCGGGAGGACTTCCGCAAGTTTATCAACCATTTTCTGCGTACCCTATCTTCAGAAAACAGGCATTACTTTATCCGCAGATACTGGTACGGAGAATCCGTCAAAGAAATCTCCCTTTTTTTCCGTGTCAGCGAAGAAAAAGTTAAATCTTCCCTTTTTCGTTCACGAAACAAATTGCGGCATGCATTAGAGAAAGAAGGATTCTTTTTATGAAAACATCACGTTTTGATTTGCTAATGACTTCTATCGATGACTCTCTACTCGAAGAGTCCCTGCAACCTTGCACCGGGTCACGTAAACTTTATAAATATATTATCCGGACAGCAGCCTGCCTTTGTCTGATTATCGGCAGCCTTTTCCTTTTACACCAACAGCCGGCTACTGCTCCTAACGAAAACTCTGTACACGCAAAAGATTTGCAGGCATTTGATTATGATTTGCCCATGCTGGAAGGTCATACTTATTCTGTTGATTATGCACTATATGATTACGGCGACGAACACTCCACGCCTCTGGCAGAAGCAATTTTAACAACCCCGGATAATCATACCTATATTGTCCGTTCATTAAAAACCTCCGCTTCCACTGATATTTCCGGCATGACCGTTCAGACAGAACCTCTTATTTGGGCTTATGGCCCATTGGAATTCCGTCTCTGTACTAGCCAATCGTCATCCTATATCAGTTGGTACTCGTCCGAGATGCAGCTACAATATTGTATCAGCGCAAATACCGATACTTCTACGCTTTTGCAAACCGCGGCTGATATTGTAAAAATCCTGGGGTATCAAATGGCTATTTCACCGGAAGGGGCTACCGATATCGTATATCAAACCTTTTTATACAAAGGTCTCACGGTTTCCGAAACATCTTTCGTATGGAATGGTACAACCTTTCGTTTCCGTATGGCTTCCACCATGGACGTCAGCATTCCGTTTGAAGATATCTCCGGCACGACCGCTCTTTTCCAAAACCGGCGTTCCTGTGAGGTTCTCTGGTGCCCTGCGGAAGTTTTCATCAGCCAGGACGGCGGCGGAAAAATCATATGGTTTGATGTTGTCCCTGGTCTCCTTTATAGTTTGACCACCGAAGACACCGTCGAAGAAGAACTGCTTTTATCTATGGCAGAAGACTTATTTATTCCAGCGCAAGATAACAATTAAACAAAAGAGGTGGGTCTGATGACAGACCCACCTCTTTCCTTATTATATAATATTATTTCTGAACCAAATGCACTGCAAATCCGCCAAGCTCGCCCTTCAAATAAATAGCTACCATCTTGCCGTCTTTATACTTTGCAGTTTCCTTATCAAATTCAAATCCCTGAAGCTCCATATGATAAATTGCTCTCTCGATATAATTTGTACCGATTGCAATGTGACCGTGTGCTCCGAGGTATGGCTCCTTCATTACTTCAATTGCAGAACCCGCAAATACAGAACTTCCGCCAACCTTCTTTGTAAAACCAAACAACTTCTCGAAAGAACCGGCTACATCTTCAGCTTCTCCTTCGCTTGTTGCATTGATCCCAACATGTCTCAATTCGAAACCAAGCATTGTGTTAACCGCTTCTCTTGTAAGTCTCTTAATCTCATCAAAATTTCCTGCCTTGATAAGGTCGCCGCTTACCATCCAGCTGCCACCGCATGCAACAATCTTAGGGAAATCCAGATAGGACTTTAAGTTTGCTGCATTGATACCGCCGGTCGGCATAAATTTTACCTTTGTATAAGGCGCTGCCATTGCTTTAATCTTTGCAATACCGCCGGACTGCTCCGCCGGGAAGAATTTTACTACTTCTAAACCAAGTTCAAGTGCTGCTTCGATGTCTGTCGGGCTGGACGTACCCGGTGTAATCGGAATATTCTTGTCCAGGCAGTACTTTACAACCTTTGGGTTTAAACCAGGACTCACGATAAACTTTGCTCCTGCTGCCACTGCTCTGTCAACCTGCTCTGTAGTAAGCACAGTACCTGCGCCCACTAACATCTCAGGACATGCCTCTGCCATCAGACGGATTGCTTCTTCTGCTGCGTCTGTACGGAATGTAACTTCTGCAACCGGAAGACCGCCTTCGCAAAGAGCCTTTGCAAGAGGCACTGCATCCTTTGCATCATTAATTACTACTACAGGAATAATACCAAGTTTCTGAAACTGCGCAATAATGTCGTTCATGTTCGTATCTCCTTTATTCTTATATCATATTCCGGATCTCTTTCCGGAATGTAAGTGCTTACGTTGTCAGTATACCTTATCAACCACTGAAATTCAACTGATTTTAAAGTTTTCCCGTAATGATTTTAGAAATAAAGTTGTGGTCATAGAGATACCCCAGCATCTCACTTTCACTAATCATTGCAAAAACATTCTGCCCAAATGCCGTGCTGGCAAACATAGTAAGGATAATAAAGAAAATCCAGACAATCATTAGTCCCTCCAGTGCACCAAATGCAGCACCGGCAAGCGTGTTTAGCTGATGAATCACCGGAAGTTTACTTAATATATCTAACAAGAAGCAAAGCAATGCAACTCCTGCAGCCACAACAATCAGCGTAATCACAAAACCGATTGCACGAATAATCATATCTGACAACACTCCACATATATAGTTCTCCAGCGCTTCCAACTTATCCCCTACAAAGGATTCTGCCTCCTCCTGCCGCTCTGCGAGGACATTTTCTATGGCTTCTATTAATATTTCTTTTATACTCTCCGGCAAAGAAAGATTTTCCACATAACCTAGCGGATCATTTTCATTCTCCATCCCTTCCGCCATAAATTCCAAATTAATAATCTCATCCAGTTTTCCGGTAATCGTTCCCGTTATCGTTTCATTCTCTTGTAATATGCCTGTGACAATCGGACTCAAAAGCGTCGTCAGAATAATCACTGCAATGGTGGAAACCAGTGAAAACACTGCTTTCACCAACCCTGCTCTTCCTCCCAAAAACGCTCCGACTGCTATAATGGCAATCACAATCAGTAACAGCCAATTCATAAGTTATTCTCCTTCATTTTGTTTCTTGCCCGATAATTTTATCGTCCGGACTCCATGGGAATCTACCAAAAAGTACTTATTCCCTCCGATTGGAAATAGCGCTTCCTGCGTTCCACGGAATTCTCCTTTGTACTTCAGACTCTTGTTTTTTCTATAAATCAATACGCTTTGCGGACTAAAAAAGATGACTTCGTCCTTGGTTGCCATAAATTTTTCATATTCCGGCACATTCTTCCACGTCTCTGACCTCCATTCCGCAATCAGTCCGTCCCCAACCGAATAAAAACTCAGCCTCTTTTCTCCTAAACTTGTCTTTTCTACAAAGTAGATGCCATCCTCTGTTACGGCAACATCCAGGATTTCATTTTTAATGTTGCATTCCTGTACCAGTTCCGGCACTTCCTTCATATGGTATACACTAAATCCGTTTTCATACAGCACGTAGACATAATCTTTGTTTAAAAATCCGACATCATAAACCAACACATTTCTCTCAAAGGTCTTTTGTCCCACAACATTTCCAAGATAGTTCTTTCCAACTTCTCCCGCGTTGTAAAACGTCACTTTTCCGATAATCTCGCTCCCTTGAAAAGTAACATAAAGAGTCACCAGACGTTTCCCATCTTCAGACAACGCTATGTCTACCGGGATTCCATCCAGTTTCGTCTTGGTGTTAATATCCACGCGCAACGTTCCATTAATATCATACAACTGAATAAAATCTTCCGTTCCGTTATCAAGAAGAACCGCAGTAACCCCCTGCTTTGCAACGGCATGTTTTACAATCGGATACATTACTTCGTAATGATACGGAATTCCGTTTTCCGCAACTACATAAACCGACGTTCCTCCGATGTCCGCCACAGAAGCTACATTATTACAATAGGAAAGTTCCGGATTGTCCAAATGGTAAGACATCTCCCACCGTACTTTTCCTTCTGCCGTCAGGCCCTTGGCCCCGTCATTGCTGTACGCGTAAAAAGTGTCTCCTTTGGCGTCGTATCCAATCACGTTGCTATATAATTCTGTACTTGCTAACTCCTTATAATTCTCAAACCGTTTGGTCCGGAGCATAAAAAACAATCCCGCCGCGGCCACAACAACTATGGCTGCCGCCAAAATCATTGTCAGTTTCTTTCTCTTCTCTTTTGTCCGGAGTTCCAGTTCTTCTCGTTTATCCATAGTTTTGGTTTCTTCCACAAACGTTTCCTGCTTTCCTTTGTTTTCTTTCCCCCATCATCTTATCACATATCCTGAAATTTATCACTACTTTTCTTTTCTTCGATTATGGAAGTAATATTTTTTGACCGGTTTGCGGGTTCTCTCCCTCCTCCAATCCGTTGAATTTCCGAATCTCATCTGCAATCTCTTCGGACCCGTACACCGATTGACAAATGGTTTCCATCGTTTCACCCTCTTTTACTTCATATGCCGTACAAAGCGACGCAACCATCTGTTCCTGCTCGTTTAGCAGCTGCCTCAGGTGCTCCCGCTCTTTAATCTGTAAAGTCATTGCCCCAATCGCCAAAACTGCCAGACACACCATGACGCCTCCCGTAACCGCAATCAGACGGCCGGACAATACTCCTTGTCTTTTTTCTTCCCGCTCTCGGGCAATCGGTCGCCGTTCCGGCTCCGGATACCCCGTCGGCTCCGGAACAGATATCTTCCCCTGCCGTGTCTTCATCATATATCTCTGCATTCCTTCATTCTTCTCATAGTAAATATAATATCCGGATAAAGGAAGCATTCTGCCATTCCTGACAAAAAAAAGTTTCACGTCCTGCTCCATGGAATCCATCCGCAGAAATATTTTATCTCCTCCAAAATTATCTGTCTGAATCTTCCTTTGCCGTTCTTCATCTTCCAGCAAAAATCCCGGGCCTCCCAAAAACCATCCAACAATCGGAACCTCCGGGAAATATTCTCCGATATCCCTGTAAATCTCCGCCCAGGCCTCTTCCGTAAAACAAGCCACATCTCGTTTCATCACAGCTTCGGCGACAAGGATTCCTTCCACTCGTACTTTTCCCCCCTGTCCGTCAAATACACTCTCCCCGACCAAAACGCCTGCCACACAGTCAGTATAAGATTTTTCTGCCAGGGCTTTCGCATAAGAGTAGGCATAATCCTCTATAAAAACTTCAACTCCTGCATCTCCCGGTCTGCCCATCTGCCGCCGGTTGCTCGGAAAACGAAAGGTCTTTTGTATTTCTTCCTTGGTAGAATACTGCTCATAAATCGTTTCTGTCATATTGCCCTCTCCCGTTTTTTCTTCATTGTATCACGCGTATATTGCTGAATTTGACAGATTGTGTCGCAAAGAAAAACTTTTTTCCGCGGACAGACTATTTCTCAAAAAAGCGGTAATACTCTAATAAAAAGAGGAAAGGAATTTTCTTCATGCTATATTATGATTCCAAACAGCGGTACGCTTCCTATGAATTTGGAAAGCAATTATTTGAAATGATTTCTTCGGCAAAAAAATATAACCAACCACTTGTTTTTTTATGCATCGGCTCCGACCGCGCCACCGGAGATTCTCTTGGTCCGATTGTCGGGCACAAATTGTTACAACGCAAGCCCGGTTCTGTTTGCGTCTATGGCACTTTAGAGCATCCGGTACATGCCAAAAATCTCAGCGAGGTCATCCATACCATTTACTCGTCAATTCCAAACCCTTTCATTATCGCCATTGATGCTTCTCTCGGAAAAGCTTCACACATCGGATTCTTCACTTTGGCACAAGGTTCCTTAAAACCGGGAGCCGGTGTCGGAAAGGATCTCCCGGATGTCGGACATCTGTATATTACGGGAATTGTAAATCTCTCCGGTTTTCTGGAGCATTCCCTCCTGCAGACCACACGCCTGTATACTGTCATGTCACTGGCAGACCATATCAGCAACGGAATTCTCTATTGCCTTACAAAATTGGAACAGCAAAAACGTAAAAGTTCCTAAAAAGGAGCAGTTTCCATGCCATGCGGAAACTGCTCCTTCTGTTTTTACTATTTTCCTTTGGATTCTCTTTCTAAGGCAAGCGCTTCTCCGATATTGGTCGCTTCTCCCTTTTCAATCCGGCTAATCAGCCGGTCTAATTTTACTACGGTCAGCATTTCAGTTCCAAGATAAGTCTCATACTGTTTCGAAAGCATCAGCGAATATTCTTTCACTTTTTCTTCTACTTCCTTCTGCTCTTTTTCCACTTCACGGCTTCTCGTACGCAATGCTTCAAGTTCTTCCTGGTAACGTGCCTGAATTCCTGTTGTGAGTTCTGCCGACGTCTCATTTTCAAACTTTGTCAGTTCTTCTTTTTCTTCTGTGGCAACTCTCTCGATTTCTGTTTCAATCTCGCTTAATTCTTCATCAAACCGCTCCAGGCCATAACTGCTTTCATCCTCGTCCGACTCGATTTCCTTTTGAATCTCTCTCATTGTCCGACAATTCTTGCGGTATTCCTGCCGAAGTTCTCTGTTTTCGGAAAGCGTTGTCTTATGCTTTTCCTTTACCAGATTGTTTATCAGAAGATAACATCCGCCAAACAAAACCACATCTGCTATGTAAACAACTGCCAATGCCCATGCGCCGAATCTCTCTGCAAGTAAAAACTGATAGATGCCAAACGGCAACACAAAAAACACAAGCAATACCGCCAATGCCAAAATCAAAAACTCTGCCACCGTTTTCGGCATAAACAGCGCATAGAACAATGTATTATTGCAAAAACGCGGCGTTTTATTCTTTTTCAAATTTGCGCGAATGTCAATCTGCAGGCATTTGTTTTTCTCACGGAGATCTGCCGTTTCATCTCCAACGCGTTCAGATACCTTGATACTCTTTTCCTTTTCCTTTTTTGCTTTTATCTTTTTTCTTCTGGTTCCGAGGGTACTTAACTGTGTTTCATACGACGTAACAATTGCGTTCTTTCGTTTTTTTAAGGTGCTTTCGATTTCATCCGACAATTCTTTTTCTTTCCCGGCCAACAACCGTTCCAAACGGGTCTCTTCTTTTAAAAGTTCTGCATTCCTTTCCTGATATCCGTTCAGTTCCAATACATGTTCTTTAATCGTGCGAAGTTCTTCTGCTCCTGCGTATAAAATTGCGTTTTCCATAACGGCACCTCCTTCTTACAGTTCCTTTCTTCCTTCCAACGCCCTTAACAACGTTACCTCATCGATATATTCCAGATCGCCGCCGACCGGCACCCCGCTCGCAATCCGGGTCACCTTGATTCCTGCCGGTTTCAGCATTTTGCTGATATACATCGCGGTCGCTTCTCCTTCTATATTAGAATTCGTCGCAATAATCACTTCTTTTACATCCTGCTGCAAACGAACCAATAATTCCTTAATTGTCAAGTCTGCCGGTGTGATGTTTAAAAGCGGAGAAATCGCCCCATGTAACACATGGTATACTCCGTTATACTTTCCTGTCTTTTCATAGGCAGCCAAATCCCTGGAATTTTCCACTACCATAATGGTCTGCTTGTCGCGGGCCGGACTGGCACAAATCGGACAGAGATCATTGTCCGTGAGCGTAAAACATTCCTTGCAACGGCAAACCTTTTTTCTGGCCGTTACAATGGAATCCGCCAGTACCTGCACCGACTCCTCCGGCATATTAATAATATGAAATGCCAGTCTTTGTGCCGACTTGCTTCCTATTCCCGGAAGCGAAGCCAGGGTTTCTATTAATTTTGTGATCTGGTTACTGTAATAATCCATTAGAACGGAAATCCTCCGCCAAGTCCACCCGTAAGGGAATTCATCACTTCTGCGTTTGCCGCTTCCATCTGACGGAGTGCTTCATTTGCTGCTGCAACAATTAAATCCTGTAACATTTCAATATCATCCGGATCCACTACTTCCGGTGCTAAAGTTACACTTGTAATCTCTTTTTTACCGGATACCGTCACCGATACCGCTCCGCCTCCTGCTGTTGCAGTAAATTCCTTCGTTTCCAGTTCTTGCTGCTTTTCTTCCATCTGACGCTGCATTCTCTGTGCCTGCTTCATCAGATTATTCATATTTCCCGGCATACCTCCCGGAAATCCTCCACGCTTTGCCATAATTTTATCCTCCTTATTGTT
Source organism: Lachnospiraceae bacterium (assembly GCA_015057585.1). Lineage (GTDB taxonomy): Bacteria > Bacillota > Clostridia > Lachnospirales > Lachnospiraceae > SIG299. Next base: position 103,952 of record SVEF01000011.1, on the reverse strand, counting down.
TCCTTTAATCTACATATTCTACCGGAACTTTTTGAATCAGTTTTGTTATATCCGGATAAATTCCTGCTTCTTTCTTATTTTTTACCAGTACAGTCTTTACTTCAACTTCCTTCTTTATTTGTCCACGAATCGTCTTTTTAATTTCATCAAGCCGTTCCTCCTGCGACACAAAATCCTTGTCGAACTCATCATGGAATACCAAAATCAATTTTCCCTGCTCACCGACACTCGGATGTACATTAGCAAGCGAAACCCGGACAGAAGATGGCAGTTTGTTTACAATCTGCCCCCACTGTTGTGCTACTTCCCGGATATCCTCCGGCATTGCATTCGGATAAATGACTTCTTCCTCTTCTTCCGGTTCTTCTTTCATCGGCGTCGAAGCCACTTCTGTCCTTGCCGGAACCACGCCATGCTCCAGCGCCTCCTCCAACTGTGTAACTCTGTGGGAAAGGGCATCATATTCCATTTCCATCTGTGGTTTACATAATTTAATCAACGCCACTTCCACCAGAACCCTCTTCTGGGAAGCATAGCGGATCTTATTGGTCAGTTCCGAAAAGATTCGGATAAAACGCACCAATTGCTCCGCATTGTTTGCATGTACTTCTTTTAAAAACTCCTCCCGGTAATCTGTCGGTATTTCCATGGTGTCCATTAGGTCCTCTGAGGCCTTTGCAAGGAGAAGATTTCTCAGATACCAGGTAAAATCCACGGTAAACTGTGTTAATTCCCTGCCCCGGGCTACAATTTCATCCAAAAGACCAAGACATTCCGTCACCTTCTGCTCCCGGATATAGGACATCAGTCTTCCAAATATTGAGACATCGACTGTACCAAGCACCTCGAGCACCTTGTCATAAGTCAGAGTTTCTCCCAGATAAAATGCCACACACTGATCGAGAAGGCTGATGGCATCTCGCATGGAGCCGTCTGCCGCCGTTGCAATATAGCGCAGCGCCCTATCCTCTGCCGGAAGTTCTTCCGCTGTAACCAGTTCCTTTAGACGTCCTGCTATTTCTTCTACGGTAATTCTCCTGAAATCATACCGCTGGCATCTGGACAAAATGGTAATCGGAATCTTATGCACTTCCGTCGTAGCCAAAATAAAGATAACATAAGACGGCGGCTCTTCCAGTGTCTTTAACAACGCATTAAATGCACCTGCAGACAGCATGTGTACTTCGTCAATAATATAAACTTTATATTTTCCTTCCGTTGGTGAGTATCGGACTTCCTCCACAATTTCCCTAATGTTATCCACGCCGTTATTGGATGCGGCATCAATCTCTATGACATTCATGGAAGTTCCCGCCGCAATCGATTTACACATAGCGCATTCCCCGCACGGATTTCCGTCTGCCGGATGCTCACAGTTGACAGCTCTGGCTAAAATCTGTGCCGATGTCGTTTTTCCCGTGCCTCTGGTTCCGGTAAACAAAAATGCATGTCCGATACGCCCTGCCTTAATCTGGTTGCGCAGGGTTGTCACAATATGATCCTGTCCCTTGACATCCTCAAATGTCGTCGGACGGAATTTTCGGTATAATGCCGTATATGACATATTCCTGTTCCTTCCTCTATTTTTTTCTGCACTCTTCAATCAATCCGAGCACAGTCTCAATTGCATTGTTCAACGTACTCTGTTCCATCGCCGATACATATGTTTCTCTGTTTTGTGTCACAGACTGAATCGCCTTCAACAGGGTATCATTGGTCAGGTTCTCTTCCTGAAGCACATAAGAATATCCTTGGTGTTCAAAGGACTCTGCATTCAGAATCTGATCGCCACGGCTGGATGCCGCAGGAAGCGGAACCAGAATATTCGGCTTTCTGAGTGCTAATAATTCACAGATAGCATTTGCTCCGGCTCTGGAAATTACCAGATCGGAAGCCGCAAACAAGTCCTTCATTTCCTTACTGACATATTCAAACTGGCGGTAACCTTCCGTATTATCATACTCTTCTGCCGCTTTTCCCTTACCACACAAATGAATAATCTGATAATCACGAAGCAGGGTTGGAAGGAGATTGCGTACCGCTTCATTCAACGCTTTTGCCCCGGTACTGCCTCCCACAACCATCAATACCGGCTTATTTGCAGAAAATCCGCAAAAATCCAGACCGGCAATCCGGTTTCCGGAAAACAGTTCTTCCCTGATTGGTGTTCCTGCAAGAACTGCTTTTTCTGCCGGGAGATATTTCATCGTCTCCGGAAAGTTGGCACACACTTTTTTTGCTGCCGGAATGCAGATCTTATTCGCAAGCCCCGGTGTAATATCCGATTCGTGAATAATACACGGTATCTTTCCGGCCTTTGCTGCCAGCACAACCGGAACTGATACAAAACCACCTTTGGAAAAGACCACATCCGGTTTTAATTTACGCATCAGACTGCACGCTTCAAAAAATCCTTTTATTACTTTAAACGGATCCGAAAAGTTCTTGATATCAAAATACCTGCGTAGTTTCCCCGAAGAAATACCGTAATAAGGAATCCCCGCAGCCTCGGCAAGCCCTTTCTCAATTCCTTCATAAGACCCTATGTATGAAATATCATACCCATTCTTTTTTAAATGAGGAATCAACGCCAGATTCGGCGTCACGTGACCGGCCGTTCCTCCGCCGGTTAATAAAATTCGTTTCATTCGACCCAGTACTCCTATTTTTCTATTATTGTTATTCTACACCTTTTTATGCTTTTTGGCAATTCTTAACCTTGCTTTCTTTTTTCAAAAAACTCATAAAACTTCCGTATTTCTTTCACAGAAACTTCACACTCTTATTTTAATATAAGACCAAAATAAAAATGCAAAAACAAAAAAGAAAATTATATTTTATTGGAGGAACGATTCATGAAAAAATACATAAAATTTTGTCTGGCAGGCCTTTGCTTTATAACGCTGATTGCGGGCTGTTCGCCTGCGGGAAACTCGGACAATCCGCTCCCGACGCCAACCGAAAGCGAAAACACTCCTATTCCGGAGAATCCTGCTACTCCGGGCGGCAATACTCCGCAAACAAATACCGACACTCCTTCCGAAGGGACAAATCCGGTGATTACTCCATCTGAAACATCCCCTGTTGGGCTTCCGGAACATTCCGAGATTACAACCATTGTTCCCGACACAGACTTTTTTACAAAGCGTGACATGGATGCAAGTTATAACGAAAGCAAGAGCATTTCTATCCAGTTAAACGGAACTTCTGTCTCCTGTAACAGCAAAAGTGTGCGTATCGACGGCACCACGGTTACCATTCTCGGTGACGGCACCTACCTTCTTTCCGGCTCACTGGAAAATGGACAGATTATTGTGGATGCGGCCGACTCAGACAAACCGCAACTTGTATTAAACGGAGCAAACATTACAAGTTCCGATTCTGCCGCCATCTATATCAAAAACGCAGACAAGGTTTTTGTTACCCTCGCTGACGGTACAGAGAACACATTGACAAACGGCGGTTCCTTTACCGATTCCTCTGAAAGCGGTATTGACGGCGCCCTGTTTTCAAAGCAGGATCTGACCTTAAACGGAACCGGAACTCTTACTGTAAGTTCCCCTGCCGGTCACGGTATTGTCGGCAAAGATGATCTGGTATTTACCGGAGGCACATATCAGATAACCGCTGCAAGCCACGGTGTTGATGCAAATGACAGCGTGCGTGTGGCAAATACCTACTTAACCATCCGTTCCGGAAAAGACGGAATCCACGCAGAAAATGCAGACGATACAAGCAAAGGATTTCTCTATATGGCAAACGGCTCTGTTATCATGGAGACAACCGGTGACGGCATCAGCGCCGGGGCCTATGCAACTATTTGTGACGGCAGTATTTATATTGTCTCCGGCGGTGGAAGTGAGAACGGAACAAAGTCTTCCGGCAGTGGTTTCGGTGGCTTTGGCGGCATGGGACGGCCGGGCAGTAACACATCTTCTGTAGGAACCGAAGAAGACAGCATCAGCTGTAAGGGTCTGAAGGCAACCGGCGACATCCTGATTTCCAAGGGTCATATTTCAATAAATTCTGCGGATGATGCCATTCATGCAGACGCAAACGTAACACTTAACGGTGGAACTCTGATTCTTGCCAGTGGCGATGACGGTATCCATGCAGACGAAACCCTGACCATCAACGACGGCAAAATCGATATTTCAGAATGTTATGAGGGACTGGAAGCTCTTGATATCAAAATCAATGGTGGGGACATCAAACTCAAAGCAACCGATGATGGTTTAAATGCTGCCGGCGGCACTGACGAAAGCGGATTCGGCGGTGCCTGGGGTGGTGATATGTTCGGAGGCCGCGGTGGGAAAGGCGGCATGGGCGGTATGGGTGGTATGAGTGCCGGAAACGGCAGCATTGAAATTTCCGGCGGTACCCTTTATGTCAACGCATCCGGCGATGGGATCGACGCCAATGGGACGCTTTCCATCTCCGGCGGTTTTACAACGGTTGTAGGCCCAACCCAGGGCGATACGGCAACTCTGGATTTTGATTCCTCTGCCACTATTACCGGCGGCACTTTTATCGGAACCGGTGCCGCAGGCATGGCACAGACTTTCAGTGCCTCCGAGCAGGGCGTAATTGCAGTCAGTGTGGGCAACCAGCCGGCAAAAACCCCGGTCTCACTGGTGGATGCTTCCGGCAATGTTATCATTTCCTATGCGCCGGAATTATCCTTCGCAGTTGTAATTTTAAGTTCTCCTGAAATCATTTCCGGTGAAACCTATACCATTACGGTTGGCTCTGCTTCCGGAAGTTTTGCGGCCAATTAAATTAGAAAGGATACCTTACTCCTCTTGGGCTTTTCATTGAAAAAGCCCTTTTTTTATGCTATACTTTGGCTAAAAGAGATTATTATGGAGGATTTTGCTCATGAAACTTGGAATCATTGGTGCAATGGAAGAGGAAGTTGCACAGTTAAAAGAAAAAATGGAACAACTGACTATCACAAAAAAAGCATCCATGGAGTTTTATGACGGACTCCTTCTGGGAAAACCGGTAACCGTGGTACGATCCGGCATCGGTAAGGTAAACGCCGGCTGCTGCACACAGATCCTGGCAGATCTGTTCCATGTAGATGCCGTTATCAATACCGGAATTGCAGGTTCGTTGGATGCAGCCATTGATATTGGCGATATCGTGCTTTGTACGGATGCGATGCAGCACGATGTCGATGCAGTTGCCTTTGGCTATCCTCTCGGTACCATTCCGAGAATGCCGGTTTCCGCATTCCCTGCAGATGCTCCATTACGCGCCCTTGCAAAAGAACTGTGTGAAAAGGTCAATCCGGAAATCCATGTACACGAGGGACGTGTTGTGACCGGAGACCAGTTCATTGCAGACAAAACAAAAAAGGATTTTATCACAGAAAATTTCCATGGCATGTGCACGGAAATGGAAGGTGCCGCCATTGCACAGGCCGCTTATAACAATGGTCTTCCTTTCCTTATCATCCGTGCGATTTCGGACAAAGCGGATAACTCCGCACAGATGGATTACCCGACGTTTGAACGTCAGGCCATTGAACATACTGTAAAGTTAATGCTTGCCATTGTAAAAACCCTTACATAATACCAAACAAAAAGACAGCGGATAGGCGCTTGACCTATCCGCTGTTTCTTAGTTATCCAGTAATGCAATAATTTTATCTGCGGTTTCTGCGTAATTCTCGTTCGCAATTACGTAATCACAAACATCTTCGTTCCGTTTCTCATCATCAATCGAAATAATACGATTGACCTTGTCCTCATTTGAGCACTTTTTATCCAGGATGGATTGTAATAACTGCTTTTTGTCGCGCTTAACATAAATCGTCACAACGTCTTTATAGTTTGTTTTTAAGGACATCGCGCCACAAATATCTACTGCTGCCAATACAATTTTTCCTTTTGCCAAAATCGCATCCACTTCTTCTTTTTTGGAACCAAATCCATGTCCGGCATACATCGTTGATTCAAAGAAGGACCCCTGCTCCATCATCTTGAAAAAGGTCTTCTTGTCTACATAGTGATACCAGTCATTTTCCTTGATAGACGTACGGTCTTTTGTCGTGTAACTGACCAGTTTTTCAAAACGGTCACTGATTTCCAACAACTGTTTTGCCACTCTGGTCTTTCCGGACCCGGACGGTCCGACCAGTGCTACAATTTTTGCATCCTTTAAGGAACCTTCCACATCAGAATAACTGGAGGTAATCACTTCCAGGAGTTTTAAAAATTCATCGTAATTGTTTACCGCCAACATTCCCGTGGCGCTCTGGTTCCAAGGCTTTCTCAGCAAAATCGGATACGCCGCATTGGATTTGAACACGTTATGCATACCGTCATCAAATAAGATATCAACGTTAATCTTATCCTTCCGGGAACCCATATAGATATGCTCTGCCGGAATCTCCGGAAACTCTTCCAGAATCCTCTGGGCCCGGATGCTCATAAACTGCGGCGCTACCGCTGTCGTAATAAACACCTCTGTCATGGTAGAGAGCTTACGGACAAACTCCTTTGCACCTTCCATCACCGGCTGGTTCTTAAAAAACTCCGGATCATTAAAAAACTCAAATATTACGTCCGCTCTTGTCCCAAGCTTTCCCCATCGGTCCACCTCATAAATCGTGAGTGGCGGGTCAAATTTATATTTCTCATTAGCAAGCTTTATGGCATACGGAACGCATTCCATCAACAAATCATCCACATCAAGAGCCGTGGACATTCGAAATCGTCTTCCCATTTCACACCTCCGCGCTCCGCTATTTTACCATAAATGCCGCAAAAAAGAAACTAGTTCTTCCGTCTTATTCAAGTCCAGGTTCATCCATCAGAGTAATATACTCTGCACTCTTGCCTTCGGTTTCAAAAAGAATAATCTCATTCTTTCCCTGCTTTAAGAGCGGTGCCGGAATGTACAGTCTCTTCTGTGGTCCGATTTCCCAGAAACGTCCCAGGTTAAAGCCGTTTACGAACACACAGCCCTTGCCGAATCCCTCAAAATCAAGGAAGGTATCACCAAGCTCCTCAGCTTCCAGTTCAAACTTGTAAAACGCCGGCTTGCCTTCGGTATAACCCTTGTCAAACGGAATGTTATCCACAGTGTCAAGCGGAATCGGGTAATGTGTCCACTTAAAATGCTGGTGTCCGTTGATAACAACAGCTCCTTTAATCCCCTTGTTCTGATGCTCCATCATTGCGCCATAGTTGACACGTCCCATGTTTTCCACAAGGATATCCAGGCGGTCACCGGTCAAATCCACGGAACCCTGCTCCGAAAGAAGCTCTCTGTCGTACTGGGTCAAAAATTCCTCACCATCCAGATAGAACTTTGCACGGTCATTTGCACCCAAAAGGCGGATTCTTTCAATCAGCTTATCGCGCACCAGCTCAGTGCGGTATAAAATATAGCCATAGTTCTGACCCAGCTTTTCCATCGGCTGCGGATAATGATGTTCTACCGGTGTACTGATATCGTCAAGCACTTCAAACAAACCTGCCTTTGCAACAGGAGTCAGTTTGCCATACGCTTTTCTTTGTATCTTTGTCGTAAATTCCACTTCCGGAATCTCTACAAAACGTCTGATAACCTCTTTAAATGCCTCATACTTCGGTGTAATCTGTCCGTCCTCGGTTAAAAGTGCATCATAGTCATATGACGTAACATCCGGAGTCAGTTTGTCATAGTAGTTGGCACCGTTCATGAAACCAAAGTTGGTTCCTCCCTCTGCCATATAAATATTCACATGACCCAGCTCCAGAATGTCATTTAAATCCTGTGCATGCTCGAGCGGATCTCCGATGTGATGGTGCTCGCCCCAGGCATCAAACCAGCCTACCCAGAATTCCATACACATTAACGGCTTCTCGCCAACATGTTTCTTTAATATGCCGAACTGCTCGTGTGCCTTGGAGCCAAAGTTTGCTGTCTGATGCACACCCTCTACCTTGCCACAGGCAAGCTGGTCACTCCAAGGACCATCCGATGTAATCAGCGGCACTTCCACACCGTTATCAAGCATCATCTGCTTCATCGCTTCCATATATTCCACATCTTCACCATAGGAGCCGTATTCATTTTCCACCTGGAACATGATAATCGGACCACCCTTGGTAATCTGAAGCGGTGCTAAAATCTTAAATAATTCTTTGTAATAATCACGAACATGGTTTAAGAACGGCTCATAGTTACTGCGAAGACGCATACCGTCCTCTGCAGCCAGCCATCCCGGCAATCCGCCAAACTCCCATTCCGCACAAATATACGGAGACGGACGCACAATGACCCAGAGGCCAAGTTCCTGTACCAGCTCGATAAATTTCTTTAAATCGGCAATCCCCTCAAAATTAAACTGTCCCTTTTTTGGCTCATGTACATTCCATGCCACATAGGTTTCAATCGTATTACAACCAAGAGCTTTAATTTTTTCCAGCCGGTCTCTCCAGTACTCCGGTACCACACGGAAATAATGGATTCCTCCGGAAATTACTTTCATCTTTTCATCGTTTAAATAGAATTCTTCCCTAATTTCAAACTTTCCCATTTTTCTTTACCTCTAGTCCCGGACCGGCTGTGCACAGCTTCTCCTGATTTTCATTTCTGTCGGAATCATTACCTGTTTATAATACTCCCTCGGGTGCATTTCCCTCTCTACCAGCAAATCCACTGCCGAGTATCCGATATATTTTGTATTAATGCGTACCGTGGTCAGCGGCGGCATCATATATTTCGCATTTGGCTGGTCGTTAAAACCGACCACACTGATGTCCTCCGGAATCCGGAGTCCTTTTTCCGCAATGGCGCGGTATGCACCGATTGCCATCGAATCATTGCTGACAAAAACGGCTGTCGGACGTCTGTTTTCATCCTCCAAAATCTCCGTCATTTTCTGATAACCATTTCTCGTCGTATAGTCGCCGCAGTCATAGATCAACGCTTCGTCATAAATCCCGCGTTCTCTCATAAAAGAAGCATAAGCCACATCGCGGCTGTCATAAAACACTTTATCCGCCTGGAGCGGAACCGGATTGCCACCAAGTCTTGCGATTTTCCGGTGTCCGAGTCCGTACAGATGTGTCAATAAATCCGTCGCTGCTGCCGCGAGATCCGAACCAACATAGTCAAAACCCGGCAACGCAAAGGTATTATCAATAATAATCACGTTTTCATACTGCTCTTTTAACATATGGAGCACATCGTCTCCCAACCGTCCGAGAACCAAAACACCGACGGTTTCAGGATTAATTTTGTCTAAACTGTTCTGGCTCACCACCTGAGCACGGTATCCGTATTCCTCTGCCTTCTGTTCCATTGCCAGACGGATGGAGAGGTAATACGGATCCTCCAGTTCCTGCTCATTTTCATACCAGTAGACAATGGTAATTTCCCTTGCCTCGGCTTCTTTTGCTTTTTTGCTCTTTCGTGGAATATATTCCAGTTCCTCCGCGACACAAAAGATATTTTCCCTTGTTTCATCCGAAACACTTAATGTTGTATCCATATTTAATACTCGGGATACCGTAGAAGCCGAAACTCCCGCTCTTGTTGCGATATCACGGATTGTTGCCATATATTCCACCTCTTTCTTATTTGTTAATCAATCGGATTGTAACGATTGATTCTGCCTCAATTGTCATTGGGGTATACTGTTCAAATTCGCCACCTGCTGTCATTTCCAGGTCGCGGCTTTCGTTTGTCGTATATACTTCGTAGGAAGTGTACTTTCCAAAATCTTCAAGACCCATCTGAATGGTCTTTGCTTCTTTTTCTTTATTGATGATGACGATGACTAGTTCATCCTGACCATCCTTATTCGTCCCTGTAAATGCTACCGTGTCCAAATTTAAGAGATCCTTATACTTATGAGAAGTATCTACTCTTACATAACCCGGACGGATAAACTTGGAGAAATTCCCCATTGCCCAGAGGCGCTTTGCCGGACGGCATGCTCTCGCAGAGGTGTTGACATAAATTAAACCATCACGGTAGCCGCCATTTGCAACACCTACCCAGTACTGCCATGCTGTTACATCCAGCTCCTTAATATCCTGCATAATAACATTCGCCATAACAAAGGCGGAATCCATGGTGTAGTCCGAACCGTTTACCATCTCACACCACTCGGTCATACGGAACTCAACCCCCGGCCATCTTGCCTCTGCTACTTCCTTAAAATGCAGCTTACCAGCCAGATTCGACGCATAGGAATGACAGTCAAATACCTTAAAGTAATCCCCCAGTACCTCATCATCCATAATTGCCTTATAGTACTCCAGTGCGTCTCCTCCCCAGTAGGCACTTTCCACTGCGGAAATCTTTACTCCTGCATTCACCAGATTTGGTCTCCTATTCAGTTCATCCACAAACACACGGAGCAGTTCCGCGCACTGTTTCGGCTCATAGTGACAGCCTTCCTGACCATCTGCCCACTCCCACTGCGGCTCATTAATCGGAGAAAGGTCTGTTACCGGAATGCCCTGGGAAACAAAATATTCTGCTACATCCAGCACATATTTTGCAAAATCATCGTAATTTTCTTTCGGAAGATTATTTGTTTCTCCGGAAGTCATCTGTGCTTTACCGTTCGTTGTCAGACGACAGAGTGGACTGTTGGAGAAAAGAACAACATCCACTTCTCCCTCCGTCACTTCCACAATACGATTTAACATCCATTGTGCATTGACATCTTTATTTTCAAAGTCATACTTTCCTGCAGAAATTTCAAAACACTCCGCTCTTCGTTCCGGATACCAGAAGTTACCGCTGTTTTCCTTTTCCACGGAGCCTGCACCAAGATTATAACGGTACGAGGTCAATCCGATACCGTTTTCCATCGAATACAGATACTGGACAATTTCTTCTCTGGTTGCCAGTTCGCGGTTCTTGTACGGCTGATCCCAGCCTCCCACGTACTGAGCCCACCAGCATCCGCTTACACCAAAGCTTTCCCATGTCTGGTGTGTTTTTGTTTCATCTACTTTAATTTTTGAATAATAAACAATCGGCGTTGGTGAAGGTGTCGGTTCCTGTGTTGGTGTTGCGGTCGGATCCGCCTCCTGACCGGGGCCGGTGCAGGCACAGAGCACCAAAAGTGCTCCTGCCAGAACGCCAAATACATATTTCTTAAACTTCATACAAAACTCTCCTTTAATCCGACTAACCAACAATACCTGCATTTTCAATATTTTCTACCAGCCACTTCTGGGCAATGAAATATACGATTAACAATGGAATCATATAAATCAAAGCACCCGCCTGTTTTACGGCATCAAATACGAAACTCGTTGTCGCCGGTAGATTATACCACTCTCTCATCGCCGTCGTAATGAAATACTCATTTGCAGGCTGGAAGGTTGTCGTCAAAATAGAACCGAGATACGGTCCGTCCGGATGGAAGTATCCGGTATAGTAAGTATCGCCATAGTTCCATACAAAACCAAGAACCGCAACGGTTGCAATCGCAGGTTTTGCATTCGGAAGCATAATGTTAAAGTAAGTCTTGTGGAAACCGCAGCCGTCAATTAACGCTGCCTCTTCCAGTTCCTTTGGTGTGTTCTTAAAGAACTGACGGAAAATGAATACAAACAAACTCTGATTTACACCAAACCCAAGCAATGCAAGTAAAAACAGTGTAACCGGTTTGTTAATCAGGTCAATGGTATCTCCGGTTAACAGAGAAATGATACCTAAAATATCAAAGTTCTTAAAGTGAATGTACTGGGACAGTAACAGCGCCTGCGGCGGTACTAAGAATGCAAACAGTACCAACATGAAAATAATCTTTGCACCCGGAAAATCAATTCGTGCAAGTGCATATCCGGTCATGGCACTGACAAACGCCTGTACAAACACAATTGCCACTGCATAAAGCAGCGAATAAACCATTGTCATGGCACCCTTAGTCATGATAAAACGGTATGCCGCTTTAAAACTGAGTAAGGATCTCTCAATCGGAATCCAGATAACATCCGGATTACCGAGTTCCGTCAATTCACTGAATACATTTGGGAACAATTTAAAAATCGGATACAGCATGGTGAAACAAAGTCCCGAAATCAATGCTCCGAGAAAAATTCCGATCACCAGCTTTTTCGCTTTCCTTTTTAACATCTGCGGTGTATCTTCTTTTGCTTTTTTCGGTTTATATTTCTTCGCCATTAGGATTTCACCGCCTTTCTCGATATGAACAATACAAGAAGCAAAATCAGAAGCACATTTAACATGTAAACAACCGACAATGCCGATGCCACACCGATTTTACTCTTTTGGAACGCAAATGCATATACCTCTTCCGCAATCGGCGAGGACAGGAAAATGTCCACGATGGTATATACGATAACGAAAACGGAAATGTTTCCGATCATCGGAAGCGTTACCTTCCAGAAGGTTTCATAGGTAGTTGCGCCTTCAATTTTTGCTACTTCATATAAACTAGGGCTGATGGACTGCAGGCCGGCAAGGTAAATCAGTACCTGTACACCCGCCTGTGACATCAGATCAAAAATATTGTCTACGAAACTGGTAACCGTAAGGATAATATCCAAATCAAGACTCGTATATTGAATCAAAAGTCTGGCCGCCATTCCCTGGCTAAAAATCCCGGTACCTCTCATGGCAACCAGGTCACCTCCGGTCGTTACCGTAATCATCTCTGTAATAACATCCAGACCGAGCACAATCGGGAGAAAGAAAATGACACGCACAAAACCTCTGCCCTTGAAATTCATGTTTGCTAAAATTGCAAGGAACAGACTGAAGATAATAATAATCGGAGCATTGATAAACAGGTTTACGTTTTCATCGGTAAACAACTGTAAAAATGTCTGTTTATCGGTAGTTACCTGCTCTGTAAACAAACTGATATAGTTCATAACGCCGTTTGGCGAAAGTTCCATACCGCCGGTTTCCTTTACGCCGACGTTACTGAAGGACCAGATGATTGTGTTAACAATCGGTACCGCAAAAAACATAATGAATCCGATGATCCAAGGAAGAGTATATAAAAAGCCATTGAGCTTACGCTTGTTTTTGTATTTCATCTTTTGGCGTGCCATGCTTAATTTCCTCCTTTCAGAATCAGATAATCGTTTGCTTTTACGGTTGTCCCGTTGTAATCCACGTCATCAAAGGTATAGTTCGTTACTACCTTTGTGCCGTTTGCGTATTCCGTCAGGAATACATCCTGTGCTAACATGGAATGATTTACAATTTGGGCAGTTCCAATCACTTCCATGCCTTCGTTAAGTGCATCATACACTTCCTTAATTTCGTCCTTCAACAAATCATACTGAATGGAGAAATAGTAGGAATATTTGCTGTCCTTTAGTACATCCACATTCTTTGCAGAAATCACAAATTTTGGCTGTGCACCTGTTTCCAGAGCCTGCATCAGGTAATACTCTGCAGGATCGGAATTGTTATTTGCGGAAGTTGTGGTATATTCCATAATTCCGTTTAATACCAGCTGGCGGAACGGAATGGATGTGTAGAACATCGTAAGGTCACTGCTCTCTCTGGATACATCTACGGCAATCGTTCCACCGGTGAGTTTATCCATTCTCGGATTATCCAGTGCAAGCTTTGAGCCTTCGGCAAGTGTCGCAATTGCGTCATCCACCAATCTCTGTGCTTCATACGGAGAAACGTAACCGTTACCGTAATCCGCATAATACTGTTCGGTCAAATCATTAAGGTAATAATTATAATTTCCTGCAACTGCCTTAAAATCAGTTACCGCATCTACCAGGTACATCGGGTCCAGAAGATTGTACATATTACTTCTTTGTTTAAATCTGCCCGCTTCCACACGATAGCCATAAATTGTTGCTACCGATTTTGTGTAATCTTCCAGACCATGCAGCCACTTTACAAAACCGTTACCTTTGTCATAAATCTTTAAGAAATCGGTCTCTAAGAAAATGGAATCTTGTGCACCTTCCACTTTTGCAAGCAGCGCAGCCAGTTCTTCACTGCTTCCGTTCGTAGAAACCAATTTACCGCCGTTCATCAGCTTGTGGTTCATACCACCGTCAAACACGCCTTTATAGGAGATATTTGCGTGACGTCCATCCAAATCGTCCAGAATCGCTGCCAATTCGCTATAAGTTGTCATGGAAAAGAGCGTATCATACGGAATACCAAGAATTCTCTCTTCCAGAGAAAGTGTTCCGATGGTCTCGAGGAAAATCTGTGCTCCGGACTGATATACTCCCGGAAGATTTCCGTCTACCAGATAATTCTGATAGGTCTTTGCCATGTTATAGTAAGAAACCTCTTCTCCGGTGAAGAAGAAATAACGTACCGTGTAATCCTCCTGTGTCATTGGGGCAAACGACAGGAAGGTACTTGTATTGTCTGCGTATTCACCAAATACCGGCACCCACTCATACTGCGTTACGTCGTAGGTTGTGAAAATCTTATTGAAATCACGGCCCGTGTTGGCAGAACCGTCTGCTGAAAGTATGGTTTCTACATAAGCCGTATCCGCACCGTTTTCTACGACACCCATAAATCCGTACGGAACGAAGTCGGTTTTCTCTCCGTTTTCCTCTGCCGGAGCAGTTAACGTATACATACCGAACACCGGCATCATAAGCTCCTGTCCGTACTCCGGTTTATAGGAATAATCCGTATAATAATCATTGTTGTAAAAGCCTCTCACGTAGTCCGGCACTTTCGCATCAAACGTATTCAATCGCACCAGCGCACCGGAGCCGTCCGGAATGAGCATGTAGCCTTCTTCCACGTTCTCTCTGCGCACCAGACCGAAATTGGTCAGAAGCTCCACGTTCTGCAGTGTGAAGAAATCATTTCCGTTGACAATTTCTTCTACCGGCATATTTACTACCAGCTCATCACCCTCTAACATGATATCCAAAACAATATCAAAGATGGCAGGCTCGGTAAACTCTACCGTAAATCCGAAATCCTCCGCATCCTGCAACAGCATTTCTGTTGTATATCCGACAAGCTGGGATAATGCAATCAGTCGCGTTACGGCACTCTTTGGCGGGGAGCCTACAAAGTTTACATTGTAGGATTCGGTCTCCCTACTCTTTTTATATGCCAGTTTTAAAGACTGCTTATATCGGTCTGCTTCCTTTTCTGTCAGGGTGCCTTCTGCAACCAGACGGTCCAGACCCCCGATAAACACATCATTATAATTGGACACCGACATCTTCTGTGGCATGTATTCATAGAATCTGGTCGACGCACCTTCACTGATATGCATTGCAATACGGACACCGCTTTCCAGCTGAAAAAGACGATATGCTTTCTCTTCGGATTCGCTGTCATAGTTCTGCAAACAGTACTGATAGGAATCCCAGGAACCAAAAGAATTGTCCTCACCGATATAGTTTACGGTAATCAGTGATTTTTCCGTATTAGTTCCCTTTGTATCCACGGCTGCAAAACGGATTCCGGTCGCTTTATCCTCCAGAATAATGTTTAAATCCTGCGGATTGACATACAGAATCTTCCCATCTGTTTCCGCAACCTTAACATCTTTTTTGCCAATTTCGATTTCCTCTCCCGGAATCACCTGATAAGCATGCTTGGTTTCCGGACTGCGGACCGCGTCCACCTTTGTCACTCTTACAATGAACAATACCAGGAATACAAGTGCAACAGGAATCGCAACGGCCAACAAAATTTTTACTATCTTTTTCATAAAACCATTTACTCCTTCCTATCGCTAAATTCTTCGCATAAATTCTTTACTGAAGATGTAAATAAACTGTACCATCTGTTCCACAAGTGAAATAAATAATACCAGGAGGAAAAGAATAATCAGTGCTGCAGCAAGCGTCGCCAAAATGGTAACCAGCGTCTTAGCCAGACTAAACTCATGAACGGTACAAAGACCGGTCACAATTAAAAACGCACTCCATGCAATACCCATCCAGCGGATGGCCACTAAAATTACTGCTTCTTCCTCTATTACGAAATTACTTGCAAGAACAATACACGCATCAATCACCACCATCGGCGCCAGGGAATAACCAAGTACCATATAAATGTCTTTTAATTTCCCCTTTCCGTCAAACAGGGTTGTGATTGTCCAGTTACTGATAACAGCGAGCAAAAGTACCGTCAATGCGGAAATAAAAATTGTTACGCTGTTCATTCTGGAAATCTGGTTTAAATTCATGATAAAGCCTGTGTACTGTACTTCCACACAGTCCAGAATACAGTACAGTGCAATCAGAACCGTTGCAGCCAGAATACTTCCCTTGCCGCGGTTCTTTGCCTCATAAAACCCATCAAACGGATGGAACAAACAGTGCTTTACATACTTCACTCTTTCCCATGTACTCATCTGTCCGTTCCTCCCTTCTGTCCTGCTTTTTTATGATATCGAACTTCGGATAAAATAAGCGCTGAAATACCTGCTACAAATAAAAGTGCAATAATCCAGAAGTTGTCGCGGATCTGTTCTCCGCGGTAGCCGTTATACGCATCGGAATAATACGTTCTTGCATTGCCCAACTTAAAGTAATACATCGCATCCTCGTACTCATCCTTCATCAGATGATTCTTTCCGATACCGACATATGCTACCTCATAGTTACTGTTCCAGCGGATACATTCACGGAACAATTCCGTTGCTGCATCCCAGTTACCGTTATAGTACTCTTCACTGGCTCTTAACATGACCTGACCAAAATCCGTTGGATTTAAGATGTAAGCACAACGCAAATCGGTATCTGTTACCACCAGGTTATAGCCATTCCATGCAATGGACGTCGGCTTGGAAAACTGTCCTTTTGTCTTTCCGTAACCACCAAAAACATTCAACACCTGTCCGTCGTAGTCGTACAGGAAAATACGGCCCTTTGTGTTATCCAAAACAGCATAAACACCATAATCTGTTACGGCAACGTCAATGAAAGAACTGGTCACTCCACTGCTGGTCAAATCGCCGATAACCGGTATCCCCCCCATTTCACGGAGTACATTTTCACCCTTGGAATTCAACCGGAACACGCTGTCTACTGCCGCGGAGTCATTGGTAACCGCATAGACAAAGCCTTCCGAATCCGTCACCACATTGGTAAATGCCGGCGCATAAATCTTACCCATCTTTTCCTTCTGGGTATCCGTTGCAATGGACTTCCAGAAGAACTCAATCAGGTTAACACCAGGTTCATTTACACCAAAATAACGCGAGAATGAACCGTCTTCGTTTAATTCAATAATACCTTCATAACTGGACTGTACAACGATATAGATACGGTCTGCCATATCTACTGTCACTTTACTCGGCACATACTCCGTAACACCGGATAAATTATCCGGCTGACCAATCATTCTCTTTAAATAATAGGTCTGTCCGTCCAGTACGTACACGATCTTATTTGTACTGTCTGCGATGTAAAGTTCATCATTTTTGTCATGATAATACGTTCCGGTCGGACCTGCCAGTTTTACCTGGGTTCCGTCTTCATTTAAGGCAATCTTCTTATCACCTGCATATACCGTCTGGATGGTCTTTAAGAATTCACCTTTTTCATCAAACACGTTAACACGGGCATTGGTTTTATCTGCGAGGAAAATTCTTCCGTCATCGCTGGTGCACACATCATCAATGCTTCCAAAACCATATGCCAGGGAATCACTGTCGATGATTCCTCCGAGGGAAAATGCCGCAGGGCATTCCTGTGCTTCTCCCCAGAAATCATAAACATATCCATCATATACATAACTGTTTCCGTCTGCGGCATGTGCACTTACTCCTGCTTCGGAAGTAAACACTACGAGGCAACACAATACAGCAGCCGCAATACGTTTTAACATCTGCTTTTTCATATTACCCCTCCTAACCTTTCATACCGGAGGACGCCATGGTTTCCATAACGTTACTCTGGGAAATAACGAATACCGCAATCGGTACTATAATCATAATCAACGAAACAACCGAAGATACACCGGTTCTCGCAATACCGGAGCCTACAATCTGGGAAAGTACGTAACTGAGCGGTTTTAATTCCTCGGAATAAATGAAAACACCGCCGCCGTTGCCCCAAAGACCCTGCACGGAGAAAATAATTACGGTAATCCATGCCGGTTTACAAAGAGGCATAACCGTTCCGAAGAACGTCTGCATCTCGTTGGCTCCGTCAATTTTTGCCGCTTCTAAGAGTTCATCCGGAATCTGTACCATGAAGTTCTTCATCAGATACAGACCGAGTGTTCCTCCGACTGCCGGAAGAACAATGGCCCAGTGGGTGTCAATCAGGCCCAGACCACTCATGATAAAGTAGTTTGGAATTGCTGTTACCGAGCCACTGAACATAAGAGAGTATACAATTAACTGGGACATAAACTTGGAACCCGGGAATTCGTACTTTGCCAATGGAAAAGCCGCCATGGAACCAAGAAGTACCGTACCGAATGTACCGAGTGCCGTAATAAACACCGTATTAAATGCATATCTGGAAAACGGAATGTCGAATTCTTCGATAATGGCTCCCAGGTCAAAAAAGTTATTTATCGTTGGGTTTTCTACAAAAATTCTTGGTGGGAATACAAATACCTCACTCATCGGTTTGAATGCATTAATTATTATCATCCAAAGCGGGAATAAGCTGAATAAACCAAAAAACGCAAGGAATATCGTAAGCACGATATCCACACCCAGACTTCGGTTGCGTCTGCGGATTTTTCGCATTCTCAAATAGTGCCGTATGGCACGGAATATTTTAATCATCTTCTCTTCTTCCTTTCGTCCTGATTAACCGATCTTACGCAATAATTTCTGAACAAGCACGTTACAAATTAACATGATAAAGAACAGTATTACAGCGATGGTACACGCATAACCCATCTCGTAACGGACATTACCATAGTCATGTAAGTGAATCAGAATCGTATGACCTGCGTAAGCTACCGAAGGGAATCCGGCAAGTTCTGTGGAAATGGAAGAGATGGACAGGGAGTTGGTAATCTGCATTACCGCACCAAACATGAGCTGTGGCTTCATGGACGGAAGGGTGATGTACCAAAGTTCCTGCCAACGGTTTTTAATGCCTTCGACTGCCGCCGCTTCATAAAGCGACTTATCTACGGTCTGCAAGCCCGCAATAAATGCCAGGAAGCTGACACCAAGGCTTAACCATAACTGAACAATAATTAAAATTGGTAAAATTGCTTCTGCTGTCGAGAAGAAAAGGACCGGTTCATCGATGATCCCCAGCTTCATTCCCCATGCATTTGCAAAGCCGTATGAGTCGGAAGAGAAAAACAACTTCCAGAACATAAAGGCATTACCGGAAAGAGACGGTGCATAAAACACGAGCGTTAAAAATGCTCTCGGAATCGGCGGCAATTCATTAATCAGCCAGGCAAGCATAAAACACATCAGATAACTGAGCGGTCCTGTTACCAGCGCCAGAACAAATGTGTTCTTTACCGCAATCAGGAAAATATCATCCTGTACCAGCAAGTTAATGTAGTTTTCCAATCCGACAAACTTTGGCATTTCTGCCATGTTAAAAGAAGTTAAACTCAGCAGCATTGCCGCAGCAACCGGAAGGACGGTAAACAGAACAAATAACAGTCCAAACGGAAGAATCATTAAGTATTTGCTTTTATGTCTCTGCCAAACAACAGAAAACGGTTCTTTTTTCTTTTTGTTCATGTTCTTCCTCCTTCCTACTCAAGTTCTGTGTTCAGGCCAAATTCGGCACGTTTTTTCATTAATTCTTTATCAATTGCTTTAATATTCAAATATAAGGCTTCTCTTGGATTAGAAGAGTTTGCTACAACATCATCAAATGCATACTGTACCATTCGCGCTGCCATATAACTGCCCGGTACGGCAGGCATACCCTTGGTGTTTTCCATCTGGGCAACCAGCTGACGGTATTCGTTCGCACTCCACGGAAGCTGCGCAAGCACTGCCTTATCCGCCGGTGCATATCTTGCTGCCGTACCCATGATAGACTCGATGGTAGTCGCATACTGGAACTGTGCATCTGTGCCGGTCCACCACTTCAGGAAGGTCCAGGCATCCTCTAAATTGTCACAGTTCTTCATGATTACACTCTGGGAAGTATCGGAAACGTAGGTATTATCAATCGTTCCGTCTTCTTTTAACACACCCGGGAACGGGGCAAAGGACCAAAGACCTTTGATTTCCGGAGCGAAAATCTCTAAGTTACAATAGGTTGTATAGTTGGTAATACCAACCGGCATTTCACCGGTACGGAAACGGTTCGAGAAATCTACCGATACCAGAAGCTTATATGCCGTAAAGTAATCGGTTAAATCCTTGAATGCCTGCATTGCTTCATCGGAGGCAAGTCCGGACGCAATGCCGTAATCATTTCCTTTTCCAAGGTAGAAATCTCCACCGTACTGGAACACTAACGAAGCATAAATTGACGTTGTCGGCATGCAGAAATCATAGTTATTTCTCTGTAATAACGGAATGAGTTCTGCCACATCATCCCACGTCTTCGGAACTTCTGCGCCAAGTTCATTTAAAATATCCGTACGGTAGAAGGTCATCATAAAGTTCTGTGTCTCTGCAAGACCGTAAATACCGTCCAAATATCTCGCACCGTCAATGGCACTCTGGAAGTATCTCTCTGCTTCCTTTTCAAAACCATCTAATTTACTTAAATCGACCAGCGCATTACGCTGTGCAAAATCAGCCAGCGTGCCCTGGCTCACACCAACTAAAACATCCGGTCCGTTACCGGTAAGCGCCGCACGAAGTACGACATCCAGAGGAATCAGCTGTAATTTTACCGGGATATCATAGTTTGGTGTAAAGGTTTCATCAATCATGTTTTGGAGAATCTGTGCCTGCTCCTTACCGGAGGATACCATCCATACCGTCAGCACATCATCGCCCTTATTTTCATCTGTTTCACTGGTCACCTCATTTGTCTTTACAAAGAAGGAAGCAATAAAACGGTAAACTCCGTAATATGCACTCTTAAAGAATCCCGCATTCGGCTTCGGAAGTTCTGCATTTTCTCCGGAAAGGATAATCGCATCAATTTCGAGCGGCATTTCAGAAATTGTAACCAGCCAGGTACCGAGAGCCGCAATGTTACTCTTCCACTGGTTTAACTGGGAAACGGTTTCTTCCGGATCTTCTGCCAGTTCCTGTGCCTGAATTGCCATTTTCTCAAGAAGAGCGGTGTTCTCACCCTTTTCACCGGTGATTCGCACCATCTCCGCGCAGGCATTCATCAGACGTTCGCTTTCAAACAGCAGACCTTCCACAAAGCCATCTACCTTTTTTTCGATTTCATAATCGATATACTGGCTCGGAACCTGTCCGGTCAGCTGAACGGTTTTTAAGTATAACTGGTTTAAGTTATACATACTTTCTTCGACTTCGGTAATAACACCGCCGAGTTCACCAACGACAACCTCTAACTTAATGGTGTTCTTACCTTCTTTTAAATGGAACAGATACGGATTTCCGTTTTTATCGGAAACGGTATCGTTTTGCATATCACTGTTGTAATTGAAGGAGAGAAGGTTCATCTCTTCGTACGGAACCTCTCCGTTTATGTACATACGACGATAAGAGGTAACACCTCTGTTCTGAGACTGACGGCCCTTAAAGGTCAACTGGTAAAGTCCTTCCTTCGGGACTTCTACTTCCCAGATGATATAATCACCGGAAATCTTAAAACTGTCGCCCCCGATCGTATTATAAATAATATGATACGGATGATACGGCATATTGTTAGCGTCGGAATAATTCTTCTTAATGTTAATGGACGCAGAACTCTTGGTAATCTGTGTTGTGATACCTTCTCTTCTTTCTGCCTGTCCGATGAGCACCTCTCCGTCATACACGGAATACTTGCTCTTTAATTCGTCAATCACATCTGCATAAGCAGGTGCTTCTTCTTTCTGTTTAAACGTAAGACCCAAAAATGCTACCGGTTCTTTTACAGACTCCATCGTCAGGGTATGTTCCCCTTTGGTCAGATAAAAGAGAAACGGCTCGCCGGTTCTTCTGTTATAATCTTCTGCATATATCGTAGATTCTTCGAATACTTCTACTGCAGAAGGTCGGATTTCATCATTATTTTTTACACGGATATCTTCATCGTGATAACGGCGCTTTAATACCAACTGCGCCAGACCCTCGTAAAGTTCCTTGTCATCAATCAAAATTCTTCTCTGAATGTCAGAGGTGGTTCCTTCTAACGGGACATAGGACATTTCCAAATTGTAAAAACCTTCTTCTTTTACACGGAACGTCCAGGTCACTTTTCCTTCTTCGTTTGTGGTCAGCACACCATCTGCAAAGGAGGCTTTCATTCCGCCTGTTGCGGTAAATTTCTCTAAATCAATAGCGATTTCTGCATCGGCAAAGTTTGGCTCGCCTTCGCCGTCATAACCGTTTTCAAGCAAATAAGCCATATAAGATTCCTCATATGGCGAAGCGGACACTGCCGAGCCCTCCAAAATGGAGGAATCGTCATTATTCCAAAATGCAATTCCAATAACCACGGCAAGCACTGCAAGTACCGCAATCATCGTTTTTATTTTTTTCTTCTTCATGCAATCTTCCTCTCTTGGAACACTCGTTTCCCATCTTCCTCAGAAAATGGGTGCCCGGAATCCATATCCCGAGCACCCTGTTTTTTTATGTGTTATGTCTTTATTACTCAACGATAACCTGTACAATAACCTCTGTGAAGTTTCCAACATAGTCGGTTACAGTAATCTTTACATCGTAGGTTCCCTGTGTGGAGGAATCCAGTGTAGAAAGATCTGCTCTGATATTACCGGAAAGGTCTAAGCCGTCAGCGTCAACTGCAGACTTGATGGCTGCATTGTATACGGAACCAATCCAGTTAATGTTGTTTACATCTGCACCAAGGCTTAAGAACATCGGCTGGCTATGTACTTCAACCGTTGGCTTTTCCTTATTGTCTAAGTCATAAACAATAACAGAAATCGTCTTGTAACCCTTGTTGCCGAAGCTGTCGTAGAAGTAAGCACGGAACATTCTGTCATAGTAACCAGGTGTCTTTAAATCTTCTTCGGAATGAACCTTAGTAACCTTTGCGTCGTAAATCGGACTTGTTGTATGGCTGGTATCATTACTTGTGAAGATTGGCTCAAAGCTATCAAAGGAAAGGATACCTTCAATGCTGTCAGTTGCCTGAATGTATTCTGCCCAGATAGCATCCTTCATGGTAGTACCCATAGGAACAGCTACCGGCTCCTTGATAGTGCTTACTACAGGAGCGATGGTATCGTTTAACTTACCGGAAGAAAGAAGTGCCTTCATTTCTTCTTCTGTTTCACTGAATACATTTAAGTACTGCTCGATGGAAACATCATAGGATGCATAACCATCTACGCTGTAAAGGGACTTGCCTGCAATTGTATCAAAATCTGCACGGAAACCGAGCATATCTGCATAGTCGGAACCGTCTACTACTGCGTTGGAGAGATATCTGAAGCACTCTAAGATTGCTTCGCCGTACTCTTCGTGTTCAATATCAAGACCGAAGTTTGTGAAAGCTTCTTCTGCCATACGGCTTTCCTTGTACTCAGCCATGGTATCAACACCTGCAAGTGCTGTATAGTATGTCTTTGTGTAAAGAGCGTATGCCTTTAATGCAAGCTCTGTTGTTTCCTTATCAACACCCTTTAATACCGCAACGGAGTCACCGAGTGTCATAACCTGTCTGTACTCTTCGCTGTCAAATGCCATCTCGTCCGGTCTTGGCCATGGAACAATACCCATGGACTGCGGAACGCCCAGTACTTCAGAACCGGCCGCAAGTGTACCGCCGGACCATCCGATTAACCAGTCAGCATGATCTGTGAAACAGGACTTACCTGTTCTGAAGAGATCACAGTTTACGGTCCAGCTTGGATCAAAGTCGGTTCCCATCTCTACGTTGTCTTCTGTCATAAGGCCTGCATCAATCAGTTCCTTGATGTATGCCATAGCCTTTTTGGAAGCATCACTGGTTACGGAAAGACCGTCCACGCCATAAATTGCACCACCCGCAGAATACATTGCAGAAAGCTCTGCAAATCTGTGGTCAGTTAAGTATGCACTGATATTTGCTTCATTTGCATAATAAGCATCTAACTCTGCCAATAACTTCTTAAATGTGGACCATGTCCAGTTACCGTTTTGGAAGGTAATACTTGGATTTTCAAGACCTGCGTCTTCGATTAAGTCTACATTATAAACCAGTGGCCATCTTGGGATAAAACGAACTACATCCGTCAAGAAGTAGTGGTTTCCGTATAACTTATCAAGGAACATCCAGGAATACTCTTCATCCTCAAAAATGTATGCAAAATCATCTAACTTCTGTAATACGTTCTGGGAGAGAACGTCATCTTCTGCACCACCCCAGATAACTGCAATATCACAAACCGGATCATTTGCCATTACGCTCTGAAGTAAAACTTCTGTTGTGTTACCGGAGAACTGTACGTATTCGAACACTACGCCGAGTTCTTCTAAGATTGCTGCTTCTGCCGCGTATCTTGCTTCTCTCTGGTCAGCGGCCATTACGTATTCACCTGTAACTTCATCTGTATAATGAGGGTCAAGGCCGTTTACCCAGTGGGTACCGTACTTAATGGTTACAATTTCCTTTGGTTCTGCCGGTTCTGTTGGTACCGGTGTTGCTTCCGGATTCTCTGTGCCCGGGTCCACTGCTCCCTGGGTAGGTGTCGGTGTTTCACCCGATGTTCCGCCACC
The DNA here is from genome assembly GCA_015057585.1 of Lachnospiraceae bacterium. Lineage (GTDB taxonomy): Bacteria > Bacillota > Clostridia > Lachnospirales > Lachnospiraceae > SIG299. The sequence continues at coordinate 79,249 of SVEF01000011.1, read as the reverse complement.
ACATGCTGTCAGGCCAAATAACATACAAGCCATCATAAGCATTGCAAGAATGGATTTTGTTAATTTCTTCATGTTTCCTCCTTTTTGTGTTGCACGTTTGTGCACACGTTTCATCATTTTTTACCATCTTTCGCACATCACTTTACTTGTTTAGTAAAGTTTACTATCACAATTTACACTATTTTTTTACCATTGTCAATATTCCTTTTGTATATTTCGCACAAAAAAGACATGTATTTTATCGCACTAAATAGGCAACATAACAAATCCACCTGCTTTATTTCGAACAAAACACGTTTTTTTCCATTTACAAGTAAACAAAGTTTGGTAAACATCTTCCCATGATCTCTTTGGTTGAAATTTGTACACTTCTATAGTAAAATGCAACATGTAACCAATTGGGCTACCTGTACTACTATATTTTGGGGTGACTATTATGTTTCGCTTATGGGCAAAAATCTGGAAAGAAAATCATCTGATAAAAGATACCGTAATAGAAAATGACGACAACACTTTAAACCGTACAAGAAAAGTGTTCGCCGCCATTGATTCTGTTTGTTATGAATTTGATCTATCAAAGCCAATTTGGCTGGATTCCACGGTCCGCGAATTCAAGATACACGACAAAGCCCGATTCTCTCAGGATAATTTTGTAGACCAGATTGACTTTGACTACTTAGAAATACAGGTGATCGAAGAGGATTAAACTATAAACACAAAAAAAGAATATTCCTCGCAGTTCCGACAAAAGTCACTGCTCCGGAATATTCTTTTTTTATTGTTTTAGTTTATTTTCTTCGATATACTCTCCGCGAGTGCAGCTGCTTCACCGTCCGCATAATCTCTGGTCTCCCACTTAATACGAACCGTGTCATTTCCCCATCTCGGAATAAAATGAATGTGGAAATGGAACACCGTCTGCCCTGCTGCCACTCCGTTGTTCTGTAAAATATTCAATCCGTCGCATCCCAACGTTTCCTTAATTGCTGCTGCCACCTTCGGCACTACCGCAAATACCTTTCCGGCAAGTTCACTTTCCAATTCAAACACATTTTCCACATGCTCCTTTAACACGAGAATCGCATGTCCTTTTGCTGCCGGCGCAATATCCAAAATCACCTTAGCATTTTCATCTTCATAAATTACAGTAGCCGGAATCGTTCCATTTATAATTTTGCAGAAAATACAATTTTCCATGTCTTTTCCCTCTCTCCTGTTTCCTATTTATATAAATAAGGTCACTCTAACCCAGTACAGTAAACCGGAACAACTGATCAAACATACGGAGTGTCTTAAAATCTCCTTTTGCAGTCAAATCCCCGGCCATAAACGCACCCTGAAATGTCGTCCGCCCCGTTACAAGACGATTGATTACCGCTCTCGTGGTCGTCGCAATCACATCCGAGTAATCACATTCCCCGTAATAGCATTTCATACGGTCTTTATTTACTTCTACCACCAGCGTCTTTCCCGTATCCGTCATCCGGATTTCAAAGACTGCCTTAACATCTTCTTTCGGAGCCACAAAATTTTCCCGCAGATTATGTAAAAATTCCTGCCCCGGATCCTTTCCTTCTCCCTTGTCCATCATCTCACGGAACAACTGGGAAAGTTCTTCAATGTCCTCTTTCTGTTTCTTAACATACGAATCATCCGAAACATACTTTGACAACTGCTCACTCTCCTGTGGGGTCAATTCCATCGGAGACGCCTTTACCATATTCTGCTTCAAAGCAGTAACACTGGATGGCAGCGTCTTCGGTTTATGATTTACCGTACGATAAAGATCTTCCGCCTTTTTCTCAATAATCTTTAAATATTCCGGATTTGTTTCAAACTCCGTCTGCTGTTCTACATATGCCGTAATTCCCGGACACAAAAGGCCGCCCAACAATTCCCATGCTTTAATTAAGGTATGTTCCGCTTCTTTTTCCCCATAAGTCGTAGAAATGACTACCGGCATCATGTAGGTCTTTGACAACTTTGCCTTGTCCGCATATAACCAGCAGGAATCCAAAAACTGTTGCAAGTACCCTCCGATTCCATACCACTCAAGCGATGCTGCCAGAACAATACCGTCTGCTTCCTTTACTGTATTTGCAAGTACCGCAATTTCATTTTTACATTCATACAGATTATAACGTTTCACGTCAATGTGCAGTTCTTCCAATACATCGGTCAGTTTTGATAATACGTATAATGTAGAGTCTTCAATCAGTCCTCTTCCTCCGTAATAAATATGGATTCGCATGAAACGTCCTCCTTCTTTCTTCTATTTCCCGTAGTTCTGCGATACAAAAGCACTGCAAGCATAAACCCTGCCATCAGTCCCGCCACATGTGCCGCATTATCTACCCCCTGCCTGGTCAGTCCGCCATAGATACTTAATAACAGGAACAATATCATCTGCCGTCTGGTGAGTCCCTGTAAATTTCCTCTGTTTACCAATACCAGATATAACAAAGCCCCGGTCACGCCAAACACAGCCCCGGACGCTCCGATACATACTGCAAATGCTTTGCCACACACGTTATTATACACGATGGAACCAATCCCCGCAAGGACACCTGAACAAAAATACAGAATTAGAAACTTTACCCTGCCCAGATAGCGTTCCAATGCATTCCCAATAAAATAAAGAATCAACATATTATTGATCAGATGCTCGATTCCTCCGTGAAGAAACTGATATGTCACAAGGCGGTACCATTCTCCCCGAAGCACAGCCGGAGCATACAGAGCACCGCATTTTAGCAAAAACGCAGTCGAATTTCCGTAAAACGGTCCGGCAGTCGTCATTTTCTCCCACAAAAGAACAAGAAAAAAAACACCGGATGTCATAACAATAATTCCCAAATTTACCGATTTTTTATTTGGTTCATACAATCCGTTCGGTTCTTCCAACGCCTATCCCTCTCCGCTCATTTACATGTAGTATAGAAAAGTATAACAGTTTTCCCTAGGAGTGACAAGGCAATTTCACATAAAATTCTGTTTTTGCGACCCGTATGACCGCTCCGTCCCAAAGTAGTTCCTCCTTCCCCGGAACGACCTCCCTATGATCCAGATATGTCCCATTAGTCGAATTTAAATCCGCCAGATAATATTTTTCCTCCTTCTTTCGGATACAGCAATGAATCCTGCTGACTCCTGCCTGTTTCAATACGCAATCCGCATACTGCTTAATGCTCCCGATATAAAAAGGAAAGGTTTTCATAAAATGAACCTCTCCGGTTTCTTCATTAATCAACTGTGCCTCCTCTTTATCCCGGGGGCCGGACAAAAGTTCTGTCTTTTGCATCAAACCGGGGTCTTCCCCCTGCTTTTTCTCTGCAAAATACTCTTCCCGCTGCTCTGCCACCAGTAGTGCGTCTTTCTTTTTCCTATGAAAGAAACGATCTGCCAGCCACGACACATAAGATCCACCCGAGGCTCCTTCCTCTTCCTGTTCCTGTAAAAAAGCTTCCCTTGTCTCACATTGTATGCGGCTCTCCTGCTCTTCCTCAGACGGTTGTTCTAATCTCTCCCGGATTTCCCTGATTTCACTTTTTTCCTGAAGACAGAGCAGATAGCAGTCATATAACAGTTCCACTGCTTTTTTGTCCTCATAGTCTACCCGGTTCAGCAAATACTCAAAAAGACCTTCCAATTGTTCTTTTAACGGAATACCGTAACCGGGTATATAACAGAGTTCTACCTCCATCTTCGGTAATGTTGTAAAAATATAGTCCGGCAGTAATACAAAATCATTTTCTTCCAGAAGATATTCTTTTGCTTCATCCACAATTTGAAAAACCCGGCACAAAATATCTCTAATCTGCCTTTCTCCTACCGGCTTCATGGCATACACCCCATTGAGCGCCTTTTTCCCGGTTATGTGATAACGGTAAAACTCTCTTCCGTTTTCCTGTATCTTGACACATTCCAACCTTCCATCTCCCGGATTGTACTGCAGCATTTTATCCATGTACCCGGAAGTATCTTCTTTCTCCTGCAAAATCCAAAGATACGTATTTGCGTTTTCCTTTCTGTACTCTGACTGCATTCTCTTTCCTCCATTATTTACTAATTTCCATCAGTATTCTTTCCATCCGAAGCACCGTAACAGTGCGGTCACTTTCTTTCAGCCTTTGAATTGACTCTGTCCCAAATGTCTCCACTTTCTCATAAAAAGAAACCGTGATCACAAGCATTGCACAGAGAATAAGACATACAAACGGACATACCAATGCTGCCTCTACTGTAACACTGCCTTTCTTCTTTCTTATTTTCATATCAGAACGCATATCAGCCAGCCTAAAAACAAAAAAGGAAGAAACGGAATCTCGCTTTTTCTGCCTGCCTTCTTTAACGACAGTAAAACCACCGAGACTACAGCCGCGAGCAACAAAGCCGCGAACAACATCACCAGTATTTTATCCGCACAGTATCCCATTCCAAGAAAAAAAAGCACCAGTCCATCTCCTATCCCGACCGCCTCCCGCGATAAATGCGCAAATAAAACCATCCCGGCTCCCGGCAAAAGCCCCACTACCAGTTCCGGGATTCTCACCCCTTCTAAAAACCGAAACAAAAGTAAAATCACCCCCATCGCTACCACTGGCACAACCGGTATTTTCTTTCGTTTTAAATCAACAACCGCAAGTCCCCCTAATGACATTCCCGCAATCAGATTCACTCTGCCATCTCCTCTCCGCATCTGGTGCAAGCCGGAAGCAATACCTCCTCCCGTTTCTTTTCCTGTACCATTCTTTTTAATGCCGGACAATCCGCTTTACTATGATATTTTTCTCCGGAAACAGAAACATAAACCTGTTCCCATTTTCCTTCTCTCGCACAGATACTGCATGCCCCGTACTTTCTCCCATAAATATTCCTCTTCTCGGAAAGCATCGAAAATGAAACCCTGCTTACTTCGACCGTCAAGTAACTGCAAGTTCTGGATTTGTGGTACACGGTTCCATACGCTGTCACATATACGATCTCTTCTTCCGTTTCTTCGTCTTTTTCCCCGCCATCATATTCTCCGATGTAAGGAAGAAAAGAGAATGTCTGAACCACCGGAAGACATATCTCCGGAAAAATCACGGTTTTAACGCAAAACACATAGGCAACTTTTCCTTGGATTCTCCGGTTCGATGTCTCCTCAAAAGAGACATGCAAGCCTGTCAACCGCTCCTCATCTGCCAATGCAGTCCAGACAAGCGGCTCATAAAGGTGGGCCAAATCCTCTGCCTTTTCCGCCATCCTTCCCACATAGCCCAGGCTCGCTCCTGCCAGTGTCACTTCCGTTACCTCCCGGCAAACCGACATCTGCACAAGAAGCAACAGAAAACACTGCCAGAGAATATAAATGGAAAAAAAGAAGATTGGAAGCACCATGGCTGCTTCCGCAGTCAGAGATGCGCTCCGGTACCTGTTCTTGTCCTGGACGACTGCCTTATTTAATCTTTTGGGAGAGACATAGCCTTTTCTACGAAACAGAATGTTACTTAACTGGAGAAATTTGACGATCAAAACACAAGAACAGGTACCGGAACACACCTCCTTAATACTCCATTTCTGTTTCCACCCGAATTCCATATGCCTCCTCTTTCCATAATCCCGTGTTTACCTTGGGTATCAATTCTGTATCTATCTGACAGATAAACTTCGCTACAATATTTCTCATCCGGAAGGAATCCCGATAATTCTTACGAATATTTTCCTGAATCAAATCCATCATGCGATATACTTTTTTCTCCGTTGTCTGCAGCAAAGACAGTACCGTCAGATACTCCTCATAGCCAAAGCCACCGGGCAACCGTTTCCACTCTCTTATCTTCGCCTCCACAATCCCCGGATTAAAAAGAAACAATTCTGAAAAGGAAATATGTCCCTCTGAATCCACCAGTAAGATGTTTTTTCCATCCATCAGAGCTGCCGTTTCCACAACTGCTTCTTCCAGCGCCCAGAGAAATACCATACTGTACTTAAGTACCGACACCAGGATCGGAATTCCGGTACAACCGGCAACCGACACAGCAAACGCTTCCAATTGCTGCAATTTGTTCTGGTTTTGCAACAAAGCGGCCATCGCAAAAACACTGCGGATTGCAATTAGCGAAAGCACGGTCTGTGAAAGATTGGTCCGGTCCTTACTACTTCCGAACAGAAGATATTCCCTCTCATACGACAACACGGACGGCGATTTTCTTTCGCCAAAACAACCAAAATACTTTTGCGCGTACCACTCCATAGCTGTCACATTTGCAGCCTCCGCAAGTCCCGCTTTCAACAGACCAAGGCCCCCTTCCCGGCCAAACAGTTCTGTCATCTCATCGATACAATCCATCAACGATTCTTTTAGCATAACAGGTTCTAACCCTTCCGAGGGCAATTCTGTTCCTTTTAATCTATTATTAGATAGTTCCTCTTCAGACAGCCCAACGAACGCCAATAAGTTTCCGGTCGTTATCGATTCCAGCATTTCCGCTGCTTTCTCTCCCGCCGGTGCGGCAGGTACTATGGTTCCGTAAGTAAACCACAACCCGTCTACCGTATATTCGTCCATCCGTGTTCTGATTTTCTCTGCCAAATCCAACTCTTCCTGCAATTGTTCTGCCGCAAACGGCGGCAATGTCAGCTCTTCCAGCAATCTTATATTTTTTCTTATGGATTCTTCCATGACCTCAACCCGGTAACCATCCTCTTCCATTCCGGTGTATAATTTCATTTTCCTGAGTTCTTCCGCAAACACTTCGTAAAGATCTCTCGATATATCCTCTTTCTTCTCCTTTAAAAAAACCTCATACGCAGAGACCGACAACGATGCTCCGAGTTGCTTCCTTTCTAACTCTTCTACAATTTGCAGTGCCTCCGCAAGCAGTTTTCCTGTAGTCGTCATCTCTTTTCGTATTGCATCATAAAGATCTTCCGTTTCCATCAATAATAAATCCAACCACTCTAACACGTCATCCCTCTTTTGAATCGCCGCCTTCTGCCGTTTATCCAAAACGTTTTCTTCCTCTTTTAGTACTTTTATCTCTTCTTCCGAAAGCGTCCCCAAGTCTGCCTCCCGGATTTCTGTTTTCCTCTTCTGATAGTTTTCTATCTCCCACTCCAGCACTTCAATTTCTGCCCGGTAGGCAATCCCCTGCCGCATCAATCCGCACACTTCCTCCGCCTGCTTTGCAAGGGGACAAAAATGATTTTTCACTGCAAAAAACACTTCCTCGTTTTTGAACAGTGCCTTTAATTCATCCTCCGACAAAGACACCACCTTTTTGATAAATCCAGTTTTTGTCTTAAGTTTGCCTTCTTTGTCAAAGCTCAATCCCCTTTTTGTCGTTACCACTCCATCGGTCAGTTCCATTAACCGCAACAACTCCTGCGTTACAGTTGCCGTCTGGGACAACGCCTCTTCTTGTTTCCGATAAAGTTCTCCGGCCTGCGTTGCATCTTCCCAGCCTTCTTTTGCAAACAGTTCGGAAAGCAGCGCACTACCTCCCTCCAGTACCATCTGTGACTTAATCTGTTGCAAAAACTCCTCTGCTCCACCGGCTACCATGGTATTGCACTCTGTTACCGCTGCCGACACTCCGGAAAATTCAAGCAAGCCACCGGACATGCCGGACAATGCATATGCTACATTTTCTTTTACCTCGGACTCTATTTTTTCTGTTGAAAAGAAACCGGACCCATCCTCTGCCAGAATCCCCAACAGCCCATACTGCCGGAATAACGGATAATAGTAAAGCGCACGCGCAGAATCCCCTGCCATGTAGGATACCATTTGTACGTATGCCCTTCCGCCGGATAATCTGGCCGCCTCCAGAGTGGTCAGAACTAAAGAAAACAACAATACCAGAACTAACGCTAGAAATACTGTAATACTTCCTCTTCTTTTCACACGTATACTCACCTCATAATCTTATCTGCGTCACCTGTGATTTCTGAAAACGCATTGGTTACAATCCCTGTAATCTGTTCCTTAAAAATCAGCACTAATCCGATTAGAATAACCAAAATCAAAACTATTTCTATCACACCAACTGCTTTTACCTCTTTTTTCATTCTCTTACCTTCTTTCTAAAACATTCCGAATGCCGGCACCAAAAGAACCGTAAAAATCAAAATCAGATAGCCCATCATCGGCAAAAGCAGTTTCGTTCCTGTCTGCTCACCACGAATCTTGATTTCCATCCGTTCCTCTGCCATAACTTCCTTTGCTTCCTGCAAAAGAACCTGACGGATATTTTGCATGCCCTTTGTCGTATTCTGAGCCAGAACAGCAGCCATCCTCTGATATGCCACAACTCCGATTCTGTCACCAAAGGCTTCGTATGCCGCCGTTTCCGATGTCCCGTAGTTCAATTCCTGACAAGTCACATACAATTCCTGCGTCAGGACATATTGCTCTCCGCGTGTTCTTTTATAATCCTTCCACAACCGTTCCCATGCCTGACGGACAGGGATTCCCGCAACGATCATAAGTGAGAGTTTTGTGACAACCTCCGTATATCTTTTTCTTGCTTCCTCCCTACGCTGCTTTCTGCAGTCTTCCAGTTTCTCAAAATAGAAATGATATACCAAAACAGGAAACAAAACCGACAGCAGCAGCAAAAAACTCCCCAGAGACCAACCGGTCTCCCTCGGAACACGCAGTTTCCTGCCAGCTAATTCTTTTGGCACTTCCGGCTCCTCCTCTGTACGGGTCGCTGCTTCCCATTCCTTTAGTTTCTCTTCCGCTGCCATGAGACTCACTTCCTCCGATGTGTACGCCTTTGGAACTATGGTTATGATTCTCTCATATCTGCGAAATTCCTTTCCATAATAAATCTTTGCAGTCACCGTAACACGTCTTGTTTCGGACAGTGTTTCATTATGTACCTGCCCCTTTGCATCCACCAGCCACAGAGCATCCGTACTCCAGTCTACCGAAAACTTTCCCGGCACGGTTTCCGGAAAATAAAGGTTCTGCTGTATCTCCTCAAACGTTGTATTTTCCCCAAGAAGCATCCGGTCTAAATACTCTTTTGACTCTGCATAAAACGCATCTATCTCTTCCGACGTGTATTCCCTTGCCTCAATCGGAATATTAATTTCCTTCCAACCGTTCTCCGTCTCAATCTGTACTTTCTGAACAACAGACGAACTTCCGGCATCCGGCCTTTTTATCCGGGTTTCTTCTCCTGCCTTTGTAACAAAAAAAACTGCGGAACCAAGTAACAGCACCAGTGAAACCAGCAATGCCAAAAGCAAATACCTTGTAACCTCTGTTTCCAAAAGTTCCTTTACTTCTCTCCTTGTCCTTCCGGGATAAACCCCCATTGCCATACGGATTTTCTGCTCAGGAACCGAAATTCTCCTGTTTCCGGTCTTTTTTCTCTTTCCCATTGAGACCTCCTTACCCGATGAGTTCTTTTCGGATCATCTGTTCGCCGAGTACCTTCAATCCGACAGACGCAAAAAAAACAATCCACATCACGCCCTTCCCAAAAGCAGTATGATACAACCCTTCACTCATGGCCGGAGCAAATACCTTTAAATAAATCAAAACAACATAAAGCAACACGTACATCAGATAGAACTCTGCCTTCTTTGCTGCTACCATAGCTTGTAATTCCCGTTGCAGTTCCAATTTCCCCTGGATAATATCTCCGGATTGTCCCAGCACACGCCCCAGGTCTCCTCCCGTCCTTTTCACCACGTAAAAAATCTCTGCAAACTGCCGGATGTCTTCGGATTTGCTCCGCTCTCCAAACCGATGCCACACCTCCTCTATGCTGTTTCCCACAGAAAGTTCCGCGAGCATCTGCCGAAACTCCTTACAGATTCTATGATCCCGGTGATATAACTGCTCCAATCCTTTTAACGCCTCCGCCATACCGCCTTCCGGCGAATACCCCGCCGCGAGTGCGTTTTTTAAATACATCAGGGAATCTTTAAACGCAAGATTTAACTTCCATATCCGTTCCTTTTCCTTTTCTTTTCTTGCTCTCCAAAGGTCAAACGGAACAAAACACAAAACCCCGAGGGAAGCCAACGAAAAATCAAAAAACACCCACATAGACAGAACCGAGGTCCCTAAAATTTTTAATAAAAGTCCTGTCATCTCCGGTATTCTATTTTGTATCTTCATTGGCATCCCACCCTTTCATCCCGGCGTTCAGGAGTTTTCTCTGCCGTACGAAAGCAGCTCCTGTCCGCCGCAACGACCCTACCACATGGTCTGTTGCTCCGTTTTCTTCCTCTGTGAAAACAAACAACGGATTTTTTTCAATCTCGCCGTCTCTGCAACCAAGAATCTCTGCGATTTCCAGCACACAACGCCGTCCGTCTCTCAGCCTTCCCAGATGCACCATAATCTCAATCGCCGATGCAATCTGCTTTCTTGCCGCCATCATCGGAATATCTGCCGAAAGCAAAACCATGGTCTCTAACCGATCCAGCATGTCCGACGTAGAATTTCCATGCCCCGTCGACAACGAACCGTCATGTCCCGTATTCATTGCTTGAAGCATATCAATGGTTTCCGCACCACGAACTTCGCCGACAATAATTCTGTCCGGCCGGACTCTTAAGGCAGTCCGGATTAAATCCCGGACCGAAATTTCCCGGCAGCCTTCCTCCGTACGGTTTCGAACTTCCAGGCGCACTAAATTTTCGATTCCTTTTACTTTCAATTCTGCCGCATCCTCAATGGTAACGATCCGTTCCGTGGAAGGAATGAACTCAGTCAGTGCATTTAAAAAAGTCGTCTTTCCGGACCCTGTCCCTCCGCTGATAAAAATATTGTACTTTGCCTGTACGAGCCGTCCGAGAAATTCAGCCGCCTCCTTCGTCAGAGTATTCTGTTCAACCAGACGTTTCATCGTAAATGGTTCCTTTGCAAATTTACGAATGGTTACCACCGGCCCGTTTAATGCCACCGGTGCCAAAATCACATTCACCCGGGACCCGTCTTTTAACCTGGCATCCAAAATAGGGCTGGCCTCATTTACCACACGGTTTGCCCCTGCGGCAATCTGCTGGATAATGTCTTCCAGCTTTTCTAAGGATTCAAAGGATTTCTCTGTCCGTATCAATTTTCCGCCACTCTCAACGAAAATATCATCCGGACCATTAATCATGATTTCCGTAATCTCCTCCTGCGAAAGGAATTCTTCCAACACATCCAGCCCACGGATGGAGTCGTATAGTTCTTTGCGAAGCTGCTCTTTTTTTTCCAGCGTCAGAAAGTTGTGTCTTGCCTCCTGTAAAACAGCCCGGTCAATCCTCTCATACAAGGCCTCCTCCGTAATCTCGGAAGAATAATCAAAGGATTCCGTAATCTCTTTTCTAAGGCGCTTTTTTATTTCCTTCACTCCTTCGCCTCCGCTTCCGTCAGTTTCGTTAAAATATCCTGCTCCCCGGCATATTTCATCTGCCGCAGAAATTCATCCTTCCGCTCCTGACCTTCTTTTGACTTGGAACAAACCAAATGTACCTGACTGCTTTGATTCATCACCGAACCGATTCCTTCGTGAAACATTCCCGAAAAAAAGACTATATGCTCGTAACCACCGTATTCCCTGCAACACTGCAACAATTTTTGCATTTCCCCGGCGGAATATTGCCACAAATCCGAACTGTAATCCGGACCACAGAAATACTCAATCCCTTTGGGTTTTCGGATAGTTGCAAACAGTTTCTTTGCCTGCCCCATGTCTTTCCGGATAAAATAGAGAAGTTCACTCAATGACGGAACCTCCTGCCCGTCTCCTCTTCCATATCCGAAAAAGGAGTCCCATGCAAGAAATAACGTCCTTCCTTTCACAGAAAGTTCCTTGGCAAGAGAACATGCGTACTTTCCGGCCATTCGGTTACTCTCCGGAGAGAACACCGTAATTAACTCACTCATCTGTAAGAGACCTCTGCTCTGCACTTGCGCTAAAACCAGGCGGAGAATCTGCTCCACCTTTTGATATCGGAAAATCTGTCCTTCCTCTAAGCCACCCAGCTCTTCGGAAAGTTCCCATACCGGAAGTTCCTCCGGTAAACGGTCTTTCAGCAAATACACTTCTTCCGCTGTTCTTCCACCCAGAATCAGCGAAACCAGTTTTCTTCGCTCGCAAAAAGACAACAGTTCCTCCCGATCACGGAATGCAACCGCAAAACAGCCAATGTCTTTTCTTTCATTGATGTACCTAATCAGTCGCTCTGCATACATGGCCTGTCTATCGAAAATACCGATGACCCGCTCCAAATACTCACCTCTCTTTCCTTATGATTTCCTGTTTGGGAATTCATTGGACCTTTAGAAAATAAATAGGAATTTAGAAAATTTCTTTCCGGATGACCGGAATCGTACCAGAAATCTTGTCCACATGATAACGTCAATTTTAGGAATTTGTCAACGCTTTTGAGGCAGTTTTTTTATCTTCGGAACTTTTCACAAAATTCGGTCGCTTTTTTGTTTATTCTGCCACCTCTTTTTCCAATTAATTGGAAGTTATTTTTCGTCAATCTGCCCAAAATAAATCTACATTTTTATGCACCATTTCCAATGATGTATTAAAACCAATATATGAGTCCCACCGTCAGCGCCAGAAAAAAGCCCGGAATTCCAAGAATCGCCACCAAAAGAAAACTCATCAGATTAATTCCCGCAAATACAAAAAACCCATTTGCCACACAAATCTGTTTTAACACATAAAACACCACCAGTCCAACCACGCCGCGAAACAAAGCATCTATCATATAATCTGTCCACTTTTTCATGTTACCGCCCCCCTCCCTACTTATATATTCACAAAAGTTTTATTCTATGTATAAACTGTAAAAATAGGGACTATACTTGTAAAAAAAGAAAGGGGGCCTTAACAAGTGCCATTCTTAAAAAGAAAGAAGATAACTACAAGAGATATCCTGTTACAGGAAATCAGTGACACACGTCAGGAGCTGGATGCCGCTTATTCCCTCTTTGAAAATGTTGTCGATCCGGATTTAATCAGTAGCAGTATCTACCGAATCAACTCCATCCAGGACCGTTATAAATATCTGATGAAGCAGCTCAAAGCCGGCGAGGCCGGAAAATAAAAAGATTTCTATCATTTCAATGTCATATCGAAATGATAGAAATCTTTGCTTTTTACTTATCTGTAATACAGTTCGGCAAGCTTCTTATAATAGGAAGCGTCCATCCTGTCGTACTGGTCTGCGGTCATTCTCCACTCCCAGTTGCCGCCAAGTGTAGATGGGAAATTCATGCGTGCGGTATTGTCAAGATACAATAAATCCTGCACCTGGAAAATAGCCACGCGGCAGTTTAAGGAGTACGCTCTCTTAATCATTGCTCTCGCAATATCATAAGGATTTCTGGCATCATAGTAATCGGCAAGTCTCTCCTGCTGCTCTTCGTTCAGCTGAATCAATGCACCAACAAGCGTTTCGTTGTCGTGGGTTCCGATGTATACAACCGAATTATCTGTCGTAAAGTTGTGTGGCAGATATTCATTCGTCGGATCGGATGCATCCAGCGCAAAACCAAGAATCTTCATGCCCGGATAGTTATTTGCCTGAATCAGTTTAATTACCGGTGCAGTAAGTACTCCGAGGTCTTCTGCAATAATCTTCTTATCGCCGATGGTCTCGTTAATCATATCGGTTAACTTCTTACCCGGACCCTTCTTCCACTTACCTTCCATGGCGGTCGGACAGGTTGCCGGAATCGAATAGTAATTTACAATTCCGATAAAGTGGTCAATACGGATAACATCATAATGATATGCACAGGACTTCATTCGCTCTTTCCACCAGGAAAAACCATCCTGTTCCATGACATCCCAACGGTACAGCGGATTGCCCCAGCGTTGCCCTGTTTCCGAGAACAAATCCGGCGGAACTCCCGCGATGTTAATTTCCCTTAAATCTTCATCCAGTTCGAACAGATCACTATGTACCCACACATCCGCACTGTCCATAGCAACGTAAAGAGGAATATCGCCAACAATTTCAATGCCCAGTTCGTGCGCGTATACCATTAACTTCTTCCACTGCTCGTCAAACTTAAACTGGAGGAAATTCCAGAAGCCGATTTCGCTCTTTAACTTCTTTTCGTAACGGCTTACTGCCTCCGGCTTACGCAAACGGATGTCGTCATCCCATTCTGTCCAGGACTTACTCTCAAAAGCCCCCTTAACTGCCATATACAGGCTGTAATCCTGTAACCAGTATTCATTCTCCGCAACGAATGTCTTAAACGCCTTTGTTCCGGCATGCCTGCTTCTTGCATATGCTTTGCGTAACACATCAAAACGGCTTTCGTAAATCTTTGCGTAATCTACCTTATTTTCTTCTTCGCCCCAGTCTTTTTCGTCAATCTCTTCCTGCAGCAACAACCCCTCTTCTACCAGAACATCCAGGTCAATGAAATACGGATTCCCGGCAAATGCAGAGAAGGACTGATACGGGCTGTCGCCGTAGCTGGTCGGACCAATCGGAAGCACCTGCCAGTAGGTACCGCCGGTCGCCTTTACAAAATCAGCAAATTTGTAAGCTTCCTTACCTAACGTACCGATTCCGTAAGGACTCGGAAGGCTGCTGATCGGCATCAGTAATCCGGCACCGCGCTTAAGCGCTTTTACTTCGCTTTTTCCCATCTCATTTACCATACCTTTCTCAGATTTATCGAATAATTTTCGTAAATTTTCGTTTATGAGTTCATAATAATGGATTTTACGGGTCATGTCAAGCGGTTTCTTACGGTTTCTTATATAAAAACTCTTCTCCGCAGGACCAAAGTCTCTTTAAAAAGTTATATTTTTCAAAAAGAACTGATGCAATTCCTTTTCAAATATGGTAGAATAAGTTGATATTTGTAAAATAATAAGGAGCTACTATCCGATGACTAATAAAAACAGACTTACCGCATTAGGAAACGACACCAAATTCATTCTGTTTTACCGTGTGACATCATTTTTGCTTATTACCGCCGGATTATGTGTGTGTCTGCAGCTTTTTGAAGAAGAAAAAAATTTATTATCGCTATTTACATATACGGTACAATCCAATCTTATGGTTTGGTTTTTCTTTCTGATTTCATCCATTCGCACGGCAAAAGCAGTGTACAGCGGCACAAAAGTCAAAACCTGTGACTTCTGTTCCATATTTTCTTTTTGTACCTGCATTGCCATCACGGTAACATTTTTAATTTTTTGGTGTTACCTTGCCCCAAGCGGTTGGATGCAGAACCGGCTCCTGTCGTTCCGGAACTTAAGCATTCACTTCTTTTGTCCGGTGCTCATGGTCTTAGACCGCATCCTTTTTTACCCAAAGGGACAAATGAAAAAAACGCAGGTTTTGTTCATGCTCATCTTTCCTTTGCTTTATGTTGCCCAGTCCTTTATTTTAGGTCTTAATCATCTGGTTTATTTTTCGGATGTCGGTGTTGAGTCCTATTATATGTATCCGTTTTTGGATTTCGATGCGTACGGACCGCTCGTATTTGTTTTTATTCTCGGGCTTGCGGGATTCTTTCTCGGACTTAGTTACCTTTGGTATTATCTCGAGAAAAAGGCCGGCGAAAAAATTTAAAATTCCGATGTTCTTAAGACAGGTCGCTACATCCCGGCCTGTCTTTTTTTATTATTTTTTTCGAAACTTTCGAAACTTTCGTTGAAAAACGTCCCGCCCTGTGCTAGAATACATTCTGTGCCTGTGAAAACGGCAATATCCCGCTTGTCGCAGCACTTCTATTATTAATACAGAAAGGTAACAATTTTATGCCAACCATCAAAGACATTGCCGAGCGTCTCGGCATCGCCGTAAGCACGGTTTCCAAAGGATTAAACGGAGCCAGCGATATCAGCGAAGAAACCAGACAGCTCGTACTTGATACAGCAGTAGAAATGGGCTATGCGTCCAAAAAAATCAGAAACCGTACGACCACAAAGGTGTGTGTGTTCATCGAAGACCGCAACATGGATTACGAGACCATCGACCAGTTCGGTTATGAAATCGTCATGGGCTTTAAACTGGGAGCTGCCAGCCGCAACTGGGAAGTCACGGTTATCCCGTCCAATCTGACTATGCAGACGACCGAAAAATATGACAGCTATATGCTGCGCCACGGCTTTTCCGGGGCCTTCCTGTTAGGATTTACCCTGCATGACGACTGGATTCGTCAATTAAACAAGACCACGGTTCCTACCGTTCTTTTAGACAACTACATCCCGGGCAATCACCACATCGGCTATGTCGGCACCGACAGTAACGAAGGCATCGGCCACGCAGTTAACCATCTCGTAGCTATGGGACACAAGAACATTGCGTTCCTAAACGGTTCCAAAAACTCCATGGTCTCCGAGGAACGTAACCAGGCTTTCTTACAGCACATGAGAGAAAACGGTATCGAGCCGGATGAAAAACTGGTAGCCTACGGTTACTATGTCCCGGATTGTGCAAAATCCCACGTTCCGTCCTTTATCGAAAACGGTGCTACCGCAATCGTCTGCGCCAGTGATATGATTGCCAGCGGTGTTATCACGGAATTAAATCACATGAATTTAAAGGTTCCGGATGATATCAGTGTCATCGGTTACGACGATCTTCCGGTAGCCAACCAGCTCTCACCAAAGCTCACAACCATCCGTCAGGACCGTTACGACCTTGGTAAAAGTGCGGCTTTAATGCTGGACGGTTTAATCCGCGGTGTCGGTCTGTCCAAGATGCTGCTCCGCGCAAAATTTATTCCGAGAGAATCCACAAAGAGACTGGATGAGAAATAAAGTTTTCAACATGAAGATACCAAAAACCACCGTGCCCGGACCGGACACGGTGGTTTGTTATTATCTACGTGACTCTTTTTTCTTCTTATTCTGCAAATTCTATAAGGTATCCTTTACCTTACCCTTCATCGACGCAACCGAACCACCTTTTTTCTTGCGGTACAACAAATATCCGCCGATGGCACCGCCCCAAAGAGCAACTACACCGCCAAGAATTCCAAACAATACGGCTCCGCCGTTCTTTTTCTTGTCCTTAGTGTCGTCTTCGCTGTCATCACCAGTATCGTCACCCTCACCGGCATTGTCGCCTGTTCCTTCGCCACCCTGGTTTTCACCGGTACCTTCACCCGGATTCTCTCCTTGGTTTCCTCCCGGGGTCGCGCCCGGAGTTTCTCCGCCCGGTGTCACGCTCGGGTCATTTCCTCCCGGGGTGTCACCGGTTCCTTCACCCGGATTCGTTCCCGGAGTTTCTCCCTGTCCGCCACCTGTGGCATCCACGGTCTTTTCTGCACTGCAAATCGTGCAGGTATAATAGGTGATGTCTCCCTCTGTTCGGCCTTCACCCCACACATGGGCACCGACGTTCACTCTTTCGTTACACTCGACACACTGATCCCAGTGCCAAGAGCCATCCGACTTCTGCACCAGAATATGCTCTTCTTTATTCTTTGTTTCACCGCAGGAACACTCGTCCCAGTGGTGCGTCCCGTCACTCTTCTGTGTATTGTAGTTGTGCTCCAGATGACGCTCATATCCGCATACCGAACAGGTCAAATCCGTACTGCTGTCATATACATGCGCTTCCATATCCAGCTTCGCACCGCATACACATTTCAGCCAGTGATAATTAAAATTCTGTCCGTAACGGTCATAGGTATGACTCGCCTTTCTCTCCTGTCCGCAAATATTGCAATCCGTATCGCAATCATAACTGTAAGTATGTACATCACACGGTTCTGCCTCATCTGCATGCACCGTTGTTACAGGGAATGAACCCGCAAACAGGGTCAGAGCAAATGCCACTGCCAAAATCCTTTTCATCATTTTTCTCATCTATGTTCCCTCCATGTCGGAAATTTATCGCTTTACTCTCGAAGAAAACGGACAGCCGACTGCCCACTTTCCCACTCTTATTTCCTATCATACCATATTCTTCTTTTTTCGACAATCACATTTTTCTACAAGTGTAAGATAATTTTCTGCAACGCTGTGTCCATCGGCATATTGCTTCGCAACATGCCGATGTGCTCCCGCAAAAACTTGCAACGCTGTGTCCATCGGCATATTGCTTCGCAACATGCCGATGTGGCGCGGCGGGGCGTCCTTTACGGCATTACCTTCTTTGCCCGTACAAATGCCGGAGAAAAACATGCAGCGCCCCGCCACACATTACGAACGGCAAGGGCTGAAGGATGGTGGGAATAAAGAGGCAGAAGCCGGCTGTCTGAGGCGGCAGGGGGAGATGAAATACGTTCTGCACCAGAGGATATCGCGAAAAGCGTCCATAGGACGCGATTTTAGAAAAGGCATGCGTCGTCTCTGGACAAACACGTTTGTCCGAGAGCGACGAATACCTTTTCGTAAAAGTGCTGTCGCACTTTATTCGCGATATCCTTTTACACATTTTGTTTTCCCCTGCCGCCGAGTTTCGGTTCTGCCTCTTTGTTTATGACCACCGGACAAGGACCTTGCCGGAGATAAATGTGCGAGCGGGGTGACTGCGTTTTCTCCGGCATTCGTACGGGCATGTGAAAAGTAATGCCGTAAAAGACGCCCCTTGAAAAACACAAGAGTGGGAGCAGTCCATCACCGCTCCCACTCTTGCATTAGGATTGTACTTATTATGTTAGGCATTAAATCCACGGTTGTAATCCTGTGGATTCAAAAAGGCTTCGTTAAGCTGACCTTTTCCGTAGGTCAGACCTGCATAGACCTGCTGTACATTCTGCATGACAGGTCCTGTTGTGTCCTGCGATTTGATCCCCTCAAATCCGGCACGCAATTTATCCATAACCATTGTGACATCAGCAAGCGGTTCCGCGTTCCCGCTCACTCTTGCCTTTGTCAGCATCTTATTGGCATAAATATACAAACTCATCAGATGATACGATAACGGAACCGAGAAATCCAACACTCCCATCAGTTCATTCAAAAACTTTCCGGCATGTGTCAACTCCTTCCGATATGCTGTCATATCGTTTTCCCCCGCAGCCGTTTTTGCTGCCGCAATATCATCCAGGATAATATCATATAAAATAATTACCAGCTCGCACGGTGACGCCTGTGTCACACGGAGCGTATAATCCTTAATCCGGTCTTTGGTCATCGTTTACACCCTCCCACAATAACAATTAGCTCTGCAGTAAATTGAGAATGTTCTGTGGGCGCTCATTTGCCTGTGCAAGCATCGAGGTTGCTGCCTGCGTCAGCACCTGAAGCTGGGTATAATTTGCCATTTCTTCTGCCATATCGGTATCCTCAATACGGGATAATGCCTCGGTCAGATTCTCCGCCGAAACGTCCAAACTGTTGATGGCATGCTCCAGACGGTTCTGGTACGCACCCAGTTTTGCACGCACGGTAGAAACTTCATTTACCGCTGCGTTAAACAGGGTAATTGCTGCTTCTGCACCTGCCTGGGTTCCGATATTGGCTTCTTCGATATTTAAAGTCACGGTATCCACTCTCGGAATCCGCACTTCCATTGTCTGTCCTTCATTGGCACCAATCTGTAACGTCATCGGACCTGCATCAAGCACCGTTACAGAAACATCCCTTGCCGCACCGTCCTTTACCTGAAAGACCATTTCGAAATCATCACGGTCTCTGACGGTTACATAGTCTCCATCCACACTGACCGTTGCGGTATTGGAAAATCCTCCCGCCTCCGTACGATCCAGTGCTACCGTGCTGTCCTTACCGGTTGCCAACATTCCTGCCTTGGAAATACCAAGCATATCTGCCAGCACTTCGTCACAGTGGATTTCCAATTTGGCATCCGTACCAAAATCATCCGTCAGGAAAAGCAGAGAATATTCGCTCGGATTTGCTGCTGCCACATCCGCACTTACGGTATCGTAACCGCCCACACCGTTATCGTCCGGTGTCTCACTGGTAAAGCCAACGTAAATACCCATATTGTCGCAGGTCGTTGTCAATTTATCCAATACATCCGTCAGGGAATCCCCCGCATTAAAGGTAATATCCTGACTGTTAATCGTCATGGTATAAGTTGTCTTGTCCGCCGGCACGGTTGCCTGTGTCATTTTATCCGTCACCACCATTGCCTGGTCGGCAAAATCACCGATGATTAAGTTATAACTTCTCACATCCACGGAATCCGACAGCGAAATCAGTTCCACATTGCTGTCGCTCGAATAAGAACGGCGGTCCACCGTACCATCTAAAAGTTTCTTTGTATTAAATTCGGTTGTTTCGGAAATTCGGTTGATTTCATCCTTCAACTGATCCACTTCTGCCTGAAGCTGCAGACGGTCTTCGTCCGTGGAAGTTCCGTTGGCTGCCTGTACAGACAACTCACGCATTCTCTGTAACATTTCTTCCACCTCAACCAAAGCACCCTCTGCGGTCTGGATAACGGAAATACCGTCCGACGCATTTCTGGATGCCTGATTTAAGCCTGCAATCTGTGTTTTCATCTTCTGGGAAATGGCAAGACCCGCAGCGTCATCTGCTGCACGATTGATGCGGTAACCGGAAGAGAGTCTTTCCAGACTCTTTTCCAGTGCGCTGTTATTTTTGCCAAGAATATTATTAGTTTTTAAAGCAGAAATGTTATGATTGATTCTCATTTGCGTTTCCTCCATTCCTACGCAACATCCGCATCTGCATTCCTCACATGCACTACCAGGGATTTTGCGATCCGATATAATCTGCTGCTGTCCGTCTCCGGTGTCTCTTCACTTCCCTGTGCATCTTTGTAAATGCCTTCTGTCTGGTAAGAATAAGTGTCCACGCTTACTTCTTCTGTTCCGTAATAGATGGAACCCACCTGAATCTGATTCTGTGCCAGAATGCCGAGCAGATTCAGCTGTCGGTCTTTCAACGCCTGCGTACCTTCCCTGGTATCGCTGGTGATGAAACATTTCAATTTGTTATCCTGAATGGTCGCCTCACAGGAAATCTTTCCAAGGTGTAACGTCGGAATTTCCGCCATTACCTTTGCCCGTTCTTCTCCCTTTTGCAGGATAGTCACATTCATATTTACAATATCATTTCCGGTATCTACCGGAATCTGATAAAACTCCCGTTTGCTCAACCGGTTCATAAAACGGATTCCGATATCCATCTTCTTAATCGACTTTACGTCCGGTTTTGACATTGCCATGTCATGCTGCATCCGCGCCTTTAATTCCTTGGAATCGGTTGCAAATTCCTGATATGCCTTCTGCATCGTCTCCTTGTCTACCAGAGCCTCCACAAAATCCGGAATCTCCGCTTCCTCTCCCGTCTCCATAAAGTGGAATCTCTTCCATTCCTTAAACACGGTCATGTCGTTTGCCAAAAGATTCTTTGCTGCTTCAATATTTTCCATCGTGGTTAAAATATTGTAGTCCTCCAAAAATCTTGTAGCGTTTGCCCCGTCTGCAGCCAGCGTCCGTACTCTTCCGAGTTCTGCCGCAGCGGTTTCCTGACGGTCTGTCACGCACTCTCTAATAGTATTATCGACCGATTCGGCCAAATTGTTTAGTGCTTGTGCATCTTTTCCCGAACTTGCCTGAAGACCTGCTTTTACCTGGTCCTCCGTCAGGGACTTGTCGGTAGCAAGCGGTGCCGCTGCACGGAACGCGTCATTAATCACGGCATTCATTCCCTGTGCTTTTCCGCTTCTTGCCGCAGTCAGCAGATTCTGCAGTGTCAGTTCCTGGCCGTTCCGGAAAACCCCGCCGATGGCTTCTTCTTCGGAACCTCCCACCTGATGCAAGGCACGGTATACCCCAATGTATGCCTGTCTTTCTTCCGGTGTAATCTCTTTGTGCTTCTCTAAATTAATCAGGAAGATGCTGTAATTATCTTCGGTTGTAATGCCTTCCTGTTCCTTGATTTCTGCAATTTTAACCGCAAGGTTCTCTATCGATTCCTCTAACGGGTTGATGCCGTCACGGATCATCCGCACCGTTACTGCCGGATGCAGTTCCTTTAACACCGTTTGTAACTGTTCGTCATATTCCCGTACCTTTTCTACATTTTCCGCTGTCACATCCACCGAATTATAGCCGAGCATACGCACCGCACGTCGGTTCTCCTGCGTTGCTCTCAGCCCGATTTCCTGAAGCAGTGCATCCGCCGTTCCGAATGCTTTTTGAATATTGTCCCCAAGCGTCTTGTTCGGCGAAGTCATAACGGTTTCATACGTCTGGCTGAATCTGCGGAATGCCGCATCCGTTGTTCCCGTCTGATACAGCTCATTTAACGTAATTCTGCTGCCGGTATCCATCGTGTCCACAATGAGTGTTGCCGGCATATTCTTAATCTCTTCCAGTTTCATGGTCGTATCGCGAAGCAGGGCAAGCCCTTCCTTGCTCTCTGCCACACCCGCCTGGGTAAAGAAACTTGAAAAGAAACGGTTTTCAAGTGCACGCAAATTATCAATCAGCTTGCTCATGCTGACAGTATCAATCCGGATGCCTTCCTTTGCCAGACGATATCCTGCCTCATAGGTCATCTTAGCACGGATTTCTTCAAGCTGACGTCTTGCACGGATGGATGCCGCCTGTGCCGCACCGGAATTGGCAAAATCCTGCAGATAGCTTTCCATGTCTGCACTTTTACTGTCAATTAATTCCTGGGCCTCCGTCAAATCGCCCAGTGTCAGTTCCAATTTTTCTCCGGAAACCCCCGGCTGTTCTTCTGCCTTTTTGGTTGCCGCATAATTTACCGCATCCTGCGTTACCGCTCCGGTTTTCTTAATAATCTGGCGCACTTCCTTTGCGGTATTGGATAAAAGATTGGTGTTCTTCGGGTCCTGTCCTACAGAAAGTGCATCCACTGCCTTCTGCAATACCTCTTCTTCGGAGAGATTGATTTTCGCAAGCAGACTATACGAACGCAGGTTGTCCACGGTCAGCGGAATATCCTTTTTCACAAAGGTCTGTGCCGCTTCTATCATCTGGTTATTGGCACGCAGTCCTGCCTGGAACAAAAGATGCGTTACCTTCGGCTCTAACTGTGCCCACGCCTCCGCAGTCAGTGTATGTTCCTTTCTCTGATAGGTCTTTGCCGCCGAACGGGCCGCTGCCACATTCTCCAATGTCGGTGCCAGTTTATTTCTTATCATATACTCGCACTCGGATGGGGACAGTTTAATACCGCCTTTGCCTTTTTCCAGGGCCACTGCCACCTTTTCCAAATTTGCCTGTGTCACGGGAAGGTTTGCCTTTAACAGTTTTTCTGCAATCAGCTCCGCCTTCGGGTTTCCTGCCAGATGCCTGATTGCCTGCTCGATTACCGCCGCACGTTGTGCCTCTATCTGCTCTACCTGATGCTCCAGGGCACCGGCTTCCAGCTCCTGCTGCAGTTTAATGCGTTCCATTGCCGCTTCTAACTGCTCCGGTGTCATGTCTTCCACCGGGAAACCTTCTCCCTGTAATTTCGCCATATCGGATTCCGTCATTCTGCCGGACACATTCCCGAGTCTTTCCTGGTTCTTTTCCGCTTCGGTACCTTCTTCTTTTGCTTCCTTTGCCTGTGTTTCCGGATCCATTCCGTTTTTTGAGTACAGTTCCGAGGTCTGTTGCTGCTTTAAGTCCACCTCTTCGGTATATAAAATTGCCTCTGCAACCGTCGCTGTCTGCTGCATGCCTGTTGCTTTTTCCGGTTGCGTTGCCACCGCTTTATTCTGTTCGTTCTGCTTCACGCCATAAGCTGCAAAAACGTCTGCTATATTCATGGTAATTCCCCATTTCTGCGGTTTGTCCGCCAAATACTGTTATTCATTATTTCGGCACCGGAAGCACTTTTCTTAACATAATACAGGGGGATTCTTTCATATAGTAAACAGAAGAACACCGGGAAAGGATTCCCTTTATGCGCCGTTTCAAATTACTTCTTATTCTACTGCTTTCTTTATTTCTTTCCGGGTGCCTGACCCCACCGGAAACAGATTCGGACACTCCATTTCTGTCCGGTATTCCTTCGCCGACACCTTCTTTTGAAGACTTTACCGATAGGTTGTTTTGCGACGAAATTTGTGAGGACACCATTTCCCTCCACTATTCCCTCGCCACTCCGGACTCCTATGGCATTTCCGACATCCCGATTACCCTGGGTTCTGTCTGGGTGTCGGTCTCCCCTGACGCAGATGCACTGTCTTATTACGAACAGCTTCTGGGCTACGACTTTTCCACCCTAAATGAAGAAGAACAGACCACCTTCCGGGTACTGGAGCGGCATCTGAATCTGCTACTTTCCGCCCCGTCCTCTCCTTACCTTTCCGAACTCTTAGGACCGGTCAGTGGGTTTCAGGCACAGCTTCCGCTTCTTTTGGCCGAGTATCGTTTTGACGACATAGCGGACGTGGAACAGTATCTCGCTCTTTTACCAAAAGTCTACGATTATTTTATGGAACTTTCCGATTTTGAAAAAAAGAAAAGTGCCGCCGGATATTTTATGGATGACACCACCGCCCGTGGCATCATCCGCCAGTGTGAATCCTTTATCAAAAATCCGGATGAAAACTTTTTACTTTCCACATTCGGGGAACGGTTATCCGCACTGGACCTTCCGCTCCCGCAGGAAACCGAGTATCTTTTGCAAAACCAAAACGCTCTCTATTCCTATCTTCTTCCGGCCTACGAACTGCTTGTGGAAACCTTAAATGAATGTCTGGGCACCGGAAAGAATCCTTACGGCATGTGTTATTTCGACCAGGGCAAGGAATATTATTCCCTTCTGGTCCGGATGTCAACCGGATCGGATAAAAGTATGGATGAACTGCGGCAACTGCTTTCCGATAACATAGCGACCGCCTATGTCACCCTTGCAGATGCCCTGTCATCAGATTCTTCTCTTTACTTAAGTGCCGTTTCTCCTTCTTTTCCGGAAACGGACCCGAATGCCATCCTGTCCTATGTGATCCGGCAGTCCGAACAGGACTTTCCTTTCGTGGACTGCGGAAATTATGAAATTAAATATATTCCGGAGCCCCTGCAGGAGCATGTCAGTCCTGCCATGTATCTGGTCCCGCCGATAGATCGTTATGAGCCAAACGTAATTTACATCAATCCAAGCCCCGAATTTGACCAAAATGCCCTCTATCCAACCATGGTCCACGAAGGATATCCGGGACACCTCTATCAGACCGTTTCCTCTCTTTCCGCCGAGCCGAATGCTCTGCGTTATCTTCTTACACCAACCGGTTATAAAGAAGGCTGGGCTACTTATGTGGAACACTACTGCTACAAATACACCGGTTTCTCCGACACCTTAACCGCCTTTTTGCAGGCAGACCAGACCATTTCCCTCTGTCTGTACGCACTTTCCGATATTTACATCCACTACGATGGATACACCCCCGAACAGTTATCCGTTGCACTGGCCGGTTACGGATTTCCGAAGGAAACCTCCGATCTCATTTACCAAACACTGCTTGCCGAACCAACCTCCTATCTTCCTTACGCCGTCGGCTTTCTGGAATTTCTGGAATTGCGTGATACCGCAAAATCCCTTTGGGGAGCAGACTATTCCGATTACCGGTTTCACTCCTTTTTACTGGAAGCAGGTCCTCTGCCATTCTCCTTCTTAAAGGAAAAACTGTCACAGTAGTTCCGTTCTGCCAAAAGAAAAAACCGCCTCTCCGGAATTCATCCGGAAGGCGGTCTGCTTAGTTTTCTTATTCTGCTTTAGTCTAATTCAAAAATATGCCAGATGCTGATGCGCTCTCCTACCTCATGATACAACACATACCACATAGCATCCTCAAATTCGACCAACATGTAACGGTCGCTGGTCGATTCCTGTGTATTGACATAATGTACCTTCTGTGCTCCTTCAAAGGAAATGCCTGCTTCCTTGTTCTGTACACCGCCGGCAAGTCTGGCTAAAAGCTCTTCTGTTACTTCTACCGTCTCATACTGAGGCTTCTTAAAACTTGTCGTTTCCTCATCAAACGTATAGGAAAACGCCTTCTTCGAAACAGAAATGCTCTCATAATTTTCTTCATACAAGGTTAAGTGTTCCGAACTTAATGGGGACATGTACAACAATTCCTTTGTTTTATAAGTACCGTAAAGCGGATCTCTGGTCAAAGCAACAATCAAAACAACGAAAAGCAATACCACTGCTGCCGCTGCCGCAAGTGCCAGGTGCGCTTTTCCTCCGGTCTTTTTATCTAATTTATTCATCATGTCCTGAACCAAGTTTGTTTTCTTTGTATTCTTCTTATTTTTCATACCAATATAAATTCCTTTCTCTTGCAATGATTTGCCTTGTTATTCTATCACAGATACCGTGACATTTCAAATATAAATTTCTGCCTGAAACTACTCCGGTCGTATTGACATTTTCATAAGACTGTGGTAGTATGCAAGCAAAACCATACTACTGCAGTCTTATAAGGAGGCTATTACCATGAATATCAAACTTTTTGATTCTGAAATAAAAATTATGAACGTTCTCTGGCAGGAGGGCGATGTCACCGCAAAACACATTGCGGAAGTCCTCGCCGCAGAGACCGGCTGGAACGTCAACACTACCTACACCTTAATCAAACGCTGCATCAAAAAGGGTGCCATTGAACGTACCGAGCCAAACTTCATGTGCCACGCCCTGATTCCGAAGGAAGCAGTGCAGGAAGCAGAAACAGAAGAACTGATTAATAAAATATACGACGGCTCGGCGGACAAACTGTTTGCCGCCCTAATCGGCGGAAAGAAGGTCTCCAAAGACCAGCTGGAACGATTAAAACAACTCGTAAAAGAACTGGAATAATGATATAGAAAGGAGCTTCCCCATGTCTCTTCTGCAAATGAGTTTTTATGGCACAATCTTTATTCTTGCCATTGTACTATTACGTGCCGCCGCTCTGCACCGTCTTCCGAAAAAGGTGTTTGTTGTGCTGTGGTATATTTCACTGCTGCGCCTGCTGGTTCCGTTTTCCGTACCTTCGGCATTCAGTCTGTACTCCGTATTGCCGGTTGACTCTTTCCTGCAGGAGTTCACTCCGTCCGATACCGAAATCCCCACGGAGCATTTCCTTCGTCCTGTTCCGTCGCCTTCCGGCTCGCAGGGCATCGTTAGCACCGAACCTTCCTCTGATAGCAGCACAGGCATGCCGTCCCATTCTCCTGTGACGGCAGTGTACTTTGTCGGAATGCTCGGCGTTGCTGCCTATTTCATCATTACCTATTTGCGCTGTCGCAGAGAGTTTGCTACTTCTTTGCCATGCGAAAGCCCGGAGGTTTTATCCTGGCAGTCAGTGCACCCGTTGAAATGGGAATATGAAATCCGCCAGTCCGACAGGATTTGTGCTCCGCTCACCTACGGCATCTTTCACCCGGTCATTCTCCTTCCGAAATCCATAAATAATGAGGAGAAAAACCGGTTACACTATGTTTTACTTCATGAATACACTCACATAAGACATTTAGACACACTGACCAAACTGTTTATCATTTTAACGGTATGTCTTCACTGGTTTAACCCGTTTGTCTGGGTGATGTACATTCTTTTTAACCGGGACATTGAATTTTACTGCGATGCCTGCGTCTTAGCAGCAGACAAAACGGATTCCCGTTCCTCTTATGCAGACACACTCATCCGCTTAGAAGAGCACTGTTCCTTTTCGATGCCTCTTTGCAATCATTTCAGCAAAACTGCCATCGAGGAGCGCATTGCATCCATCATGAAATCGAAAAAAACAACCTTTGGCATGCTTCTTGCCGGAGTGTTTATCATCCTTTTTTTCAGTATTACGTTACTGACTACGGCTGACACGGCATACGGAGAATACTCTCGTTTGCCTTTTCCATCGCCGACCATGACTCCGACCCCATCGCCGGCTCCGACCACTGCCCCTCCGACGGTCACTCCGTCTCCGGGCCCGATGATTACAGTCACGCCGGAAGAGGCAGTTTCACCAAGCGTACAGCTTACCTCCGGAGAACTGTATGAGACGGCAGTTTCGATATTCGAACAGTTCCGGCAGACCATGAACAATGAAATCTACCGTCGGGACTACTATCCGAAAACCTATTCTCTGACCGTATGGAAACACCGCGAAGACCATGTTTCCATAGACTATTGCTTTTATGACACTTACGACAGGGAAACCTTTTTTATGGAAAGCGGAGTACTTTCCCTGTTGCTTAAAGACGGCACATGGCAGATTGTCGCCTATCTGCCGAACGGAAATGCAAATTAGAACTGAAAGCGAGGACAGAAGTTATGATGCAAAAACAAACGATTTCTTTTAACCCACGAATTGTTTTATTCTTCTACCTTCTGTCCGTTTCTGTTTTGGAACTGCTTGCCTATCGTCATGACGGTATGTTTTCCATACTTGCAGCCCGGCTCTGGGTTCTGATCGGAACCGTCTGCCTTGGCATGTTTTGCGTCTCTTTCTTCTCCCGTCTGAAAAATGACTGGAAAGAAAAGCGTTTCTTTCTTCTTGCAGCCTACTTGTTTTTGCTCGGTTTCTTCTGCTTTTTTATCGGAAATCTCTCTTTTTCCGATATCAGTTATGAAGCGGCCTTACAGACTGCGGCAGGTCTTTCTTCCTTTTCGGAACCCGGCTTAAACTACACCGGTGTGGCTTTTCTTAACTATGCCAACCGCCAGTATGTGGTCAATGCACTTCCTTCCCTTTTGTTTGGAAGAAGTATTACCTCTCTTCATCTTGGCTATGCCATTCCGTTTCTGGTTGGCATGACCGCATGGTTCTTAGAACTGCGCCAATGGTTAAAAGCGTCCGGGCTTAGAGAGGAATACGCACTGCTGCCTCTATACGCCCTTCCGACCTTCCCTTTTATCACGGAATATTTTATGAACTTTGAACAGACCCTGACTCCGATTTCTTTTACCATGATGGGATTGGCTCTTTTACTGCGCTTATACCGACAACAGGACCTTCCTTCCATTCTCGGGCTTTCCTTTGTCGGAGGAATGTGCTGTAATTCCTATACCCCGGTGCTGGCTTTTTTCGGGTACCTTGTTTTTTTTGTTGCCTTTTTTTGCCTAAAATTGCTCCAAAACCCGGTTTCCTCCGACTCTGCAGGGAAAATTTTGCTTTCTTTCGGCTTATTAATCCAGCTGATTTCTTACTTTATTGCAACGCTTGTAACCCCGCAGAAATCCATGATTTCCACGGTAAATAAGGACACTCCGTTCTTTCGGGCAGTGTTCGAATCCTGGTTTGATTTTTTCTCCGATATGCATGTCACATTTTGGGGCATCTGGCTTGGCGCCGTTTTACTCTACCTGTTCTTTGCCTGTGTGGGTATTCTTCGGCTGACCGACTTTTTTACGGCTGGTTGGATACTTCTTACGGTGTTCTTTTCCAACTATATGACCGGATACACCAGTTACATGAAATGTCATGTAATCCAGCGTAACATGCTGATAATTCCGGTATTTTTAACCGCTTTGTTTTTCCTTTTTATGCGATGGCTGTCCATTCTTCCGAAAGACAGGTTGTCAAAGAAAACCACGCGGTGGATCCGAAAATTTCTGCTTCCGCTCACCCTTAGCTTCTTCTGGCTGCTCGGTGCCTTCCATTTTGCACAGCCGCACCGCTCTTTTCTTTATCAAGGATATGTGCAGCCAATCAAATACCTGTTCTCCTATACCAAAGAGGTTTTGAAAGAACAGGGCATCGCCAATACAGAGGAATTTCACCTTGTTTTTTTGACCGACAACCGTCTGCAATCCAATCTTTCGGATTACTGTCTCTACTTTTATCCGAATGCACATGCGTATGTTGCCGGCACAAAGGACTTCCCGGAATTACCGGACGATTCCCTTCCGGTCTTTGTTTTTTCCGAATCCCCGGTGCCGCCAAACACTTCACTCTCCGTCCGAAATGATAAGACCGGAAAAAATATACGTTACAAAGAAGAATTCCCTCTGTTCTATATGGAATAGGTCTGCTTACATGCATTGTTAAATCTTTGTCAAAGCCACAAGAACCACTTGACTTTTATATCCTCTCCTTATATACTTTAGTTGGTGTAATTTTGAAAATTTATATTTTTATCTTATAAAAAGGAGGATTTTTCAATGTCTACAAAAGCGTTTTACACACATGATGAGATTGGCAAGGGAAAAGTTGGTTTTTCCACCACTCGTTCCATCATTGAAGCTGCCTTCTACGGAAACAACGTAGTAAAGGTAAACACATTAAAAGAAGCTTACAACTTAGCAAAGAACTCCCCTGGCACTATCGTTACCGATATGCCGGTTTACAGAGGTGAAGAATTCGGCTTAGACGCTGATGCTAAGGTTTTATTATTCAACGACGGTGCCGTTACCGGCCGTTATGCACAGGCGCGTCGCATTAAGGGCGAACCTGGTGTAGATGACAAGAAGCTTGACAAGGTAGTTATGGACGCTGTTTACAAGACACGTTTCAAAAAGCTCTACCATGCAACCTGCTTCATCGGTCTTGACCCTGAATTCATGGCAAAGGCTCACTTACTCATTCCGGAAGGCGAAGAGAACTTACTGTACAACTGGATGTTAAACTTCCAGTACATGTCTGATGACTATGTAAAGATGTACAAAGCATCCAAGGCCATCGGCGATGGCAAGGAAGCTGACATCTACATCTTCTCCGACCCTCAGTGGGTACCTACCGAGGCTCCTGACGTAGACTACAGCTGCTTAAGCGATCCTTTGACACTTTGCTATTTCGATACAAACGAAAACTGTGCTGCTATCCTTGGTATGAAGTACTTTGGTGAGCACAAGAAGGGTACTCTCACCATGGCTTGGGCTTTGGCAAACCGCAACGGTTATGCTTCCTGCCACGGCGGTCAGAAGGAATACACACTGGCTGACGGTTCCCACTTCGTAGCTTCCGTATACGGTCTGTCCGGTTCCGGTAAGTCTACTCTGACACATGCAAAGCATAATGATAAGTATCCTGCAATCAAGGTTCTGCACGATGACGCTTTCATCATCAACACAGATACCTGTGCATCTATCGCATTAGAGCCTACATATTTTGATAAGACTGCTGACTACCCAACCGGTTGTCCGGATAACAAGTACCTGTTAACTGCACAGAACTGTTCCGCAACTATGGACAGCGAAGGCAAGATTCAGTTAGTAACTGAAGACATCAGAAACGGTAACGGTCGTGCGATTAAGTCCAAGTTATGGTCTCCAAACCGTGTTGACAAGATTGACAGCCCGGTTAACGCTATCTTCTGGATTATGAAGGACCCAACCATTCCTCCGGTAGTTAAGTTAAAGGGTGCTGCTCTTGCTTCCGTTATGGGCGCAACACTGGCAACCAAGACCTCTTCTGCAGAGCGTGTTGCTGCAGGTACTGACTTAAATGCAATCCGTATCGTACCATACGCTAACCCATTCAGAACTTACCCATTAGTAAATGACTATGAAAAGTTCAAAAAGTTAGTAGAAGAAAAGAACGTAGACTGCTACATCGTAAATACCGGTGATTTCATGGGCACAAAGGTTAAGCCTGCTGACACACTCGGCATCTTAGAGACTATCGTAGAAGGAAAGGCAACCTTCACACAGTGGGGTCCTTTCTCCGATATCGAAATCATGACCGACTGGTCCGGAAAGACTGCTGACTTCACAGCAGACTTTGGCGATGCTTCCTACGTGGCTGAATTAAAGTCTGCTATGCAGACCCGTGTTAAGGCAATCGAAGATTTCGCAACTAAGAAGGACGGCTATGACAAGCTTCCGGATGAAGCACTTGCTGCTCTGAAGAAGATTGTAGACGAATTAGCATAAAATCAAAGAGAAAGACGGCCTTTGAACGACTGCGAATAAGAAATAAAGAAGAGAAGATATTCCACGCGCGACTCGGCTACTGCTTTGCAGCCCCGAATGATCGCTGCTTAGGAATATCTTCTCTTTTTCATATTCTTTATTAACAAGAGACCGTCTTTCTCTGATTTACGTTGTGAAAAAAGAAAAGCCCCACACAAGGTGGGGCAAAGTATTAGAAAATATAATCGGTTACACAATCGTACCAATGCACATAGGTTTCTCCGTTAATGATAAGTCTTTCATTTTGAGGAAGCATCTCTGTCCACAACTGTCCGTAACGCTTGTTTGCCCAATCGTTTCTGTTAAATCTGCGCCAAAGGATTGTTCTTCCATTCTTATCAAGATATTGTTCTATAGCAATTCTGTTATTAAAATGACCAATATCCATAACGCAGATTGTATCATAAGTTTTATCATTTATCGTAACAGTGTATCTTCCGACGATATCGACCATTTCGTCGTTCCCTCCTACTGTGATATTGTTATCCTTGCGATTAATGATTCCACGGAGGGTAATGTCTGTTTCATAACCACAATTGTCTTTGCCAAAGCCCCAGTTATTCATAAATATTTCGCTGTCAAGAAACGTGAAATATTTACGAACACCTTTTTCCGTATGACTTTCCGCGAGATAACGACAATAGGAATCGGTAAGCTGTGCAACAAAATGTCTTTCCGTTGTTTTATTTGACCGGCAATCACACTGTTTTGCCATGATTTCAACGCCTTCGATACCGTGAACTTCTGCTTTGGCAATGACAGAGGCATCGGTATAATCCTTCATCCTACGTGACGGCATATCGTAACTGCCCCAAGTCACTTTTTCATCTAATCTTGGAATAATACACAATCCCATAAGTTCTTCACTTTTTACGTCAAACGGAGCAAGTTCAGATTTTTCAATTCTATATTCTGGTAAGTATTCGGGTAACTTTTTCATAATCGTTTCTCCTTTTACTATTTTTTTGTAAGGATAATGCTTTTTGAATTTTTCTTTGGCATAATGCAAACGGCTTTTGACTGTACCGATGGGAACAGCAAGTTGTTTTGATATATCCTCCTGTGACATATCCTTAAAAAAATATAAATATAAAATTTGCTTTTCTTTATCTCCGAGCGCATCCAGAGTATCATGTACTATACTTTGTTCTGTAATGCCAACTCTGCCCATGCTAAATGCCGACTCAGCCAAGGATTCTAAAGAGATACTCATTTCCTTGGCTTTTCGTCTGTAATAGTCGTTACACTTATGGCTTGCGATACCAATGAGCCACGCCTTAAAAGCCAACAAATTTTTCAAAGAATCCTTCTTTATCGCAGCAGTCAGGCACACGTCTTGAATAATATCCTCCGCATCCTGTTGATTATTAACCTTAAACTTTACATAACGCTGGAGTGGCACCATATTTTCCTGCAGTAGTTTTTCAAATTCATTCACATTATCACCTCCTTAAAATGATTCTGAAATCGATTTCATATATATTGTCGAATTAATTTGCGAAAAAGTTCAATCCGTAGGAATATTATAAAAAGGGTTATTATAAAAAAGTTCATTTGCACAATCCTCATGAAAAAGGAAAAGTTCCTTTTTCTCTTGCTTTTCTCGCTTTAATGCGATATAGTAATGACATTATGTGAAGAAACAAAAGAAACGGAGAATCTCTATGGAACACTTTGTGAACGAAAAAACAGTAATGCAGTTTTATCTGGAGCAGATAGATGCCGACCACATTACATTTTTAAAAGAAAAAGCAGAATTAAAAACAAAGATTCGTGCTTATGTGGAACAGCTTCTGCACGAAGATAAAATGAACAATAAAATTTCCATTGCCTGCAATCTTTGGAAGGCTTTGTTCGAAGCAGCTATGACTTCCATCAACCCGGATAAATCCGGCTATGATAAGTTATTTAAATATTTTGACGCCTATGTAGAGTTTGAGGAGCTGATTTTTGCCTCCGACTCCTTCTACCGTGACCATACGCTACACTGCATCTGGGTCTACTTTTTAGGCGAATATTTAAAGCGCAGGGAAGAATTCCATGATTTGTTTCTGGATTCCGAAAACACCGTTCATATGCTGCATGCCATCTCTGAGTTGTTCCAAACAACCGAACTCTTTCAGGACAGTGAAAAAAAGTACCGCGAATTTCAGGATATGGAGGCAACTTGTTTGGGCATATATCAGAAAGATGATGCCATCCGTTGTATTTCCGCTCTTACCCATGATTTGGGCTATCCTCTGAAAAAGATTGAGAAAATCAATAAAAGTATGAAAAAGGTACTGCCTTATTTTTCTGTCAGTAACTTTGATGATTTTACTTTTGAATATAACAACATCCAGCAGGATTTTGTTAAGATGTTTATCGATTTTCTCAGCCGGGAGCCTTCGCTCAATTTAAGCGCAGCGGATGTAAAAACCTATGACATACTGCGTAAGATTTTATCTTGCAATGAAAATGGTGTGACTATCGGTGTCAATCACGAAGCCATCCAGGCGCTTTCCGAAGAGGAGAAGCAGCATGCTCTGCATTCTTTAAATTATACACAGTATTTTTCCTCTCCGATTTACAACCGCTTTGGCTTTTGGAATGATTTTGAGGAATACCGTCACGGAATCATGAGTGCATTCTTATTATGTAAGAATCTTCGTGCCTTCCAGGACATTGACTACGATGAGATAAAAAACGACTTCCGCTACCAGCACCGGGAGGAACTGGAGTCCATGATGGCCGTCAAGCAGATTTTAACTTCCATCTCCAACCACACCAACGAACAGTTCCGCATTAAGGAACTGAATACGGACACTTTCCTTACTTTTGTAGACGAGCTGGAAGAATTCTCCCGTATTTCCCGTGCGAGCCAGAACAGGGAATATGTAGAGGAATTCTGTGATACCGCTCTTTACATGGAGGATGGCTGGTTAAATATTGTATTTGAGTTTAACAATGCAAATCTGGACAACTTAGATCCTGAGATTTCCTTCAAGGGCCGTTGCAAACGCTTCCTGTCCCTGTTTGATATTCGAAATCTAAGTCCGAATTTAAAGCTTCGAGTAACTTGCATCGGCAAACTGCCGACCAACCAAAACACCTATTGTCTGGAAATTGCAAGAAATCATGCAGATGTCCTGATTAACGGAGAATCCATGAACATTCCGAAGTACTTAAAGGCAACACAGTTCTATACAAAGGAAGAATACGCACAATAGAGAAAGAGAAGCCCTCCGCTTTCAAAATTCCTAAGCGGAGGGCTAATTATTTGCTATAAATTTTCTAATTCAGTCGCTTCTTTAAATTATCATATTCTTTCTGCGTGATTCGAATTACCGTACCATGTCTGACCGTATTGGCCGGCATAGAATACTGCGTCTTGTCTAACTTTGTAAACTCGCCATCGGCCAAAGTATCTGCCAGCATATAGTAGTAGCCTCCGCCACCAAAGTTATCCAAAAGCAGCACATACTTGTTTCCGTCCTTTACATCCTCTTCATGCAGTTCAAAAATTGCCGGGCCTTCCACTCCCTCCTGGCTCTCTACACTCGGAGATTTTATGCTTTCCCAGGTACCCAAAAGATCGGTTGCCCGCTCCATCAGAATACCGTTCGTTCCCGCGCACTTAAAGAAACGGTAATAATAGTCACCTTCCTTGATAATGGTCACATCAATGACATCCGAAGAATCATCAATCCAGACCTTCGCCTCCGAGAAGTTTATGAAATCCGTCGTCGTCGAATAATAGACTCTCTGCTTCATGTAATTATCTTCGCTCACTCTGGAAGACCAGAACACCATGTATTCTTTGGTTTTGTCGTTGTAAAAAGCTTCCGGTGCCCATGCACATCCCGCAGTAGCCGGTGCCAATGTATGCTCCATCTGCCCGGACCAGTACACAAAATCCTTTCCTTCCCACATCATGAGCGATTTACTTCCGCTGTTCTGTGCCTTTCCCCAGTCACCACTTTTTGCAATATGTAAATCCGTCGCAAGCAGATATACCTTTTTTCCGCTTTTACTTCGGATGATAAACGGGTCCCGTAACCCCTGTGTTCCCATCTCCGACGTTACCACCGGTTCTCCGCCGTTTAACGTCTCCCAGTGGAAACCGTCCTCACTTACGGCATAGAAAATATTTTCTTTTCCCGCATGGTCTCCGGTGAAATAAACAAACAAATAGTTGGTATAGATATCTCCCGCCGATTCCGGCTCCTTCGTCGGCTCTGCCGTAGGGGTTGCCGGAACATCCGTCGGTGCTGCCGTCGGTGCATTCGTTGGAGTTTCTGCCGGTGTATTACCGCCACAACCGGTCATCGCAACCAAAAGCGCAAGCACCGTCATCCATTTTAAACATTTTTTCATCTCGTTATCCTTACTTTCTCTTCTTTAATACAACCACAACCACTGCTGCCACTGCCACAACCGCAACTGCTGCAATGATAATAATCAAGGTGCCGTTGCCGCCGTCTGCAGTCACATCCTGTGTCCCCTGCGGATTACCTTCTGCCGGTGCTTTAGTTGGTGCCGCAGTTGGTTCTGCAGGCACTTCTGTTGGTGCTGTCGTCGGCTCTGTCTTTGGAAGAAGTCTCGGCTCCACACCCTCTAAGGTCGGTGTCACTACTTCCATCAAACCATCTGCGCCAAACGTCACCTTGTCAATACAGGTCTGTCTGTGGTGTCCGGTTCCGTCGCTGAAAAATCCAATCGGAGTAAAGAATCTGTGGTACGCAATATAGTACTCATCCTCGCCCGGAATCTGCAGCATACTGTGATGTCCGGTTCCCAAAATATCCAGTTCATCATTTTTCGACAGGATAACATACTTATAATCAATGTTTCCGCTCTCGTCATTTCCAAAAATACTGTTAGCGGTACCATATCTTACATGGTAATTCGGACTTCCGGTGTCATCACAGGACCAGGTGAAATGATAGATACCGTCTCTTTTTGTTACCGTAATTGCCTCACGGAATCCGCTCACACCATAATAATTCTGTAAGGTATTCAAATCACAGCTTACCATGTCATCGTTCAACTTAACGACAGCCGCCGCACCATTACCAAATAACATATAGGAGGTTCCGTCGTCATCCGTAAAGATTGACGGGTCAATTGCCTGTCCCATAGAAACTTCATATTCCTTACACATCGAAACGGTCATCAAAGGCTGATCCATAGCCGTATACGGTCCTGCCGGATGGTCCGCTACCGCAACACCAATCATGGATTCTCCGGTCTCATCCTTCGCGCAGAAATAGAAATAATACTTTCCGTTCTTTTCTTCAATTGTCGGTGCCCATGCACAGGATACGGACCAAGGCACATCGCCGCCCTTTGACACATCTAAAATTACACCTTCATCGGTCCAGTCTACCAGATTCTTAGAGGAGAAACAGTGGAACACCGTTCCTGCCCAGCCGGCAAAACCGTCGGTCGTACAATATAAATAATACGTATCACCAAACACATCAATATCCGGGTCTGCATACTGTCCGGAAAGCACCGGGTTATCGCAAAGCACGGCATTGACCGTCCAGCCTTCGCTCGTCACCGTTGCCCCGGTATTCATCGTGAAGGACACTTCATTTTCCTGTCCGTATGCCACCTGTAAATCGCCGCCGGACTCTAACGTTGCATAGTCCTGACTCTTAAACGAAATCACAACACCGTCTGCCGGAGCCCCTGCGCTCTTTGCCGCATACACGGTCAAAGCCTTATTTTCCTTATCTGCTGTCCACGCTATCACACCGGTTCCGGTGACATCGTAAAACGGTGTCAGCTCCGCACCACTCATAATCGCAATCTGTGTGTCCGTCAGTGCCTGATCGTATACTCTGACATTATCCACCATTCCGTTAAAATAACGGTCGCCGTCATAAAATGATTTTCCGATGTAGCCGATAACGTCGGTTCCGAAGTCTGAAATCGTTGCACGCAGTCCCGTCTGGGAGTCCACACATTCACCGTCGATGTACATCCGCATTTCATTGCCGTCCAGCACAAGTGTAACATTTCTCCACTGGTTACTGAATTTATTGTTTACGTCACTCACCATGACATCGTCCTCTGCGCCCCAGGAACCCTTTGTAATTGCCCAGCGCCACTCACCGGAACGGGTTCTTAAAAACAGATACTGGTCAGTACTTTTACCAACGGCAAACGTAAAGAAGTTTTCATTTGTCATCTTGGAATACACATCTAAGGAAATGGTCATTTCATCCAGGCCGTCAAAAAAACCGACCGGGAATTCCATGTAGCTTCCTCTGGTATTCAGTACATTCGATTCCAAATCATAGTTATACTCTACTCTTGCTCTCGAATATAACGTCGGATGATTTTCACCCACTTTGTCCGTTACGGTTTTATTATCTGCTTCGTTTTCAAAATCATAATAAAGTACCGGTTCCGGAAATTCATTCTCTGCCTTTACCTGCATCTTCTGTCCGGTAAGTCCGGTCAGAGAAAGTGCAAGCATCGCCCCCAGCACAGTCGTGCCGACTAACTTTTTGATTTTCTTTCCCACATTAAAGTACATGTTGTTCCTCCTCTTTCTGAACATTCTTACAGAATATTTTTCCTAAATTATATCGTACTTTCTGCGCGAAATCAATGTGTTTTGCGAGTATTTTAGTAAACTTTTAGTGTTGTTTTTGTGATGTTTTGAGAAAACTTTACTCTCCGTTGAAATCACGGCTTTTTTCTGCCTTCTATCAAGAATATTTCCTATTGTTTTCTTTCCCTGTTTTCTTTATACTAAGAGTAACGTGCAGAATGATGCACAATAAGGAGAACACAGAAAGGAAAAACGACTATGCAATTCGGTTATTTTGATGACTCTGCAAGAGAGTATGTGATTACCACCCCAAAGACTCCGCTTCCTTGGATTAACTACCTTGGAACGAATGAGTTCTTTTCCTTAATTTCCAACACCTGCGGTGGCTACAGCTTTTACAAGGACGCAAAGCTCCTTCGTCTGACCCGCTACCGCTACAACAATGTTCCTTATGACAACAATGGTAAATATTATTACATAAAAGATGGCGATACCATCTGGAATCCGGGCTGGCAGCCAACCAAGACGCCGCTTGACTCCTATGAATGCCGCCACGGTATCGGCTACAGCCGCTTTACTTCTTCCAAGAACGGCGTGACCGCTTCCGTTCTCGCCTTTGTTCCTACCAGGGACAACTGCGAAATCAACCATCTGACCATCACAAACACGTCCGATGCAGCCAAAGAATTGACCCTGTTCTCCTATGTGGAATGGTGTCTTTGGAACGCCGATGACGATATGAAGAACTTCCAGCGTTTACTTAGCTGCGGTGAAGTAGAAATCAAGGGCTCTACCCTGTATCATAAAACAGAATATCGCGAAAGAAGAAACCATTATGCGATGTTTTCCGTGAATCATCCGATTGATGGTTTTGACACTATCCGTGATGACTTCCTTGGCATGTACAACGGTGTCGACCATCCGGAGGTTGTTGAGGCAGGCAAGGCAAAAAATACCGTTGCCAGCGGCTGGTCCCCAATCGCATCCCACCAGATTAATATTACTCTTCAGCCGGGCGAAACCAAGACCTTTGTTTTCGTTCTCGGTTACCTTGAGAATCCTCAGGAAGAAAAGTGGGAAGCCCACAATGTCATCAATAAGAAACCGGCGGAAGCAATGCTTGCAAAGTATCAGACCGATGCCGATGTGGAAGCTGCGCTTGCTGAATTAAAGGCATACTGGGAAGACTTACTTTCCCGTTACAGCGTGGAATCTAAAGATGACAAGGTAAACCGCATGGTCAACATCTGGAACCAGTATCAGTGTATGGTTACCTTTAACATGTCCCGTTCCGCTTCCTATTACGAATCCGGTATCGGACGCGGTATGGGATTCCGTGATTCCTGTCAGGACTTACTCGGTTTTGTCCACCTGATTCCGGACCGTGCCAGGGAGCGTATCATCGACATCGCCTC
This sequence comes from Lachnospiraceae bacterium, assembly GCA_015057585.1. Lineage (GTDB taxonomy): Bacteria > Bacillota > Clostridia > Lachnospirales > Lachnospiraceae > SIG299. Next base: position 39,554 of record SVEF01000011.1, on the reverse strand, counting down.
TACCCAGTTTGAAGACGGCAGCGCATACCATCAGTACCAGCCTCTGACAAAGAAGGGCAACGCTGATATCGGCGGCGGTTTTAACGATGACCCGTTATGGCTCATTGCAGGTACGAGTGCTTATGTCCGCGAAACCGGCGATACCTCTATCTTAAAGGAAAATGTTCCTTTTGATAACGATTGGACAAAGGCAACACCATTACTTAACCATTTAAAGCGTTCCTTTGACTTTATCGTGACTCATAAGGGTCCGCATAATTTACCGCTCATCGGTCGTGCCGACTGGAACGACTGCCTGAACTTAAACTGCTTCTCCGAGCATCCGGGCGAATCCTTCCAGACCTTTGGTCCGAGTGAAGGCCCGGTAGCCGAATCCGTTTTCATTGCCGGTATGTTTGTAAAATACGGCGAAGAATATGCCGAGCTTTGTGAGTTAATGGGTGACGAAAAGGAAGCCGCTTATGCAAGGGAAGAAGTAAAGAAGATGTACGATGCTATCCTGAAAGACGGCTGGGACGGCGATTGGTTTGTCCGTGCGTATGATGCTTACAGCCACAAGGTTGGTTCCAAGGAATGTGAAGAGGGCCAGATTTTCATCGAGCCGCAGGGCTTCTGTGTCCTTGCCGGTGTCGGCGTAGAAGAAGGCTTAGCCAAAAAGGCTCTCGATTCCGTCAAAGAAAAACTCGATACCAAGTACGGCATCATGATTTTACAGCCGGCTTATACCAAGTACCACTTAGAACTTGGTGAGGTTTCCTCCTATCCGCCTGGATACAAGGAAAACGCCGGTATCTTCTGCCACAACAACCCTTGGGTTTCCATCGCAGAAACCGTTTTGGGACGTGGCGACAGAGCGTTTGAAATTTATAAAAAGACCTGTCCGGCTTATGTGGAAGAAATCAGCGAAATTCACCGCACTGAGCCATATGTCTACTCCCAGATGATTGCCGGAGCCGATGCAAAGTTCCACGGCGAAGCAAAGAACAGCTGGCTCACCGGTACCGCTGCCTGGACGTTTGTGAACATCTCGCAGTACATCTTAGGCGTATACCCAACCCACACCGGTCTTTCCATCGACCCATGTGTACCGGACGGCTTTGGTGATTTTACGTTAACCAGACGTTACCGCGACGCCGTTTACCACATTAATGTGAAAAACCCTGACAATGTACAGAAGGGTGTGAAGAAATTGCTTGTTGACGGTGAGGAAGTAACAGGAACCGTGATTCCGTACCGCAAGGGCAAGTTAAGCTATGAAGTTGAAGTGATTATGGGATAAAACTTTTACTGATACAAAAAATCTCTCAGAGGGTGCAAAACCTTCTGAGAGATTTCCTTTTTATATATGTTTTTCACCAATCGCCTTTTTAATCGGCATATTGGCAACTTTCACAATCTCTATAATGCTGGATAACAAAACAATGCACACTCCCACAATCAGAAGAAGACCCAACTGTGGTAACCGAATATTCAGAATCGGAATCTGATACATCTGTAGCACATTGGAATACTGCAGCACCAATAAAATCCCTCCGGAAACCACTGCGGTAATCACACCAAGCAATGCCATCTCCGTAAAGAAAATTCGGAAAACAAAACTTTTTCCTGCTCCCAACGACCGGATGACGCCCATTTCATATGACCGCTCCATAATGCTCATTTTTGTCGCGTAATAAACCATGCAAATAGTAATCACAAGCATAAGGACCGTTACCGCTGCCATAATATAAACCATAACTTCTATCGATGAAAGCACCGAGCCTGCCCAATCCGCTCTCCTTCGGTTCAAACCATAGTTTGCACCATTTTTTACCGCCTTAGCCTCCAATTCTTCCAAGGCCTCTTCCGATATATCATTTAAATAAAGCATTGCACTTCTGCTCAAATATTTTAATTCCTCTGCTTCCAATTTCCGGTTGACATATAGCGTTCCTAAGATAAGCGTTCCTTTCTCCTTCTCAACGCCTACCACCGTCACCTCGGCTACAGGGTCCCACTGATACCACAGCTCCTGTTCTGTTCCGATTAACGATGCTGCCAATTCTGCCGACAGCTCATCTGAATAGCTTTCCAACACCCCTTTTTTTATCAAAATACGCTTTGCCACCATTGCATTTACTGTAACTTCACTGTCGTTTTCCGGCAATCTTCCGACTAACAAATCCGTCTCCGGACACTGATTCTTGTCCTCGAGTGTCAGTAAAATATCATCCCTGTAGCCCAACTCAAAGGCTCCATAGTAAGGCGCATACATCTGTGTTAAAAACAGTTGCTCCGCACTTGCCGCAGGAATGTAGATTACTCCCTGGATATCATTTGTCGTAGCGGTAACTCCGGACACGGTAAACTCAAATCCCTTTGTTTCGGACTCTTCTATCTCTATATTTCTTGCAAGCATCAATTCCAAACCGACTGTCTTTCCGATGCATGCTGTGGTTCCGAAAAGTTCCATAGCTGCATTAGGACTTAACATGACCTGTCCTGCTCCCGGATAGGTTCCCGCTTCCATCTGATATCTACCCTGAAATGTCTCGGAATCATCAATGATAACATAACGCGGTTTTTTTGCAATCCCTTCCGGATATGCTAAATCCATATGATATGTATCAAAAATCATCGTTTTTTCTATCTTCTCATCCGTTTCCAGCCACGTAATCCCCTCCGTAGAAATGAGTCCCTCTCCCATCAGAAACTCATATTGGTCACACTCCATTGTTTTATAGGTAAGCTCCGTAACTGCCCGGTCCAATCCTGCTTTTAACCCAAGCGCCATACCAAAGCTGGAGAGACAAAGCGTCAGAATCAAAAATAGTGGGATCCATTTTTTCTTTCGGAACTTAAAATTTGCTCCGATGCACTTCCATATCCAATATCCGTATCGCCTTTCTTTCTTCAAGGCTTGCTTTTCTGACGACAAGGATGTTTGTTCCTGTTTTTCGTTCGTTTCTTCCGTATCTGATAAAATCCTTCCGTCGGAAATTCGGATAATCCTATCCCCATACGTCTGGGCAGCTTCTTCATTATGGGAAACTATCAATACCAGTTTTGTTTTCGACAATTCTTTTAATAATCCAAAGATAACCTCTCCGTTTTTCCGGTCCAGATTTCCGGTAGGCTCATCCGCAAATATCATCGGACTGTTTCTAAGAAGTGCCCTGGCAATCGCAGTTCTTTGCTTTTCTCCACCGGACAAATCCTTTACGTTTCGTTTTTCCAGTTCCTTTATTTCCAGTTTTCCAAGAATTTCTTCATATCGGTCTGCATCAAAGTATGACTCAGACAATTCAATGGATAACTTAATATTCTCTTCTACCGTCATGGAGTGAATCAAATTATAATCCTGAAAAATAAAGTCATAATACTCCCTTAATAACTGTTGCTTTTTCTCTTCTTTGATTTCTATCGGAGTATCGTTCTCTCCTTTACTGACCTGCACGCTTCCTGCATAGTCTTTATCAAACGAACTGAGGATGTGAAGCAAGGTGCTCTTTCCTGCACCGGAGGCTCCCAAAACAAATACCATTCCTGCATCCGGTAGCGATAGGGATACATGGTCTAACACTGTCTTTTCTCCGTATTTTTTTGTTAACCCTGATATTTTGATTGCCATATCCTTTCCCTCTCAGTTCTAATTATTTCCCATCATCTGATGGTACAAAGTCATAATTTCCTCGTCCAGCCATTCATTGATATGATTGCTGTAAAATTCATTTCCCGAAACATCTCCCCCATTCAGAATATAAAAACGCAGCTCCATAAATGGATCCGGATTACCATTCCAATAAAAATCTTCCTCGGTTTTTAAATTACAAAATACTTGATTCGCATATGTATCATACTGATTGCTCTCATGATACACATGCTCCTCCATCGCAATCATTGCCCACATCGACGCATTGTACAGCGTATCCTCAGCATATCGTTCTTCAAAATTTCTCCGGGATTTCTGCTGTTGCAAATCCTGAATGGACGTAAAGTCAACCTCGTTCTCTGATCCAAGACGATGTAACACACAAAGGATTTCCGAATACATTCCTCTCATTTCTGCAATTTCTTCATCCTTCTGGTCTCCATCCATCCCCGATGCTTCCGGCAGATAAAAATTAAAATAATACGCAATAGCCTCTTTAAATCCAAACCGTTCCATTTCTTCCTCACTTAACGCTTCGGATAAAAAATTTAAGTGATATGCCGTATTTTGCACACTACTGATTATTGCATCTTCCGGCACATGCTCTGTACTCTTTTTGTATATACTTAACAAACCCTCCTCGTATACATAACAGGAAAGCTTCTCTACTAAAAAATCATGATATTTATTTCCATAAAACTCATCTATATAGAGCAAACCACAAACATCATCCGCTACCAATAGAAAGGAATTCCAAATTTCATCATTCTTTTTTAGATGCTTCATAAGTGATGAAACCAGTTTCTCTTGTTCTTTTATTGATTCAGGATACTCAATCCCAGCCTTCAGATTTGCTTTTTCAATGAATACCGCTGTCTGCAATGTGCGAATTACCAAAGAAAAGTTTATCGCATTGCCTGTTAAATCAGCGCTCCATTCTCCCCTTCCTTGGCAACCGGAAAACGTACATAAAAAAAGCACCAACATAATCATTACCGCTGTTAATCTTCTTTTTTTCATCACCTTTTTTTCCACCTTTCCAGGTCACAGCACTATAAATATAGTGCTGTGACCTAACCCCTTTAATTCAATTTAATCGAGCATATTTTTCAAATCCCAAGTGCATTCTTCAGAATGCGAGCCCACAACTCTATTTGTATCAACATCATAACAGTTTGTATAATACGAAATCATAAGTTCGCAACTTAAAAATCCAATAGCACTCAGATTTGCTGAAATCGTTTTTTCCGAATTTCTTTCACACGAAAAAGATAAACTTGCGGATTTTGATTGAACAGACGAAGAAACACTTCCCTCTTTATCCTCTCCACTAACACCCATCGAACCAGACACGCCCAAAAAGGTTGATGCAGAAACCGAAAGTATCCCTGATAAGGTTCCCCAGGAGTAATGATTTTCACAATTCTGACCATATTCCCATACGCTTTCTGCCGTAGATATTACTCCTGCAAAATTATAAACAGAATTTAGAAATTTCTCTGAATGAGTTGCTATTCTTCCTGTATGTACATCCCAATACACAATTGCCAAGATATCATCCGGGCTATACCAACCGCGTTCTGGCCAATTTATATCCGCCGATGTTGCCGCAAATGCATCTACCGGATTTGAACCGATTAACATCATCATCGCTAAAACCAATGCCATGCACTTTTTTAAATTCTTTGCTTTTCTCATAAACTTATACCTTCTTTCTTTTTTCTTTGAGTTTTCTGATTTCGCGAATATCCCTTGACTCCGAGTCTTTTGTCGACACCTTTACTGTAATACACCCTTGTTCCTTTTCCCATGACTTTTCCTTTGAATTTTTCTTTTCAAAGGAAAAGTCATGGTCTTTCCACAGTAAAGACTCTATACTCACATCATCAGAATAAACCAAAGAAAGTGAGGATTTCTTATGAAAAAATTACGTTATTTTATTTTTTGCTTCGCATTCGCATTTTATGCTGCAGTAGGTCTGCTTCCGACATTTCAGCAAAAACCGGGAACAACAATTGAGCCACATGAGGAAGTTCCTTATTTTGAAATAATCAGAGAAAATTAATCCTCGTTCACCATTGCTCCAAATTTTTTTTCATAATATTGGCTTGTTATTTCTTTATTTACATTATTGCATGATAGTTCACACAAATAATAACTATCTTTTATCATATCCCGGCAAATTTCCCAATTGGCCGGGATATCAATCATTGCACACGCAATAATCATATAATTTATTGGTAAAGATCTAAGTTTTCCACATACCACAGTAAATTCTAAGTTTTCTTTTGCTACAGAAACCGAAGAAAGCCACTTTGCCAAATTTGATCGAAGTAAAGTATACGTTCTATATCGTTTCTGAATAGAAACCTTACTTTTTTTCATCATTTCTGCTGCCATATCAAATAACTGTATCGCTTCCTCTTTTCTTCCCATTTGGCAAAGCAATATTCCTATTACATTAATCAACTCCACCTCTCGATCCATCGGCGAACGATACACCCCTTTTTCCTTTAGTCGATACGTTTCCTGTAATAAGTCCGTCGCCTTTTGTAATAAAAGTTCCTTTTCTTCCGCCTTTTTGACGATTCCAATATTAATCTCATATCCGGCTATTGTTCTTCTATTTTCCGAAACGTTCAAATCCAACCGGGATTTCAACTCCTCAATTTTTTCTTCCGCCTCTTCAAAACAATTTCGGCTAAGTAAAATATCTACTTCCTGCTTTAATTCCAGTACCGCATAATCATCCGTAACCAAAAAGCCGTTATATCTGCACTTCTCTATTCCCAATCTTCGGAACAGGCGAATCAGTTTGCTATCCCGCATCGTTACCTTCCCTCTCTCCGCTCTGGAAAGAGATTCCGGATTTTTATATACCCCCTCTATCATCTGCTCCTGGCTATACCCCTGTGCAATCCGCTCTTCGCGGAAAAGCTCATAGTCTAAATAATAGGTCTGCTGGGAACAGTTTTTAAAAATAGAATCTATAAAACGCCTCGTTTCTCCCACATATTCTTTTACATGCTGCAATGCAGTTAAGTACCTTTGATACGGGGGCCTGTTCATCATCTTATCCTCACTGCACTGTATCAACGTTTCCAATAGAGGTTCCATAAAATAACTGATTCCGTAGGCCTGCAATTCCTGAAATGCCTTCTCTGCCAACTGTTCTGCCCGGATTCGCTCTCCCCGTCTTAAATATACACCCGCCAGCAACCAGGCACATTTTGCAAAAATTTTTGCATGTTCTTCCCCGTCAGTAATTTTTCTGTCAATATAATTCCGACAGTTCAAAAGGAATTCCTCTGCACTATTTAACGTTCCTTCTGTTCCGGTTTCCAATTGCATTTTTACATACGCTAACAAATTCTCCACTTCTATATTGGATATCCAAAAAGACTCCAAAGGTCTTTCCCGCCATCCCGGTATGGTAAGATCCAACGCCTTTTGCAACCATTCTTTTGCTTTCACAGAATTTTGTTTTAGACGAAACTCAGCATACGCCATGCTTCGATAATAAAACATTTTGTGTACATTACTGTCTTCTGACGCGTTTTTTCTGAAATAACTTAATATCTCTTCTGCCTTGTCTTTATCTCCCCGTTCCAAACACTCTTCAAAAGAATCCTTTAACTCCTCTTCCTCATACACTTCTTCGGAAACAATCAGTTCCAGTTTATCCGTTGACTTACCAAGTCTCTGAAACATAATCTCCATAAACAGCTTATTTACTACTTCTTTTCCCAATTCAATATTTCTCAGACTTTCTACAGTACAAATACCAAGCGCCAATTCCTCTAACGGAATATTCTGTTTTTCCCTTAATTCTCTTATCTGTGCTCCTATGTCCAAAGACTTTCTCCCCCCCGATTATAATATTCTGTCTTCTTACAGAGTATTATAAACGACCATAGGAGCCTCTACAAGATTTTTTAGTTAACGAATTATCACATTATTCCCATGTAAGAATTTTATTTCCATAAGTATAATGCTCTGTCCGTTCTCCCTTGGAATTGTACCCGGAAAGTACGACTCCATTATAGGTCATATACTGCGTTGTAACATCATTTTCCATAAGCGAAGACCGGATTCCAAAAGCATCGTAAAAAGACACCTGACTCGCACCCGTAGGTGTTGTTACTAATTCTAACTGGTTAAATGCATTATACGAATAATCGGTTTCTCCCTCCGGTGCAATTTTCTTCACTAAATTTCCCATACTGTCATAAATATAATTGGTTTCTGTTTGCCCTGTTTTTTCCGACACCAGCTTATTACATAAATCATAAGTATAATGAGTTGTTACACCATTTTCTGTTTTTGATAAACGGTTTCCCATTACATCATAAGTGTACCTAATTGTTCCGTGGACTCCCTGCTCCATTATCAAACGATCGTATTCATCATAGCAAAACGTAAACTCTCCCATCGTTCCTCCGATGGATGGTACAAGCCCACTGATTTTTCGGCTGATTATACTACCGTTTATGTTATAGTTGTTTTCCTCTCGATATAACACCGTACCTTCTGCCGTTTTTGTTTCCATACAGGTAAGCTGATTTTCTTTGTTGTAAATATATTTTGTTAGATTTCCTATCCCGTCTGTCTGATAAATTAACCGCCCGGTATCATCATAATCATACGTGGACAGAATCTCACCATCTTGAACAACCTTAATCATGCGGTTGAATGCGTCATACTCATAGTTAGTTACAGACTCTGATGTTTTTTCATCCAAGACAAGCTCCTTCAACTCTGTCAAATTACCCCTCTCATCATAAGAAAACTCCAAACGATACCTTCCGTTTCGCGTTACGGAAGCTACCTCTCCCCTCTTTGTGTATGTGTATTCATCCGTAGTTGCTTCACTAATAGCCGCCGCTAGATACCCCTCCGGCGTATACCGATAATACAATTTTTCCATTTCTCCATTTATTTTCTTTGCCGTTATCCCTGTTATTTTTCCATCTTCTATGTATTCATAATTTGTTATGGTTCCATCCGGTGTTTTGGTTGTTAATAAACGGTCAAACGCATCATATTTATAAACTGTTACTTCCCCCAGCGGATTGGTTTCTTCCACCAGCAGTCCTTTGCTGTTATATACATATTCTGTTACTGCTCCGGACAAATCTATAAGACACAAATGCTGATACTCATACGCATCCCCTGTTTCCTTCCTTGCCTGACAGGCTTCGCATAAAGCATTCGCTTTCACTTCCTTAGGAATTTGCATTATTGTTGTAATCATCAGAATAATTAGACAAATAATGTCCCGAATCTTTCTTTTTACTTTCATACCATGTTCCTTCCTTCGTGATATATTCTTAATGATTTATTACTATCAACTTTACCATAACTGTATTCACGAATTTTTACCATGACTTTTCCTTTGAACAAAAAACCGGAGATACCAACAATTGATATCTCCGATTTTTTACTTAGTAACTTCTTTCAACAGTATTATAAAGTTCTTTTACCCTACACATAATTTCATCCTTTGAAAAATACATCGCCGGCATTTTCAATTCTTCATCATTATCAGAAAATCTGGCTGCCATCCCTCTTATTTCTTTAAATACTTCCCTCTCTTTTTGCGACAATGAAGCATAATCTACTTCTAAATTGTATATTCTAACAAATTCATCGCAAAAAGTTTTTATATCATAGGAACCTTCTAATAATCCATCTATCAAATACCACAATTGCTCTTTTTTTGACATCTTTTATACTTCTCCTTTTCGAAGCTATTGTTCTTTTTGTCTCTATCTTAACACTTGATTTTTAATCTGTGTCATCACTCCCCAATATACATCCATATCACTTTTTTCTAAATTGTACAAGCTGTCTTCTCCTCCTAAGAACAAAGGGATTTTGTACCCGGCGCAATCTCCGTAGCCCAATGTCTCTTTGGAATATCCCTGCCATTGGATAAAAAAACTTTGCGCCAGACAAGCATCCGTTTTCTGTGGGATCTCCTTATTTAAAAAATCTTCCAAAATACAAGGAATCTGAAGAATGTCCCCCGTTCCTAATTCAAACATTAAAACTTTCCCCTGCATTATACTCCTCATCCGCTTTTGCCGCAATAGGCGCAGTTAATGCCATGCTGAGCATTGCAACAATCAGCACTGCCAACATCTGTAATCTGTTATTCTTTTTCATATGTGTTAGTCTCCTTAAAATTTTTAGGTACTCGCGAAATACCTTTTTCACTTAAGTGACACCTTTATCTTACTCTCTTCTCGAAAGAAAAAAAATGACTTTTCTTTTGGGGATAAAAATGGGAGATACCAACAAGTTGGTATCTCCGGAAAACCTCAGAACACTCCATACTTTATTTTTCTTCTCTAACCTGCCCTATTTTGCGCTGTGCAAGCTCTCGAATAATTTCGTTTTCATCCCTACATAAAGCTTCTAAACATTTTATTGCTTCTTTGCCTCCAATTTTCGCGATTATTCTAACGCATTTTTTTTGGAAAGAATAATTCTCATCCCATTCTAAATATAATAATTTCAAATAAATTGCTCTATATAAATATGTAATGCTTTTCTCATCAGGCATCTTCTGCAACAGATCTACAATAATTTCGTGTTGCTTGTGCCACTCGAGCAACAATACATTATTAAGGCAATCCAAAAACTTCTCTTTCAATAAAATTATTGTATTACTTTCCTGCACTTCCCACATTAATAATGCATATATTAAATATTCCAGTCTTTGAGAATCTTCTTTTTCAATTACACACACTACCTCTTCATATAAATTATCTAAAAAATCCTTATTGTCAATCTCAAGTTTTTCAATCAGATATTTTTCACTTACTTGATTAGAAAAGTAGGTTTCAAATAAACTATTCTCAAAACTCATTGTAAATTCCTCCCTATTATTTCATAATTGTATAACTAACTATACTGCTATTAAACGTTTCTAAACCAACCCCTTGTCCCAGCCCTATGTTAGTTTGCAAACCTTCTCCTTTAAAATATACATTATTCTCACTCCATCCAGAAGAAACTTGCGGCAAAACACCATAGTCCTTTATCGACTGAGTTGTATTATTCCCTACACCATATTGCAGCAAGGAATTTGTTGTTCCTGATGTGACCTGAAATTTTACAGTTGTTCCGTCATAATTACTTGCATATTCCTGTGTTGGCGAAATAAACGTTTCCCCCGTTGCACGTACTTCACCTGTCATACGTAAATAATCATAATCCGATTGGCTCATAGTTCTATAATAAGTTTCTACTTCGCCTACTTTACCACCTGCAATATCCTGCCAGTCATTCAAAGGATTACCGTCTTCTTCCTTGATTGCTACGGTAGTATGCCCCGTCGGGTCCACATATTTCAGCGGATTACTGTGCACATATGCATATAAATTTCTGCCGTCTCCAAGATACGTATCTTCCTGCGTAAAACGTCCGGCCCTTACATCATAATGACGGGCTCTTAAATAGTACAGGCTGCTGGTTGCATCATATTGCTCTCCGGCATATAAAAAACGGTTAGTAATAGCTTTCTGCGCTCTCTGAACTACACTTATCTGTTCTCCAAACGCATTGTACGCATAGCATGTCAGTAAATTCCCATTCTCGTCCATCTGACCGATGACATCACCATGAGAATTCTTTAGGTAATAAATGCGTCCGGAACTTACCGTGGTTTCTTCTTTCTTTTCTGCATTATACTCCTCATCCGCTTTTGCCGCAATAGGCGCAGTTAATGCCATGCCCAGCAATGCAACAATCAACACTGCCAACATCTGTAATCTGTTATTCTTTTTCATATGTGTTAGTCTCCTTAAAATTTTTAGGTACTCGCGAAATACCTTTTTCACTTAAGTGACACCTTTACCATAGCTGTATTCACGAATTTTTACCATGACTTTTCCTTTGAATAAGAAAACCAGAGATGTCCGATATTGTCGAAGTCTCCGGTTTCTTTGTTTTATAAGCCTTCCATCTCTAAATCAACTATCATCTGCCCCGTTTTTCAATTTTGTTGTAGCCCCGAGAGAGATATCAGACCTTGCTGTCTCCCGGAGAACGTTTTTATTAATAAATTCATTAAAACTGCATTAAAACCCACACAAATAAAACATTTTATGTTATACTGTCTACATACAATAGAAAACAAACACTATTGTCGCATCAAAATCCCCCGCGGGGCAAAATTTTGGTGGCACAAAAGAAAGGAGAAACAAATTATGGGATACATACTCGTACCTGTAGCAATCATTGTTGTTTTATTATTCGTACTTGGTTACGTAAAGGCTTCACCGGATACCGCTTACATCATTTCCGGTCTCAGAAAAAAGCCTAAGATTTTAATCGGTAAAGCCGGCATCAAGATTCCGTTCCTCGAGAAAAAGGATGAATTGAGACTTCAGCTCATTCCGATTGATGTTAAAACCTCCAGTGCTGTTCCGACTGCGGACTATATCAACATCCAGGTCGATGCCGTTGTCAACGTAAAAATCAGTGATGACCCGGCAAAGTTACAGCTTGCAGCACAGAACTTCTTAAATAAAAAGACCGATTACATTGCAGCCGTTGCCCAGCAGGTGCTCGAAGGTAACATGCGTGAAATCGTAGGTCAGATGAGACTCGAGCAGATGGTCAGCGACCGTCAGTCCTTCGCTACCAACGTAAAGATCAATGCAGAACCGGACCTTGCAGCCATGGGTCTTGATATTGTCAGCTTCAACGTACAGAACTTTGTTGACGGTAATGGCGTAATTGAAAACCTCGGTGTAGATAACATCGTTAAGATTCAAAAATCTGCTGCCATCTCCCGTGCAGAAAGCGAAAAGGAAATCGCTATGGCACAGGCAAATGCCAGAAAAGAAGCAAACGACGCCGAAGTCGCATCCGCTCTCGCTATTGCAAATGCACAGGCAACCGCAGAAAAGGAAAAAGCCGTTGTCCGCGCAGAAGCAAACCGTGGTGCAAGAGAAGCTGAAATTGCAGCAAGCACCCTGATTGCACAAAAGGAAAACGAACTCGCTATCAAGAAGGCAGAACTTCAGAAGGATGCCGATACCAAGAAGGCTATTGCAGATGCTTCCTACCAGATTCAGCAGGAAACCGAGCGTAAGACCATCGAAATTGCAACTGCAGAAGCTAACCTTGCCCGTCAGGAAAAGGCAATCATCTTAAAGCAGAAGGAAGTTGAATTAACCGAGCGCGCACTCGAAGCAGAGGTTAAGAAGAAAGCCGAAGCACAGAAGTACGCTGTACAGCAGAAGGCAGAAGCGGATCTTTACGAGACGCAGAAGAAGTCCGAAGCGCAACTGTTCGAACGTCAGAAGAACGCAGAAGCAGAAAAGTACGAGCAGGAGCGTGCCGCAGAAGCTATGAAGGCTACTGCAGAAGCACAGAAGTTCGCTATGGAACAGGAAGCAGAAGGTATCCGTAGTAAAGGTCTTGCAGAAGCCGAAGCTATCCGTGCAAAGGCTCTCGCTGAAGCCGAAGGTATCGAGCGCAAGGCTGTCGCTATGAAGCAGATGGGTGAAGCTGCCGTTCTTGAAATGTACTTCAATGCTATGCCGGAAATCGCACGCAACATTGCAGAGCCTCTTACCAAGGTTGACCGCATCACCATGTACGGTGACGGCAATTCCGCAAAGCTGACCAGAGACATCATGACAACACTCACCCAGGTAACTGACGGCTTAAAGGAATCCGCAGGCATTGACCTGCAGGCAGTGTTATCCGGATTTGTCGGCGGAAAGCTTGCTGATGGCATGAACAATGATGCCAAGTAATCTCTGCATAACTATATAACGGAAAAATTTTACCGGGCCGAAATCTTTACTTTCGGCCCTTTCTTTCGTCTTCTGAGCAAAGAACTTCTTTACCTTTTCTTTACTTCTTAAGTGCCTTGTGATAAACTTAATATGTTATCCCAAAAAACGGGCAACACAGATTTCATATCGGAGGACATGCTTTTTGATAAAAAAACACTGGAAAACTTTTGCGAATACGATATTTCTAATTCTTGTCTTTGCAGCAACCCTCTGGTCTGTATTTCAAGGCGAAAACTTAAAACAGGTTTTCCGGTATTTCCGGTATTTTGATCCGGTCTATCTGATTCCCTGTGTCCTTTGTGTCTTGGCATTTATCCTTTTAGAATCCGTCATTATTTTTTATCTGGCAAAAAAAGAAGGAACCCGGGTTCGGCTTTCACACTGTTGCTTTTATTCCTTCATCGGATTCTTTTACAGTGCCATTACACCGTCTGCTTCCGGCGGACAACCGATGCAGTTAATTTACATGCGAAGGGATAACATTCCGACTCCGGTAGCGACTATCATTCTTGCTATAGTTACGATTACCTACAAATTGGTTTTGGTACTGTTCGGCGGAATTATTTTACTCCTTCGCCCCACAGGCATCATGCGATACCTTACCTCTATTGAATGGTGGATTTACATAGGCATCGGATTAAACATACTTTGTATTGCAGGCTTATTTTTCGTTGTTTTTCATCCGGGCATTGTCCGGGCTCTTGCTACCTGGTTTTTCCGATTAATGCACCGCATCCGACCGCCAAAACACCCGGAAAAGCAGGGAGTACGGCTTGAAAGACTTTTAGAACAGTACAACGGTACTGCTGAATTTTACAAAAAAAATCCGCATGTGGTACTCCATGTACTTTTCATTACCATTTTGCAAAGGTGCTGTTTGTTTGCCGTTACCTGGCTGACCTATCGCGCGTTCCATTTATCCGGGGAAAGCTTCCTCACCATTCTTGTATTACAGGCAATGATTTCTGTTGCCGTAGACATGCTCCCTCTCCCGGGCGGCATGGGTATCAGCGAAAATTTATTTTTACTGTTATTTTTACCTTTGTTTGGAGAAACACTGATTCTTCCCGGCATGATTATCAGCCGCGGTATCAGTTACTATACACAATTGCTTATCAGCGGCATTATGACCATTGTCGCAGGTTTTATTTTAAAGGACAAAAGAAAGGAATAGAAAAATGAAATTCATCGGTGTTTATGACTATACTGTAATTTTAACCTACTTAAGCCTGATCTCCTCTGTGTTTGGCATCACACAGGCAATCCACGGAGACTATAAGGCTGCCATCTTCTGTCTTGCTTTTTCCGGTATCTGTGATGCATTTGACGGCAGAGTTGCACGCACAAAGAAAAACCGTACAGAGGACGAAAAGAACTTCGGAATCCAGTTGGATTCTCTTTGTGATGTTATCTGCTTTGGTGTATTTCCGGCACTGATTTGCTATTTACTCGGTGTCCGCGGCGTTGTTGGTCTGGCAATCATTTTCTTTTACTGCCTGTGTGCCGTCATCCGTCTTGCCTTTTTTAATGTGCTGGAAGCAAACCGTCAAAAAACCGAAGGCGGTTGCAACAAAACCTACCGTGGTCTTCCGGTTACATCCATTTCGTTTATTCTTCCGATTGCGTTTTGGTTGCAATTTTTTATGCCGGATCTCGTATTCTTATCGTTGTTGCACTTTTTGATGCTTTTGGTCGGCTTTTTATTCATTTTAGACTTCCCAATCCGCAAGCCGGATTTAAAAATGATTCTCGCGCTGATTGCAATAGTTGCTGTTACCGTAGGTATTATTTTAGCCTTCACACGGTTCCGGCTACCTTCGCAAGAAGACAAGTCCAACCCAATTATGAATGAAATTATAGGTGAGCTCAATGAAAATGAAACACCGTAACGGCACCTCTGTGGTTTTCAAAGATTCGCAGGAAACCGTGTTGCGTTTCCTCTACGGAACCACTCTCGGACGTCTTTTGTTAAAACCGCTGATTTTACCGCCGGTTTCCCGATTGGCAGGATGCTTGTTATCCTCTCCTCTCTCAAAACCGCTCATTCCGCTCTTTGTAAAAAAACATTCCATTGATTTATCTCAGTTTACAAAGAACGAGTTCCATAGCTACAACGAATTTTTTTCCAGGGTAATCGATCCGGCATTGCGCCCGGTTGATGAAACGCCAACACACTTTATCAGTCCCTGTGACTGCAAACTGACCGTACTTCCTGTAACAGCAAACGGCGTCTTTACCCTAAAGCATACAGATTATACCGTTTCCTCCTTGTTGCGAAACCACGTGCTGGCACAGGAATTTCTTGGTGGCTATGCCCTGATTTTCCGCCTGACGGTTGACGATTACCACCGTTACTGCTATGTTGCAGACGGCACTCCGTCCGCCCCGGTAAAAATTTCCGGTGTTTTCCATACCGTTAATCCGATTGCTAACGACCACTTTCCGGTTTACAAAGAAAACACCAGAGAATATACTATTTTACACACGGACACCTTCGGCGACCTTCTTCTAATGGAGGTCGGCGCCCTATTAGTCGGTAAAATCGTAAATCATCCGGTCACACATCCGGTGAAGCGCGGACAGGAAAAGGGATATTTTCAATTTGGAGGGTCCACCATTGTGATTCTTGTCAAAAAGAATGTCCTCGAGATAGATAATGATATTTTAGAAAATTCCGCAAAGGGAATTGAGACAATCGTACGCCTCGGAGAAAAAATAGGCGTAGCAAAATAAATTTTCTAGTGTTCTTCGGAAATAAATACCGCCGGGCGTACCATAATGGACGCTCTCGGCGGTATTTTTACACCTTCTGCTTCGGAACAAATTCGATTTTTAACACCATGTCCATGCCGTCTGCCAGTCGTTTTAAAAGATTTATGGACGGATTTCTTGTGCCGTTTTCCAGTTTACTGATGTCCGACTGGTGAATCCCTGTGCGCTTTGCCAGTTCTTTTTGCGTAAGATTTTGGGAAATTCGGGCATCAATCAGCGCCTTAATTACTGCCATCTCCGGCTGGATTGCTTCGTACTCTTTCCTAAACTCTGGATTTTTTAGTTGCTCCTGCATAAAATCTTCTAATCTTTCCATCTCTTCTCCATCCTTTCTATGTAGTCTTTTCTACGTTCCTTCGCTATTTTTATCTGATCTCGAGGTGTTTTTTGTGTTTTCTTTACAAACCCATTTGTCACTATAATCTTTCCTCCATAATAGAAAAAATATAACACCCTGCTGATATTATTTCCCACCTGCCCACGTAGTTCAAAAATACCATCCCCTAATGGTTTACTATAAGGTTCTCTCAACTCATTTCCTTTTTCAGCCAAAACATTCAATAGCCCCACTAATCTTGCCCTCATTTTTTCATCAACAGATACTAAAAATTCTCTAACCGGACGTTCTCCGTTCTCTGTTTCATAAAACTGTACATCAAATTTCAATCATCTTCCTCCCTTTCAGTATATGGCATATATGCCATATTGTCAACTAGACTTTCTTCATCATACACTCCAAATTGGAATTATCGGCCGATATGACCCTCGAAAACTGTTACCTGTCGTACTTCAAGCAACAATTTAGAATAATTAAAATACAGGTGTTGTCCTTTCGACATCCACCTGTATCAATTCTACTACATTATTTCTTTCTTTTCTACTTGGAAACTTTCACAAAATATATCTATGATTTTTGTATAGGTTGCTCATCTTAGTTGGTCACACTTTGTAACTAACCGATTTCTTGAACTGCTGGCATCTTGTCAGCGATTCAAAAGCGGCTTACTCCTATGATGTGTCTGCAAACTGTAGCCACCCGTATACAAAACTTCCTGTGCCATCAGGAAAAGTGCAATCCATTTGTGACTTGGCTTGGAAGAGTACAGAATACGCGGTCTGCCGTCTATTACCAGTTCCTGCTTCCATACCACACGCAGCATCATTAGATCTTCCATAACTGTCGCTATCCTATCTGCGGAAAGCTGGCATTCCCTTGCAAGAACCGAACTTTCAAAAACATAGTTTTCTTTTTTCCGATGCAGATAAAGTAATGCTGTCATCGTATCCGGAGAAGATAAGGCTTGAAATATCTTCTGCATCTCTTCCTGCTTCTCAAGGAACTGTCCAAACCCCTCCTCCGGCTCCGGAAACACAGAAAAGAACGGTTCCTTTCCGTTTGAAATACAAGAAAAACCATAATCATCCAAAATATAGGACGAGTTCTGCTGATTCCTTACTTCCGCCGGGTCGTAACCCTCTTCCAAAGGCATTCTGGAATCAAATAACCCCCGTTCCATCTGCCATCCAATGTCCCGTACCACTACAAAACGCTCTTTCTCCTCCGTTTCATGGAGCAAAGACCGGATTTTTGCTGAAATGTCTGCCATATACACCATATTGTTTCCAAAAAGTTCATCCAAAGAAACTCCTAACTTTATTGCAAGTGGAACAAGCAACTCGCCATCCGGATAGGTATCACTCGTTTCCCATTTTGAAACAGCCTGTGCAGACACCCCAAGAGCTGCTGCCAGCTGTTCCTGCGTCAGTTTTCTTTCCAATCGCAATCTTTTTATATTCTGAGACAATCCCATCTTACTCACCCCCAATCAGCTTACAATTTCCGTTCAAATTATACTCATATGCACGTCTTCCGCACATTTTTTCATAAGCAAGACAGATGACCGAAAGCAGGATGCCGTCGCCATAACATTCGTACACAGTTTTTTCTCCCTCCTCCAAATGTGCCGTCACCTGACTGCATTCTCCGACGCTGCAAAACTCATTTAAAATCACTTTTACTCTCTCCTCTGTCACATTCGTATGCTTTGCGACATAATCCACCGTAAAGTTCTCAGCGCAAGATTGCGAAAGCACGAAATACAACACAGAAAGCACATCTTCCTGCGATAAAAACCGGAACACCCGCACAATTTCCTTCTGCTTTTCTGCTTCCCCAAGCCATGCAAAATCAGCATTGTTGCGAAGTAGCATCACTGCAACATTCACCTCTTCCGAATTCGTCACAAATTCATACATTCCGTCCATAGCAAGTTGCAAACGGCTATACTGCGGATTCTCCACGGCAATCTCCTCTGCTGATGACTTGTCTGCATCCTCCACCTGTGGCACCTTGCCTTCATAAATGGCAGGAATCACCGATTTTACCATTGTAAATGCCTTTTGTACCGCATCCTTCCGCGAAAGCCCTTCAAACTCCGCACAAACCACTTCCCGGATACTCTGCTTCTTTTCTTCTGCCAATCCTAACAGGGCATCCGTGCTAACCTCATAATACCTTGCCAATTCCACCAGCAGACCAAGCTCCGGCGTAGATGCGCCATTTTCCCACTTAGACACTGTCTTATTCGATACGGACAGGCTTTGTGCTACTTCCTCCTGTGTCACACCCTTCCGTGTTCTTAATTCCACTAACTTTTCTGCTATTTTACACTCATACATCGCAATCACCTCTCTGATTCACTTCAAGTTCCGGACCTTGTGACTTCATTATATTTGAAACTGTTGGCAGAGTCTATGGAATAAACTTTTAGAAATTCTCCGTTCCGGAGATTCCTTCCTGCTTCGATACACCATTCGTTGTTTTTCTTTTGCTCATTTGCCGGCAGGTGCGGAAATCCCTGCTTCTTTTTTGTAGTTCCTTATTTGACTTCCATAACATAAATTAGCCGGGGATATGATTTCTTTCCGTGCAGAACTCTAAGAAAACGTCCTCACTTAGCGAAGTATAGCGAAATTTCCCAAAATTCGCTTGAGTTTTAGTGAGGCTACGTTTTCGCCGAAGCGAGAGCGGGTTCTGTAGGAATGAAATCATATCCCCGGCTATTTAATTCATGAAACTATTTCAAATTAGGAACTGCAAATGGTTACTATGCGATTTCCGCACCTGCCGGCATCTTCTTCTCCGGTGTCATCAGTGCCAGTTCCCCATCAATACCTTCCGCACAAAGAATCATACCCTCGGATACAATTCCGGCTAAAGTAGCAGGCTTTAAGTTAACGAGTACCATTACCTTCTTGCCTACCATCTCCTCTGCGGAGTAGTGTGCCTTGATACCGGACACAATCTGCTTTACCTCAGAACCAATCTTTACCTGAGAGCAAAGAAGCTTCTTCGATTTCTTTACTTCTTCACAGGCAATGATTTCACCCACCTGGAACTGCAGCTTTGCAAAATCATCGTATGTGATTTCCGGCTTTTTCTCGATATCAATCACCGGTTCTTCTTCTTTTTCACCTTCTACCGGAAGACCCATTTCTTTCGCATACTCTGCTGCCTGAGCCTTCTTAAGCTCTTCTGCAATCGCAAGTACTTCGTTTAAATCCAGTCTTGCAAACAGAATTTCCGGTGTCTCGGTTACCTTATTGCCGTTTGGATATAAACCAAAGGTCGACAAGTCTTCGATATTACGTGCCTTTGTATTTAACTGTGCAAAAATCTTTGCCGCAGTTTCCGGCATAAACGGAGCCAAAAGATTCGTTGCAATGCAGATGCTCTCAATCAAGTTATAAAGAACGGTCTGTAAACGCTCCTGCTTTGTCTCATCCTTTGCCAGTGCCCAAGGCATGGTCTCATCGATGTACTTGTTGCATCTCTTATATAAAGTAAAGATTTCGGTCATCGCATCTGCTACGCGAAGCTGTTCCATCTTTGCCTCTACCTTTGCCCGGGTTTCTGTCGCAAGCGCCTTTAACTCATCATCTACCGGCTCACAGACATTTGCATTTGTCACAACGCCGCCAAAGTACTTATTACTCATGGAGATCGTTCTGTTTACGAGATTTCCAAGCGTGTTGGCAAGATCGGAATTGCAACGCTCAACGAGGAGTTCCCATGTGATCACACCGTCATTATCAAACGGCATCTCATGAAGCACGAAGTAACGCACGGCATCTACGCCAAATACCTTAGCAAGGTCATCGGCGTAAAGTACATTGCCCTTACTCTTACTCATCTTTTCACCGCCCTGTAACAACCACGGATGACCAAAAATCTGCTTTGGAAGCGGAACACCAAGAGCCATTAACATAATTGGCCAGTAAATCGTATGGAAACGCAAAATATCCTTACCGATTAAGTGCAAATCTGCCGGCCAGAACTTGTTAAACTGTTCGGTAGAATTGCCGTCACAGTCATAACCGATACCGGTGATATAATTGCTGAGCGCATCAATCCATACATAAACGACATGCTTTTCATCAAAGCTTACCGGAACGCCCCACTTAAAGGAAGTTCTGGATACACAAAGATCCTGAAGTCCCGGAAGTAAGAAATTGTTCATCATCTCGTTCTTTCTGGACTCCGGCTGGATAAATTCCGGATGTGTGTTGATGTGCTCAATTAAGCGGTCCGTGTAATTGGAAAGTTTTAAGAAATACGCTTCCTCCTGTGCCGGCTTACACTCTCTGCCACAGTCCGGGCACTTGCCGTCTACCAACTGGGATGCCGTAAAGAACGATTCACAAGGGGTACAATACATACCCTCGTAATGACCCTTATAAATATCTCCCTGATCATAGAGCTTCTTAAAAATCTTCTGTACCTGCTTCTCATGATCAGCATCGGTGGTACGGATGAACTTATCATAGGAAGTACCTACCAGATCCCAGATACTCTTGATTTCTCCGGCAACCTCATCGACAAATGCCTTCGGGGAAATTCCCTTAGCTGCTGCCTTTTCCTCTATCTTCTGTCCGTGCTCGTCAGTACCTGTCTGCAGGAATACTTCATAGCCCTGCAGTCTCTTAAAACGGGCAATACTGTCTGCCAGAATTGCCTCATACGTATTTCCGATGTGTGGCTTACCGGAAGTATACGCAATTGCTGTTGTCATGTAAAATTTCTTTGCCATGTCTCTCTCTCCTTTCTGAATCAAAAAAGGCTTCCGCCTTTACTCCTAAAGACGAAAGCCTACGCTCACGTGTTACCACTTTATTTTACGGTCTCCTCGCGAAAACCGCCTCATGCACTATGTCAGTATCTCTAACACTGCCATCACAGTGCGCCACGATAACGGGTGAACCCGTCGCAATCTTGCCATACATCCCATGGTTCGGTGCGAAGCTCCAAGGCCATCTTCCACAAACTTCCATCCATCCTCTCTCAGCAAAATAAGGATTCTCTGTAAGATTTCCCTTTGTGTACTCTCCTTTTCACAGCTGTTAACTTATAAAGTCTTTCAACTATTGTCCCATGTTAGCACGAATTTTCCTGTTTGTAAAGGGGGGAACCTTTTTATTTTCATAGCATTTTGTCTCTTTTTCTGTTATAATCAGAAAAGAAATATAGAAACGGAGGGAAATCATTATGTTTGAAATGAAACCTGAATTTTTCACCGGTATTGAACTGATTGACAACGAGCACCGTCAGTTATTTGACTATGCCAACCAGATTTATGAACTTCTCCATGCCGAATTTGTTCCGGATAAATATGATAACATCGTAGATATCCTTGGAAAATTACGGGATTATACCAAGAAACATTTCGCAGATGAAGAAGCCTACATGGAATCGATTCAATACAAAAAAATCTTCACCCAAAAGGTCCAGCATCAGGCATTTATCGACGAACTGGACAAATTGGATTTGGATGAAATCTCCGAACTCGAAAATCAGGACGAAACCATCGGCAACCTGCTTTCCTTTGTCACTGATTGGTTAATCCACCATATTTTAGAGGTAGACACACAAATCGGAAAATAAATCAGAAAATGAAAAGAAGGTTACCCCTCAGTGACTGAAGTTCATCAGCACTTTCAGGATAACCTTCTTTTCTATAGTATTTACCCTCGCGTCCCCCAACGCTTCTGCCTCTGTAAGTAATACCTTCTCAAATATTCCGTACTCTCTGTAGTATATCAGTATTATACATATTTGTCAAACAAATTCCCCTTACCTCCTTCTTTTTTGTTACTTTTGCACAAAATCCATGTGGGATTTTATGCGATATTACCAAGTCCTTGGCTCTGTTAGTTTTGTTTCTCGTATAATAAAAATCCAAGTGTATAAATTTTCTGTAAAGGACCGTAAGAAGACGTCGGTACTTAGCGAAGTATAGCGAAACTTGTTTCGCTTGAGCTTTAGTACCGCTACGTCTTCGCCCGAGCGAGAGCGCGTCCTTGAAGAACAAATTTATACACTTGGATTCTTGTCATTTCAATTCGAAAACAAAACTAACAGACCACTATCCTATTTCGCAAAAAATCCTGCCATCAGATTTTCGAGATATTCCTGATCCTTGCGTCCCATGAGTTCTCTTGCCGAATGCATCGCTAACATCGGCACACCGATATCCACCGTCTTCATCGGAAGCCATCCGGAAATGATCGGACCAAGCGTTCCGCCACCGGTCACATCCGAACGGTTTGCAAACTTCTGATACTTTACTCCGTATTTCTCACAGATTCCCTGTGCAATTGCCACTGCTTCGGTATCAAAGGTATATCTCTGGTTGCTGTTTAACTTCAGCACAATTCCGTCGTTCATGTTTGCCTGATTGACCGGATCGTACTTTTCTGCGTGATGCGGGTGCACTGCATGTGCCACATCCACGGAAAATAGGAAACTGTTAAAAATACTGTCCGTCAGTGCGTCTACAGAAAATCCGAGAGCCGCATAAATCTTTTCAAAAATGAGTTTCAGCATTGCCGAATCGGCACCCTGTTTGGAGCGGCTTCCGATTTCCTCATGGTCAAATAAAATAGCAACATTGATGCCGTCTTCTCGTACCTTTTTCTGACGAATGCCATGCAACAATGCATAGCAGGACGTCAGATTATCAAGACGAGGAGAAGAAATGAGTTCCTCCTGTACCCCAACAAAGCCGCCTTCTTCTACCGCATATACATATAAATCAAAATCCAGGATTTCTTCCTTTGCTACACCGCATTCCTTTGCCAGAAGTTCAAGGAAATAATCCTCCTTATTCATGCCTTCTTCAAACATACCGATAATCGGCAGCATGTCGGACTGCTTATTGAGTTCCACACCCTCATTTACCTTGCGGTTCATATGAATGGCAAGATTCGGAATTGTCGCCACCGGACGTGCAAAATCCACCAGCTTCGTCACCGGATGGTACACATCCTTTCCCTTCAGTGCCACGCGGCCGGCAATGGATAACGGACGATCCAGCCATGTATTTAAAATCGGTCCTCCGTATACTTCTACATTTACTTTCAAATATTTTCCCGGTGCCATTTCTGCCTTTGGCTTCATGTGCAGGCACGGGTGGTCCGTATGCGCTGCTGCCACATGGAATTCCTGCGTTTCCTTCACCTTTTTTCCGACGGTAAATGCCACCAGCGTTGTACTGTAAGCCGTCAGATAATACTTTCCGCCTTTTTTAATATCAAATGCCTGTCCCAGTGTCAGCTCTTCAAATCCGCTTTCCTTTAAAAGTGCTGCACCTGCTGCCACTGCCTGGTGCGGTGTCGTCGCTTTCTTTATATACTCTAATAATGCCATTTTCTTTTCTCCTTCCTCATAAAACCTTTCTTTTGTAGTATACCAAATCTTCACGCGATTGCAACCAACTATTTTTCACTTTCTTATCATAAAGCCCTATGGTATAATATTTTTAAGGAATATTTTACAAGACTATAAAAAAGCAAAGGAGAAACTTATATGAAACCATTGTTTCAGACATCCACTATCATGACGTATGAAGAGTATAAAAAATTCTGCAAAGCAGCGGAAAACAAAAAGAATCGCTGGATTATTGCCATTGTTCTGGCTTACCCAATGCTTCTTTCTATCCTATCTCGGAATTATGTTTTATTTTGTTGCTTTTTATTATGTGAAGCCATATTCTGCTCTCCTTTATTTCTTAATTATAAAACTAAAAAAGCATATCAGTCCAATCAATTTCTGCAAAATCAAAAAACAGATTTTGAATTTTATGAGAACTCTTTTTCTGTCTCCGCTGATAATTTTTCCGGAACCTACGAATATTGCTCTCTGCACAAAATAGTAGAAACCGAAACAAACTTCTATTTATTCACCGATAAAATATCCGGATCTATTGTAAAAAAAGAAAACTGCACTCCACAATTATGTGAATTTCTTCATACCCTCAGTACGGGAACTTTGCCTATCGTTTCAACCGGGGAAAAAGCCTCTGAACCTTATCCGGAACCCCGCCCCGTCTCCTCTGAGGGACCTCTTTATGAAACCACAACTATTGTAACTGTGGAAGAAAAATTAAAGATTTCTTCTTCTATCTTCTCCTTTATGTGGTTCATAATTATAATTATCTACGTCATACTTTTCCTTTACAAAACAATATTCCAGGAGAATGGGAAGTTCTCTGCGCCGGAGATGATAATTACCCTGTTGGTTTTTCTTTTTATCCTATTACTCTCATCGCGCTTTGTAAAAATAACCGCCCGAAATATACTCACAAAAACCTTGGACCAAACTGCACCCCAAAAAATCAGTTTTTATGATACTTACTTTGTGTCCGAATACTTAAGCACAGCCTCGCAATACCGGTATTGCCAATTGTACAAAATCAAAGAAACAAAGACGAATTTTTACCTTATGCCTTCCAGACAACAGTTTATTATTATCATCAAAAAAAACTGTTCTCCGGAACTGCTTGAGTTTCTCCGAGAACAAAAAAAGACTCTTCGTAAGTAACATATTTCATCAAAAGGAGCCCCTATGGATACATCCTATTTTGAACAATGTCGTCATATTGTATTAGATCGTGAAAAATCCATGAGCGGGATCGGCACCCTTGGAGAAAAAACTGTACACAGTACATTAAAACAATACCTGTCCGGGGACATCCGGAACCAGGAAATCAAAATTGGTCCTTTTTTTGCAGATGTCTGCGTGGATGGTCATATTTATGAAATCCAGACAAGACAATTCGGAAAATTGCGGGACAAACTTGCTCATTTCCTTCCGGACCATAAAGTTACTGTTGTCTATCCGGTGACCTATATCAATTATCTGCGTTGGATTGACCCGGCCTCCGGAGAGATCTCCGCACCGAAAAAATCGACGCACCGCGGAAATCCTCTGCAGGTATTTGATGAACTTTACCGCATCCGTCCGTTTCTCACCCACCCAAACTTCTACCTAAAAATTGTTTTGCTGGAAACCGAGGAATACCGGATGCTAGACGGTTACGGAAAACATAAAAAAGCAAAAGCGACGAAATGTGATAAATTGCCGCTTTCCCTAATTGCTGAATATGACATAGAAGTCCCTTTTGACTATATGATGTTACTTCCTTCGGATTTGCCGGACTCCTTTACCGCAAAGGAATTCGCTTCCTATACAAAAATTCCCATCTCTCTGGCACAAACCACGCTCTTACTCCTTTCCGAACTTGGGATCGCCAATCGGGTAGCGAAACAAGGGAATGCCTATTTATATAAATTTGCTTTGTAAACATCCGTTCATAGCAAGTTTTGTTTTTCACAAAAAAACAAGCCTTTTCTTGCCCATAAAAATATGATATGATAATTAGAGAATTTTTAGACCATAGAATGTCTGACCCAAAAAGTAGTTGTCAACCTGAAAACCGGAGGACTTATCTGAGATGAAAAGACTACACCGCACACTGCTTGGATTTGCGGTAACCTGCGTTTCTTTTTTTGTTTTAATGATACCGGGTTCCTTTTCCAATCTGTATGCAGAAGTATTTAACGAACAAAATACCGAAGTATTAGGCCCACCGATTCCGACACATATGATTCCGGATCCTTCGGACCCTTTGGAAACCACACATACGCCGGAAGCAACTCTTTCTCCGTCTCCGACGCCAACGTTGTCACCGACACCGACTCTGTCGCCAACACCAACGGTCACACCGACACCAACCCTGTCGCCAACACCGACCGTATCCCCAACGCCGACTCTGTCGCCAACACCAACGGTCACACCGACGCCGACCATATCACCGACGCCGACACCGGCTCCACTGGTGTTAAATTTCACGATGCCGGCTGTTTCTACAAACCTTCACATCCGTAAAGGTCCCGGAACAAGCTATAAAATTATCGGAAAATTACCTATTATGACCTATGCTTTTATTTTGGAAGAAGACCAAAACGGCTGGACAAAAATTTCCACCGGAAATATTGAAGAAGGTTATGTAAGTTCCGATTACCTGTTTACCCAGGATGAAATTATATCTCTTTGTGACAGAGAAGAACTGGTACATGCCACTACAACCGCCGGTCTTAACGTCCGGCAGGGTCCCGGCACTTATTACGAAGTAATGACGAAAATCACAAAAGGAAAAACCTATCCGGTTGTACTGGCTGAGAGTTTTGACGGCTGGTATGCCATCCGCTTAAACAATGGCAAAATCGGATATATCTCCGCAAACTATGTAGAACTAACCTATGAAATGGATACCGGTCTGACCATGAAAGAAATCGAACGATTACGCGATTTGGCAGATCTAGAATCAGCATTAAACCTTGAACCCGGGGATGGCGCCCGTGTGGAAGCCAATATGCTGACCAGCATCAAAGAAACGAAACGTGACCCGATTTCCATGACAGAGGATGAGATTTATTTATTTGCGACCATCATCTACACCGAAGCCGGAAATCAGCAATATGAAGGCAAACTGGCCGTTGCCAATGTCATCTTAAACCGTCTTGAGCAGGGACGTTATGGTAACACTCTGGCAGATGTCGTATTTGCAGAAGGACAGTTTAGCGGTGCCGCACCGGAACTCATTGCACGTGCACAGGCAAGGGGAATTCCGGATGCCTGCTTTAAAGCCGCACGGGAAGCTCTTGCCGGAAGAAATAACATTGGAGACTTCCGCTTCTTCCGTACGACCAGAAGCGCTTATAAAGCAAAAGACTACGCAACTTATACCCGGTTTTTCATTTTGGAAGACCATGTATTCTATGAAAAGAAATGGAAATAAAATTACGGCTGCCGGTTTATTCCGACAGCCGTTTTCTTTCTACCCATACGTTTCAAATTTTTTTCTGCTTCTTTCTTTTGTTGCCTGAATCATGTGAATAATTTCATAAAACACAAAAGAAGCAACAATAATCCCAACAGCAATTCCTAATGCCGCAAGCAGCGTCCTGCTTCCCCACTCCTGAAACAGTTCCTGGTTTCCGTTCACCAGATAACTCATCGTGTAATAAAAGCTGCCCCCCGGAATCAGAATAATGATGGAAGGAAGAATAAAGATCACCGCGGGAGCCTTTTTCCACCGGGCTGATAACTCTGACAAAAAAGTTCCGATGAGTGCAGGAATCATATTATATAAAAATACATTCTCGGGAAACCATTTCTCGCAAAAGATATAGATGGTGCCGGAAAATGTACCTAAAACAGCTGCATAAAGCAACCTCTCCTTTTTTAGATTAAAAAAGATAGAAAATCCGATAACACCGATGAATGCAGCAATAATCCGAACAAACTCTCCCGTCATGCCAGTATTCCTCCCAATAAAATAAGTGATAATGCAATTCCGCAAGCAATGGCGCCCGCCACAAGAATTGCCTCTACCAGGCGGAAAAATCCTGTCATTACATCCCCATAGAGCATATCCCGAACTGCATTTACAATGGCAAGTCCCGGAATAAACAACATGATATCACCGATAATGACCTTATCCACATGCGCACTGATGCCAACCCGGGTCAAAAGAATCGCAAACACACCAATCATAAATGTAGCCATTCCGGTGTAAATCAGCGTGTTCTTTTTAATTCTTACCGCATAACGGTTTAACAGAAAGACAAAAACCGATATCATCGCCGTTGCTATCGCATCCGCCAAAATACCACCATAGAAAATGGTAAACGCGCCGGTTCCCAGCATATAACCTAATAAATAGACCCAACCGATATTCCTATCCTGGGAAAGAAGTTCTTCTTTCTTACGCTCGATTTCCTCCCTCGTCGGACGGTTTCTGCAAACATATCTTGATAATTCATTTAACAATTCCGTCTGGTGTAAATTCGTAGAATAAGAACGCATCCGCTTTGTTTTGGTAATCGTACGTCCATCCTCCGCGGTTGCACTCACAAAACTCAAGGAATTTAAGGTAAACACCTCGACATGCTGCAATCCGTAACTGTCACAAATTCTAAAGATGGTATCCTCCACCCGGTTCACCGCCGAACCGGATTCCAGCATTCTTTCTCCGATATCCAATGCCACATCCATCACTTCTTCGACTTTCATGTAAGGATAATCCTCCTGTCATCTTCTTCAAGGATATCATACCTTGTTCCCTTCTATTTATCAAGACTCAGTTTTTTCACAGAATTCTTTGATTTTGACACAGTTCTGCCCTAAAAATATAACAAAATGTAGACTGCAGTATTTTGATATATCAAAGGAGAGAATAAAATGAAAAAAATAGCATATGTTTGTATATTAACAATGCTCTGCACCGTGCTTTTTGCAGGATGCGGAAACAAAAACCGCACCAATCCACTGTTGGACCCAAATAACTTACTGTCCGGTACACACTATGTCCGCATGGATATCAAGGACTACGGTTCCCTGTATCTGAAGCTGGACGCAGATGTAGCTCCGGCAACCGTAACTAACTTTATCTGGAATGTCAATAACGGCTTTTACAACGGCCTTACCTTCCACCGCGTCGTAGACCATTTCATGATTCAGGGTGGTGACCCTAGAGCAAACGGCTCCGGTGGCGGTGCTTATGAACTTCCGGGTGAGTTTGAAGCAAACAACGTGAAAAACTCTATCAGCCATGTTCGTGGTACCATCTCCATGGCCAGATTAGACGAGGATTACAACAGTGCTTCTTCCCAGTTTTTCATCATGCAGGAAGATTTCACGGATTTAGATGGATTATACGCTGCTTTCGGTACGGTGGTACATGGTATGGAACATGTAGATTCCATTTGTGCGAATGTTCCGGTTGTCGATGAGAATGGTTTTGTTCTTTATGAAAACCAGCCGGTCATCTCTTCTGCAGTCATTTTAACTGAAGAGGAATTCCGGCTTTTAGAAAAATACAATTTCCAGCTTCCGGAAGAGGGCGAAGACGAGGATGAAGTTGCTTACTCTGTTAAAATGGAAATGACATCTGCCGACCACGGAAAAGAAACCGTAGCTACCTGGAACTTAAGCGAAACGGTGGAGCATTATTTGTTCTCTTGTACCACAGATCTTGCCAATGTTGCTGTTTACAACTTTGACCTTGCGACAATGACCTTTGATCAGGATGCTCCTTTGGCTTCCTATAAGGACTTAAAAGCAGGCGAACTCATTGACATTCAGACACTGGTTCCGGAAGGCATTCCTTCCCAGATTCTTTTAGTAACAAAGACTACGGGTACATCCATCCGCTATCTGATTTCCTATGAAGGAATCAACGGCGGTGCAGAACTTGCTCCACTCGATGATCCGACTGTAAAATAAATCAGGAGATAATTATGTCTGATATCCAAATCCAACCATTTACATCAGAACATAAAAAAGAATATTTCGTAGAGGTTCCCGGTTCAAAAAGCATCACGAACCGGGCGCTTTTACTTGCCGCTCTGGCAAACGGAAAAAGCACCCTAAGCGGAGTGCTTTTTTCTGATGACTCCAGACATTTCTTACAATGTCTGATTTCCCTTGGTTTTCAGGTAGAAATTCACGAGGACGAAAAACAGGTCATCCTTTGCGGCACCGGTGGAAACCTTCCAAATCCTGCTGCCAAAATCAATGTAGGCAGCGCGGGTACTGCTGCCAGATTTCTGACGGCATTTTTGGGCATTTCAAACTGTTCCTGTTTCATTGATGCCTCCGAGCAGATGAAAAAACGACCAATGCAGGAATTGTTTTCTTCCTTAAAGGCAATGGGGAGTTCCTTCTCCTTTCCTGAAGAAGAAAATCACCTGCCTGTTCTCATTCAAAATCAATCAACATTATCTGCATCCGAAATTACCGTAGACATTGACAAAAGCAGTCAGTTTTTAAGTGCCCTCTTAATTTCCTCGTGCCTTTTTCCACAGGATATTACGATCCACATTACAGGAACTCACGGTATGGCCTATATCGAGATGACCATCGCCATGATGGAACAATTCGGTGTCCGCGTAGACCGACCGGATGCAA
The DNA here is from genome assembly GCA_015057585.1 of Lachnospiraceae bacterium. Taxonomy (GTDB): domain Bacteria; phylum Bacillota; class Clostridia; order Lachnospirales; family Lachnospiraceae; genus SIG299. The sequence goes on along the minus strand of SVEF01000011.1, from coordinate 9,022 downwards.
CTACCTTTTTCATTTCCGGTGGTCAATCATATCATGCCCAAGACTATTTTATCGAACCCGATGTCTCTGCCGCCTGCTACTTTTATGCCATGGCCCCGCTTCTCGGCATTTCCATGACCGTTGCACGCATTCCGGAACATTCCCTGCAGGGCGATTTGCATTTCCTTTCTGTTTTACAACAGATGAACTGCAGCGTTATTTATAACCACTCCATTGGCAGTTACCTTGTTTCCGGACCAAAAAATGCAGTTTACCCGGGGGTTACGGTAGATATGAGCGCGTTTTCGGATCAAACGATGACACTTGCTGCCATTGCTCCTTTTGCAACAACGCCGACTACCATTACCGGTATTTCTCATATCCGCTACCAGGAATGTGACCGTTTACGCGCTATCATAACGGAATTAACCCGCATCGGCATCCTCTGTACGGAACTTCCGGACGGTTTACGTATTTCTCCGGGAACGCCGCATGGCGCTGCCATTGAAACCTATCAGGATCATCGTATTGCAATGGCACTTTCCCTTATCGGGCTTCGTACCGATGGCATCCTCATCAAAAATGCGGAATGCTGTTCCAAAACCTTTGAACACTACTTTGATGTTCTTTCTTCTCTTTTCCAAAAATAAAGCGCTATGATACTGCACACGTGCAACATCATAGCGTTCTTTTTTTACACACCTTCGCCGTCAAACGCAGGAATAAAGCTCTCTTCTGCGGTTTCTCCTTCCTGGATAAATCCATTTTCTATGCCAAGCGAGATCGCATACTCCACGACTTCCTCATATTCCTCTTCGGTAATCTTTCTTTTTAGCTCAGGATAATCGTCTTCTCTTACCAACGGAGTATACTGATTCATAATACTGATAAAAATAGAATCTCCAAACGTATCATACAAAAACCGCAATACTTTTTTTGAATCTTCTTTTTGCCCCGGAAGCAGCAAATGCCGTACAATCATCCCCTGTTTCATCCGGCCCTCTTCGTCAAAGACAGGCTCTCCCACCTGACGGAACATTTCTTTTAATGCCCTTGATGCAACTTCCGGATAATCTTTCGCATGCGAATATTTTTTTGCAAGGTCTGCATCCGCATACTTATAATCCGCCAGATAAATATCGATGAGCCCTTCCATTTCCTTTAACTGTATCACAGAATCATAAGAGGACGTATTTGCAATGACCGGAATTTGTAACTTTTCCTTCACCAGCAATAATGCCTCCTTAATTTGTCTGTAATAATGGCTCGGTGTCACCAGATTGATATTATTTGCCCCTTTCTCCTGTAACTCCAGAAAAATTTCCGCCAGCCGTTCCACGGATATTTCTCTTCCCGCCGTTCCATTCGCAATTTCGGCATTCTGGCAATAAACACACCGCAGGTTGCATCCGGAAAAGAACACCGTCCCCGATCCTTCCTCCCCGGAAATACAAGGTTCCTCCCAAAAGTGCAAAGCTGCCCTGGCCACCTTCGGCAAATCAGGCGCCATACAATATCCCTTCGTTTTTTTCTCATCCGAATCCCGTATTATACCACAGTTTCTCGGACAATCCTTACATTGGTAGCCTGTCATCTATACGTCCTGCTTACTTTTCTTTTTTGGTGCCATACGCTGTCTTGGTATCGTAATCGTAAAACTGGTTCCCACCGTATACTGCGTGCGGATTTTGATGGTTCCTGCGTGCGCTAAAACAATCAGCCGCGCAATCGACAATCCCAGTCCATGTCCTTCGATTTTTCCACGAATATCATCCGAACGATAAAATCGTTCAAACATATGGTTCACATCTTCTTTTCTCATACCGATGCCGGTATCCTCTACCGTTAAAATACAGTTACCGCCTCTGTTTTCACATCCGATAGTAATCGTATCTCCCTCTCTTGAGTACTTAATTGCATTATCAATGAATACCCGAATCGCCTGCTTTAATAATTGATCGTCACCGTATACGGCAACATTCTGGATAAGGCGTACCTTAATTTCCCGTCCCGTTGTTACCATTCTGGTTTCCCTTACCATATCTTCCACAACCTCACCCATGGAAAACCATTCCTTTTGTACTTTCAGAGTTTTCCTGTCATGTCGTGATAAAAACAGTAACTTTTCTACCAATTCCTGCATTGCCTTTGACTCTTCTCCAATCGAATCAATAGCTTCTTTTAAAATTTCCGGATCCTCTGCTCCCCATCTTGCCAGCATCCGCACATACCCTTGGATTACGGCAATCGGCGTACGAAGTTCATGTGACGCATTCGATACAAATTGTTTTTGGCTTTCATAGGAATTCTCCAGACGGTCTAACATTTCGTTAAATACCTGTGTCAGTTCGCGTAATTCCTTTTGCGTTCCCTTCACCGGCAACCGTTCACTGTGCAAATTTGCCACCGTCAGCGTTCTTGCCGTCTCCGTCATTTCAGAAATCGGTTCAAAAATCTTCTTATTCTCTCCCCTGCTCTCTATTACAATAAACAGCATCAAAAACAAATAAACCAAGGTTGCATTTTTTATGAACGCCACCATTTTCCCAAAACCTTCGCTGACATCGTAATAAAAGAAGATTTTTCCTTCTTCCGCGTGATATTCCAGCTCTTGCTTTTCGCAAATCAATACCGTCCAGGATTCTCCGTTTTTACGAAGATGAATCGAGTCAAAGAAATAAGTATATTGTTCAAATTGTGTATCCTTTGCAGTATACAGGTTTATCACTTCCCCACCTGCTTTTACTTGTACCATCATTTTTTCCGGAACTTTTTCCTCTACATACTTCTGAAATGGCTCTTCTCCCATCTCCAGCAAAACAATCATATGCTCTGCCTCATTATAAAACGGCTTCAGTTCTTCTCTCAGATATAAAAGTCCAATCAGGATAAAAAATAAAAACCCATTGATTAAAAAAAAGCGCAGATAATTGAGTGATATCCGTAATGAAAGAGAAAGACGGAAATTACGAATCCATTCTCCCATCCAACGAAACATCCTTCTCTTTTTTCCCTGTGCTTCTTTCATGTTTCTCTACTCCTTAATCATATATCCGATACCGCGAATTGTCTCTACCATATGAAACTGGTACTTATCGTCAATTTTCTGTCTTAAATAGCGGACATATACATCTACCACGTTAGTATCACCCATATACTCATATCCCCAGACTTTGCTCAACAACTGCTCTCTGGACATTGCAACATTTTTATTTTCCAACAGGCAAACCAATAAATCAAACTCCTTTTTTGTCAAGGTAATTTCCTCTCCCTGATAAGAAACCTGATGCCCTGTTACATCTACCTTCAGTTTTTCAAACGTCAATTCCTCAGCAATTCCCCTGCTCTCTTCCTGCGCTTTCCCAGAGTGTCTTGTTAAGGTAACACGTATTCTTGCTAACAGTTCCTCAATAGCAAACGGCTTTGTCATGTAATCATCCGCTCCCATATCAAGTCCTGCCACTTTATCCGTCACATCGTCCTTTGCCGTCAGCATGATAATCGGCACCTGGGATTCCATTCGGACTCTCCGGCAAACCTCCATTCCGGACAATCCCGGTAACATAATATCCAAAAGCACCAAATCTACATCCGGTGCAAGTGCTTTCTCCAAACCCATGCGTCCGTCTGCAGCAAATTCCACTTCATATCCTTCGTGTTTTAATTCCAATTCTAAAAATCTCGCAATCTTTGCTTCATCCTCTACAATTAAAATTTTTGCCATCTTCTTCACCCTTTTCTCTATGCTTCCTCTGTAATTTCCATTGTTTCTGTTTTATCCACGTTCCCCGCATTTTTCTTCGCCAGATATCCACACGCTAGTATTACTCCGATACCTGCTACCAAAATAAATAACGAAATAAACTGGGATGTCGATAACAACTTAACACTTCCTCTTGGGTCATTTCTCAGGTATTCCAGGAAAAACCGGCCAATACTGTAAAATACCAGATAAAAACCGGCCACCTGACCACTTGCTTTCAGCTTTTTTGCCAGGAACACCAGCAGGAAAAAGTGAATAAAATTCAGTCCGCTGGAAATAAACTGCGTCGGAATCAACGGAACTCCGTTCGGTGCAAATTTAGATTCCTCATAAATAATATGGCACCATCCGTCCGTTTCTCTGCCATAACAGCAGCCTGCAAATGCACATCCGATACGGCCGAATGCCTGTGCCAGTGCAATCGATGGCATTACCAAATCAAAATATTTTAAAAAGCTTAACTTTCTCATTTTCGTGTAAAGATATCCGGCAAAAATACCACCAATAATTCCGCCATAAACTACAAAACCGTTTTTGATATCAAGCAGCAGCTTTGGATTTTCTATAATAGACTTAATTTCCACAATGTAGAACAAAAACTTTGCTCCAATGATGCCGCCTACCAGACAGGTAATGGTTAAATAAAATAACTCGTCCGGGCTGAGACCCTGTTTTTTTGCTCTGTATTCTCCAACCAGGTATGCCACAATGACTCCAATGGCAATCATCAGACCGTATCCGTAAATCGTAACCGGTCCGATTTGCAATAATTCATTTTTCATTTCTATTCTCCTTCACAACAATGAAAATAAAAGCCTTGCAGTAAGATTACTGCAAGGCTTTTCATTCAGTAATCGAAAGGTCGGAAACCTTTACGACTATTTTACTACAGACTTCACTGCTTTTACAACATTTTCTGTTGTAATTCCGAATTTTTCAAACAAGGTTGCTGCAGGAGCGGATGCACCAAAACCGGTCATGGTAACGGTTGCACCGTCTAATCCCACATATCTACCCCAGCCATAGTCAATTAAAGCTTCTACTGCAACTCTTGCACGTACATTCTTTGGAAGAACTGCTTCCTTGTATTCCTCGGACTGCTCTTCAAATAAATCCATACATGGCATGGAAACGACTCTGACATCTACGCCTTCTGCTGCAAGTACTGCCTTTGCTTCTACTGCGAGCTGTACTTCGGAACCTGTTGCCATAATAATAGCATCCGGCGTCGCCTTTGTTGAATCCTCTAAAATATAAGCTCCCTTTAATGCTTCCTTAGAGGAACCTGCAAGCTGCGGAAGATTCTGTCTTGTCAGAACCAAAGCGGTTGGTGTTTCCTTGGAAGTTACTGCACTATACCATGCTGCGATGGTTTCTGTTGCATCTGCCGGACGGAATACATGGAAGTTCGGCATAGAACGAAGCATAGCAAGCTGTTCAATCGGCTCATGGGTCGGACCGTCTTCACCAACACCGATACTGTCGTGTGTCAACACATACGTTGTCGGAATTCTCATTAAGGAAGAAAGTCTTGCCATTGGCTTTACATAATCACTGAATACGAAGAATGTGGAAACAAATGCACGTAATCCGTGTAATGTCATACCATTTCCGATTGCTGCCATTGCAAGCTCACGTACACCAAAGTGTAAGTTTCTTCCTGTGTAATCGTCCTTGGAGAAATCACCCATATCCTTCATATATGTCTTCGTGGAAGGAGAAAGGTCAGCTGCACCGCCGATTAAGTTTGGCACATAATTCTTTAATCTGTTTAAAACAACACCGGAGAGATTTCTGGTTGCTTCCGGCTTTTCGTCGTATGTCCAGAATTCCTCATTGTCAATTAAATCCTTAGCAATATCCATGTTGAATTCTGCATCCCATGCTTCCTTCATTTCCGGATACTTCGCACAGTATTCTGCAAACATCTTGTTCCAAGCTTCCTCTGCTTTTGCCTTTTCTGCAGAAATTGCTGCATAATTTGCATATACTTCTTCCGGTACAAAGAACGGTTCCTGTGTCGGCCAGCCTAAGTTTTCCTTTAATGCTGCCACATTCTCATCACCAAGAGGTTCACCGTGAGCGCTTGCCTTACCCTGCTTTGCAGGACAACCATAACCAATCTGTGTCTTTACCATAATCATGGACGGACGAGTGGTATCAGCCTTTGCAGCCACAATTGCCTTATGGATTTCCTCTAAATCATTTCCGTCTTCTACAACGAGTGTCTGGAAACCGAATGCTTCAAATCTCTTCTTTACATCCTCTGTGAATGCAATATCCGTATTTCCTTCGATAGAAATCTTATTGGAATCATAAATTACGATTAACTTGTGTAAACCTAAGGTACCTGCCAGAGAGAATGCCTCGGAAGAAATACCTTCCATCATACATCCGTCGCCACCGAGCACATAAGTATAATGGTCAACGACCGGATAGTTTTCCTTGTTAAACTTAGCTGCCAGATGCGCTTCTGCCATTGCCATACCAACTGCCATTGCCATACCGGCACCGAGAGGACCTGTTGTCGCCTCAACACCCTTCGTGTGTCTGTATTCCGGATGACCAGGTGTCAAAGAACCCCACTGTCTGAACTGCATCATATCTTCCTTTGTCAGGCCATAACCAAACAGATGAAGAAGCGAATATAAAAGCGTAGAACCATGTCCACCGGAAAGGATGAAACGGTCTCTGTCTGCCCAATCAGGATTTGCCGGATTGTGCTTCATTTCCTTTGCCCAAACTTCATAAGCTACTGCCGCACAACCAAGAGGAAGACCCGGATGACCGGACTTTGCCTTCTGTACAGCATCTGCTGCTAACACACGGATTGCGTTAACGGACATTGTATCAATATTAGCCATGTTCGTAACTCCCTTTCTTTTATCTTTATTCACCAAATACTGCCTTGTAATCCTTCTGGAACTTTTCGATACCCTGATCTGTTAAAGGATGCTTTGTCATCTGCTCGATTACGCCATAAGGAACAGTTGCAATATGAGCACCTGCAAGTGCACAGTCCGTTACATGAATCGGATTTCTTACGCTTGCTGCAATAATTTCTGTTTCCAATCCATAGATATCGAAAATTTCAGAAATCGTACGGATTAAATCGATACCCGGCATAGAAATATCGTCTAATCTGCCAAGGAACGGAGATACATAAGTAGCACCTGCTCTTGCCGCAAGTAATGCCTGGTTTGCAGAGAAAATTAACGTAACGTTTGTCTTAATTCCTTCGGATGCAAGCACCTTTGTTGCCTTTAAGCCTTCTACGGTCATAGGAATCTTAACAACCATATTCGGATGAATTTTTGCAATTTCTCTACCTTCTTTGATCATGCCTTCCGCATCTACGGTAGTTGCCTTAACTTCACCACTAATCGGGCCGTCTACAATGCTTGTGATTTCCTTAATCACTTCTACAAAGTCTCTTCCTTCCTTTGCAATCAAGGATGGGTTTGTTGTTACACCACAAATAACACCCATGTCATTTGCTTTCTTGATGTCTTCCACATTTGCTGTGTCTACGAAGAATTTCATACTAATTTCCTCCTTTTATTAAAGTAAAAACTTAAATAGTTCACTTTTCAGTTCTATTATAAACCGAATTTCAAATATTTGCTAGTCTTTCTCGTGCAAAAGATATGCAAATTTTGCTTTTTATTCATTTTCTGTCCGGTTCTTAGCGTAGAATTCATTCAGAGTACCAAAACGGTAACCCTGTTCCTTTAAATAGGTAATTACCTGTTCCATTGCTGCTTTATTTCCGTCCGAATCATTATGCATCAAAATCAGCGCTCCGTTATGATGATACGTATCAAAGTGATTCATAATCCACTCTACTGTCGGCTGATTGTTTTTATCATAATCTCCGTATGCGATACTCCAAAACATCGTCTTGTATCCGAGATCATCAATCATCTGCAGAACACGTTTGCTGTAATCGCCCCCTGGAAGACGGAAGAACATATTGATTTGCTGTCCCGTTGCTTTATAAAAAGCATCCTCGCATCCAATAATTTCTTCGTATATCTCCATATCAGTCAGGGAAGTAAAATCCGGATGACTCACGGAATGGTTACCAACCATGTGTCCCTCTTCTAACATTCGATTCAGGTACTTTGGATTTTTATCCACAAAATATTTTGTGACAAAAAAGGTAACCTTTACGTCATGCTTTTTAAAGATATCCAACATAACCGGCGTATTTGAACTCCCGTATCCGCAGTCAAGAGTAAGATAAACCACCTTATCTCCTTCTTCCACATACTCCTGTAAATAGAAACCGTTATTTTCCTCAATATCAAAGATTTCTCCACTTCCCGACGGAACATGGTCTGTTTTTCTGCGGAACCACCAGGATCCTTTTTTATTCGATAAATTGGAATAAACTCCATTTTCTATATTCTCAAGTACCGTCTGTTTCACACCCTCACGAATTTCCTGTGCCGTAAGTGTCGGCGTCGGTGTGTTCGTTGGCGTATTCGTCGGTGTTGGCGTGTTCGTCGGTGTTGGCGTGTTCGTTGGTGTCGGTGTGAAAGTTGCCTTTGGCACCTCGGTTGGTGTCGGTGTGAAAGTTGCCTTTGGCACCTCGGTTGGTGTCGGTATCGGACTGCTGGTTGCCCCAGGTGTTTGCGTTGCCTTCGGTGCCGGAGTTGAAACCGTCATTAAGGTTTCTTTTTTTAACAGCTCGTCCTTTTTAACAATACAAAGTATGACTACTACAGCACAAATGATATGTGCTAAAATAATCAAAATCGCTTTCCATTTTCCTTTCATTCTTCTCTTTACCTCCTGCTGTCTAAAACACCTTTATTGTACCATAGTTTTTTTTGGGTTTCCATGTAAAAATAAAAAAAAGCACATTTTCTGATTTAGAAAATGTGCTTTTTTAGTGAGCTACGCGGGACTCGAACCCGCGACACCTTGATTAAAAGTCAAGTGCTCTACCGCCTGAGCTAGTAGCCCATACATTTTTTCACGGCTTATATTTTATCATACCGTATTTCGTTCGTCAAGTTTTCCTCTACGGTATATGTTTTAGGCAAAATAAAATGCCCAGAACCGGAATCGAACCAGTGACACACGGATTTTCAGTCCGTTGCTCTACCGACTGAGCTATCTGGGCATATACTTTACATAAAAATGTAAGTTGCGGGGATAGGATTTGAACCTATGACCTTCGGGTTATGAGCCCGACGAGCTTCCAGACTGCTCCACCCCGCGATATTAAGTTAAGTGGATGGGGAAGGATTCGAACCTTCGAAAGCGTCGCTA
>SVEF01000037.1 GCA_015057585.1 Lachnospiraceae bacterium | reverse complement strand
AGTGTTGTTAAGATTGGTAAATCCTCATATGCTGCCATAAACGGTTCGCAGACATTATCCACCATAAAGCCACCCAAAAACAATCCAATCGGAATTGTAAAAAACTGAAGTGTATTACGGCATGCGTACACACGCCCCTGTAATTCCACAGGAATGGAGGTTCGAAGAATTACATCTAAATTTGCACTCATAACAGGTACCAGAATCCATCCGATAATCTGTCCGATACACCAAACAAACGGTTCTCTGGCAAATGCCATTAAGAAGTTCTCCGTACCCAGTGAAAACAGCATTGTCAGATAAACGACTTTAACCCTGTCCTTTGGCTTTGGTAAAACCGAAACAATCAGACTTCCGAAAACCATAGCCACCCCAGAACAGGAAGTCACAATTCCAAGAATTGCCTGACCGCCTTTCGGATTCGGAAGCACATAGCCCGGTAAGGTTGCATCAAAAGCAGATGCCACCAGATTAACTCCCGACATAAATAATATCAGCGTCAGAATCATCGGATTCTTTTTCAAAAAACCGATTCCTTCTTTGGCAAGAACAAGTACACTTTCTTTGCGTTCGATCTTGCTTTCCGGAATGGAAATAAAGAACAACAATGCTACAAAAGCAATGACAAAGCTTCCGATATCCACTGCTATTACACCGTTTAGTCCGATGAGCGCATACAATGCCGTCGCAATCAAAGGATTTAATATGGATATCAGTGACCTTGACAGGGAACGGAGTCCGCTTGTCTTCTGGTAATCCTTTTCCGGAATGATAAGCGTCATGGCAACTTCCGATGCCGGCTGCTGTACCGTGTTCATCAGTCCCGAAACCGCATTTAATGCATACAAATGCCATACCTTCAGATTGCCCGTATTAAACAATCCGAATATCACTAAAGTACACATAACCGCAAGCACGTCACAGACAAGCATGGTCTTCTTTTTATCAAACCGGTCTGTCAGTGCGCCCGCAAATATGCTCATCATCACATAGGGCGCATACGAACATATCGTAAGTGCCGCTGTGCTCAATGCAGAACCCGTCTGCTCATACAGCCATAACGTAAGCGCAAACGCCGTAATACTGCTGCCAAGCTGGGATATACTCTGTGTGCTCCACAGAAGTAAAAAATCTTTTAATTTATATAATTCGTTTTTCTTTATCATTTTCATTTCTTTGCTCCTTTTTTGTTTTGGTTATTTTTCAAATTCGAAGCAAAGTCTGAGGATGTCAGCTAAAGCTGTTCCTCCATGCAGTCTCCTCAGACTCTGCATGGAGCTGTTGCAATGCAAAGTTTCATTTTATTTTCCTCTACAATCTATAATTCAATTTCCAAATCTTCCGCACCCATCACTTCAAATGGTCCCGGTGTTACATTACCTGCCGAACGTTTCTTTCCAAAGAAGTCCGTGTCAAACACGATGTTTGTTCCGTCAGGATTCTCGTATGCCATTTCCGCATGATAAGACTCACCCAATGTGTCCGCAGATAAAAGTTCTGAGCCTGCACCACCGAGTAATTCCGCGTCTTTGATACAAACAAATACTTTGTCCATCTTTTCGGAATAGTCTATTGTAATGCCTTCCTGCTTACAAACCTTTGCATCAGGCTCATGCGCACTTCCCACGGCACCGCCAAAGTACGCATTTCCTTTTATCTGTACAGGAATCGCCCAGCGTCCGAGGGGATAAAGACTTCCGTATTTTTCCTCGCGTTCCTTACGTTCTTCCTCTGTAAACTCCCAAGGCATCTTTTCGTTGCCAACCGGATACTTATCATAAGCAGAAAGTCCTGACGGGTACAAATAGCATACGGAATCATCCGGTACACCATCCATAATCTGCCCCTTCTCTTTGTTCTCTTTACGAGGTGGCAACGGCAGATGCTCAAAGAATGTCATCGGCTTAACCGTTAGGTCTTCATCCCCGTCAAACAGGAACAAATTATTCACATAACGGTCATCACCGCCGGTGAAATTGTTGTAACCGGCAACCGCGGTATCGTGTGCAAAATGATACGGTGTCCATCTGGACAACTCCTCACGCAGAACCATTCTTCCTGCAAAAAGATTATGTACGAAGGCACCACCCTGCGCCAGATTTCTAAAGTTCATCTTCGATAAAAACAGATTGTGGTCTACCAGGTAAGGTCCGTGACAAACTTCTACAAAGAAGTCCTCTGAAAGATTGTCAAAGAACACATTTCTGCTGATACGGGTACCCTGTGCCTGCCAATCCAGCCATATCGCACGATAACAACCATAAATTTTATTATTCATAATCTGCGTATCCAAAGATGCATGCAGCTTAATGCCTGCTACTTCTGCTCCGTGGAAAATACGCTTGTGATGAATATTATAAATGGTATTGCCTTCAATAATACTGAACGCACCGCCCAAATGTCCTACCACACCCGCCTGCTCGCAGTCGTGGATAACATTGTTGCGCACAATATGACCGCCGATGGAATCCTTATTCCAATTGCCCTGCAGAGCATGGAAAATAACCTCCTGCTCTCTCTGGGTACCGCCTTTTGATTTGCCTTTCGGTCCTCGGTTGTGGCCGTTATCCAAATCTTTACCCAGACTGATGCCTACACATTTGGACTCATAAATCAGATTGTCCTCTATAATCCAGCCCTTACTCCAATGCGGACCAATCATACCCTCCTGCAAAGCAGTCGGCGGAGCCCACTGCGGAGATGCCTGACAAATCGTAAATCCCTTTACCGTAATATAATTAAGCCCCGTTTTTTCCGGCCAAAAGCAGAAAGGACGTACACTGATTTCCACATTTTCCTCTCTTGGGTCTGCCTCACCGAAATTCGCCCAAAACTTCGTTGTTTTCTCGCCTGCTTCTGCATACCATACCAGTTTGGAATCCTCGGCATATTTGGCCAACTCCCACGCTTCCGGGTTCTGCAATTTCTCTACAGACTCAGCCTCGTACAAAGACTTGCCGTTTAAAAACACATCTCCCAGATGAGGGACAAACGGCCCCTTAAAAAGCCAGTCGCCGCACAAATCCTCCTTGAACGGATTGCGATGCGTAAACATACTGTTATCTACTTCCGCGCTCCATACCTGACCGCCTTCGTTCTTCCATTCCTTCACCTGCTCCGCTCCGGTAATCACTACCTCGCCATCGCCCGCAGACTGATAAATAATTCTTGCATCTTCTGTTCCGCCGTTTGCGGGATTTACCCACTCTCTGTACACACCTGCATGTACAATAACCACATCCCCGGCAACTGCAATCTGCGCCGCACGAGATATTGTTAAAAACGGCGCATTTGCGGTTCCTAACGCCGCGTCATTTCCCTTTTGCGATACGTGATATTCCATAAATTGTCCTTTTCCTCCGTAACCCTTACTTACGTTCTTTTACATTACATTTTATTCTATCCCGTATCCTTAAGCAAGCCTTTTAGACTCCATCCCTCATTGGGCACACAACACGGCAGGTATTGCAATCCACCGTATCAAAGCCTCTGGAAGTTTCTCCATATGTATTAAGCCGGCAAAGTTTTTGTTCCACACTTCCGTCTTTAATCGCCTGTACCGGACAACTATCAAGGCATTTGCGACACCCCGGAATACATAAATCCGGTTGTATCGGATCACTCTTTAACTCCAAGTCTGTAAGTATCGCTCCCACTGTCAACCGGTTTCCGTATTCCGGATTAATCAGCAAGGAACTTTTTCCGATAGAGCCAAGACCACACAAAACAGCCGTGTGCTTCATGGATATCAGACCCTTTCCAATCATTTTTTCTGCGTCCCAATACTCGTATGGTGCATCGCTCGGGACCGGCACTGCCTTACAATGAAACGTTCTCTCGATTTCCTTTGCCAATTTTAATTCAAGGATATCCAAAATCGTACAAACTTCCGCATTGAAATGACCATACATCAATCTGGAATCCACCTCATATAATCCTTTGGGCAGAGCTATTCCCACGGCAATAACCGACTTGCATTTATTATATAAATCCAAAGGTGAAAAGCCCTCCGGGGCATTTTCAAACCTATCTATACTTCCGATTCCGCATACATCTGCACCATATTGAAGGGCTATGTTTTTTATGTGTTTTTCCATAATATTTCCTCCATAAACTGGGACTTATCTCTCTGTCAAACTGAATTCTTCTGTTCCATACGAAATAAATTATAAATCTATTTTCTTTCTGTTTCTGAAAAAAACTTCCAGTTTGTCAAGTAGTGCTTCTTGATCTATCGTTTTCAACAGATAGTCCACAGGGCTCAATCCCATAACAGATAAAACGCTATCTCTGTCACCATGTCCCGTCAGAAACATAACAGGGATTTGTTCAGTCTCGAAATCATTTTTTAACATGGACAACACCTGCGGTCCGTTTGCTATTGGCATTTCATAGTCAAGAAGTATCAGATCAACTTTATTCCTTCCCAGATAACTTATTGCCTGTACGCCGTTTGCTGCCATTCCTACATGATATTTATCTTTCAACCATTCATAAACCATTCGCATATAAGTAATATCATCATCCACGATTAGCACGCTCTTTTTTCTATTCTCCCCTGTATTCTCGTCTATATATGAACTGATTTTTTTTATAATCCGGTCTATATCAACAGGTCTTTCAAACCA
>SVEF01000010.1 GCA_015057585.1 Lachnospiraceae bacterium | reverse complement strand
TTCTCTGATACATACAAGGGAACAGATTTTGTATTATATCAAAAATATACATATGAGGATGTATGTCGATTGCTTAACTGGGAAACAAATGAAGTTCCGTTAAATATCGGCGGATATAAGTATGATAAAAAGACCAAAACATTCCCAGTATTTATTAACTATGATAAGTCGGAGGATATTAGTGATACGACTAAATACGAAGACCACTTTACAAGCAGTAGTAGCCTGATTGCAATATCAAAATCAGGAAGAAGCATTGCATCCGAGGATGTACAGAACTTTTTGCATGCTACAGAGCGAGGAATACAGGTGCATTTGTTTGTGCGTAAAAATAAAGATGATAAGATTTCTAAAGAATTTTATTACTTGGGACACATGCAAGCAAGTGGTAAAGTAAGAGAATTTGTTATGCCGAATACAGACAAGACTGCTGTTGAAATTGAGTGGCTGTTGGATGTTCCGGTACGTGAGGATTTATACGAATATATTGTAAATGAATAGGAGACAAAAGCCTCTGCCCGCATAAGCGGGCGGGCATTTTGCTCCGAAAAACAAGGAGGCTTACATGAAAACAATACGAGTAGTAGCAGCGATTATTAAAGCTGTAAATGAAAACGGAGAACCAATTATTTTCGCAACACAAAGAGGGTATGGAGACCTTAAAGGTGGATGGGAGTTTCCGGGTGGAAAGATTGAGGAAGGTGAAACACCACAAGATGCTCTTGTGCGAGAGATAAAGGAAGAGCTTGAAACGGAAATTGCAGTAGGCGAGTTGATAGATACGATAGAATATGATTATCCGACTTTCCATTTGTCTATGGATTGTTTCTGGGCAGAGATTATTTCTGGTGATTTGGTTCTTACGGAACACGAAGCAGCTAAATGGTTGACGAAGGATGAACTGGATTCTGTAAACTGGCTTCCGGCAGACATTACCCTGATTGACAAAATCCGTAACATAATGAAGTAAAACCAAAGGAGAAACCCATGAAATCCTACCTAATCAAAGACACCACCAAACAAGAACGCATTGAACTCATTCGTCAGTGGGTTCCCGCAGATGAAGCAATGGAAGATTGCGACATCGATTTGTGGGATATGTACCACGATTATATCGAAGGCAAGCGCGAAATTGCGGAGATTAACGCAGCGTTTGCGGAAGGAGAATAAAATAACAGCAATTATACCACAAGTATAATTTACAAACTCAATTTTTCGTGCTATGATGACGATGTAATGAAGAGAAAAGCGGAACGGCATAAGTTCCCGGAAAGGAAAAAGACATGACTACAATGAATCGTTTTTATTGCCTCTATAGTGAAAGAAGGAATGATGCGCAGCTCGAGAAATCCGAACTGGGTGTATGTTTCATGTACTCATCTATAGATAAGCAGAAACGAGGAAATTGTGTTACCTGTACCGGACAGCAGTGACAGGACTGCGCGGAAGATAGAGAAACATGTTCTTAGCGTACCGCTTACCTTGATGATGGGTAGGCGGTATTTTTATTTTTGAAGAAAGGAAAGAACGCTATGTTAGAGATTAAGGGAAAAGTAAATACAGCAATCTGTTATGCAACCGTAATCGAAGAGGAAGCAATCGAGCAAATCCGCACAATGTGCGATTACGAATTTACTGCCGGTTCTAAGGTGAGAATTATGCCGGACGTTCACGCCGGTAAAGGCTGTACCATCGGGACAACGATGACGGTCATTGATAAGGCAGTTCCAAACGTTGTTGGCGTGGATATCGGATGCGGTATGTATACGGTGAATCTTGGTAATATCGAGATAGACTTTGAAAAACTGGATGAGGCTTGTCACTATGTTCCTTCGGGAATGAATGTGTGGCAGGGCAGACAGGAGCATTTTGACCTGCAGCAGCTTCGTTGTTTCAGGGAACTGAAGGACAGTAAGAGATTAGAGAGAAGCTTAGGAACCCTGGGCGGAGGTAATCACTTCATTGAGGTGGATAAGGCGGCAGATGGTACAAAATATCTTGTCATTCATACCGGCAGCCGTAATCTAGGGAAACAGGTAGCGGAAATCTATCAGAGACTTGCAGTGGATTTGAACCGTGGCATGGAAGATTACTTCAAGCAGAGAGAGGAAATCATCTGTACCTACAAAGAACAGGGAAGACGAAGTGAAATCCAGGCGGCGTTAAAGGAAATTGCATGGAAAAAGGCAAATGGCCCTACATCCATTCCGGAAGATTTGTGTTATCTCTACGGAAAATATTTTGAGGATTACTTGGCAGACGTAGAAATCTGTCAGCAGTTTGCAAAAAGAAACCGTGAAATGATTGCAGAAATCATTCTGGGCAGATGTGGCTTAACGGCGGTAGACGCATTTCATACCATTCATAATTATATTGATACAGGTGAAATGATATTGAGAAAGGGCGCAATAGCGGCCCATAAAGGAGAAAAAGTGCTGATTCCAATTAATATGAGGGATGGAAGCGTGCTGGCTGTCGGTAAGGGAAATCCGGAATGGAATTATTCCGCGCCTCATGGTGCCGGAAGAGTGATGTCCAGAGCAGGAGCCCGTCAGAGACTGTCACTGGAGGAGTACAAGAAAGAGATGGAGGGTATTTATACAACCTCTGTCAATGAAGATACATTGGACGAAGCTCCTATGGCGTATAAGTCTTTGGGTGACATCATTGATGTCATTGCAGACACCGTAGAAGTGATTGAAGTACTAAAACCTATTTATAACTATAAGGCATCTGAACCGGCGAAGTTTGGAAAAGATATGAGATAATTCCGCTCCCGGCCCTATGCCGGGAAGGAGGAAGACATGGCTATTCCAACCATAGACATGGTAAGAACAGGTCAGAATATCAATAGATTAAGAAAGCTGGCAGGTGTATCTGTAAAGGATTTGCAGGATGTATTTGGTTTTGCAACACCGCAGGCAATTTACAAGTGGCAGCACGGCGCAGCATTACCTACTATCGACAACTTAGTGGTATTGGCTGCAGTGTTAGGTGTAAAGATTGATGATATTTTGGTCATGAATGATGCGCAGGTAGTTTTATCTGCATGAGAAATTGAATAGTGCGAGTCAGCGATGGCTCGCATGACAAGCTCCATTAACTCAATGGTAGAGTAACCGGCTTTTAACCGGTAGGTTGTGGGTTCGGTCTCCGTTCACACTTCGGTCGGCGCAGGGCTGAGGTCCCCCGGACCTCATGCGCCCCATGTGGAGCATTAAGGTCCCTTAGTCTAAAGGTGAGGACACAGGCCTTTCAAGCCTGGGATGCTGAGTTCGAGTCTCGCAGGGATCATTGGCCCATTCGTCTAATGGTAAGGACGGCAGCCTCTCAAGCTGCAAATGTCGAGTTCAAGTCTCGCATGGGTCACTGAGGCTATAGTTCAATGGTAGAACGGCAGATTGTGGCTCTGCACACGGGGTTCGATTCCCCCTGGTCACATATGGGTAGGTATACCGTAATTGGTAGCGGGCCGGACTGTAAATCCGGTGCCTTCGGGTTCTGTTGGTTCAAGTCCAACCCTGCCCACTTTGTTTGCAGTGTCCATGCTATCCTAAAGATAGCATGAGGTCGAAGGTGCTTCCCTGCTAAGGAAGTGTACTGTATAGTACCGATGGTTCGAATCCATCCGCAAACGTTGTAGATGCGGAACCTGCTTTGCGATGAAGTAGGTTCTTTTTGATGGCGATAAAATAACATAAATTTGAGTATAATGGATGCTAAAGATAGCAAGTCCGTTTTAATGGACATAAGTTTGATGTATAATTAGAGCATGAAAAGGAGGGCAGCCCATGAAAGATATTATATTAGAAGAACTTCATAAAATAGAGCAGGTACATAATGTCAAAATAATTATGGCAATTGAGTCCGGTAGCAGAGCGTGGGGATTTGCTTCGCCCGACAGTGATTATGATGTACGATTTATTTATGTAAGGAACAAAGAAGATTATTTAAAACTGGAAGGAATTCGGGATGTCATTGAGTGGAAACTGGATGAGGTTTTGGATATCAACGGTTGGGATGTAAGGAAGGCGTTGCAGCTGATTCATAAATCAAATCCTACGATATTTGAATGGTGTGCATCACCCATTGTGTATTTGCAAACACCGGAGTTCGATGTATTAAAAAGTGCGTTACCGAAGTATTTTTCGCCAAAGAAGGCCTTGTATCATTATTGGCATATGGCAGGGACCAATTATCGGGAGTATCTTAAGGGAGAGGAAGTCCGTATAAAGAAATATTTTTATGTGCTGAGACCTTTGCTTGCTGCGCAGTGGATATTAGATAAAAAGGTGGCTCCTCCAATGCTGTTTGATGAACTGGTGGCGGCAGAACTTGATAAGGAATTACTGCCTGAATTAGAACGTCTTTTGGAAATGAAGAAGACGCTACCAGAAATGGGAATGGCGCCTAAGGTACAAGTATTCAATGATTATATTGAAAAGATGATGCCTGAAATTAAAAAAGCTGCAGAGCAGATGGAAGAAACGGAAACAGATTGGGAGTTTTTAGACAAGTTGTTTTTAAAGTTTTTGGAAAGTGAGAGATGATATGTACCCACTAATAGATAAAGATGCAACAGGAAAACAGATTAAGAGAATAATGGATTACAGAGGAATCACTGTTAAACAGATACAGGAAGCTTTAGGTTTATCGTGTGTGCAGGGTATTTACCACTGGATAAATGGAATAAGTCTGCCATCGCTGGACAACTTATATGCATTAAGCGAATTATTGCAGGTACCGATGGATTCTTTAGTATGTGGAAGTCGCAAGTATGTGCCGGAGGTATGGTACGATGCACAGCAACTTAGGTTGTTGGCATATTATAGGAAAATGTATGCAGCGTAATAGGTGTTTTATACTACAAGTTCAATGACAACGGATAAGACCTTCTGTAAAATTAATCTGATAAGGATATTTTATGGAAGGTTTTTGAAATTACGCCCATTGCAAAGCAGAATCGGGAAAAAGCAAATAAATTACTACAGGAAGGGAAGAGAGAAGAAAATGATAGTAACATTATATAAACCGTTTCAGCATTGGTCAGAGAATGGCTCTGTTTACATTCTTTCTGACCTGCATTTTGCTGATAGTGATTGTAAGCTGATGGCTCATGATTGGATAGAGCCTGAGGAACAGATAAAAATAATAAATGATATGGTAATGAAGAATGATACCTTTGTGTGTCTGGGAGATGTGGGAAGTGCAAAGTATTTACCAGAAATAAAGGCTCGTAAGAAGATTTTGCTTTTGGGAAATCATGATAACAGAGCGGATTACAGGGATTATTTTGATGAGATTTATACGGGGCCGCTATTTATTGCAGACAAAATATTGCTGTCTCATGAACCGGTGTATGGATTGCCGTGGTGCTTAAATATCCATGGGCATGACCACAATAATGTGGAGCCCTATGCGGAAGGCTGTAAGCATCTGAATTTAGCAGCAAATGTGTGCGGATATCGTCCAGTGAATCTCGGAAAGCTCATTAAAGGTGGAATTCTTGCTGATATCACAAGCATACATAGAATGACCATAGACAGAGCTGTGGAGCGAAAAGCGAGGCGAGAATAATGATATATTTTACAAGTGATTTGCATTTGGGGCATAATGCAGTAATTAATATGCAGAACCGTCCCTTTGCAGATGCGGAAGAAATGAATCGGGTATTGATTGCGAATTATAATTCTTTAGTCCATAAGAATGACACTGTATATTTACTTGGTGATATTTGCTTTCGCATTGGTATTGACAAAGCAAATGAACTGATTGCGTCCCTAAATGGCAAGAAATATCTGATAAAGGGTAATCACGATAAAAAGTATGATGAAAGTCTGTTTGAGGAAGTGCGGGACTTTATGACAATATCTGCAAATGGAATGAACATTTCTCTTATGCATTATCCTATGCTTTCCTGGCCAAAGAGTCATCATGGAAGCTTTATGCTTCATGGACATATTCATTCCGATGGGTTCTATAACCTGAGGAACCTGGAAGCAGGCATAAAGAGATATGATGTCGGAGTAGATGCGAATGACTACTATCCTGTGTCGCTAAATCAGATTGAAAACTTCTTTAAGAGCATTATGCAGGAGGGAATGTAATGATATATATTACAGGTGATTGTCATTGCAATTTTGAACGGTTTAATACAGAGAATTTTCCGGAGCAGAAGGAAATGAGCAAGGAAGATTATGTAATTATATGCGGTGATTTCGGCGGTGTATGGGATAAGGATGCTTCAGGAAAAGAGGAAAACTGGTGGCTGAACTGGCTGGAGAGTAAGCCGTTTACAACGCTGTTTGTTGATGGGAACCATGAGAATTTTGACAGATTGTACAGCTATCCGGTGGAGAATTGGATGGGTGGCAAGATTCATAGAATCCGTCCGTCTGTCATCCATCTTATGCGTGGCCAGGTATTTTTGATTGATGAGAAGAAAATCTTTACTTTTGGCGGGGCAAGAAGTCATGATATTTCCGGTGGGATTTTAGAACCGGATGATCCGGAGTATAAGATTAAGAAGAAGGAGTTGGATAGAGGCTGGGAGCCGTATCGGATCAATCATGTGAGCTGGTGGGCAAAGGAAATGCCATCGGAAGTGGAAATGGTAGAGGGACGACAGAACCTGGCAGAACACAGAAATAGTGTGGATTTTATTGTTACGCATTGTTGCTCCTCCGGAACGCAGGCCATTCTTGGGGGAGGAATGTTTACACCGGATGAATTGACGAAGTATTTTCAGGAGGTAAGAGAAACGGTACAATTCAAAAAATGGTTTTTTGGGCATTATCATGATAACAGAAATGTAAATGCAGAGGAAATACTTTTGTATGAGCAGATAATAAGGATTGCATAAAAATAAGTACAATGCCGTAAAGTGATTCTGTAGAAAATGCAGGGTCGTTTTTTATACTACAAGTTCAATGACAGAAGGGAATACTTGTGGTAGGCTAACTTAAAAGTGCACTAATAAGTATAAGGATGTGGTGAATAAAATGGGAAAAAGGAAATTAGCATCGGTGCAGTACGTGCACCATATAACTCCGATAGAAGGAGCAGATAAAATAGAATGCGTACATGTTCTTGGATGGCAGTGTGTAGCAAATAAAGGACAGTTTCAGGTTGGAGACCACTGCGTTTACATGGAAGTGGATTCTTTCCTTCCGGTATGTGAACGGTTTGAATTCTTAAGAAGCAATAGCTTCAGAAAGAGCGAAATACTCGGAGAAGGTTTCCGTTTAAAGACACTTAAGTTTCGGGGGCAAATATCTCAGGGCTTGGTTCAGCCGTTATCTATATTGCCGGAAGGAAATTATGAACTGGGCGATGATGTTACGGAGATTCTCGGAATCAGAAAGTGGGAAGTGGAAGAAAGAGTAACCAACAGCGGAACCGTGATTGGTGATTTTCCGGATGGTATTCCTAAGACCGATGAGCTTAGAGTACAGTCTTTTCCTGAGCTGATTCAGGAATTTAAACAGGTGAAAGGATATTATATCAGCACTAAGATGGATGGCACCAGCGTGACCATGTACTGGAGAGATGGACATTTTGGAATTTGCGGCAGAAATTATGAGTATGCGGATGATGACAAATGTGCAATGTGGAAATATGCTCATGAAAAGGGAATTCCGGAGAGGGTAGCGGAAAATAATCTGCCGAATATCGCTATTCAGGGTGAATTCTGCGGTGCCGGAATCCAGAAAAACAGATTGAAGCTTGTTAAGCCGGAATGGTATGTATTTACGATGATAGATCTTGATACACACAGAAGATTACCACTTGCGAAAATGCAGGAATTATGCAAGTTGCTTGAGCTGAATATGGTTCCCATCGAAGAGGTCAAGGAAAGCTTTGACTATGACAGTGTAGAAGTTTTGTTGGAGCGGGCAAAGGGTAAATATACTTCCGGAATGAATAAAGAAGGCATCGTCATAAGACCGATTGAACCGGTTTATTCCAAAACGATTGAAGGTCCGTTATCGATGAAGGTACTTAATAATGATTATTTATTAAAGGATTAGAGGAGGAAACACAGATGGCAGGTAGAGCACATGACGACTGTTCATGATGTTGAAGGTTCGAGTCCTTCTTCGAGGAGCCATTATTTGAAGAGAGTAAACTGTTTTGTGTTTTTTATCATAGGTAAATGGTGAATGTTAAACTGTTTTATATTTGAACTGTCATATGTGATGGATAAACTTTTCTATAGGCATAGAAATATGCTGAAATCCATGAGAAAGGTTTCGTGCTAAAGCGGTTGACGTGAAGTTGTCCTCATGGCTGTGTTGTAGGCTTTTTTATTACAAAGCACCGGCAAAGAAGCTGCAGGTGCTTTGTGTGCTTTTCGGAAGCTGCGAGGAGGCAGAATTATTATGAGTAAGAAGAAAAAGACGATAGATAGAGAACCAATGAATATATGGAATAAATATGATTTTGTAATGTCGGGTTTGGGAAAGAAGAATAAGTTGCTTGCAAAACTGAAGCATTTTCGTAAGTGCCTTAAATGGAGTAAACAACGCATTACCAGAGGATACTGTGACTATGATGTGTGGGAGATGTTTTCTTTTCTTCAAACCATCATTCCGGATATGCTTCAAACATTAAAGGATACGAGAATGGGCTCTCCGAGCTACTTAGGTGAGAATTATACGAATGAAGATGGTATTCTTGTGAATGATACCTGTCACGAAGAATGGGATAAAATTTTGGACCGAATGATATTTCTTTGGCGAGAGGTGGATGAGGATACCTGTTTAAAGAAAAATCCATATGATGATGCTCATACAGAGGCTATGAGGGAATTTCGTGATATGTATGGTTTCTTGGGTGCAAAGCTTCAAACGGAGAAAGAACTGGAGGAAAACAAGAAAAGAGGTGGTGGATGTTACGTCCACTTTATGGATGAATTACCGGAATATAAAGAAATCTCAGATAAATATCGTGAAGAAGAGAAAAAGCTGGAGGAGTATAGGAATTCTTGCAAAGATGAAGCTTTCGATATGTTAAAGCAATATTTCTTTGCTTTGTGGGATTAAAAATCATGATTGACGCATTCGTGTTTTGTGGTATAATTTAAATAAAATCCGTAAAAAATAAAAAACTACGGATTTTATTTGAAAGAGGTGATTGAATGGTATACACATACAAAGAATGTATAGAAAAATACAAAACAAATTATGAAATCAGGAAACTTCTTGCAAATGGATCCTTAGTAAGAGTTCGCAGGGGCGTATATTCTGACAATGACCATGAAGCAGAGCTTGCGATAATAAGCAAAGCACATCCGGACGCTGTGTTTACGCTGAATAGTGCCTTTTATTATCATGGGCTTACGGATACAATTCCAAAATCTTATTATCTGCTTACGGATAAAAATTATACCAAAATTAAAGACAAGAGGATTACCCAGTTCTTTGATAATAATGATAGTCTTGAAATAGGTGTTGAGACAAAGGTTCATAATGGTACAGAAATTCGTATTTTTAACCGAGAGCGTATGATTGTTGAACTAATCCGCAATAAAAGTAAGTTTTCGTTTGATTATTACAAGGAGATTATAGCTAACTATAGAAAGCTAATTTATGAGTTAGATATACAGGCGATTCAGGAATATGCGAGCCAGCTTCCAAAAACAAGGCTTGTTTTAGATACGTTACAACTGGAGGTGTTTTAGATGAATTTATCGGATATGGTAAGAAAAATGCAGGAATTAGGGTATGAAACGGATGATGCAGAAGCAAGAGTGTGCCAGGATATCGTTTTGAAGGCAATATCAAAAAGCACCTTATCCAGAAATGTAACGATTAAGGGCGGAGTCGTTATGAGAAGTATAACTAATAATATCCGTAGGGCAACTCAGGATATGGATATAGATTTTATTCGGTATTCCCTTTCAGATGAGTCTATCGAAAATTTTGTTGCAAAATTAAATTGCATTGATGGTATAACAATCACAAGAGTTGGAAGAATTGAAGAGTTAAGCCAACAGGATTATAAAGGAAAACGAGTATATGTACATATTAAAGATACTCATGGAAATCTGATAGAAAGCAAGATTGACTTGGGTGTACATAAACATATGGAAATTGAGCAGGAAGAGTATTGTTTCGATATTGCTTTTGATAATGAGGGTGCGTCACTTCTAATAAATACTAGAGAGCAGATGTTTGCAGAGAAGTTGCGTTCACTCCTGAAGTTTGGTACTTTTAGCACACGATATAAAGATGTTTATGATATGTACTACCAGTGCGGCAGGATGAATGAACAAAAACTGATTGCTTGTTTGCATACATTCATTTTTGATGATTCAGGAATGCGTGAAAACGATATGTCAGCTATCCTCAAAAGATTAAAATTTGTATTTCGTGATAAGATATATAAGGACAGAGTAGATAAAAGCGATAAGAGGTGGTTAGATACCGAGATTGATGAAGTGTTTGATGGTATAGTGGAGTATCTGAATGCTTTTAAATAAAATCCGTAAAAAGATAAAAAATACGGAAATATTTAAAAACAACAATTGCATATGAAACAATTGTAATGGATTTTATTTTAAACCAAAAGTTTAATGACTTTTTCTAAAAGATACGATATAATAAATACCTAGGTTAAATCGTGTTCGGGATGGAAGAGATATTTACAGGAGGTACAAACTTATGGAACCAATGTATTTGTCAATTCAGCAAAAGGAAACAGGAAGACAGATTAAGAAGCTGCTTATGGAGAATGGTTATACCGTAAAGGATGTGCAGAGTGCTATGGGATTTGAAAATCCGCAGGCAATCTACAAATGGATTTCCGGTAGGTCATTACCGAGCTTAGACAATTTTGTAATCTTAAGCAGATTACTACATACAAGTATTGAAGATATCCTCGTCGTTGACGGGGATATTGTTCATTTATGGGGAATTTCTTTTAAACTACTGGTTCAATGACAAAAGGCATGCAAGGTAGTATGCTGATATCAGAACGAAGGAAAAAAGAAACGGAGGAGATATCAAATGCAGACAATGACATCAGCATATGCAAACAAAATGCTCAGAAGCCTGGAAGAGGATAAGGCTTTTTGGGTAAACAAGGAAGCAAACTCCAGCACATACGTGGTAGCCAATAATGAGGAACCGGTGGTTCCCGAATATGACTATGCAGAGGTTGCAGCTACCATTGCAGAAATCGATGAAAAGATTGCAATTATCAAGCATGCACTGAATGTATCAAATGCTACAGCCAGAGTTTTGGTAGGAAATGTGGAGATGAGCGTTGATACAATTCTCATCAAGATGGCTCAGTTGAATAAGAGAAAAGCCGTGCTTGATGTGATGCGTAAGCAGCTTCCAAAAGCAAGAGTAGAGCAGCACTCTTATATGGCCAGAAATTCAGTTCCGGAATATAAATACATCAACTATGACTTGGAATTGATAAAGAAGGAGTATGAGAGTATTTCTGCAAAAATCATGGAAATGCAGATGGCTCTGGATAAGTACAATCAGACAGTACAATTTGAATGCGACTGCTAAGCAGTTGCATTCATGAGCAAGTAGCAAAGCGAATTGCGAATGTTCTATTTACTAGAATATTTCCCGTACAAGGCTTCCAAAGATTATTGATAATCCGGAAGTTTATGTTCAAGACCAAGGTTTGTTTGTTATCAGTTATTTGTTATCGGTTTATGTTCAGTGTACGTTTAAATCTGATGCAAATTTCTTAGCAACCCTGCCTTGTAGAAAACCTGCTTCATAGAAGCGTGCGGAGGTTCGGTTTTAAGCACAGGCTGCAGGGGGCTTTGGACTTCTGCAGCTATCTTAATTTAGAAAGGGCAAGTAGATGAAGAATTACTGGAGAATGAAAGACTTTTCGATATTTTCGGTACCTTATGCGTATGTGGACCATGATTCGTATCTGGCGGACTCATTATTTGTGCAGAACAGAGTGAGAATGAAATTCAAAGGAGAATGTGCAAAAGCGGACTCTCCATACCGCATTGTGTTTTGTAAGGTGCGAAAGAAGGATGCGGAGCGCTTTGAAGAAGCACTTAGCAGGCTTGAAAGTAAGATGTTGTTGTTTGGCTACAGGGATTATCCTGATATCTGCAGTGAAATAGCAAAGCTGATTGAGGAAGGAATGAAAGCGAGGGAGAAAAGTGAAGCAATATGTGACAATTGATAAGCGAAGTAAGAAAGCGCAGAAGGAATATTATTCTAAACAGCGCGGAACATGGGGAGTATTAAATCCTGTGACAAGGAGTGTTCCCAGTGGGAAGACTTATAATCGAAATAAGGATAAGCAGAAAAACAGGAAAATCGGCAGAGAATTCAGTGATGGATTTCATGCCGATTTTATTTGTCATGGCAACGAGGAAAATGGACGTTATGCTTGCATAAACGGACATTTGACGACTGCTGATCAGAGCGAAATACAAGAATGGGCAAGGAAGGATTAATACATATCATTACGATAAAAAGCGTGGCAGGAATTTCTTGCCACGCTTTTTGCTGTAGATAACTTTTCATTTATGAGTTTGTCTGTATTTTGCCGGAGTGATTCTGAAGTAGCGCTTAAAAACATTTTGAAAATATGGCTGATTGGAAAAACATAAATATTCACTTATTTCAGATAAGGACATTTCTGTATAGCGTAATAGATTTTTTGCCTCACGCATGCGACATTCCATAATGTATTCTCCGATGGTTTTACCTGTTTCCGATTTGAATTTAGCAACCACATATGCCCGGCTTTTTTTGATATGTTCAGCTACATCAGAAATGGTAATAGATTCATTTAAGTGTGTAGCAATAAATTGCATGCAGGAAAAGATTTCTTCAGACATTCCCTCCGGTAATTGGGCCTGTGCAACGCGGTTTGTAAAGTCTAGCAGCATATTGAACTGAAGGTTTTTAACAGCATCTATGCTTTGAAGACGTTCACATTCCTGAATATAGGTGTCTATAAGCTGGTAGGTTTGTTCGATTTCCAAACCACCCGGAATGGCCCCGTCTTTTCCTACCAGGGTTACGGTACCGAGAAACAAGTTTTTGGCTTGACGCAATGGGTCATCTGCCAATTTGCCTTCAATAAGAGGCATTTTCATAACTGTATCCAATAAAAAGGCCCGAAGTTGTTTGGTGTTTCCTTGTTTGACATATTCCAGAAGACGTCTTTCGAAGAAATAGGTACCGTGCTGTTGCTGTTCTTCTCTTGCCAGATAGGAATATTTGGTCAATCGGGATGCTATTTCTGTTTCATAAGACATGTCAGATACATTAAAGTGTTCTGTAATCGATAATTCTTCCCCATTAATCATGAAATGTAAAAATAACAAAATATGAAGAAAGCGATTGTAACTATAGTGTGGTACGGCATACAGAAATTGTGTTACTTCCGATTCGTATTCTTTAGGAATTGTATTATCACTCATATAGCAACGGATAATTTCGTCAGAGATAGTGCCGCTGAATGTAGGACCGAGAAGAAAATATCCATTGGTCTGAGGTATTCGTAAGATGCCATAAATGCCGGTATCAGATGCAGTGTAGGCAGCCGGATTCTGAGTTGCTGAAAGGAGTACCCGGGAAATAGTATAATACTTTGGAAGATCAGAAGGGAAACCTTCACAGTGGATACATTGGTCATTTTCATAGTAGGCAATCGGAAGATACCATGAAGCATAAAAATACCGACAAAATATACTAAAATCTATCAAAACATTCACCTCGTAGCAGAATTTATAATATTATAGCATAAATTACATTACTGGTCAAAGCAAAAATGGTATGATAAGAGTGTGTAATTATAATTGATATTACAGAAATACAAATGTGTTGCTATGGAACTTTCTGTGAAAGGAGCAATCTATGAAACTGGATTTTAATTTTGGTTGGAAGTGTAATGGAAAAGAAGTTTTTTTGCCCCACGATGCGATGATTAGCGAAGTCCGGGATGGAGGGTGCCGTAATGGTGTCAACTCCGGTTATTTTCCCGGAGGAAAATATGTATATGAAAAAAGTTTTACAATGAAAAGTGAGGTGGTAGGAAAATCCATTTTCCTGCATTTTGAAGGCGTATATCAAAATTGTGTTATATATCTGAACGGAACTCTCGTTGGTACCCATAAATATGGATATACCGCTTTTGATGTGGAGCTTTCCGGTGAGATAAGAGAAGGAGAGAACCATATTAAGGTAGAGGTGGATAATTCTTTGGAACCGAACTGTCGTTGGTATTCCGGGTCAGGAATTTATCGTCCGGTAACGATGTTAATTGATGAGCTAGAACCACCTAAAATTAAGACTTTGTCGTATTGTCCGGCGAAAATCGAAGTGACAGCAGATGCAGAAATTGTCGAAATTTATGATAATGACGTTTTGATTGCCACAGCAGTGCCCGGAGAAATCGCGGTTCCGGATGCAAAACTTTGGACGGCAGAAACACCGTATCTTTATACTTGTGTCATTCGTAAAGAAGGAAAAGAGCACCGGACTACTTTTGGCATCCGTTTGCTGGAATGGGAGGCCAAGAAAGGTTTAAGGGTAAATGGGGAACGCATTCTCCTTCGGGGTGGTTGCATTCATCATGACCATGGTGTGTTAGGAGCCTGCGATTTTTATGATGCAGAATATCGTAGAATTTCCATATTAAAGGGAAATGGCTTTAATGCTATCCGCATGGCTCATAATCCGGCAACTCAGATTACTTTAAGTATCTGCGATAAGCTTGGAATGTATGTGATGAATGAAGCCTTTGATGGCTGGTATGTACCGAAAACCTATCATGACTATGCAAGATGGTTTGATACAGAGTGGAAGAATGATTTAACTGCATTGGTAAAAGCATCTTACAACCATCCTTGCGTAATTATGTATTCTCATGGCAATGAGGTTTCAGAAACAGCAACGAAAAAGGGGGCAGAAACTGCACAGATGCTGACAGACTATCTCCACACCTTGGATGATACCAGACCGGTTACGGCAGGCGTGAATGTACTGCTTAATGTTTATACCAATATGGGCATCGGCGTTTACAAAGATAAGGGAGACTATAAGCCTGAGCCTCTGCCACGAAAGAGGGGATACAAGGAAAAGAAGACAGGCTCTGCTTTCTTCAATGCCATGGCAAACAAACTGGGAAGTCTTATGTTTTTTATGGCTGCCGGAAAAAAAGGAGATAGAGCATGTAAGGGTGCAGCCGACGGGTTAGATGTGTTAGGGCTTAATTATGCAGCATCCAGGTATGACGAGGATGTGGTAAATTATCCGGAGCGATTGATGGTAGGTAGTGAAACTATGGTAGCAGATTTACCATATAACTGGGAGCGTGTGAAAAAGTATCCGCAGGTGTTGGGCGATTTTGTGTGGTCTGCCTGGGACTACTTAGGCGAAGCTTGCATTGGTGACTGGACGTATCATTCCTACAAGGGATTGCCGTTGCTCGCCGGGCAGGGAATGATTGACATCACGGGAAAACCATTGGCATCCATGTATTTTATGCAGGTAGTATGGGGAATGCGGAAAGAACCATTTATCGGCGTGCGTCCGTTGAATCACGCCCATGAAAAGCCTTCCACCGGTGCATGGCAGTTTACCAATGCGATTGACAGCTGGACCTGGCACGGTTACGAGGGAACCAAAGCAGTGGTTGAAGTTTACGCAAATGCAGCATTTGTTCGTCTGGAACTTAATGGCGAGGAAATTAATACACAACCGGTTAAGAAATACAAGACATTATTCAAGTTGCCTTATGTACCGGGTACGCTGACTGCGGTTGCTTTGGATGCAAATAAAAAGGAACTTTCTAGACATAGTCTTAAAACCGGTAAAAAAGAGATTCGCTTGACAGTTACACCGGACAAGCAGATTCTGAAGGCGGACGGACAGACTCTTTGCTATTTGCCTATCGAATTTACGGATGAAAACGGTGAACTGCTTCCTTATATTGAGCAGCCGGTTACTGTGCAAGTAAAGGGTGCAGCATCATTACAGGGACTGGGAAGTGCTTTGTGTAAGACGGATGAAAGGTATGTTAGCAATACGTTTCACAGTTACCGTGGCCGACTGTTGGCAGTCTTAAGGGCCGGCACTGCATCGGGTAAAGTGAATGTTACGGTTTCAAGTCAGAATATGAAACCTGTAACAATGGAACTGGAGGTGCGTTAAATGGAAAAGTTTCGTGTATATGGAGTGTCCACAAAGGACGAGTCACAAAGGGAAAGAGCGCATCGTGCCCTTGCACGCAGAGCTGCGGCCGACGGAATGGTTCTGTTGAAAAATAATGGTGTGCTGCCATTAAAAAATAAAACCATTGCTCTTTATGGTGTCGGTGCCCGTATGACGGTCAAAGGCGGAAGCGGAAGTGGTAATGTGGAGGAGCGATACAGCGTTACGATTGAGCAGGGACTAAAAAATGCCGGGTATTCCATTGCAAAGCCTTTGTGGCTGGAGCGATTTGAGGAGAAATTTAATAGAGACATTGAACAGTGGAGACAGAGTGTGGAGGATAAGATTAAAGGCTATGGTCCTGTCCGTACCATGAAAATGTTTGATATTGTCCATACCAGCCCGCAACCTTGTCCTACAGCAACACCGATTTTAGAGGATGAGCTGACGGAAGAAACAGATACTGCTGTTTATGTGCTTGCACGTCAGGCAGGAGAAGGCGGAGATCGCAGAGCGGAAAAAGGAGATTATCTGTTTTCTGATATAGAGCTGGAGAGTATAAGAAAACTGGCCAAACATTACAAGAAGCTTTTGCTTGTGATTAATTGTGGGTCTGCTATGGATTTATCCGTACTGGATGAAGTAGAGGTAGGTGCAGTACTGCACTTTTCCCAGGGGGGTATGGAGGGAGGAAATGCATTTGCGGACATTGTTTCCGGCAAAGTTACACCTTCCGGCAAGCTGACTGCCACTTGGGGCTATCAATATGCAGATTATCCGAGTTCTGATACCTATAGTTATCTGAACGGTGATATGACCTATAACAATTATTATGAGGGAATACATATCGGTTATCGCTGGTTTGATGCGATGAAGAAAGATCCTAGGTTTCCTTTTGGCTTTGGTCTTAGTTATACGACCTTTACCCATGAAGTAAAAGATATTCGCATAGACGGAACAAAGGTGATGGTTAAAGCGGTTGTAAAGAATATCGGAGGCAGTTACTCAGGAAGAGAAGTATTACAGCTTTATCTTGCAAAGCCTCATACAGAAATGACTCATGAGCAGAAAGGGTTAGTTGCTTTTGCAAAGACAAAATTGCTTGCACCCGGTAAGGAAGAATGTTTGACTATGACCTTTGATATGGCGGAACAGGGCAGCTACCATGAGGATTTAAGTGCGTTTGTTTTGGAACAAGGGGAATATGGGCTTTTAGTTGGAACGGATTCCATGCACACAAGGGCAATAGCTGTACTTACGCTTGATAAACCCGTAATTTTGGAAAAAACAGAACACAATTTGCCGAAGACAGCTGATTTTACAGAGTATAAACCGGAAGTACATTTAGCTACCTATGACACATCGATTCCGAGATATGCTCTTGCCGGTTCTGCTTTCTGCATGACAGAACATGACTATAGTATACCGGAGGTCAAAGAGTCTCCGAAAGAAAAAAGAATTTTGGACAGTCTCAGCGATAAGCAGATGATTGACTTGTGCGTGGGCGGCGGATACAGCACAAAAGGGTATGTTATTGTTCCAGGAGTGGTTGGAACTACAAGTGTCAAGCTTCTTAAGAAGGGCATACCGAATATCAATCTTTCTGATGGTCCGGCGGGGCTTCGGGTGATGCA
The DNA here is from genome assembly GCA_015057585.1 of Lachnospiraceae bacterium. GTDB lineage: Bacteria > Bacillota > Clostridia > Lachnospirales > Lachnospiraceae > SIG299. The sequence goes on along the minus strand of SVEF01000010.1, from coordinate 101,468 downwards.
GGCGGGGGCAGTACAAAAGAGCGGAACCGTACTTTATCCGGAAGGACTGCCAAAGGAATGGCAATGGGGCTATTTAAAGAGAATAGCACCTTTTGTGAAGAGTAACCGGGGAAGATTGGTTTACCAATATATGAGCGCATTTCCATGTGAAACAGCGCAGGCACAAAGCTGGGATGTAAATCTACTGGAGGAAATCGGAAAAGCAGTCGGCTTGGAGATGAAAGAAATCGGTGTGGCAGTGTGGCTGGCTCCGGGTATGAATCTCCATCGTAATCCGCTCTGTGGCAGAAATTTTGAATATTATTCCGAAGACCCTGTGCTGACCGGTAAAATGGCGGCTGCCATAACAAAGGGAGTGCAATCCCGCAAAGGATGCTTTGTGACGGTGAAGCATTTTTGCTGTAACAATCAGGAGGAGAATCGGGATCATATGTCCTCAAATTTGTCGGAACGGGCACTTCGTGAGATGTATTTGCGTCCTTTCCGCATGGTGATAGCGGAAGCAAAACCTGGGACGATTATGACCTCTTACAACATGGTGAATGGTACTTACACCCCGAATAGTTACGACTTGTGTACCAAGGTGCTTCGTAACGAATGGGGATTTGAAGGGGTTATTATGAGTGACTGGAACTCCACGGACAAGTGTTCACATGAGGCTGCAATCAATGCAGGCAATGATCTGATTATGCCTGGAAATGCATCGGTGCGAAGGGCGCTGAAATCTGCTTACAAGTCTGGAACACTGGATAAAAAACAATTGCGGCGAAGTGCAGCCAGAATCTTGCGGCTGATTTTAAATGCTGCAACATCGGAAGGATTTTGATATGAAAGGAATTGCAAAGTACAGCTTTTTTGAAGCTGGATTTAATGCTAAATTTGATGGAAATCCCTTTGATGTTCCATTTGCCGCAGAGATTATCCAACCGGATGGCAGAAAGAAAATCGTACAGGGTTTTTATGATGGTGATGGAGCTTTTGTGTTTCGTTTTATGCCGCAGGCGGAGGGTGAGTATCACTATATTACAAAATCCGATATTACGGAACTGAATGGGCATAGAGGTATCTTTCAGTGTATAGAGGCAGACGGAGATAGTCATGGAATGGTACAGGTTAAGGGAAAGTATTGGTTTGCTTATCAAGATGGTACATCCTATTTTGATGCAGGTACTACTTGCTACGCATGGATTCACCAAGCAAAGCATTTACAGGCGCAAACCTTGGATACCTTGTCCCGTGGATATTTCAGCAAACTGCGTTTCTGTGTATTTCCCAAGTGGTATGAGCAGAATCATCACCAACCGGAAGTATATCCTTTTGAGGGAAGCTTGGAGACAGGCTTTGACTACGATAAACCTAATGTGACATTTTTCAGGCATTTGGATGACTGTGTTGCAAAACTTCAAAGATTAGGGATACAGGCAGATATTATCCTGTTTCATCCATATGAAGCAGATAATTGGCGGTTTAATTATATGACAGAGGAACAGGATAGGAGATATTTGCGATATATCGTTGCAAGGCTTTCTGCCTATAGCAATGTGTGGTGGAGTCTTGCAAATGAATATGACCTTATTCGTAACGGCTATAAGAAAAGGCAGTCTGCCTGGAAAAAGCTGATTCGCTTTGTCAGGGAGCAGGATTCCTACGGACATTTAGTTAGTATTCATCAAATGGAAAAAATGTATGACCACCGGGATTCCAACCTTACACATAGTTCCATCCAACGGACAGAAATGTTTCTGACGGCAGAGTACACAGACTACTGGAGAGAGAAATTTGGGAAGCCGGTAGTGATTGATGAATGTGTATATGAAGGTAACTTAAATGCCTGGTGGGGTGGTATTACGGCTCAGGAACTGGTGCGAAGATTCTGGGAGGCTGTAGCACGCGGAGGCTTTCTTGGTCACAGTGAAGCTTATATAGGCGAGAACATCTGGTGGAGCCATGGTGGAGTACTGAAGGGGGAAAGCCAAGAAAGAATCAAATTTTTGAGAAGTGTCATGGAAAACTGTCCTAACATTAGGTTCTTAAGTGAATCAGGAACAAATAATATCGCACGAGCCATTGCCGGGACAGATAGTCAAATCGTATATTTTGGATTTTATCAACCTATGTGTTATACCATGCACATGTTAGGTGGCGGTTCTTTCCGAGTGCAGATTATTGATACATGGAATATGATCATAGAGGAATTACCCCATCCGGTACAAGGATGTGCGAACATTCCGCTTCCCGGAAAACCCTATATGGCAATTCTCTGCACAGCATTGGAACCGGGAGAAGAGCAGTCCTTTACAAGGGATTCTGTTTTAGAGCAAATGAAGCTGACACCCGGTGGCAGACGACTTTTGAAATTATTAAAGAAACTTGTTCCACGGTATTATTCCGGAATGCTGAGTTTGACAATCAATGAGTGCAGTACACAAGCGGGTGGAATACTGGATGGAAAAGCCGGAGATGGTATTTTGAGAATTGTTAATGAAAATAAATTTTGGCAAGGGCTGTATCAGATTATTACAGCGATTCTGCTTAGGAGGTGATGACTGTGAAAAAACAAGTGTATAATCCGTTTCTTCCGCCGTGGGAGTATATCCCGGATGGAGAACCGCGAATTTTTGGAGATAGACTGTATCTGTTTGGCAGTCACGATAAATTTGGTGGAACATGGTATTGCGAAAACGACTATGTTGGGTGGTCTGCTCCATTAGATGACTTGTCCGACTGGCGTTACGAAGGTGTGATTTACACCAAGGGTCAGGACAGCCGTAAGGGTAATTTATATGCGCCGGATGTGGTGCAGGGGCTGGACGGCAGATTTTACCTTTACTATTCCAAGGACGACACTTCAGTTATCGGCGTTGCGGTATGTGATACACCTTGCGGCAAATATGAATTTTATGGTGAGGTATGTTATCCGGACGGTAAAATTGTGGGGGACAATGAGGGCGAATACTTTATGTTTGACCCTGCGGTACTAATTGATGATGGGCGTGTCTGGTTGTATTCCGGTTCCAGTCATCGGAGCACAACAACTAAGGTGAAGCGCAACATGGCAGGATGTACGGTTATGGAACTGGAAACAGACATGAAAACCGTAAAGCAATCCCCAAAGGTAATACTTCCGGGCACCGCAAGTTGGATGACGGATGCTTATTTTGAGGGCCCGTCAGTTCGTAAAATTCAAGACCTTTACTACATCGTCTACCCGGTTCGAAATGCTTCCGGTCTGCACTATGCAACAAGCTGCTATCCGGACAAGGATTTCGTACATCGGGGCCCTATTCATTCCACTTCCGATATTGGATTGAACGGACATACGGTACAGAACCCTGCTTATCCCACCGGGAACAATCACGGCGGGATGGTTCAGTTAAATGGTCAGTGGTACATCTTCGACCACCGGCAGACTAATAACACCGGGTTTTCCAGGCAAGCGGTGGCAGAGCCTGTCACCATCGAATCGGACGGTACAATTCGACAGGCGGAGGCTACAAGCTGCGGTTTAAACGGAAAACCACTAATGGATGAGGGCACATACCCGGCCTACATTGTTTGTAATCTTATGAATAAAAAGGTATTGCCCGGTCTGCAATGGCCATTTGGCAAGCCATATGTGACCCAAAGCGGGCAGGATGATGACAGAAAGTCAGATTATTACATTAAAAATCTGAAAAACGGCTGCGTCGCAGGATTTAAATATTTTGCATTTACAGGTGGTACTTACCAAATTGCGGTGACTTACCGGGGCAGTGGTAAAATCGCTCTGTCCTTACAGGAAGACGGAGAAGCTGTTGCAGTTGTTGCTCTTCCTTCCTCGCAAAACTGGAATACCGCCACTTTGAATTGTAATATCCCTCAGGGCAAACATGCATTGTTTTTTACCTATTGTGGTAAACACAGCATGGATATGCTTTATTTTGAAATAAAGAAAACGGAGGAAACATTATGAGTAAATCTATCACATTACTAAGCAAGGGCATATTCGAGAAGCCTTTCATGGATTCGAAAGCAAAAACCAGGTCTGTTTCCCGCAAGGAATGGATATTGGGTCATTTGATAGGACCACTGGGTCTTATCTTTGTGGTCAACACCATTGCAGCGCTGGTGGAAAAATTCTTTACCCAGCAAACCGGCGCTATGTATGGAACAGAAAATATAGAAATGATTCAGAAAATGGGCGGCTATTACGAAGTTATCATGACCGTTGCCAAGCTCCTTGCGGTGGTACTTGGTCTGGTTAACGGCTGGCTCATGCAGCACACGAAATCCCGACAGGGGCGTATGCGTCCTTGGCATCTGATATTCGGTTTTGTGTCCATCATTATCGGTCTGCTGATATTCCAGTTCTCCGGCACTACGTTGGGTGAAGGCTATTGGTACTGGTTCTTCTTCCTGCTTATTGCTTACCACACGGTGGGGTCTACCTATTTCTACCTGTTCCGGGACACCATTGTATCTATTTCGTCCCGTAGCGCGAAAGAGAAGGCACACCTGAAATTTATTCGTCAGATGTCTTGGACCTTGATTTCCGGTATCATTATCGGTATGTTGGTAAACATGGTAGTGCTTCCTATGTGGCTGGAGCATGATCTTGGTGGTTATGCAGTACTGTTAACCATTCTTTCTATTGTGGCGATTCCTTTGCTGCTTATGGAGTATTTCTATACAAAAGAGCGTGTTATTGAGGATGTGCAGAACCAAGGTAACACCAACAACATTCCTGTAAGAGCACAGCTGAAAGCACTTCTTACCAACAAATATTTTGTGATTTTCACAATCCTTATGACCATTGGCGGCATCGTAGATAATTTTAAGGGCGGCAATGTTCAGTATTTTTATATCAAGTATCTATTGGGCGGTGAGGACAACTGGGCTATGTTCACCATCTATCAGGTGGTTACCGGTGTGCCGCTGGGGATTGGTGCCTTTGCAATTTATCCTCTGGCAAAGAAATTCGGTATTAGGAATGTGTCTTTCGTGGGCTACGGTTTGGTTCTTATCGGAAGTGTAATCGGTTGGTTGCAGCCTAGTAATATGATTGTTGCCTTTGTGGCAGGCTTTATTCGCCAGCTGGGCTATCTTCCTAATTTGTATATTACCGCAACTTTGTTGTGCTATGCCTATGATTCCGTGGAACATAAGTCCGGTCTGCGTCTGGAAGGATTAATGGGCGTGTCCATTATTACGGCACTTCAAACGGCAGTTTATGCTCCTTTTGCCGGTGGCTATGAATCCACTATTTTAAAAATGGGATTTGTGGATGTGGTTGGTGTAACACCAAGTAATGAAGTCATCAGCTTTATGGCAACGGCATTTTACTTATTTGATATTATTTTGGCAACGGCATATGTAATCCTCTTGCCTTTTATGGATGTGGAAAAGAAGCTGCCGATGATTAATGCAGAACTTTTGGAACGTAAAAAGGCTGCGGTTTTGGCACGTGGTGAAGAGTGGATAGAACCGGAGGAACTGGAACGTATGGAAGCAGAAGAAAATGCCCGCGTTACAGAAGAAAACCGTATAGAAGATTTGAAAGAATACTGTGCAAAGAAGGGCCTTGATTTTGATACGGAGAATGCCAAATATTTTGCTAAATTGGAAAAGAAGGCAAAAAAGCAGAAAGCAAAGTCCAGATAAGAGAGGTGAGAGAGTTGCTTTATAATATGAAATTTGCAGGTAAAGCAAAGTGGATTAGTGATAATAGTTTTGTTTTCTCTGGTAAAAAGACTTCTCCTCATCCGATGCTATTTAAAAAAGAATTTTCCTTGCAAGGAATAATAAAGAGTGCACAAATTGTGGCAACTGCATTAGGAATCTATGAACTGGAGCTAAACGGAGAGAAAGTAGGAAATCAGTTCTTTGCTCCGGGCTTTACTTCTTATGCACATTATCTGCAATATCAGGTTTATGATGTAACAGATTATCTGAAACAGGAAAATGAGCTTTTAGTTACCGTTGCCGGTGGCTGGGCGGTCGGTTCTTATACCATGTCCCGGAAGAACAAATTCTATGGTGATCGGCAGGCGTTGTTGCTGGAAATTCATTTGGAATATGAAAAGGGAGAGAAGATGGTGCTGGGTACGGATACGGACTGGCAGGTGTGTGAAAATGGTTCCATTTTGGAGGCAGATTTATACGACGGCGAAACCGTGGATGCGACAATTGAGATGCATAAGCTATCATTTAGACAAGCGACACCGGAGAAACTTCGTATTAAGCCTATGCTTTCAATACAAACAGATGGTGGTGTGAAAGTCCATGAGGTCCTTCGTCCGATATCTGTCGGTCATACTCCTTCCGGGAAGCTCCTTTATGATTTTGGACAAAACTTTGCAGGTGTGGTGCAACTACGCATTTGTAATGCTAAGAATGGGCAGCAAATCACGGTAAAACATGCAGAGGTGTTAAATAAGCATGGTGAACTGAACACTAAATTTCTACGTACTGCTAAGGCAACTGTGACCTATATTTGTAAGGAGGGAGCACAGGAATATCATCCGCGATTTACTTATATGGGGTTCCGCTATATAACCGTGGAAGGAATTGAAGAAGAAAATATAGAGGTAAGTGGTTTTGTATTGTATTCGGATATAGAGCAAATCGGAAATTTTAAATGTTCTAACGAGATGTTGAATCGTTTGCAGGAAAATATCAGATGGAGTGCAAAGTCCAATTTTGTGGAGATACCAACTGATTGCCCACAAAGAGATGAACGGCTTGGATGGACAGGAGATATTGCTGTGTTTGCTCAAACCGCGTGTTTTAATTTTGATATGGAGAAGTTTTTGAGAAAATGGCTCCGGGATGTCCGGGCAGAACAGCTTCCTACCGGAGGCATTCCGAACACGGTTCCGGCGCACCATTATCGGTTTCCGTACACCCTATATCACATGGCAACAGATTTTTGGGGAGATGTGATTTTACTCGCTCCATGGGCGGTGTATCAGGCTACCGGAAATAGGGCTATTCTGGAAGAAAATTATGAAGCAATGAAACGATATGTAGGTGCTTGTCAGGGATGGGCAAGAATGTTTTCCTTTGGAAAACGACGTTATATCTGGCATACTCCTGCCATGTGTCATTATGGTGACTGGACGGCACCGGACGGAGATTTTGCGGATTGGCAGCGACGTTCTAAATGGACAGCCACCGTATCTTTATACAATACAAGCAGTCTGCTTTCGCGTATAGCAGGGATTTTAGGAAATACCAAGGATGAGGAAGAATATCGCAGGTATTCGGAAACAGTTGCAAAAAGTTACAGTGATATTTTGTTAAACGGTACCGGAACTCTGACCAAAGAATTCCAGACCGGCTATGTTCTGCCGCTTTATTTTGGAATGCTGGAGGGAAGTGTAAAGGAAGCTGCTTTGCAAAACTTAGTGAAACTGGTAAAGAAAAATGACTATTGTATCGGCACAGGTTTTCCGGGAACACCTTACATATTGTTTGTTCTGGCCGACAACGGATATGCAGACGTGGCCTATAAAATGCTTATGAATACCAAGTGTCCGTCATGGCTGCATGAGGTAAAGACAGGAGGAACTACCATTTGGGAAAGATGGGATGCGTTAGCGGAAGATGGCTCCTGCCCGTGGGAGGATAGCAAAGGCGGTGGCATGGTTTCCTTTAATCATTATGCCAGTGGTGCAGTGGGAGATTTCTTATATCGGCGTGTGGCTGGGCTGGAACCATTGGAACCTGGATATGAAAGATTTCAGGTAAAACCGGTTCCGGGTGAAGATATTACATGGGCGGAGTGTGAAACGAAAAGTCCTTATGGAAGCATTCGTGTCAGATGGGAACAAAAAGAAAGTATTTTCCGGCTAATGGTAACCGTGCCGCATGGCACGGAGTGCAGGGTGGTTCTTCCGAGTGGACAAGAGTATACCGTGTCGGAAGGAATTCATGAATTTAAGGAGGAAATGTAAAATGAGTGTATTTCCAAAAGATTTTTTGTGGGGAGCAGCAACTGCTTCAGCACAAGTTGAAGGTGGATGGAATGTTGATGGCAGAAGCCCAAGTATTTGGGATGTTGCACCTGCTTCCAAAATAAAAAACAGTGATAACTGTCACGATGCTTGTGACCATTATCATCGGTATAAAGAGGATGTTGCATTGATGAAAGAGATGGGACTAAAAAGTTATCGGTTTTCCATCTCCTGGTCCCGGGTAATTCCTGAGGAGGGAAGGGTAAATCCTGCCGGACTTCGATTTTATTCCAATTTGGTCGATGAACTGATTGCAAACGGAATTGAGCCGATGGTAACCATTTTTCACTGGGATACGCCGGTTTGGGTTTATGAGAAGGGTGGCTGGCTCAGTGAAAAAATCATTCCGCTGTTTGCGGAATATACCAGAGTAGTGGTAGAGGCTTTGTCTGACCGTGTGAAATATTGGATGCCGATGAATGAACCTCAGTGCTTTATCATGAATGGTTATATGCAAGGAGCGCATGCGCCATTTCAGCATAAGTATCTGTCCATGTCAAAGCTGACCAGAATTTGTATGCTGACCCATGCAGAATCAGTAAAAACAATTCGCAAGTATGCCAAACAGCAGGTAAAGATTGGTATTGCTATGGCAGCGGGGGCTTATATTCCAAAGGATGATTCCAAAGAGGCGCTGGAAGAAGCCAGAAGAAAGACATTCTATGACGGATTAGGTACAATGGGTAATCGTTGGTGGGGAGATCCGATTTTTAAGGGCAAACCTGTTACTGCTTATGGTGTGTATCGTACGAGAAAAAAAGACATGCCAAAGATTCAATGTGACCTCGATTTTATTGGCGTGAATGTGTATCAACCGTTTCAGGAAGGAAGTTGGGGTAATAAGCCGGCATCCGGAAATCCTGACAGGCTGACTTCCATGGGATGGGTAATTGATGGTCGTGTGCTTTACTATACCATAAAGTTCATGCATGAGCGATATGGATTACCGGTGTTGGTTACAGAAAATGGTATGGCGGATAATGATGTGATTAGCTCCGATGGAAGGGTACATGATAAAAAACGCATTAACTTTATCTATGAGTACCTTGCAGGAGTGAAACAGGCTGTATCTGAGGGTATCCCAGTGATGGGTTACCAGTATTGGTCTATGTTAGATAACTTTGAGTGGGCGGAAGGATACGAACCACGATTTGGTCTGGTTCATGTGGATTATCAGACACAAAAACGAACTTTTAAGGATTCTGCCTACGAGTATAGGAAAATAATTGAAACAAACGGAGAGTATCTGTGAAACTGAGAGTATTTTTTGGGGCAGTTGGCGCATTGGTACTAGCCTCAGTCTATGGCACATACCGATACTGGCATCCAATGGCACCAAGACCCCGTGAGGGAAAGCGACATATTGTATGTATAGGCGATAGTATCACCTTTGGTGCGGGAGTGATTCCGTTTCAAAGGTGGCTATCGTATCCGGCAAATTTACAAAAACTGCTTACCAGGCCGGTCAGAAGAGCAAGAATCAATTTATTGATGAGAACGGACTCAATATGGAGTTGGTTTTAAAGAAATTTGTACAGCACTTTACGGAGAGCTTTTCCGACAGTACAGATAAATTTATTGAAGACAATGGCAGAAAACTGTTTCTCCTTTACATTCGTCCGCTAATCAATGGTTCCGGAAATTATTATATTGAAGCCAGAACAAGAAGTATGGGCAGAACCGATTTGATTATTGATTTTCAAGGAAAGCAGTATATTGTTGAAATGAAGATTTGGCATGGCGAGGAATATAATGCGCGGGGAGAAGAACAGCTTCTTGGGTATTTGAAGGATTATAATTTGAAGAAGGGCTATATGCTGAGCTTTAACTTTAACAAGAAGAAAGAAGTTGGTGTTAAGGAGCTTCACTTCAAAGATGCCACTATTGTGGAAGCAGTTGTATAAAATGGAGCTTAGTATTTTATACCACAAGTAGAATGACAAACCGCAAAATCTGTGATATATTATGATTCGAAAGGAAACAAGGGCGCACATTAGTCCTTGGGTAAAGAAAAGGAAAGACGTTATGAGAAGCACAATGATGATGAGAGAAATGAATATGCGACGCTTAACAGCATACGCTAGAAGTATGTTTAATTCTCCGTGCTTTATTATGCCTAGAAATATTATGCGGTCTGGAGGTAGTCTGATGAAAGAGTGATGAATTACTCTACAACAGAATACCTTAGTTAGTGATAGCATGACCGCAGACGATATTTGAAAAAATATCCAAGCGGTCTTTTTATATGCAAAAATACGTTTCGCAGAGTGGACTGGAGGTGGTTCCAGCCGGGCTTCATAAGCCCTGTAACGCAGGTTCAAATCCTGCCTTTGCGATTGCGGGGTGGACTGGAGATGGTTCCAGCCGGGCCTCATAAGCCCTGTAACGTGGGTTCGAATCCCACCCCCGCTACTCATCGGGATGTTGCGCAAGTGGTAGCGCGCGTGATTCTTGACAATTGAGCTTGCTCAATTGTATGGGCAGATTCCGACTTAGAACATGATGAGCAGAAACTCATGGAAAGGAGAACCGAGTTCGATGTTTACTTTATTTTTAAGACGACCTCATACAATGCGAGAGATGGCACCGTTCAGACGAATGAATAGGGGCTTTAGAAACATGCACTCATATAGGATAATCGGATTGCCGTGGGATGACTGTAAATATCGTTCCAGTGAATAGCCGAAATGTAAATTACGCCTAGCCTATGTGAGAAATTGCAGGGTTAGGCGTTTTTGTATGGAGGTAAACATGTTCAATATACCAACAGTAGATTTAGTGGCTACAGGAAAGAATATAGAGAAGCTTCGGAAGGAAGCTGGATATACAGTAAAGGATTTGCAAAATATTTTTGGCTTTGGTACACCACAGGCTATTTACAAATGGCAGCATGGTACCGCACTTCCTACTGTAGATAATTTGGTTTTGCTATCTGCAATCTTTAAAGTATCAATTGATGAGATACTGGTAGTGGAGCAATGCGGTGGTATTGTACTCAGTGCATCCGCATGAATAGAAAAAGTGAATAAAGAAAAGCAGGAGTGAATGCTCCTGCCATATGGTCCCTTAGTTTAATGGAGAAAACAAGAGATTTCTAATCTTTTGATATGGGTTCGATTCCTGTAGGGACTGCTATGCTCTCATAGTTTAATGGATAGAATGACCGGCTACGAACCGGTTGATCCTGGTTCGATTCCAGGTGGGAGTGCTTGATAATATATATGTCGGCTGACTTTTGATGAGTTGGCCGATTTTTTTGTTCTAAAGTCTATTCCCGCTAGACTTTTTGTCTACTCTTTGGGAAACGACAGAATCCATAGAAAGCCGTAGAATGATATCAGTAAGAAAAAGCAACCGGTTCGCAAAGCTTACATCGAAAACAAATAATTGGAGGAAACGATGGCAGCGATTAGAAATATTTTAAATGTGTATGAAAAAGCAGATTCAGCGAAGAAAGTAGATATCATTATTCGTCATTATCCGAATTTTATGGGGATTATTGATGGTTATACGGAAGGACTTCGTTACATGATTGAGAATGAGAAGGCCTACAATCGGAGTAAAAGTCAAGGGGACCTTGGTGTTCGGGTACAGACATCGGGGAAGCATAGCGACATTACAGCAGATACTGCAATTAGCAATGTGCTTACCAGGGATGCGATTATAGCGTGTGATTTTTCCGGAGATGTGCTGGAGGGTGTTGACAGAGGAGAAGAGTTTCAGAGAGAGGCTTTTCTGCTGAGAACAATGCGAAAGGATTATGAGCTGTTTAATCAGCAGCTGGGCATTTTGGACAAAGAAGAGGCAGCTGTATTTGGACCTTTTTTGAGAAAGGAAAAGTGCATCGCTGATATTGCCGAGGACAGAGGACTTGTATATGAATCAGTTCAGCAGAAGCTTCACAGAGTGAAGCGAAAGCTTAAGGTACAGATGGTAGGATTTTTAGATGGGAATGTGGGAGGTGTGTAAGATGCCAAAGATGAGAACAGAAGTGAAAGATTTAGAGGCCCAGGTGCAGAACGGAACTAAAAGATTTGTCAGGTATGCAGAGGGCGCAGCCCTTTACTCATTAGGTCTTCATACATTCCAGGAGATAGCAAAAGAAGCAAATGCGGTTTACAAAGTGAAGAGGTGTGTGATTGTTAATCTGGATATTGTAAATGAATACTTAGAAAAGCATCGTGTTAAGAAAGGGGAGTTTGGAGCAAATGAGTGAAACCTATAACATCCCTATTTGGAGAAAATATACTCTGAGCATTGAGGAGGCGGCAGCGTATTTCCGCATCGGAGAACATAAGCTGCGTAATCTTATTAACGAGAACAAGAACGCGGATTACCTTCTTTGGAACGGAAACCGGGTACAAATCAAACGTGCGTTGTTTGAGAAATATGTAGATACATTAGAGGCGATATAAGAAATTGGCCAAGGCTTTCTGGTATATAATTTCGCTGGATTTACTGGTATAAACTTTCAGGAAAGCCCGAATATTATGGAAAAATCGAAGGAGTTGTGATATATTAACACTAGACCATGTCACAGCTCTTTGAAAGGAGAATGATTATGAGTAATGCAAAGAGACGTGACAATAAAGGTAGAGTACTTCAGATGGGGGAAAACCAGTTGGACAATGGACGTTATGTCTATCGTTACACAACCCCATTTGGTCAGAGGAAAACGGTTTACAGTTGGCGACTGACTGCTTCGGATCCTATGCCGGCAGGAAAGCGCAAGGACAAATCCTTGAGAGAGAAAATTAAGGAGATTGAGAAACAGCTAAGACTGGAAATCTGTTGTGAGGATATTACGGTTTGTGAGTTGGTAGAGAAATATATTTCAACCAAGACCGGAGTAAAACAAAGCACTCAGACCGGGTACAAATTTGTGCAAAATATTTTGGCAAAGGAACCATTTGGACAAAGGAAGATTGCAAGCATCAAAACATCGGATGCAAAGATTTTTCTGATTAACATGCAGAAGAACGGAAGAGGATACAGCACGATTCATACAGTGCGCGGTGTTCTCAGGCCTGCGTTTCAGATGGCGGCGGATGATGATATGATTGTCAAGAATCCTTTCCAGTTTGAGCTTCACACGGTAGTAGTGAATGACAGTGTCAAAAGGGATGCACTCACAAGAGAACAGGAGAGAAAGTTCCTGCAGTTCATTATGGAGGACAACCATTATAGCCAGTACTATGATGCGTTTTATATCTTGTTCAAGACAGGACTTCGTATCAGTGAGTTTTGTGGTTTGACGATGAAGGACATTGATTTTAATAAGAAAGTTGTTAAAGTCAATCATCAGCTCCAGCGCACCAGTGATATGAGGTATATATGTGAGAAGACGAAGACGGAGAATGGTGTTCGTGAGGTGCCGATGACGCCGGATGTGGTGGCTGCATTTAAACGGATTATCAAGATGCGTCCCAAGCCAAAGATTGAGCCGGTTGTAGACGGGTATTCAGGATTTCTGTTCTTAGACAAGAACGGTAAACCGAAAGTGGCATTGCATTGGGAGAAATACTTCCAGCTTTCTGTAGAAAAGTACAACAGCATCTATCGCGTGCAGTTGCCGAAGATTACGCCACATGTATGCAGACATACGTTTTGCACAAATATGGCGAAGTCGGGAATGAATCCGAAAGTATTGCAGTATATCATGGGACACGGAGATATTTCAGTGACTCTTGATACATATACGCACATCAAATCGGAGGATGCAATTGCGGAAATGGAGAGGCTTGATTACTTGTCAACCAAGGAGGCGTAAAAAAAAGCAAGTTGCCATACGGGCTAAAAACGTGGTATAAAATCTAGTTTTTTTCGCTGAAAAATGAGCATTTTTGATGTGTTAATTTGCCATGGAAGCATGAAGAAACCCAGTGTTTATGCGGGTTCGCGAAAATTTATACCACTGAAAATTGCTGGTATATTTTTTTTGAAAATATACCAATTTGTATACCAGTTACCCGAGAAAATATGCCCTGATTTGAGTACAAATGAGAAAACAGCAAAAAATTGAAAAAACCCACAAACCCAGTAAATACGGGCTTTTGAAAGGATTTGATAACTTATGAAAGATAAAATAAAAGTCCTCATGATTTGCCACGGCAATATCTGCCGCAGCACTATGGCTCAATCCGTCTTCGCACATCTGGTGAAATTGCACCACCTCGAAGACCTCTTTTACATTAGTTCCGCAGCAACCAGCCGAGAGGAAATCGGGAACGGTCCGCACTATGGTACCGTGAATCAACTGAGAAAGGTAAATATCCCTGTCGTTCCGCATCGCGCGGTGCAGATGACGCCGGCGGACTATGAGAAATACGATTACCTCATCGGTATGGATACGGCCAATATGCGCAATATGAACCGGATTGCCGACGGAGATCCGGAAGGGAAGATTTATAAGCTGCTTTCTTTTAAGGATTACGAAGAAGCAGGAAAGCTAAATGCGGCAGCGGATGTGGCGGACCCGTGGTACACGGGTGATTTTGAGACCACGTACCGGGATGTGCTGGCAGGCTGTACGGGACTTCTTGCCTTTTGCCTGGAACATATGAAATAATTCTAAAGGTAAGAACAAAAAGCCAAAAACAGAACAAGACTAATGGGAAAAGGAGTACATTTGCATGAAAACAATTTACCTCGCAGGCGGCTGCTATTGGGGCGTGGAAAAATATGTAGCAAATATCAAAGGCGTGTCGGAAACAGCAGTCGGCTTTGCAAACGGGGACACGGATCACCCAACGTATGAACAGGTGCGTTATGAAAATACGGGACATGCAGAGACGGTAAAGGTGGTTTATGACGAAACAAAGCTTCCGCTTTCTGCGCTTTTAAATCTTTTTTACGAAATCATCGACCCGACCTCGGTGGACAAGCAGGGAGAGGATGTCGGACACCAGTACCGGACGGGCATTTATTTTACGGATGGAGAGGACGAGGCAGTCATCCGCACCTCCTTAGATACCCTGCAGCAAAAAGTGGGTCCGGTCCTTCTTGCCATCGAAGCCTGCCCACTTGTGCATTTTTATGATGCGGAGGAATATCATCAGAAGTACCTCGATAAGAATCCGGCCGGCTATTGTCATGTGCCGATTGCAAAGATACATTGGGTAAAGACGGTAGAGCCGATGGATTTTGTATAAAATTGTCGGAATTTTTATAAAAAATGATGGAAAATGTTCAAAAACTATGATAAAATAACTTTGTGCTCTCACAGATTGGCGGAAGCACAGGAACTATGGGGAAAAACTATTTTATCGGAGGAAGGTATGAAAGAGACAGAAGTGAAGAAGTTTCGTTACAATGACGAAAATGAGCGTTACAAAGCGTTGAACAAGTTCTATTTTATCGGAATGAATGCGCTGTATTTTATGTTTTTGCTGTATTTATTTATGCGGTCTTCATTCGGTGACCTGCACAAGGCATTCGCGTATTCCAACATGGCGATTGTGGCAGTATTGGAAGTAATTAATCTGGTTACCTACTTAAAAAATAAGGCCAGCCGGAAATACAGTGTGATTTCGGTCGTCTGCGGCGGTATTGAAATCTTTTTGCTCGGCTGTAATACCGATGCTAATTTTATTTTATATGCCATTATTGTTATGCTGATGCTGCAAATTCCGTACTTTATGCCGAAGCGTGTCGGTAAGATGTCTATCGTCTTTGGCATTATCGTAATATTCATTAATGTGTTCCGCGGATTAAAGGGACAGGGCGTGACAGACGTTGACTCGATGTGCTGTATGCTTTGTGTATTCCTTGGACTTTATGTGGACTGGAGACTGTGCCATATTATGAACCAGTTTAACCGTGACGCCCTTGGTTCCGTAGCAGAGCAGACAACGAAGATCCAGACGATGCTGGACGGTATTGTAGAAGGCTCGGAAGCCGTATTTGCTGAGGCAGGAAAGAGTACCGAACTGGTTGGTAACTTATATGAACAGACACAGAATGTGACCTCCAGTATGAAGGAAATCGTAGATTCCACACAGATGACGGCAGAAAACATCGAAGAGCAGAACAAGATGACGCAGTCCATCCAGGAGGCGATTACACAGACCGGCGAGCGTTCCAAAAAGATGGTTGGTATCGCTATGGATTCCAACGAAAGCATTCAGGAAAATCTGCGCGTGATGCAGGAACTGCAGGAGCAGTCCAAACTGATTGCCGAAACAAACGCACAGGTAAACGAGGCAATGCAGCGCCTGCAGCAGAAGACAAAGGAAGTAGAAGAAATTGCAGGCATGATTCTCGGTATTTCCAGTCAGACCAATCTGCTTGCACTCAATGCTTCTATTGAGAGTGCGCGTGCCGGTGAAGCAGGCCGTGGCTTTGCAGTAGTAGCTGACCAGATCCGTCAGTTAGCAGAGCAGACAAAGCACTCGACCGAGCAGATTACAACAATTGTCAATGAATTAAATTTGAACTCGGCAGAGGTAGTGGCATCCGTAGGTCAGTCCGTAGCGGCAACCGAAAGCCAGAATCAAAAGATTACCGCAGCATCGGAAGCGTTTTCTAAGTTAAATGCTGACATGACGGTACTGATTCAGGATATCAACGAGATGGATATTGCCATCGGAGAATTATCGGATTCCAACAATGTGATTGTAGACAGCATCTCGCAGCTGTCGGCAGCTACCGAAGAAATTACCGCGAATGCGGAACAGGTACTGACGATGAGCGAAAATAATTTACAGAATGCGGAGGGCGTAAAGAACTCCATCCATGTAATCGAAACTTCGACGCAGCAGATGCAGCAGTATACAGAATAATACAGGATGCAAAAACGCCGGGAGATGTGTTGTCTCCCGGCGTCCGAATATAGAAAAGGAGGAACCCATATGGAAAATGAATTTACGATGTCGGTATCGCCGGTGTGCGAAAAAGACGGAAAGAAAATGGCGTATGTATCATTTACGGATGGAGAACGGATGGCAGAGGGCAGGATCCCAGACTGCAAAATCATTCGGAGTTCCGGGTTTAACGATGGGGAACTTCTTTTGTTAGAGGCTTATATGAAAAGAGAACTGTCGCAGCTAAAGAAAATGGCATCGGGCATCCGCCTGACTGATGCATTTTTAAAATAACCAACGGGAAAAGGAGAACCGGGAGATGAAACAAAGTAAGAAACAGGTAACATGGCTGGCTGTGCTGTTTGTGGCAGCAGTGCTTGTATTGTCCGGATGCGGTAGAGGAATGGGAGAAAAACCGACACCTACGCCGACAGTAACAGCGACACCGGCACTGCAGGAGGAGAATAAAGGCTCCGCTGCATTCGACCAGTTTGTGGATGATTTTTTCAAATACGAAGTGGTAAGCAATACGATTAATTTGCATTATACGCTCGCTTATCCGGAAAATTTCGGCATTACCGACTACGAAATCAGTCTGGGAGACGGCTCGTATGAGGGGCTGGTGGCATCGTATGATGCACTTCGCCAAATCAAAGCCGCTTTTGAAGAATTAAACGATGACAAGCTGTCAAAGGAACAGAAATTTACTTACGATATTTTAATGGATTACATAGATACGGAGCTTTCGACGGAAGACCTGATACTGTATGCAGAGTATTTCGGACCGACGACAGGCTATCAGGCACAGCTTCCGGTACTGCTTGCGGAATATACCTTCCGCAGAGAGCAGGACATCGAGGACTATCTCGACCTGTTATGTGTGGTAGACGATACCTTTGCCGGGATGGTTGCATTTGAACAGAAAAAATCCGAAGCGGGACTTTTTATGTCGGATACGACTTTGGAAAGTATCTTAGACCAGTGCAGACAGTTCATCCGCAATCCGGAAGAAAATTACATGATTGAAGTGTTCGATTCCAAGATGAAAGAGGCAGACTGGCTGACCGATGAACAAAGGGCTGCCTACAGCGCACGGAACAAAGAACTTATTACAACGGAAATCGTAGGCGCATATCAGCTGCTCATTGACGGTTTGTCGGCATTGCAGGGCACCGGAACCAATGAACTCGGTCTTTCTTATTTTGAAGACGGAAAAGAATATTATGATTATCTGACCTATGTGGCAACGGGTTCCGGAAAGTCGGTCGAAGAACTGGCAGTAAAGATTCCGAATGTCATTTATGAGGCAGTGATGGACATGCAGGAAATTATGAGTAAGGATCCGGAAATCGAGAGCAAGTGGGAACACTACGAGTTTTGTGAATCGGACCCGGCAGCGATGCTCGAGGATTTGACTAAGAAGATTGCCGGTGTATTTCCGGAACTTCCGGAGGTATCGTACCGGATTAAGTACGTACATCCGTCCATGGAAGAGCACATGAGTCCGGCATTTTATCTGACACCGCCGGTCGATGATTTTAAGAACAATGTGATTTATATCAACCGCTCCTATGAGAGCAGTGATTTGTATGTGACGATGGCACATGAGGGCTTCCCGGGGCATCTCTATCAGACGGTATATACAGCATCCAAGGAACTGCCGCTCATCCGCAGCCTGTTTGGTTACTCGGGCTACACGGAAGGCTGGGCGCAGTATGTGGAATTTATGGCGTATGAAATGGGCGGCCTGGACGAGAACCTCGCACAGGTATTAAAGTACAATTCCATTGCCATCATGGGCATTCATGCAGCGATTGACATCGGTGTGCATTATTACGGCTGGGGCGTGGACGAGGTAGAGAACTTCCTCTATTCCTATGGCCTCGGAAGCCGTGAGGCTGCGGAGAGTATTTTTGATTATGTGGTAGCGGAGCCGGCGAATTATTTAAGCTATTTTGTCGGATACATGGAGTTTACCGAATTGCAGAAAAAAGCAGAAGAAACGTGGGGCGAAGCTTACAGTGATACGCGGTTTTATGACGCGGTCTTAAGCCTGGGCCCGGCACCGTTCCCTCTGCTGGAAGAACAGATTATTTTGATGAAGTAGCTTCTCTTAAAGTGGCGTGGTGTTCCACAAGTGCAAAACGCCGCTTTAACAGGCGCATGCAGAGGAAGAACGCCGGAATCAAAAACAGGTCGGCAGTCAGCCAGGCTGCCGGACTGGAAATGCAGATGCTTGTGTAGCCGAGACGGCTTGGCAGTACCATGCCGACAAAACATCTTGCAATCATTTCGAGTACGCCTGCCAGCATGGCAAAGGTGGAAAAGCCCATGCCCTGGATGGTAAAGCGGAACGTGAGAATACAGGTTAAAAGCGGAAAGCCTGCCGTGCAAATCAGAGTATAGCGGAATGCCTGCTCTATGGCCAGGGTTTCTGCGGCATCAATAAATAATAAGGTCAACCGGTTTCCGAAGAAATACATCAGAACAAAGGTGACAACAGAAAGGGCCCAGCCGGACAGTGTTCCGGCTACGAGGCCTTTTTTTACACGCTCCAGTTTGCCTGCGCCAATGTTCTGACCGGCAAACGTGGCCATGGTAGCGCCGATAGCCTCAAGCGGACAGGAAATCAGCGAATATAATTTCTGTGCAGCGGTAACGCCCGCAATGGTTGCTTCGCCAAAGGAATTGACGGCGGTTTGGATGACTACCGTACCAATGGCGGTAATCGCGTACTGAAGTCCCATCGGAAAGCCAATGGCACACAGACGGAAATAGATGAACGGCGTCGGAATCCAGTCAGCTTTTGCAGGACGGATGATGTCAAATTTCCTAATTAAATAAAAGAACGATGCAATTCCGGACACCGCCTGCGCGATAACAGTTGCCAAAGCTGCGCCGGCAACTCCCAGCGGTATCACAAGGATAAACAATAAATCAAGGAGGATGTTTAACACGGAGGAAATCACAAGGAAAACGACCGGTGTTTTACTGTCTCCGAGGGAACGTGTAATAGACGCTACCATATTATAAAGAAGCGTAAACGGGATTCCGGCAAAAATCACGAGAATGTAGTTATACGCATAGCCGTATGCATTGACCGGAGTATCCATCAGACGAAGCATCGGATGGCAGGCAGCTACGGTAACGATGGTGACGATGAGCGCCAGTGCGGCGCATAAAACAGCGCTGGCGGCTGCCATACGTTTCAACAGCTTGTCATTTTTTGCACCAAACATCTGTGCAATCGGAATCGCAAATCCGCTGCAAATACCGGTACACGAACCAATTACCAGAAAGTACAAAGAACCGGTAGCACCGACTCCTGCCAGGGCGTTGAGCCCTAAAAATTTACCGACAATCATGGTATCGACCATGTTATATAATTGTTGAAAGAGCATCCCGAGAAACACCGGTGTCGCAAAGCTGACAATGCATCGGAACGGGGACCCTGTTGTCATATCCTTCGTCATGTCTATGTCCTTCTTTCTTTTTATCAAGCAGTTATGATACAAGATTCGGGCGGTAAAATCAAGTTTAACTTGTAAAAATCAGATTCGTTTTATATAATGTAACAGGTGAGTAACAGATTTGAAACAATTTACATGGGAAAAATTGAGGGAAATGGGAAAATGGAACAAAATATACTGATAGTACGAAAAAAACGGATGCAAAAAATTGCCCGTCAGAGACTGGTTGCGTTTTGTGCCGCAGGCGGTGCAACGGTACTGTTGGTACTCGGTCTTATCATCGGAATCATTGTGAGGACGAATCAGCCGGCACCGACCTTCGGACCGGATAAGGGGAAGGTCCAGACGACGAATTACGGAGACAAGGGAGGCACTCCGGCAAAGACGCCGACGTCGGTTCCGACGGATACACCGACGCCGACGAACACGCCTACCCCGACGAACACGCCTACCCCGACAAACACGCCGACACCGACGAACACGCCGACACCAACCAATACACCAACGCCGACATTTACGCCGACACCTAGTCCGACACCGACGAATACGCCTACCCCGACACCGATTCCGGTGATGGTGGCAATTGATGCGGGACACGGAGGAAAGGACGGAGGCAGTGTGAACCGGGAGCTTGGCCTGGAGGAGGCGGATGCGAATCTGCAGATTGCCTTTGCGTTGCGTGATGTTTTGGAATCGATGGGATATGATACCTTTCTGACCAGAGAGGATGATTTGACGTGGAATACCAAATTGCAGAACGATGAACGGAACCCGATGGCGGAAGAGGCCGGAGCAGACTTGTTTGTCAGCATCCATTTAAATTCCACGGACAATGCCAATAAAGAAAATATTAAAGGAATCGAAGTCTGGTACTGCAACGAGAGAAAAGACGGAAGCAAAACGCTGGCATCTTATGTTGCAACGGAGCTGGTTGCCGCGACCGGAGCCAAAAAGAGGGACAACCAGGTCGGCAATAATCTGATTGTATTAAACAGCTCCAACATCCCTGCAATTTTAGTTGAGTGCGGTTTCATTTCCTCGAATGCAGAGGCAACCCGGCTGTTTGATCCGGAATATCAGAAGCTTGTGGCACAGGGCATTGCAAACGGCATCTACCGTTTCAGGCCACCGGTAGAAGAGAAGGAAACCGAAGAATAAGTTGACTTAGAAGAATTACATAAAGGAGTACACTGCCGCAAGTCATTTGCGGCAGTTGTTTTAAGCAGATGAGAGAGAAAATCAGAAACAGTTATGAGCATACGATTTATGCATCTTATATCGGATATATCACGCAGGCCATTGTAAACAACTTTGTGCCGCTGTTATTTTTAACCTTTCAAAAGGACTACAATATCAGCCTCGGGGCCATCGGCCTTTTGGTTACCATCAATTTTTGCGTTCAGCTGACGGTGGATTTTCTGGCGGCTAGGTTCATTGACAAAATCGGTTACCGGCCGTCCATTATAGCAGCGCACGTGTTTTCGGCGCTCGGTCTGATAGGGCTGTCGGTGCTGCCGGATTTACTGCCGCCGTATCTTGGCATTGTGTTAGCGATTGTGTGCTACGCCATCGGCGGTGGCATCATTGAGGTTTTGGTGAGCCCAATTGTCGAAGCCTGTCCGACCAAAAACAAGGAAGCGGTCATGAGCCTGTTACACTCGTTTTACTGTTGGGGACACGTGTTTGTCGTCCTTGCCAGCACGGCATTTTTTACCTTTGTCGGAATTGAACGGTGGAAACTTCTCGCAGTCATTTGGGCAGTGATTCCTTTGGGGAATGCATTCTATTACGCCATGGTACCGATTACTACACCCGTAGAACAGGGCGGCGGAATGCGAATGAAAGACCTGTTGAAAAATAAGACATTTTGGATTTTGTTTCTTTTGATGATTTGCTCCGGAGCCTCCGAACAGGGCATGAGCCAGTGGGCGTCGGCCTTTGCCGAATCCGGTCTGAAAGTGTCAAAGACGATTGGAGACCTCGCAGGTCCGTGCCTGTTTGCGACATTCATGGGAACCTCCCGTGCACTGTATGCAAAGTTTGCAGAGAAAATCAGTCTGCGCGTGGCAATGATCGGAAGCGGTGTTTTATGCATTACCTGTTATCTGCTGGCTACCTTTGCACCGCATCCGGCGCTTGGTCTCATCGGTTGCGCGGTGTGCGGCTTCTCCGTCGGTATTCTGTGGCCCGGCACCTTCAGCCTTGCATCGGCATCTCTGCCTGCAGGCGGCACCGCCATGTTTGCCCTTCTCGCCCTCGCAGGCGACCTCGGCTGCTCCTCCGGCCCGACGATTGTCGGTGCTGTTTCCGATGCCCTCGGCGGCAACCTGAAAATGGGAATTATCAGCGCAATTGTATTTCCTGTTATTCTTGTCATTGCGATTTCCTTCCTTGGCAGGAAGAAAACAATGAAAAACTGATATTACATTATGTTCTAAATGGGATTTTTATATAATTCTTTCGCAGGAAAGTATCTATGTGAAAAAAGTAGCGCTGTAGATACAAAAAGAGGTTCGAAATTATAAGATTTTAATGGAATATGCATCATTTTGTATCTATAGAAAAAAATCTTCTCTGCAGATACTCAAAACACAGAAATATAGTATCTTTGAGTTGTATTTTTTTCTATAGATACAAATCAACGAAAAAAGCTCTGATTTTAGTGAAAATCAGAGCTTTTTTGTATCTTTTCAGTGAAAAAATATCTATAGATACAAACGGCAATGTAACCAGACAATTTTTGAGTTAGTTATCATAATAATATGCTTCTAAAATAACTCTCCGTGCCCTTTTCGCATCTTCCTTCGTAAGAGCCGGAACGTCCTTAAGCGGATACGGAATTCCCAGATTCTCATATTTTGCCGTCCCCATCTGGTGGAACGGCAAAACCTCCAGGCCGACAATATTAGGAAACTGTTTCATCAGGATTCCGAGTTTGGTCAGTTGCTCCGTGTTGTCTGTAATCTCCGGTACCAGAACATGACGGATGACCATTGGAATCATGAGTTCGGATAAGAGAGCTGCAAAGGCAAGAGGGGCATCATTCGTATGCCCGGTTAAACGTTTGTGTTCTGCAGGGTCGCTGTGCTTGATGTCTAAAAGCACGAGATCCGTGTAGGAAAGCAGCGTCTCATATTCTGTTCTTTTTGATGGCTGATAAACAGCTCCCGAAGTGTCAAGACAGGTATGGATTCCCTTCGCTTTCGCCTTTCGGAACAATTCTGTCAAAAAGTCAAGCTGCAAAAGAGGCTCACCGCCACTTGCCGTAATCCCGCCGTTCTTATAAAAGACGGCGTTTTTTTCGTAGCCGGAAAGCAGTTCCTCTGCGGTCATAAGACTTCCGCCCTGCCCGGTCCAGGTGTCCGGGTTGTGACAGTATAAACAACGAAACGGGCAGCCCTGAAAGAAAATCACATATCGGGTGCCCGGTCCGTCTACAGTTCCAAAAGTTTCAATTGAGTGAATCCGGCCCGTCTTACATTCCGCCATGGAACGTACGGGAGATTACTTCGTCCTGCTGCTCTTTCGTCAACTTGTTAAAGTTTACGGCATATCCGGAAACGCGGATGGTGAGCTGCGGGTATTTTTCAGGGTGAGCCTGTGCATCCAGGAGTGTTTCTCTGGAAAACACGTTGACATTCAGGTGATGTCCGCCCTTTTCTACATAAGCATCTAACATATTCACGAGGTTATCAATCTGTGCATTGTTTGCTGCCATAATGGTTTCCTCCTTTATAATTACAATTCAATGCGGACCGGAAAATTAGTCCAGTTTCATTCCTTCTACTTCCAAATCACCGGCAAAGAAAACATCCTCACCCTTACCGAGGGCATCCGGGATGATGGAGAAGGTGTTGGAAATACCGTCCTGTGCATCCTTAAACGGAAGCTTGGAAACGGAGCTTAACGATGCGATGGCACCGTGGGTATCGCGGTTGTGCATTGGGTTGGCACCCGGTGCGAATGGTTCGCCTGCCTTTCTTCCGTCCGGTGTGGAACCGGTGTTTCTGCCGTATACAACGTTGGATGTAATCGTCAGAATGGAAGTGGTCGGGATACCGCCACGGTAGGTGTGCACGCCGCCGATGTAGCCCATGAAGGTGTGTACGACGTCGTAAGCAAGGTCGTCAACACGGTCGTCGTCGTTACCGTATTTCGGGAAATCGCCTTCGATTTCGTAGTCCACGGCAATACCGTTTTCGTCACGGATGGTCTTTACCTTTGCGTACTTGATGGCAGATAAGGAGTCAGCCACAACGGAAAGTCCGGCAATACCGGTAGCAAACCAACGGGTAACATTCTTATCGTGCAGCGCCATCTGTAATCTTTCGTAGCTGTATTTGTCATGCATGTAGTGGATGATGTTTAAGGTGTTGACATAAACCTTAGCCAGCCACTGCATCATATCCTTATATTTATCCCAAACTTCATCGAAGTCCAGATATTCGCTTGTAATCGGGCGGAATTTTGGACCAACCTGCTTTTTGGAAACCTCGTCCACACCACCGTTGATGGCATAGAGGAGACACTTTGCAAGGTTCGCACGCGCACCGAAGAACTGCATCTCCTTGCCGACTCTCATGGAGGATACGCAGCAGGCAATTGCATAGTCATCGCCGTGGGTGACACGCATTAAGTCATCGTTCTCATACTGGATGGAAGAGGACTCAATCGAGGTCTTTGCACAGAATCTCTTAAAGTTTTCCGGAAGTCTGGTAGACCAAAGAACCGTTAAGTTTGGTTCCGGAGCGGTACCTAAATTCTTTAAGGTGTGCAGGTAACGATAGGACATCTTAGTAACTAAGGTACGTCCGTCGATACCCATACCGCCGATGGATTCGGTAACCCAGGTCGGGTCGCCGGAGAACAGGGAATTGTATTCCGGTGTTCTTGCAAATTTTACAAGACGCAGCTTCATTACGAAGTGGTCGATGAATTCCTGAATTTCTTCTTCGGTGAAGGTGCCGTTTGCCAGGTCACGTTCTGCGTAAATGTCCAGGAAGGTGGAGGTACGTCCGAGGGACATCGCTGCACCATTCTGTTCCTTGATGGCAGCCAGGTAACCAAAGTAGGTCCACTGGATGGCTTCCTTTACGTTCTTTGCAGGCTTCGAAATATCAAAGCCGTAAATTTGACCGAGTTCCTTTAACTCTTCGAGTGCACGGATCTGCTCAGAAAATTCCTCGCGGTTTCTCGTTACATCCGAGTACATGGTCTTACGTGTGGTCGCCTTCTGATACTGCTTGTCTTCAATCAGACGGTCTACACCGTAAAGGGCAACTCTGCGGTAGTCACCGATGATACGTCCGCGGCCGTAAGCATCCGGGAGACCGGTGATGATATGGCTCGAACGACAGGCACGCATTTCCGGTGTATAAGCATCGAATACGCCTGCGTTGTGTGTCTTTCTGTGCTTGGTGTAAAATTCAACGATGGCAGGGTCAACCTCGTAACCGTTGTCCTGACATGCTTTGACTGCCATACGGATACCACCGTTTGGCTGAAGGGCACGCTTAAACGGCTTATCTGTCTGGAAGCCGACAATCGTTTCCTTATCTTTATTTAGATATCCCGGGCCATGGGAGGTGATGGTGGAAATGATATGGGTGTCCATATCGAGTACCCCGCCCTTTTCTCTTTCCTGACGGCTGAGTTCCATAACCTGTGCCCATAATTCTTTTGTAGTTTCCGTTGCATCGCATAAGAAGGACTCATCTCCTTCGTACGGATGATAGTTTTTCTGGATGAAATCACGAACGTTGATTTCCTTGGTCCAGATGCCGTTTACAAAACTGTTCCATTCTTCTCTCATCTTCTCTAGTACTCCTTTCTAAAACGTGACGTCCACGCCGTAGGAACCAAAAACTTTGATTCCCAAGAAACCATATTAAATATAGCATTTGCGTACAGAGCTTGTCAATGTACGAAAGGGGGAATAAATTCTCAATAAAGAAGTAATTTTGGTGAGTTTGCACAATTCTTACGGCGTTTCCGAGGAGTCAACAGACTGCGTAGAATAGTATCTCTGGTTTTGATCCTGAATATTAGAATAAGATTAAATTCGGAACAAAACTATTGACGTTATCGTAGTAACGTGTCAAAATGTAACTATCTTTGGGAAAAAAGGAGAATGTAAGATGCTTGAAGTTAAAAATTTAACAAAAAAGTACGGGGAAAAAACAGTTGTAGACAACTTGAGTTTTTCCATCGAAAAACCGGGCGTATATGCCCTGCTCGGAACCAATGGTGCCGGAAAGACGACCTCCATCCGTATGATTCTCGGTATGCTTGCCAAGAACGGCGGTGAGGTATTATGGGACGGGAAACCGTTTTCGGCAGCAGAACTGAATGTGGGTTATCTGGCAGAGGAAAGAGGATTGTATCCGAAATATTCCTTGCTGGACCAGTTGCTCTATTTTGCATCCTTAAAGAAGGTACCGAAAAAGGATGCCATGGTAAGAATTAAGTACTGGGCAGAGCGTCTTCAGGTAGAAGAATATATCTTCCCGCCAAAGACAGCAAAAGGAAAGCAGGCAAAAGCCAATCAGGCGGACCAGTTATCGAAGGGTAACCAGCAGAAAATCCAGTTAATGGCAGCGCTGATTTCCGATCCGGAATTTCTGATTTTAGACGAGCCGCTCAGTGGCTTGGATCCGGTGAATACGGATTTATTCAAGGGCATCATCCGTGAAGAGATGGCAAAGGAAAAATATTTAATTATGTCCAGCCATCAGATGCCGACTATCGAAGAGTTCTGTTCCGATATCACGATTTTAAACCGTGGCCAGGCAGTCCTTCAGGGAAATTTAAATGAAATTAAGAGAAGCTACGGAAGAGTGAACCTGTTCGTAAAGAGTGATTCGAATATTGCGCCTTACATCGCGGACTTCGGACTGCAGATTGTGGCAAAGACACCGAGCGAGTATCATTTAAAGGTACGCGATGAACAGCAGGCAAGACAGTTCCTCGGCAAACTGATGACGGAGAATGTGCCTTTGGTAAAATTCGAACTCAGAGAGCCGTCTTTACATGAAATTTTCGTAGAAAAGGTGGGCGACAATAATGAAGAAAGGTAGTTTAAGAGGATGGAAGGACGTCTTTACCTTTACTGTCGCTCAGACCGTAAAGAGTAAGTCCTATCGCGTGACGTTACTCATCATGCTGGCCATTATTTTGGTTTCCATGCCGCTTATGAACATCTTTTTGTTCCAGGACGCGCAGACGGGACCGGATGTGAGCTCCATTGAGAAAGTATACGTATATAACATGACCATGTATCGGAATCTGGACATGGCAGAGGAACTGCCGGCCGGTTATGACCATATCGTGTTTGAAAACGGAACCGAGGGTATGGACGTAGTGCAGGCAAGAATTTGCGAGGAAGAAACTTCATCCGTCCTTCTTTACCTGATGGAGGATGAAACGTATTGTTATATTCAGTTTTTACGTGCACCGGAGGGGGATGTTTCCCTGCTGGAGCTGCAGCAGCTGGGCCAGTATGTAGAAAACGCTTATTCGAAGGCAAAAATTGCAGCTCTGGGGGTAACGGATGCCCAGATGGAATTTTTAAAGACAAGTGTCGTGGCTTCTGCAGGAGTTGTGGACACAGAGAGTACCGTGGTTTTAGAGGATACCTCGATTTCTGACAGTGAGTACTGGTTCGTGTACGGTGTATTGTTCGTCGTGCTGATGATCAGTGTAATGGCAAGTTCCCAGGTGGCGACCGCTATCGTACAGGAAAAGTCCTCCCGTGTCATCGAGTATCTGTTAACCTCCATCCGTCCGCTTGCCCTGATTGTGGGTAAGGTGCTTGCGATGCTCGTAACAGTGATGCTGCAGCTGGTAGTATTGCTGATTGGCGGTTTTGTTTCCACAAAAATCGGAGAGGCGGTTTCGGGTACGGGGACGAATGCGATTACGCAGTTTTTAACACCTGATATTTTAGCAAACTTAAACCTTGGCAATATTATTCTCGGACTTTTGACGGCGGGAGCAGGTCTTATCTTATATGCAACACTGGCAGGTCTTTGCGGTGCTACCGCAAGCCGTCTGGAGGAGGCGGGAGACAGCCTGATGCTGTTTACCATGACCTCGCTTGTAGGTGCCTATATCGGTATGGGCGCAGCCGGCAGTCTGATGGGAATCGGAGATAATGCGTTTGTTACATTTGCATTGATTTTCCCTCTCTCTTCGGCATTTTTACTTCCGGGAGCACTGCTTGTCGGAAAGGCAGATGCCCTGATTGCGGTGATTGCCATTGCGGTTCTTTTGATTTCGGTGGTACTGATGTTCCTGTTTGTGGCAAAGGTATATGAAACACTGATTTTACATACCGGAAACCGTATTAAGATGAAGGAAGTTTTTGCAATGCTGAAAACAACCAAAAAGGGAAAGGAGGCAGCTGGGGATGAATAAGTTCAGAGGCTGGAAAACCGTATTTTCCTTTACCTACCGTCAGAATATGAAGTCGAAATCCTATATTGCGGTTACGACGATTATTGCTGTTTTGATGTTTGGACTTGCGATGTTACTTTCGACGCTTGCCGCAAAGCCGGAGAAAGCGGAAGAAGAGGACTTTGAGGCACCGGTATTTAATTGGGCGGAAGAGGTCTACGTATTAGATAAGGACGGATTGGTTTTTTCGGAGACAGAGTCACCGTCTTTCGTACCGATTGCCGGACCGGAATATGACAAGGAATACTATCCGGAATTGAAGTTTATTGGCGTTTCCGGAATAACGGAAGAAGAGTTAAAGATAAAAGCAGCAACACAAAGTGACTTTGCCATCGGTCTTGTCATTGAGAAGGAAGAGGATATTATTCATGTCCGTGCCGTAGTGCCTTCCACATCGGTAATTTCCATTGAGGAAGGCCTGGAGGTTGCACAGGTTATGGCGGACTATGTAGAACAACTCCGTCTGGAGCAGAGCGGTCTGAGCGGGTTTATGGCAGGCCAGATTAATAAGGAAGTGATGTTAAGCGTCAGCGATGCAGGAGAAGCACAAAGCGTGGCGGTATATATGATTCAGTACTTTGCACCGGCTATTTTCGGTTTAGTCCTTTACTTCCTGCTTTTGTTCTACGGACAGAATATTAATAGGGAAGTTTCGACGGAAAAAACATCGAAGCTGATGGAAACTTTGTTGACCTCCCTGCATCCGTACGGCTTGCTTGCCGGCAAGGTATTTGCAATTGCTACAGTAGCACTTCAGCAGTTCTTTATCTGGATTGCGGCAGCAGTTCTCGGTCTCGTCGGCGGAAGCATTCTTGGCGGAATTTTATATCCGGAGGCCAATGAGAGTCTGCGGGTTATGTTAGAGTTTTTACGTACCAATATCGGGGAAAGTGCATTCTCGCCTGTGGCGGTGGTGCTTTCTCTGGTGACATTTACCTTTGGTTTCCTGTTTTACTGTGTTCTTTCCGGCATGTCCGGAAGCATGGTGAGCCGTCCGGAGGATGCGGCAAATACACAGAGCATTTTTACGCTTCCGATTGTGATCAGCTGGATTACCTGCTACTTTGGTACCCTGATGGAAAATGATGCATTGCTTGCCGTTGTGAGAAACATTCCGTTTACCATTCCGTTTTGTGTGCCGGCAGATTTACTGACCGGAGCCATCGGAATCGGTCAGGGGATTGTATCCACTGTGATTTTGATGGTATTTTCCGTATTGGTAATTATGCTGTCCGGCCGGATTTATAAAGGCATGGTGTTGTACACCGGACAGAAAATCAATGTAAAAACTATTGTTGGAATTCTGAAAAACAAAGAATAGTTTTTATGAACATTATTTAAAGCACAGGAAGAAGGTCCCGAAGAAATTTGGGACTTTTTCTTTACAAGTAATTAACGGAAATTTACTGAACAAGTGAGTAAGTTGCTAATTGTGCAAAATGGCTAAAAATACGATAAATAAAGGCTTTTTCGTGGTAATTTTAAATAAACATGCCAATAAAGTACTAGTAAATTCACAAAACCGATTAGCAAAGTGAACAAAGAAGTGATGTATACAAGATAAAAAATTGTTGCATTTTCACAAAAAATGTTGTAGAATAAAGTCAACAAAGGGAGAGGAAAAATACAGCCGGAGGTCCCTCCTTTAAATGAACGGAAATTTCTGTGGCGGCGACAGAGAAGGAGAAAGCATGTTTATGAAAAAAATGAAAAAGGCACTCGCGCTTACATTGGCAGCTCTCATGGTAGTTGGCCTTGCGCACGTAGCACCTGCCCATGTTGAGGCAGAAGAGGACAATACCTTTAACGTATTATCCTTAAACGTTGCAGGACTTCCTGCAATTCTTTCCAGCGGTAACCCATCTGTGAATACCAAAAAGATCAGTCCGCTCCTTAACAACTTCGATATCATCAGTGTTCAGGAAGACTTTTCTTACCACAGTGATTTAGTTTCCCAGTTATCCTCTGAGTATTATCAGACAGAGCACAGCGGAAACGTTCCATTCGGCGATGGTATGAATATCTTCTCCAGATTCGGTATTTATGAAGATACCAGATATAAATGGAATGACAGCTACGGTTTCATCGAAAACGGTGCAGACCAGATGACTCCAAAGGGCATCCTTTACACAGCAATCGAAATCGCTCCTGGTTACTTCGTAGATGTTTATGATTTCCATGCAGATGCAGATTGTGACGAAGATTCCTTAGCAGCAAGACGTTCCAACATGATTCAGGTAGCTGAACTCATCCAGGCTCGTTCCCAGGGCAGAGCAGTTATCGTTTTAGCAGATACCAACTGCCGTTACACCAGAGCAGAGGATAACTTCGCAGAAGCTATTCTTGATACCTGTGGTTTAAAGGACGCTTGGGTAGAAACAAAGCGTGGCGGTGTTCGTCCGGAAGACGGCGATGCATTATCCGATTGGGGTAACTTAAACAGCGGAAACCACGAAGTAGTAGATAAGATTTTCTACAGAAGCGGTGCAAGTGTAGAACTTGACCTTGTATCCTATGACTTATTAGATACTATGTTCACAGATGAAAACGGTGAGCAGTTAGCAGACCACTTCCCAATTACAGCTACATTCTCTTACACATTAAACGAGACCATTAAGTACAGTGATACTTATGGCGGTGGCGGCGGTAGCGGCTTCAGCTTCATCGGTGCTATGGGTGGCTTCCCTGACAGCGTTACAGTAAGAGCAGGCGACAGATTAGACGGTATTTCCGCAGTATACGGTGATGCTACAGCAGTAGCAGGCGGCAACGGCGGTTCCGAATACACATTAGATCTTGCAGAAGGCGAATACATTACTTCCATGACCGTAAGCAAGGTAAAGAAGAGCTTATTCGGTACTTACAGAGTATCTTATGTAAAACTCGTTACTAACTTTGGTAACGTATTAGAAGGCGGTAAGTATAAGTCTGGTAACAGCACTACTTACACTGCTCCGGAAGGTTACGCAATCGCAGGTTTCCATGGCCAGCACGGCGATGAAATCGACAGACTCGGCGCAATCTATATGTTAATCCAGTAATTAAAATAGCAGGACGTGATTCATCCGGCGGGGGTTTTACCCCCGTCGGATTTGTTTTTTCAAAGACAACCCATGCCTGCCACGAAGGGTCTACGGCAGTTCCTATAAAAACGCAGCTGCCACACTCGTAGGACTTAGCGTTCCGGTACTCTTTATCGATAGTCATAAACAAGAGAGCATGGCCCGAAACTCAGCGGTCGGGAGGCAAAGACTATATAAGAGGATATGACGAAAAAAGTGCGACAGCACTTTTACGAAAAGGCGGTAGCGGCCTCTGGAAAATGCATTTTCCAAGAGCCGCCATCGCCTTTTCTAAAACCGCGTCCTGCGGACGCTTTTCGTCATATCCTCTTTGGGATTTTTTTAACCCCCGCCCGCTTCAAACAGTCGGCTCCATGCTCTCTTATTCCTATCTTTCCTAAAGAGCGCCGAAACGGAGTCCTACGGTATGGCACTGCATGTTTTTTATAGGAACTGCCGCAACCCCCGGGAACGTGGCAGTAGCATGGCTTGTCTGCCGCCCCACATCGGCATGTTACGAAGTAATATGCCGATGTCCCACTCCTATCGTCGGAAGAAACCGCAAAGAGCGGCTGCCAATCGGGCAGAAGGACCCGATGTAACTATAATTTTCATAGAGTAAATAAAGAAATCCTTGTTTTGTTATTCAATTGTACTTCCTCTCAGCGGATAGATGTACGTACCTCTGCGAACATGCCGACAGGTATGATTCGCAGAGGACGTACAGATGTACGAGGAGCGGAAGTACAAGAATATAAAACAAGGATTTCTTTATTATTTCAATGAAAATTTAACTACAGCGTTGCCTTCTGCCCCTTGGCACCGCGTTTGCGGTTTCTGACTTTCTTTGCGGAGTAGTCCTTTCCGCGGTAGGAGAAGGTTTCATCGTTTGGTCCGACACTCGTTGCATACGCTACGGTATCATTCTTTTCAAGGGAAATGGCTTTGACGCCCTTTCCGGTTTTCTTAAGCTCCGGTACTTCCTCGAGTGGGAATCCGAGTGAAAGTCCGGTAGCCGTGTAGATAATAACTTTTTGTGTGCCGGAGAGTACTTCTTTTGCGGAAAGTCTCGTAAGACCTGCCAAAATGTCGCCGTCGGCCAGTTTGGTTGCTGCTACGACAGCACGGTTGGTATCAAATTCGATACCGGAAACCAGTTTAATGAAACCGGATTTTGTGACAAACAGTAACTGTGATTCGAACAATTCTTCAAAGCCTGCGTACAGGAGAATATCTTCCTTGCCGACCTTGCAAAGGGTATGGATGAGGACACCCTTATCCTTTGGTCTGCCCTTTGGAATGGCAGAGGCCTTTACCTGGTACATGTTGCCTTCCGCAGTGAAGACACAGATGCGGTCCGTATTCTTCATGCGTACGATGTGAGGGAATTCCTTCAAGACATCCTCGCCCGCACGGGCAATCGTTGCCGCATCGCAGGACTTGGTGTAACCGAACTTGTCAATCATCACAACGATGTCTTCTACCTTTTCCTCTACCACATAGTTTGCGGTTTCGGTCTGGATGATTTCGGTGCGTCTCGGACGGTCAAATTTGACACGGAACTCCTGCAACTGCTTTTTGATGACTTTGTGCAGTTCCTTTTTGGAGCCGAGTATTTTTTTGTACGAAGCGATGTTTTTCAGAAGCGTATCGCTTTCCTCGTGCAGTTTCATAATCTCGAGTCCGATTAA
The DNA here is from genome assembly GCA_015057585.1 of Lachnospiraceae bacterium. Taxonomy (GTDB): domain Bacteria; phylum Bacillota; class Clostridia; order Lachnospirales; family Lachnospiraceae; genus SIG299. Next base: position 67,996 of record SVEF01000010.1, on the reverse strand, counting down.
CTTGGAAAGCGGCATGGCAAGAATCGCATCCGCCTGGCGTTCCGTAAAGTCAAACTGAACGGCAAGTCTCTTTGAAATCTCGGATTTGAACTTGATATCGGTGATGTCGCCGGAAGTTAAACAAGCCTTTGCCTGCTTGACGGAGGTACTGCCGCGGAGTACTTCGATGATTAAATCGATAACGTCTACCGCGCGGATGAGACCGCCGACAATCTCTAAACGGTCATTTGCCTTGTTTAACATGTGTTCATATTCTTTGGTATAAAGGATTTCCTGGAATTCCACGAATTCCTTTAAGAGCGATTTTAAATTGAAGACAATCGGCTGCTGCTCCTTGACCGCAAGGAGATTTACCGAATAAGTGTCTTCCAAACCGGTCTTTTTATAGAGACCGTTTAATAAGTTTTCGGTATCACGGTCGCGCTTTACTTCAACCACAATACGCACATCCTTGGAGGATTCGTCGCGGACGTCGGCGATTTCTTCAAATACCTTGTCCTTCATCAAATCCACCAGGTTTTCTACGAGTCTTGTCTTATTGCCCGCACTGGTATAAGGAATTTCTGTGATGACAATGTTTTTCTTACCGTATTCCCCGGTTTCGATTTCCGTCTTTGCGCGTACCTTTAACTTTCCTTCGCCGGTTGCGTACATGGCAGGAAGGACATCGGCATTGATAATCTGACCGCCGGTCGGGAAGTCCGGACCCGGAATGTAGGTCATCAGTTCTTCCAGCGTAATATCCGGATTGTCGATGTAGGCCATTGCACCATCGATGACTTCGCCCGGATTGTGCGGCGGGATATTGGTTGCCATACCTACGGCGATACCGGTCGTACCGTTGATTAACAGGTTCGGAAGCATGGCAGGAAGCACCGCCGGTTCCTTTTCACTGTTATCAAAGTTTGGTAAAAAGTCTACGAGTCCCTTTTCCAAGTGGTCAAGCATGGTCATTGCGCCCTCGGAAAGGCGTGCCTCGGTGTATCGCATCGCTGCGGCGGAATCGCCGTCGATGGAGCCGAAGTTTCCGTGTCCGTCAATCAATGGAATGGACAGGGAGAAATCCTCGGACATGTGTACGAGCGCATCGTAAATGGAGGAGTCACCGTGCGGGTGATATTTACCCATGGTGTCGCCGACAATACGGGCACTCTTTCTGTGTGGTTTTTTCGGGTCCAGACCGAGTTCGGTCATGGCATATAAAATTCTTCGCTGTACCGGCTTTAATCCGTCGCGGACATCCGGCAGGGCGCGGTCAATGATAACGCTGATGGCATAGTCACGGAAGGAGGTTTTCATTTCCTCCGCAAAATCAAGCTGAATCAGCTGTTCTGTAGTCGTGGTTTTCATGATTTGTCTCCTGATTATAGTATGGAATCGTTACACATCGAGCTTCGCATATTTGGCTTCTTCAATAATGAAGGCACGACGCGGCGGAACGGCATTGCTCATTAAGAGCGTCGTGACTTCGTCTGCCTCTACGGTGTCGGAAATGGATACCTGGGCTAAGATACGGGTTTCCGGATTTAACGTAGTTTCCCATAACTGGTCGGCATCCATTTCGCCCAGACCTTTGTAACGCTGCAGGGCGAGAATCTTATGTCCTTCCTTGCGGAACTTTTCCAGTTCAAAATCGTTAAACAGGTAACGGGACTGTTTGGATTTCTTTGCCTTTGCGGCATCCTCGTAGTCCACCTTGTAAAGAGGCGGAAGACCTCTGTATACCTTGCCTGATAAAATCAGCTCCGGCATAAACCGGTAGAAGAACGTAAGTAAGAGGGTGCTGATATGGGCACCGTCCACGTCCGCATCGGTCAGGATAATAATCTTGTCGTAACGGAGCTTGCTGATATCAAAATCATCACCGATGCCGCATCCGAAGGAGGCAATCATCGTCTTGATTTCGTTGTTGACCAAAATCTTTTCTAATGGCGCTTTCTCTACGTTTAAAATCTTACCGCGCAGAGGAAGAACGGCCTGGGTCTTACGGTTTCTGGCTGTCTTTACCGTACCGCCGGCGGAATCACCCTCGACGATGTAGATTTCACATTCCTCCGGCTTCTTGGAGGAACAGGAAGCCAGTTTGCTGCGGGTGTCGACGTCGTTTAACTGCTTTAAGATAGCGTTTCGTGCCTTATCCCCGGCTTTTCTTGCGTTGTAGGATTTCATCGTGTTCTCCAAAATGGAACGGAGTTCTTCGATGTTTTTATCAAAATAGCGGGTCACTTCTGCGGAGAAGACATCCTCCACCGCGACCTTGGCATCGGTATTGCCGAGCTTTGTCTTTGTCTGTCCCTCGAACTGCGGGTCCGGATGCTTGATGGAGACGATGGAAATCAGACCGTTTCGGATATCCTTACCGTCAAAGTTTTCATCCTTTTCTTTTAAGATGCCGAGTTCACGGGCATACTTATTCATAACACGGGTCAGAGCATTCTTAAAGCCGGTCACGAGTGTACCGCCGTCTACGACATTGATACGGTTACAGTAGGCATTAATCTGCTCCTGATAGGTATTGGTATAAGTAAAGGCTACTTCGACCTCAATATCACCGCTGGTGCCTTCTACATAAACCGGCTCCGGAATCAGAAGCTTTGCGTTTTCCGCGTCCTTGATGGACGTCTTCGTAATATGGGAAACAAAGCTCTTGATACCCTCTTCTTCATAAAACGTGGTTTCGGTACCACGGATTTCGTCTTTAAAACAGAGGGTCAGTCCTTTATTTAAGTATGCGGATTCCTTCAGACGTTTTGTAATAATATCCGGTTTGAATTCCACGGTTTCAAAAATGGTGTTGTCCGGATAGAAAACCACTTTGGTTCCGGTGTCTGCCTTCGTACATTTTCCGATGACAGGAAGTTGGCCGTTTTCCAATTCCGTGGTCGGATGACCGCCGTTTTCATAGGTGTCGCGGTAAACCTTGCCGTCTTTTCTGACCTCAACAATCATTTTTGAGGAGAGGGCATTCACTACGGAGGCACCTACACCGTGCAAACCGCCGGATACCTTATAAACGGAGTTGCCGAATTTGCCGCCGGCATGCAGAATTGTGTAAACAACGCGGACCGTCGGGATTTTCTTTGTTGGGTGGATATCCACAGGGACACCGCGTCCATGGTCGGTAATTGCAATGCCGCCGTCTTTTTGAAGTACGATGTCAATCCGGTTGCAGTAGCCTGCGAGATGTTCATCGATACCATTGTCTAAGATTTCCCAAATCAGGTGATGAAGACCTCTCGAACCGGTGCTCCCGATGTACATACCCGGGCGTTTTCGGACCGCTTCCAGACCTTCGAGTACCACGATTTGGCTGCCATTGTATTGTTCCATAAGTAAACCTTCCTTTTATAGTGTGTTTTAAATGCTTATCCATTACCCTTTAGTATAGCATAAATTTCTTAAACTTGCAAAGAAAACGTGCAGGAAAGTAGGATTGTAAAATGAAAAGAAATGCGGTATACTTACTCTGAATAAGTTTGAAAAGGAGCGGGACAGATGAAAAAGGTGATTACATACGGAACGTATGATTTGTTACATGTGGGACACATCAATTTACTGAGAAGAGCAAGAGAACTGGGCGATTACCTGGTAGTGGTGCTTTCTACGGATGAATTTAACGCGATTAAGCATAAAACGGCATATCACAGCTACGAAGCCAGAAAGATGATTTTGGAGGCTATCCGTTACGTGGATGAGGTGCTGCCGGAGACCTGCTGGGAGCAGAAAATTAAGGATGTGCAGGAAAATGATATTGATGTATTTGTCATGGGGGATGACTGGGAAGGACAGTTTGATTTCTTAAAGGACTATTGTGAAGTGGTTTATCTGCCGCGTACCGACGGCATTTCCACGACAAAGATTAAACAGGATTTACATAGCTGAGAATCGAGGAGAAAACGGTGTTACGTAAGGTAAAAGCAGTACTGCGACGCGGAAAAAGAATAGTGAAACAGGCACAGGTTTATACGGCGCGCAAAAAGGAATGCCGTGCGGCAGTCCGCGCCCGGATACAGAAGGTGCAGGAGGAAAACAAGAGTGTTTACTACGAAGCGCGCTACCGGTATATCTCTTATTATGAAGAGTTGCCGCTTCAGGATAACCTCATTCTGGCAGAGTCACAGTATGGCATGGAAATTGCCTCCGGTATGCTTCAGATATTAAAAGTACTGGCGGCGGCACCGGAATATGCGGCGTTTGAACTTTGTCTTGTGTGTCACGGAAGGAAAAAAGAAGCTATTGAAAAATTATTGAAAAAGCAGGGGCTGACAAAGGTGAAGACGGTCGTGCTTTCTTCAGATGAATATTTTAAGGCACTTGCTACGGCAAAGTATTTGTTAAATGACAAAACAATCTCAGCATGGTGGATAAAAAGAGAGGGACAGAAGTATTTAAACCTCTGTCAGAGCACCCCGGTGGAATTCCTCGGACGGCGTATGAAAGAGAGCTTTGCCGATATCGGAAACATGCAAAAAAACTATTTTGCAGCAGACTATTTGTTTTTTCCGAATACACAGGCGATGGAGTGTGTGCTTTCAGACCTTATGATAAACAATCTTGCAAAGGGAAAATGTCTGCTCGGTACGGCTCCTCAGAACGAGGTTTTTGCAGATGAGGACTGCGGAAAAAGGATCCGGAGAGAACTTTCCTTGGACGGAAAGCGTGTCTATGCGTACCTTCCGGCATTCCGCGGAAATACATTAAAAGGCAAACTGGGCAAAAACGATACATTTTTGGTGTATTATCTGTATCGTCTGGATAAGCAGCTTTCCGATGGAGAAGTGCTGTTTGTCAAACTGCATCCGGCAGTGCAGGAACTGGTGGATTTTGATGAACTTACCCATGTGCATCGTCTGCCGGAAGAGTATGAATTGTACGAGTTTTTGTGTGCGACGGATGTCCTGGTTACAGATTATTCCGACGTGCTGTTTGATTATCCGCGAACCGGGAAGAAGCAGGTGCTTTTTACGTACGATTTGGACGAGTTTGCGAAAGGAAAAGGTTTGTACACCGATGTTTCGCATTTGCCGTTTCCGAAAGTGGAGACACCGGAGCAGCTGCTCTTAGAACTGCGCAGTGAAAAAAATTATGACGATACCGTGTTTTTAAAAGAGTATTGCTGCGGAGAAACCTCCGGTGCCGCAAAGACTCTTTGCGATGCATTTTTAAAAGAAGATGTTTCCAAAGTTACGGTATGTGGGGTGCCGGATAACGGAAAAGAGAATGTGCTTCTTTATCTTGGAGCATTAGCAAGAAACGGTCTGACACAGTCGGCGAAAAATCTGCTTGCCAATGTAGATTTGGAAAAGTACAACTATATTGTGGCGTTTGCTTCCGGCAGAATTCGCGGAAACGAGGCAGTGCTAAAGGAACTTCCGGAGGGGGTATCCTATGTCGGGCTGACCGGCAGTATGCCGCTGACACTTCCCGAGTGCTATGAACGCATCCGTTTTATCGAGGGACAAAGCGGTGTGAAACGCTACTTAAAAAAGAATGAAAAACGCGTACGTCAGGACTGGAAGAGACTGTTTGGCGGCGTGCGCCTTGATACAGTCATCCAGTTTAACGGCTATGAAACGGAAATGATTCTGTTGTTTAGCATGTTTGAGGGCAATTCGGTCATTTTTGTGCACAACGATATGGTGCAGGAGATTAAAACCCGAAGAATCCAGCGGCGGGATGTGTTGGAGTACGCTTATCAAAACTATAAAACCGTAGCGGTTGTGACGGAGGATTTAATCGAATCAACAGCAACATTTTTGCGCGGAAAGAAGGATAGCATTAAGGTCTGTAGAAACGTCATTGATTACGAAAAGGTAGTGGCAGGAGCGAAAAAAACGGAAGAACTTTCGGTGGCGGAAGAAGTGTATCCATCGGTGGCAGCCATGAAAAAGGCACTTGGCTGTGAAGGGAGAAAACTGATTTCCATCGGACGTTTTTCACCGGAAAAGGGACATTTCCGCCTGCTTTCGGCTTTTGCGAAGCTGCGCGAAAAGGAAAAGGATGTCGTACTGTTTATTGCCGGTGGCGTGGCAAGAGACCGCTATTTTGAAAAGACTGTGCGGCAGGCAGAAAAACTGGGACTTGCCGGTTCGGTTGTGTTAATCCGCAATATGCCGAATCCGTATCCGTTACTTGCTGCTTGTGACGGATTTGTGTTAAGCTCACTGTATGAGGGCTTTGGCCTGGTCATTGCCGAAGCGGATGTTTTGAAAAAGCCGGTAGCGTGTACCGATATTGTGGGTCCAAGAGGCTTTTTAAAAGAGCACGGAGGCACTCTGGTAGAGGATAGCGAAGACGGTATTTACCGGGGAATGCAAAAACTGCTGGCCGGGGAAATTCCGGTGATGCAGGTGGATTATGTAAAGTACAATGAGGAGGCAATACAGGAGTTTTATTCGCTCCTGTAACGGAATATGAGAAAAAAGATTCGACCGTTTAAAATAATGAAGAGCGGATGGCGTTTTATAAAGGGCTATTTAAAAAACCGCGGACTGCAGAAGCGGACTCTGTATGCGTGGTTTTATGAGCATGGGAAAATAAAGGAGAACATGATTTTTTATGAGGCTTTCTCCGGTCGGGGAGTTTTGTGTAATCCGTATGCACTTTTCCTTGCGGCGCTGGAAGATGAACATCTGAAAAACTATGTCCATGTGTGGACCATTGCAGATAAAAACGAGAGAAAACGTCTGAAAAGAGAATATAAGGGCAAAGGAAAAATCCGTTTTATCAGGCACGAGGGCGTGCGCTATGTCAAGACATTGGCTACGGCAAAGTATCTGATTAATAACAGTACGTTCCCGAGCTACTATACGAGGAAAGACGGGCAGGTGTATTTAAATACCTGGCACGGCATTCCGTTAAAAACGCTGGGATACGATATGCCGAACGGAAAAACCGAAGTTTCCAACACCGCGCGCAATTTCCTGTCCACAGATTATGTCCTTGCGGCCAATGACTTTATGATTACGATGTATGAAAAGGCGTACAAATTACAGGAAGTCTATCCGGGAAAGATCGTAGATGAAGGTTATCCGCGCTTAGACATTTTGTTCCGGTTTTCGAGAGAAGAGATTTTGGAAAAACTGCGTCGGTTTGGCGTGGAAGTGGATTCGAATAAGAAAATTATTTTGTATGCACCGACCTGGAAGGGGGAAAGTTTTTCCAGACCGGACATTTGTATAGAGGATTATTTTGCGTTCAAGGAACGTTTGGAAGCGGGGATTGACACCTCGCAGTATCAGCTCCTGATTAAGGTGCACCAGAAAGTATTCCAAATCGCAGGCGATAAGATGAAAGAGCCGTTTTTTGTTCCGGCATTCATTGATGCCAATGAGATTTTGTCGGTGACGGATATTTTAATCAGTGATTTCTCGAGTATTTTTTACGACTATCTGGCGACAGACCGTCCGGTGCTGTTTTATATCGATGATTTGGAAAAATATCAGGAGCAGCGTGGCATGTATTACGGCCTGGAATCGCTTCCGGGACCGAATACGGACAACGTAGAGACGCTGGCGGAATTTGTTTGCAACATCGAAGAGGTGAAAGTACAGTGGAAGGAACGCTATGCAGCGTCCAAAACCTATGCGAATGCGTTTTGCGCGGGGGAGATTTCCCGGAAAATCCTCGATATTGTCTTCTATGGAAAGGAAGAAAATTTCCACGTGCACAAGGTGGAGCAAAAGAAGAAAAAGTTGTTCTTTTCCAGAGGCAAGATGCTCTCAAACGGCATCAGCGCATCCATGTTAAACCTGTTAAATCACATAGATTATGATACGTACGACGTAACTCTGATGATTGCAAAGGCTCCGATTGACCGGAAAAGCGGCTTAATCAGCCAGATTAACGATAATGTCCGGGTGCTTTACAGAAACAGTACGTTTAATATGACGTTTTTAGAGATGGTGATTTATAAATTGCGCTCCAAACTTCGCAGTAAAAAGGTTATCTGGCATCCGTATAAAAGAGAGTGGAGACGCTGCTATGGTGACATTGCCTTTGATTGCCTGATCGATTTTGAAGGCTATAATTACTTTTTTGATTTACTTATGATACAAAACAAAGATGTTCCGAAGATTATCTGGATGCACAGTGATATGATGGCGGAGCGGGAAACGCGGTTTGAATGGCTCATGAAGATTTTTAAACTGTATCGCTATTTTGACCGGATTGTGGCATGCGGAAAAGAAATCATGGAAGTGAACCGGGAAAAACTGTCCGGAACGTACGTGGATTATGATAAATTCAGTTATTCCAAAAACACGATTGACGTGGAAAAAATACTCCGCCTGGCAGGACAGGAAGAGGACCTTGTAACGGAGGACGGAAGACTCTGTTATGTGCTGGAACAGGAGTATACCAAAAAGGTAGTGGCAGAGGACGGAACGGAAACCGAGGAGGTGGTACCGGCCAGACTCCTTCCGATTGCACCGGAACAGACGGAAAACGGAGAACGTTTCCTTCGCTTTATTACGGTGGGAAGAATGTCACCGGAGAAAAATCATGCAAATTTCATCCGCGCGTTTGCACGGTTCCATGAGGAAATGCCCAATTCCTGCCTGTATCTTTTGGGCGGTGGTGTATTGCACAAGGAAACACTGGAACTTATCGAATCCCTTTCACTTACGGAGAGCGTATATGCACCGGGCAACGTAAAGAATCCGTACATTGTATTAAAGCACTGTGACTGTTTTATGCTTCCTTCCTTACACGAAGGACAGCCGATGGTCATTCACGAGGCACGCTGTTTAAAGAAGCCGGTCGTGGTATCGGATTTCGGCTCCGTAACCGGCGTTCTGGTGGAGAACGGCCAGTTGGTCATCGGAATGGAAGAGGACGACATTTATCAGGCATTTTGGGCATTTGCAAGAGGAGAGGTTCCGGCAGAGTATGTGTTTGAACCGGAAGAATACAACAAGGAGGCCATGGGAGAATTTTATGAAGCAATCATTTTTAACTAAGGAACAAATCGCCGAAGTGGTAAAGACCTACCCGACACCGTTCCATATTTATGATGAAAAGGGCATTCGGGAGAATGCCAGAAAAATGGCGAAAGCGTTTTCCTGGAACAAAGGATTTAAAGAATATTTCGCAGTAAAGGCAACACCGAATCCGTTTCTGATGCAGATTTTAAAGGAAGAGGGCTGCGGCTTCGACTGCTCGTCCCTGACGGAACTGATGATGTCGGAGGCGGTTGGTTCGGTTGGTGAGGAAATTATGTTTTCCTCGAATGCGACTCCGGCGGAGGAGTTTGTAAAAGCAAGAGAACTCGGTGCGGTGATCAATCTGGATGACTTTACCCATATTGCCTATCTGGAGAAGGTGGCAGGACTTCCGAAAAAGATTTGCTGCCGTTACAATCCGGGGGGAGTCTATGCCGTTAGTAATTCCATCATGGACAATCCGGGAGATGCCAAGTACGGTATGACAAAAGCGCAGCTGGAGGAAGCGTTTTCCGTTTTGAAGGCGAAGGGCGTGGAGGAATTCGGTATCCATTCGTTCCTTTGCAGTAACACCGTGACCAATGATTACTATCCGATGCTGGCACGTACATTATTTGAACTGGCAGCGGAACTGAAAGAAAAGACCGGCGCGCATATCACATTTATCAATCTGTCGGGCGGTGTTGGCGTTCCGTATTATCCGGACCAGGAACCGAACGATATCATAGCCATCGGAGAAGGCGTCAGAAAAGCATACGAAGAAGTGCTGGTACCTGCCGGTATGGATGATGTGGCAATTTATACCGAACTCGGACGCTTTATGCTGGCTCCGTACGGTCAGCTGGTGGCAACCGCGGTGCATGAAAAGCACATTTACAAAGAGTACATCGGTCTGGATGCGTGCGCGGTGAATTTAATGCGCCCTGCTATGTATGGGGCGTATCACCACATCACGGTACCGGGTAAGGAAGACCTGCCGTGTGACCATAAATATGACGTGACCGGTTCTCTTTGCGAGAATAATGACAAATTTGCGATTGACCGTATGCTGCCAAAGATTGACATAGGGGATTATGTAGTGATCCATGATACGGGGGCGCATGGATTCTCTATGGGCTACAATTATAATGGCAAACTGCGCTCGGCAGAGCTTCTTTTAAAAGAAGATGGAAGTGTGCAGATGATACGTCGTGCGGAAACTCCGGCGGATTACTTTGCAACATTTGATTTTACCGATTATTTTCAGACAAAATAGACAAAAAAACCATTAAAATTTCACACAAAATCAGTGAGGAGGGACTAAAGTTATCTTTGGTCCCTTCCGATATATAGGATATAGGAGCTGTGAGAAGCCTGTAACTATAGTTTTAGATTTTAAGAAGAGTAGGATGGTGATGTGTATGCGTATTGATGCTATGGCCGAGATTAGCCAGATCTATCAGGCAAACGGTACGAAGAAGAAAGCGGGAGTTTCTTCTGTGGCGCCAACCAGAGATTCTGTGGAAATTTCCAGTTTTGGCAGAGAACTTCAGGTTGCAAAGCAGGCAGTAGCCCAGGCGCCGGACATCCGTGAGGAAAAGGTGGAAGAACTCAAGACCAGTATGGCAAACGGTACTTACAGTGTACCGATGGGAGCTCTTGCAGACAAGTTATTAAACGGATTTACGGTATAGGAGAGACATTAGGTTATGGCAAGCTTGATGGAAGAACTGATAGCCACTTTAGAACGCGAGCTGGTGGCCTATCAGGAACTGCTCCCTGTGGCAGAAAAGAAAACACAGGTGATTATTGCAAATGATTTGGCGGAAATTCAAAGGATAACGGAAGTGGAACAGGAGGCAATCGCAAAGGTTGCCGCTCTGGAACAAAAGCGTGCGGATGTGATGAAAAATATTGCGGTGGTATTAAATAGGCCACTCACAGAACTGACACTGCCGAAACTGATTCCGCTTATCAGCAAACAGCCGGCAGAACAGGAAGCACTTCAAAGACTTCATAAGGAATTGACAGCTACTTTGAGGCGTGTATCCGAAGTCAACGGACATAACCGTATTTTGATTGAACAGTCTCTAGAAATGATTTCCTACAATATGAATTTACTCCAGAGCACAAGGATTGTGCCGGGAAATAATTATACAAGGAATGCGGGACAGTGGGATATGACCGCTTCACAGACAGGGATGTTTGATGCAAAGCAATAGGGCATGAGACATCCCTGTTCTTATGTAACAGAAGAAAAAAGAAAGGAGAGGTTGATATGAGTTTAATGAGCAGTTTATACACCGGTGTATCCGGACTGAGCGTAAGCCAGAGAGGCTTAAATGCAACAGCGCACAACCTCTCAAACGTGGAAACGAAAGGATATGTCCGTCAGCAGACGATTCTTACGGATTCCTTTTATACAACGATCGGAAGCAATGCGGTTTCTTATCTGCAGGTCGGACATGGTGCTACAGCGGCGGCAATCACTCAGGTAAGAGACCAGTTTTTAGATAAATCGTATCGTCAGGAACTGGGACGCCAGCAGTTTTATCAGGCACAGTACGAATCCGCAACCGAAATGGAAGAAATCCTCGGAGAAACCGAAGGGGTTGCCTTCCAGGATTCTACCGAAGAACTCTGGCATGCGATGTCGGAACTATGTAAGGAGCCGGACAATATCGTAACAAGAACCAGTTTCATCCAGACCGCAGTCAGTTTTATTGAGCGTGCGGAAATGGTATATAATCAGATTAAGGACTATCAGGTTAATTTAAATACCAAGATTCAAAACTACGTAGACCGGATTAACGAAATCGGCGATGAAATCCATGCACTGAACGAAAAAATCCGTTTGTATGAGGCAAGCGGAGTGGAACATGCCAATGACTACAGGGACGCAAGAAACGTCCTTTTAGACGAACTTGGAGGTCTTGCGGCAATTACCTACAAAGAACATGCAGACGGTGTGGTAACCGTCATGTTAGAGGATAACGTATTCGTTTCCGAAGATCTGGTGTATCACATGGACACCAGACTTTTAGACAATGATACCGGAATGATAGAACCGTACTGGCCAAGTTACGGTGATGTATCGGTATATGATTTCGACCCGCTTCCAAATTCCGAAGCCAATACGGATTTAGGAGCATTAAAGGGACTTTTGATGGTCCGCGGTAATATTGTCGGAAAGTACACAGATATTCCGGTAGCACCGGATAAGGCGGATTTTACCGATGAAACCGGATATTTTTATAAGGATGAATACGAGGAAGCGTTTGAGGAGTACGAAAAGGAATTACATGCATATAACATGCAGATCGAATCCTCGGCGATTGTCAGCGTGCAGGCAGAATTTGACCAGCTGATTCATGGTATCGTAACCACCATCAACGATTTACTTTGCCCGAACAAAGAAGTGATGACTTCGGACGGAGAGCGTATCGTGATTTTTGATAAAGAAAACGCACCGGTTGGTATGGACGAAAACTTTACCCCGGGCGAGGCACTGTTTAACCGAAAATCCATGGACCGCTATGAAAAGACGGTAGTGACCATTGAAGTGGATGGGGTTTGGCAGGACGTGGAAGTCTGGAAGTACAACGAAGAGGATCCGGAAAACAATTACAGTCTCTTTACGTTAGGAGAAATTGAAGTAAATCCGGAAATCTTAAAAGATCCTTCGCTGATTCCGTTATCCAACAATGACAAAACCGGTGCTTACCGGGTGGATATTTGCGAACAGCTGCTGACCGAATGGCAGACACCGTTTGCAACATTAACTCCAAACGAGTACAAGGCACATAATTTTAATGAATATTATACCGAGATGATTGGTGCACTGGCGACCAAGGGTGAGAAATTTAAAAACGTCTACCAGAGCCAGGAAAGTCTGGTATCCAGCGTGGACAACCAGAGACTGTCGGTGATTGCAGTTTCTTCCGATGAAGAACTGACGAATATGATCCGGTTCCAGCAGGCTTACAATGCATCGGCAAGATATGTCAGTGCAGTCAGCCAGATGTTGGAACACCTGTTAAATGCGCTCGGATAAAAAGGAACAAACGGGGAATCCCCCGGAGAAATGAGGTTAGTATGGCATCTACATTTTTTGGACTGAATATCGGAACCACAGGTCTGTTTGCAGCGAAAACGGGTCTGAACGTGACTGCGCATAATGTAGCCAATATCGAGACCGAAGGGTATTCGAGACAGGTAATTTCCCAGTCGGCAGATTCCCCGATTTCCACAAACAACCGTTACGGTATGCTGGGAAGCGGTGTCAGTGTGAATGAGATTACACAGATGCGCAGCCAGTATTATGACGAAAAATACCGTTCCAACAATGCGATGTATGGCCAGTATGAGAGCAGAAGTTATTTCTTAAATGAAGTACAGAGTTATCTAAATGAAGTAAAGTTAGAAGGGTTTACGGTGACGTTTGACAACATGTACAACGCTCTGCAGGAACTGACCAAGGACTCTGCAAATTTAACCGTAAGAACCCAGATGATCAATCATGCACAGAGTCTTTGCGATTATTTTAATTCGCTTTCCACCAATTTGGACCAGGTGCAGACCGAGTGTAACTACGAAGTAAAGAACCAGGTGAGCCGGATCAATTCCCTGGCAACGCAGGTGGCATCCTTAACCCAGCAGATTAACACGGTGGAAGTCGGAGGAGAAAATGCCAACGACTTAAGAGACCAGAGAGAGAATCTGATTGACCAGTTATCGGAAATCGCAAACGTTACCGTGACGGAAACTCCGGTCGGAAACGTAGGCATGACCAGCTACATCGTGCGTCTGGACGGCAATGTTTTGGTAGACAGTTATGATGCAAAGCAGCTGGAGGTAAGACCGAGAGAGCAAAAACTGAATCAGTGTGATGTGGAAGGTCTTTATGATATTTACTGGGACAACGGAGAACGCTTAAATACAGAAAGCGCCACACTCTCCGGTACCATCAAGGCGTTGTTTGAGGTGCGCGACGGAAACAACAAGGAAAATCTTCAGGGCTTCGCAGAAGAAGTGGATGAAGGAGCCATGGAGGTTACCATCCGTGCAACCAATATTAACGAAATCAAAGATTTAAATATTCCGATGGAAGGCAAGATTAAAATCGGAAACGGGGAATATACCTATTCGTCCTTTGAAATCCGCGTGGATGATGAGGGACAGTATACCTACGTATTCCAGTTGAATGAGGAAGCCAGAAGACAGTATCCGGAAGATACCAAGGTGACCATCGGACATACCGTGGATTACAAGGGAATTCCGTATTACCGTGCACAGTTAAACGAGTTTATCCGTACCTTTGCGCAGGAGTTCAATGAAGTCCATGCAAGCGGCGTGAATTTAAACGGGGATACCAATGTCAATTTCTTTGCGGCAAAGAACAAGATGACCAATGGAGAATATAACTTAAATTCCTTTGGTGCAGACAAGCCGATGACGGAATTTGATTCGGATCCGCTGGTGACACAGGCATCGTATTACTGGCTGACGGCAGAAAGTTTTACTGTAAGTGAAACTATTCTGGTCAATCCTTCCAACGTGGCAGCGGCATCGGACATTGTAAACGGTGTGAGTAAAGCAGATATTGCAGAAAAGTTAGTGGCATTAAAGAGTGATATTACGATGTTTAAGCAGGGTGACCCGGCAGCGTTTCTGGAAACCTTAGTCGGTGAAATCGGTGTCGATACCAAAGCGGCGCTGAATTTCGCAGAGAGCCAGCAAAATATCGTAAATTCTGTAACGAACCAGAGACTTTCCGTGGCCGGAGTCGACATTGATGAAGAAGCAATGAGTCTGGCAAAATACCAGGAAGCATACAGTTTATCTGCGAAAATTATTTCCGTTATGAATGAGATTTACGATAAACTTATTAATGAAATGGGACTTTAAGCCGAAATATACAATAGAACGATAAATGGAGGCAGGCTATGCGTATTACAAATAAAATGATGACGAATAATGCGCTTTACAATATCAACGGGAATAAAAACCTGATGAGTGCGTTAGAGCAGCAGTATTCCTCCGGAAAAAAGATAACAAAGCCTTCGGACGATCCTATTGTAGCGGTACGTGCACTGAAATTCCGGACCAATCTTTCGGAACTGAACCAGTATTATGAAAAGAATATTCCGGATGCACTCGCATGGATGGATGTCACTGAGAGTGCATTAAAGACAGTAAACAGTATTATTACTTCCATGAATACCTATTGCAACCAGGGCGCAAACGATTATCCGACCGCAGAGGACAGAGATGCGATTGCAACTAATTTAGAGCAGTTAAAGGGTCAGCTTTATCAGGAAGGCAATACCAACTATGCGGGACGCTATGTGTTCAGCGGTTATAAGACCGATACCAGCCTGGTGTTTAATGAAGCAACCACCAATTTAAAATATGAAATTACTGAGCCGCTTTCGGCGGATTCCATCGATCGTATTTCTACCATTGTAAACAGCGTGGACTTAGATAAGTATGATCCGACGGCTTTAGATACATGGGATGATACCGTTCCGTCCAAGGTAGAAAGATACCGCTTAAAACTTTCCTATACTGACGTGAGTGCGGAGACGATAAAGCTTTCCTACACGACGAAGGACGGCACTGTGGTAACAGATCCGGTCATCAACACCATCTCCGTAACGGATGAGATGGCATACCGGCCGGCAGCCGGCACCATCAATTTCATTCCGGAGACGGGTGAACTGATTCTTGCGGATGATTTGTATGAGACCTTCCGTACAGCCACTGACATTAAGGCAGAGTATGTAAAGGACAGTTTCGATATCAATGACCTTCGCCCGGAACATTATTTTAACTGTACCGTGACGGATACGGCGGACCCGGCAGCAGAACCGGTTACCTATACCAAATCGGATCAGCAGATCCAGTATGAAGTGAATTTTAACCAGAAACTGACCATCAATACACAGGGTTCCGATGCGTTTACCACGGGAATCGGCCGTATGATTGATGAAATTATCAATGCGGTGAATGCGGTAAAGGCAGTGGAAGATAACATGGCAGAAGTCGACAAAATGCTGGAGGATACGACAATTACAACCGACCAGCGTGCAAAACTGGAGTCGATTAAAGAACAGTTAAAGTCGGAATTCACGTTAAAGACAGCAATGATGACCGAAGCATTCCAGCGCGGCATTACCGTGACGGAGCAGGAACAGGAAACACTGAATGTAGCGACGGCGGATTTGGGCGGAAGATACAAGAGATTGCAGCTGACGGAGAGCCGTCTTTCCGACCAGCAGGTGGATTTTGAAGACTTGTTGTCGCAGAATGAGGATGCGGATCTGGTAGATACCATTATCAAGTATTCCGCTGCGGAAACGGTATATAATTCTTCACTTTCGGCCGCATCGAAATTAGTACAGACATCGTTATTAGATTTCTTATAAAAAACATGAGAGGAGAACAAGGATGTTAATTAAGACAAGATATTTTGGTGAAATTGATGTGGATGAAGCAAAGATTCTGACATTTGACGATGGTCTCATCGGTTTCGAGAATCTCAAGAAGTTTACACTGATTTACAACAACGAAACAGAGGCAAGCAGCAATGTGACCTGGTTACAGAGTTTGGATGAGCCGCTGGTGGCATTCCCGGTGATTAATCCGTTTTATGTGATGACGGATTATAATCCGATTGTGGAAGATGAGGTTTTGATTCCGCTCGGTGAGTTAAAGGAAGACAGCACAGCTATTTTCTTAACACTTACCGTTCCTTCCGATATTACAAAGATGACAACGAATTTAAAGGCACCGATTATTATCAATGCGGAGACCAAGAAGGGTTGTCAGGTGATTGCAGAAAATCCGGAGTACGTGGTAAAGTACAACATTTATGATGTAATCCAGAAGATGAAGAAGGAGGTGTAGCCGATGTTAGCACTGTCCAGAAAAGCAAACGAGTCGATCGTTGTTGGTCACGACGTGGAAATTACCATCCTTGAAATTAAAGGCGACCAGGTAAAAATCGGCATTAATGCACCAAAGTCCGTTCCGATTTACCGTAAAGAGATTTACGTACAGATTCAGGAAGCCAACAAGGAAGCTGTGGTTGGCGGCGCATCGATTGAAGATTTGAAAAAGATGTTTTAATATCGCATAAAAGTACAAAGAAACGGTCCAAAAGCCGTTTCTTTTTTTGCAAAATGAGTGTTAAGAATAACTCTGTTTTATCCGATATTAAAGATAAGTAGATGTGTAATGACAGAAGAAGGAACTTAAAATCAGGAATATGCAAGGAAAGGCAGGTAAAAAAATATGGCATTAGAGTCCATCAGCAGTGCAAAAAATGTAACTTATAACGATATGGCAAAGCAGAGTACACCGGTAAAGGCGCCACAGCCAAAGGAACCGGTGGCACAGCCGAAAAAGCAGAGTGCAGACGTGGCGCTGAATATTTCGGCAGAAAACAAAGGAACCAATGCAGAACCTCAGAAGGAAGAAGTGGTTTCCAGTAAAATGAAGGATGCCATTGACAAGGTGAATGCAAAGATTGTTCCGTCAAAGACAAGATGTGAATTTTCCTATCATGAGGATACCAAGAGGGTTTCCATCAAGGTGATTGACCAGAACACGGAAGAGGTCATCCGTGAGATTCCGCCGGAGGAAACACTGGATATGCTGTCCAAGATGTGGGAACTGGCAGGAATTCTGGTAGACGAAAGACGTTAGAGAAAAAAGTTACAAGGATGTAGCGTTTAAATTCAAGGAAGAGGTGCCGGAACTTAATTTCCGGCAGAAGGTGAGGCAAATATGGGAATTGGATTATCAGGAATGATTTCCGGTCTGGATACGGATGCTATCGTAAAGGCAATGGTATCGGCACAGCAGACAAAAGCGACAAAAGTTGAAAACAAAATAACACTGAACAAATGGACAACGGAAGCATGGTCGGCGTTAAATACGAAGATTTATTCGTTTTATACAAAGTATGCGTCTAAACTCCGTTTACAGAGTTCTTACATGACAAGATCGGCAAGCAGCTCCAATGAAAGTATCATAAAGGCAACGGCAGGTTCCACCGCAGCGGTCGGAACCCATACGGTTCAGGTAAACAAGCTGGCAAGCTCCCAGTACGTGACCGGCGGCCAGTTAAAGAAGGATGGCGCAAAGGCTTCCTACGACAAGAACAGCAAATTGACGGAAATGGGCGTTACAGCCGGAACACTGGTCAACATTACAACCAAAAAGGGAACCGCGGATGAAGCGGTATTCAAAATGGAAGTGACGGAAAAGACAACGGTCAATGATTTCCTAAATGCATGTAAAGATGCAGGTCTTACCGCAAGTTTTGACACGACGCAGCAGAGATTTTTTATCAGTTCCGCGCAGAGCGGCTCGGAGGATGCGTTCTCCATTACGACAACGGCACTGAGCCAGGGAGCGGCAACTATTTTCGGAAGTCTCGATGATATGGTGGATACCTCTATCTTAAGCAGTACCGAAAAGACAAATTACCAGAATGCAATGGCAACATTACGTCAGAATACCGGAGTGATTGCTACCGTGTTATCGGATTCCTATGATGCGTCCGATAAGACACAGAAATCGGTGATGGATGCCATTGATACGTTAAAGAATATTTCCGTTAACCAGTATGCGGACGAAAAGGCGAAGGCTGCAGAAGAGAGTAAATTGGATCAGATTCTGGCAGATGCAGCACTGGCAGCGGCAGCTGATACCGAGGATACAAAGGCAACCTTTGAGGCATACGGAAAAACGTATACTTACAGTGAGTTTAAAGAGGCAACAAAAGCAAAGATGGAAAATAGTCTGCTTGCAGAGGCAGTGACCGCCGGACAGACAGCCATCAAGGACTTAAAACTGGAGGCACTTGGCGAAGGTTATGTGAATCCGGCAACTTTGACAAAGACAGCGTTCGACAAGGCACAGCAAACCATCGCGGATGCGGCAACAAAGGCTACGGATGCGGCAACGAAGCAAACGGAGTATGAGGCAGCACAGAAGGCATACGAGGATGCAGTTGCAGCAAATGCCACGGCAGAAGAACTGGAGCCGTTAAAAACAGCAGCAGACGAAGCAAAGGCAGCTGCAGACGAAGCAAAGACGGCTGCGGATAAAGCAGCGGAAGCGGCAACAGAAGCGCAGAAGACCGTAGACACCTGGAACTATCAGGTGACGGATGCTGAAGGAAATACGACGACAATCGGAGCGGTTTATCAGGAAGCGTACGATAAAAAGTATGACGACGGCATTACAGAGGCAGAACTTGAGACCGGAATGAAGGATGCAATTATTTCGGAGAACAAGGTTGCGTACGATAAAATTATTTCGGAAGAAAAGACAAAGATTCTTGCGGATACGGCAAATGCAGCGGATATTGCACAGTTAAAAGCCGATATTGAGACGAACTTAACCAATGCGGCAGCGGCAGGTACAACTGCCAGCACGGGTGGTCTTTCAGCACTCGGACTTGGTGAAATTGACGGCAGCGCAATGTCCAATGACGCCAGTGGCGGTATGGTAGTAATTGCAGCAAATGATGCGGAAATCGTGCTGGATGGTGCTACCATGACCGAGACATCCAATAACTTTACGGTGAACGGAATTACGTTCAATCTTTCCGACACCACATTAAACGAAGATACGGGAAGACATGAACCGGTGCAGATTACCGTAGGTAAGGATGGAGATTCTACTTACGAACTGATTAAAGAAGCACTGACCGAGTACAACAAGTTAATCGAAGAGATGAACAAGTTGTACAACGCAGATTCGGCAAGAGGGTATGATCCTTTGACCGATGAACAGAAAGAAGCGATGTCGGAAACCGACATTGAAAACTGGGAAGGCAAGATTAAAGGAGCATTACTCCGCCGGGACGACACCCTTGGTTCTTTACTTAGCAGTATGCGTACCGCACTTGCTTCTACATATAAAGATGAGGAAACAGGAAAGACATTTTCCCTTTCCACATTCGGTATTGTAACCGGCAATTATACCGAAAACGGTAAACTTCACATTTACGGAGATGCGGACGATGCAACCTATGCAACCTACGAAGACCGCTTAAAGAAGGCTTTGGAGGAAGATCCGGATCAGGTAATGACGGTGTTGACCAACGTATTCGGTAAATTATATGAAACTATGTCAGAAAAGTGTGCCAAGACGGAAATCAGCAGTGCACTTACCTTCTATAACGACAAGCAGTATTCCAAGTTGCTGGACGGCTATGAGGACGATTTAGAAACGTTGGAAGACCGGATTAAGGAAATGGAAGATAAGTACTACAAGCAGTTTACCGCTATGGAAAAAGCACTGAGCAAGTTACAGAGTCAGACCAATTCTCTGGCATCTTTATTAGGAACAAATACACAGCAGTAAATAAAGAATTAAGATTAGGAGGCTTATTATGGCGACGAATGCAGCAACGCTTTATCAGGGAACAAAGGTATCTACCGCTTCTCCGGCAGAATTAACGCTGATGTTATACGAAGGAGCAATTAAGTTTTGTAACATTGCATTACTTGGATTTGAGCAGAACGATTATGAAAAGGTGAATAACAATATCATTAAGGTACAGAATATCATTACCGAGTTCCGTGCTACCTTGGATTTCAAGTATGCAACGGCGAAGGACTTTGATGTGGTATATGAGTACATCAGCAATCTGTTAATCCAGGCAAACATTAAAAAGGATCCGGAAATCTTAAATCAGGCATTGGATCAGATTCGCGAAATGAGAGACCTCTGGAAGGAAATCATGAAGCAGAATAAAATGTACGTACGCTAAGAGCGGATGGAGAGAGGAAGCAGTTGCGGATAAGCTTGCTTATTTCCGTAACTGCTTCTTCTTGACTGGAGCGAAGTGGCGCTCTTGGTGCATGAAGAGTGCTATGGGATGGCAGGAAACGGGAGGATTTGATTATGGCACAAGGTGCAGGTGGCATGACTTATGTCAGAATGATGATTGATATTTTGGAAAAGAAAGAAGCTCATCTGGCAAAAATTCTGGAATATACCCAAGAGCAGGAAACACTGTTAAAGGCAGAAGAATTTGACGAAACGGCGTTTGTGGCGCTGGTAGATAAAAAAGAAGGGCTGATTAAAAAGATAGAGGAATTTGATGACGGGTTCCAGGCGGTTTATAACCGGATGGCAGAAGAACTGGCAGGGCAAAAGGAACAGTACAAAGACCAGATTTTGCGTCTTCAGGCGCTGATTACTTCGGTGACGGATCTGGGGGTAAAACTGACTGCGCTGGAGCAGAAAAACCGCTCGAGCATGGAACTGCGCTTACGGGATAAAAAACAGGGAATCAAGCAGTTCCGTGTCAGTAAGCAGACGGCGGATAAGTATTATAAAAACATGATCGGAATGCAGACCGGAGCGTCTTATTTCATGGATCAGAAGAAATAAACGCAGGAGAAGGAGGAGAAAAATGAAGAGACTGGGCAAAATAATTGCATGTGTCGCATTGTTTTCAGCCTTGGTACTTGGCATGATGCACCACAGGGCTGTGGCGGCAATTGATACCGGCGCGGATATCCTGGTGGACTATGTGAATGAGACAATGACGGTAAAGACGACACAGGACTCTGTGATTTATTTTACAGACATTTATTATCCGGATATGAACCGCTGGGAAGTATGCGAAGTGCGCGACGGCAAGGCAGTGTTTGATATATCCTGGGTGAAAGACACCAAGACCGTACGGATGTATTTGTGCGGTGATGTTCAGGATACGATTGTCAGCAAAGATATCACATGGAAAGAAATGCTGAATGTGGTTTATACAGGTACACTTCTCTCGTCTGACATTACAGAAGCAGAACGCTGGAAAACGGAGTATGCAAAGTATCCGAAGTTCTCCATTGATACCGGCTATTTCATCTTTACTCTGGACCGGGACGGAAGAGATACCTCCTATTTTGATTTACAAAACATTGAATGGCGTAAAGGCGATGACGGTGCTTGGAGGGCATTTTCCGAATTGGATTTAAAGGAAATGAACATCAAAGGAATTGAACTTCAGTTCCGTGTAAAAGCAGTCAATGATACGGCAACAAATGCAGGAACCAGAAACAGTACGGTGGCAGCGGTAAAGGTGATGAAACTGGCATCCGCACCACAGACGGCACTCAACCCGAATACCATGGCGGTTTCGGTAAAGAACGGACAGGAGATTTCCCTGGACAAAAAGACATGGGTGCTCATTCCGGATTATAATAAGAAACTGGGCGAAGCGGATTATCTCGTGACGGAAGCGGAACGTGCGGCAGCGATTACGACCATCATGACAACCAAACGTGTGGCGGGACTTTCGTTACATCAACTGCTTGGAATCAGCGGAAATGAAACCTTGAGCTATGCTTCCCTGTCTGTAAAATATCCGAATCAGTTTACCTATGACAGTACGAATACGGGCATTATTTTATATGTAAGAGCAGCAGGAACATCGAAAAAGGCAGCGTCGAAGATTGCCGAAGTCATCATTCCGCTGACGGATGCCGCAAAGGTTCCGAAAAAGGATGCACTTACCATCAGTAACACCTCGACTTCCGCAACGGCAAATGCAAAGTCGGGTGTGACGATTATCAATAACTCGGATGACAAATATCAGGTGGCGGTAATTACACCGGAAGAATATGCGCTGATTACCGACCGGAATGATATTGACGTAACACAGTATTACTGGCACAGCATTAAAGGCGGAAAGACATTAAAACTTACCAGAACCAAGGTGCCGGAGGGCTCCTATCTGATGTACCGCATTGCCGGTGAAGAAGATGGACTGGCATCGACGTACATTATTACGGACACACCGGTGGACTATACTGTGGTACCGCCGACTCCGACGCCTGCACCGACTACAACGCCTTAAAATAGGAGAGTACCGGAGGAACGCATGATTACGATAAGCGTATGCATGATAGTAAAAAATGAAGAGCAGGTACTGGCACGGTGTCTGGATTCCCTGCAGGGAATTGCAGATGAAATCGTGATTGTAGATACCGGTTCGACTGACCGTACAAAAGAAATCGCGGCAGAGTATACCGACCGGATTTATGATTTTGTCTGGGTGGATGATTTTTCCGCGGCTCGTAATTTTGCATTTTCCAAGGCAACCAAGGAATATATCTATTCGGCAGATGCCGATGAGGTACTCGAAGAAGAGGACAGAAGAAAGTTTCTTCAGTTAAAGCAGGTGCTGTTACCGGAAATAGAAATCGTGGAAATGATTTACGTAAATCCGGAGGATTGCAATGCAGTTTATAACTATAATCGGGAACCGAGACCAAAATTATTTCGGCGGCTGCGTACTTTCCGGTGGATTGACCCGGTGCATGAGACGGTGGCCACAGACCCGATTGTATATTCAAGCGAGATTGAGATTCAGCACAGACCGCTTGCCCTGCATACAAAAAGAGACCTTGCGGTGATGGAAAAGACACTGAAAAAGCATGGAAGAATGTCAGACCGTTTGTTTAGCATGTATGCAAAGGAATTGTTTATTTCCGGTGAGCCGGATGATTTTACGGCAGCAGTAGAATGGTTTAGGGTCAGAAGTATGTCACCGGAGATTACCGTGGAAAAACGGCTGGAGGCTGTTTGTGTAGTAGCCAAAGCCTACGCCATGAAAAAGGCATGGGAAGCATTTTTGGCACTGGTACTTCCGGAGGTTTCAGGAGGAAGTGCTGTTCCGGCAGAGTTATATTTTCTGTTAGGAAACTATTACGAAGGAAGTAATCCGGCGCAGGCAGCTGAGTGGTACAGAAAGGCCGCACTGGAAGCAGAAAATTACATCTGTATTTCTTACGGAGGGGAAACAGCACTCAAAAAAGCCATCCGTCTGCTTATGCAGGAAGGACGGACGGAAGAGGCAGAAATTTTTGCATCTATGCTGGAAAATAAATGAGAATATGTGAAGAGATAGAAGAAAGAGGCTGAAAGGTTTGATACCTGCAGCCTCTTTGTGAATTTTAGGTAAATTTTCATGAGAATCTATTGATTTTATGATAAGACAACCTATATAATACAAAGCAAAAGAGAATATCTTTAAGAAAATACGAAACACTATAGGTGAATGTCAGAAGGAGAATAGAATGAACGAAGAACAAAACAATTTAAATCATAGAGACAATCACGGACCGAACAGCGGAAACGGAGGCAATGGCGGAAACGGTGGAAACAACAAGAAGAATAACCGTGCAGCCATCCTGATCTGTCTGATCAGTTCGGTGATCATGCTCATCGGATACTGGTATGTTACGAAACAGATTGAGGAGAATACGACAAAAGAGATTACGTATGATGAATTTATTACGTATCTGGAAGAGGGAAATCTTGAAAAAGTAGAAATTTATGCGGACAGCGGAAAGCTGGTTGTGACTCCGAAAAATCAGACATATGAAAACTATACCATGACGTATTACACCGGTCTTTTGGAGGACGGAAATGCCATCCAGGCACGTTGTGAGGCTGCAGGCGTGGCGTATACCAGAGTGTTGTCGGACGGAACCTCGGCGATTATTGAGATGTTAATCAGTCTGGGATCGATGTTCCTGGTATTCTTTGTATTCAGTATGGTACTGACGCGTATGATGCGTAAGAGCGGCGGCGGTATCATGGGTGTCGGCAGAAGTACGGCAAAGGTGTATGTGGAGAAAGAAACCGGTGTTACATTTAAAGATGTTGCAGGACAGGAAGAGGCCAAAGAGTCGATTTTGGAACTGGTGGACTTTTTACACGACCCGCAAAAGTACGCCAAGGTGGGTGCAAAACTGCCGAAGGGTGCGCTTCTTGTCGGACCTCCGGGAACCGGTAAGACGCTTCTTGCAAAGGCAGTGGCAGGAGAAGCCAAGGTACCGTTCTTTTCTCTGTCCGGTTCCGACTTTGTGGAAATGTATGTCGGTGTCGGTGCATCCAGAGTCCGTGACCTGTTTAAGCAGGCGCAGGCAATGGCTCCTTGTATTATTTTCATTGACGAGATTGATGCCATCGGTAAGAGCAGGGATTCCCGCTACGGCGGCAACGATGAAAGAGAACAGACATTAAACCAGCTGCTGGCGGAAATGGATGGTTTTGATACGTCGAAGGGTATTGTAATTTTGGCAGCAACCAACCGCCCGGAAGTGCTGGATAAAGCGTTACTGCGTCCGGGACGTTTTGACCGTCGTGTCATCGTAGACCGTCCGGACTTAAAGGGACGTGTGGATATTTTAAAGGTACATGCAAAAAATGTGTTGATGGATGAGTCGGTAGATTTACATGCCATTGCGCTGGCAACATCGGGTGCCGTTGGTTCGGACCTTGCCAATATGATTAACGAAGCAGCGATTCTTGCAGTTAAGAACGGAAGAAACTTTGTGACACAGAAGGATTTGTTTGAAGCGGTGGAACTGGTTTTTGTCGGCAAGGAAAAGAAAAATACCGTATTAAACGAAAACGAAAAGCGTACCGTGGCGTTCCATGAGGTAGGTCATGCACTGGCAAGTCTGTTACAGGAGGATTCCGAACCGGTACAAAAGATTACCATTGTACCGCATACGATGGGAGCCCTTGGCTATGTGCTGCATGCACCGGAGGAGGAAAAGCACTTAAAGACGAAGGAAGAAATCGTTGCTCAGATTGTAACGTTCTGTGCAGGCCGTGCGGCGGAAGAACTGACCTTCGGAAAGATTACGACCGGAGCAGCGAACGATATCGAACAGGCGACCAATATGGCAAGAGCCATGATTACCCGTTACGGTATGTCGGATGTCTTTGGTATGGTGGCGCTGGAACATGTGGAAAGTGAGTATCTGGACCGCAGAGCAGTCATAAACTGTGGTGAAGAGACCATCGCGGAAGTAGACAGAGAGGTACGTGAACTTATCCGGTCCTGCTACGAAAAGGCAAAGGAACTGTTGACTGAGAATGAACAGGTATTAAAGGAAATCGCAGAATACCTGTACGAAAAGGAAAGCATTACCGGTAAGGAGTTTGTAGAAATCTACAACCGTCTGACCGGAAAGAATATTAAGACAACGGAAGAAAAAGAAGCAGAGAAGCGTGCCGCTGAAGAAGCAAAGAAAGCCGAAGGTGCAGAAGGAGCACCGGCGGAATCTGCAGAAGAAGGCAGCACTGCCCCAACAGAGGAATAGTATGTTTCATATAGAAGAAGAATTGAGAAAACTCCCGGACAAACCGGGAGTTTATCTCATGCATGACAAAAATGATACCATCATATATGTAGGAAAAGCGGTTGTACTGAAAAACCGGGTACGCCAGTATTTTCAAAGCAGCAGGAACCTTTCACCGAAAATTCAGCGAATGGTGCAAAACATTGCCTGGTTTGAGTATATTGTCGTGGATTCCGAAATGGAAGCACTGGTACTGGAGTGTAACCTGATTAAGGAACATCGTCCGAAGTATAACACGATGTTGAAGGATGATAAGCACTACCCGTATATCCGTCTTACAACAGAAGCGTATCCGCGGATTATGTTGGCCAGAGAGCGGAAAAAGGATAAGTCGAAGTATTTTGGTCCGTATACAAGTGCTGCTTCGGTCCATGATTCGATTGATTTGTTAAAAAAGACGTATTTTGTCCGTGGTTGTAATAAAGTACTGCCGCGTGATATCGGGAAAGACCGGCCGTGTCTGTATTATCACATGGGACAGTGTAAGGCACCGTGTCAGGGGTATATTTCCGAAGAAGAGTACGGAAAAAATATCGAACAGGTTGAGGCATTTTTAAACGGAAATTATGCTTTGATTACCAAACGTCTGGAAGAACAGATGATGAGGTTTTCGGAAGAGATGGAATTTGAGAAAGCAGCGGAGTATCGTGATTTGTTGTTCAGTGTCCGGAAACTGGCAGAAAAACAGCGAGCGGACGATGCAAAGATTATTGACCGTGATATTATTGCGTTTGCAACGGCCGGAGACGAGGCGGTTGCCCAGGTGTTCTTTGTCCGGAACGGCAAGATGGTGGGAAGGGAGCATTTTTACTTAACCGGCGTGGAAAACGAACCGAGGTCTGTCATTATGGCAAACTTTATCAAGCAGTTCTATGCCGGAATGCCATATATCCCAAAGGAATTACTGCTTTCTGAGGAGACCGAAGATGTCGGACTTTTGGAGGAATGGCTTTCTGCAAAACGTGGGAAGCGCGTGCACATCCAGGTACCGAAAAAAGGCGGCAAGGAAAAACTGGTGGAACTGGCGGAAAAGAATGCTTCGTTTGTGTTACAAAAGGATTCGGAGCGGATTGCCAGGGAAGAAAAACGGACCAGGGGCGCTCTGCAGGAGATTGCCGACTGGCTTGGTATGGAGTCATTAAACCGTCTCGAATCGTTTGATATTTCCAATACCAGCGGATTTGAGAATGTGGCATCCATGGTAGTGTTTGAAGGCGGCAAGCCGAAAAAAGCGGATTACCGTAAGTTTAAAACAAAGACGGTGACGGGACCGGACGATTACGCCAGCATGGAAGAGGTACTGACCAGACGGTTTGAGCATGCAAAAAAAGAACTGGCAGAACTAATGGAAAAATATCCGGACCTTATCGAAGATGAGGTGAGGGAGATGGGCAGTTTTACGAGACTTCCGGACCTGATTCTGATGGATGGCGGAAAAGGGCAGGTCAATGTGGCACTTGCGGTCCTTGGAGAACTTGGTATGGATATTCCGGTTTGCGGCATGGTAAAAGATGACAATCACAGAACGAGAGGACTCTACTATAATAATATTGAGATTCCGATTGATACGAGAAGCGAGGGATTTCACCTGATTACCCGGATTCAGGACGAAACACACCGGTTTGCCATCGAATATCATAAGAGCCTGCGCGGAAAAGCCCAGACACACTCTGTACTGGATGACATTCCGGGCGTGGGCGAGAGCAGAAGACGTGCGCTGATGAAACACTATACGTCGTTAGAGGAAATCAAGGCGGCTACCATAGAGGAACTGGCTGCGCTTCCTTCCATGAACCGGGGGGCTGCACAGGCGGTGTATGACTTTTTTCATCGTTGAAGTTACGGACGCTATGTGTTAAACTAAATGCAGATATGCCATCACGTATAAAGGAGAAAACTTGACATGTATACTGTGGAACTTTCAAAACTTGTGGAGAAAATGAACCTGAAGAATTGTACACCGGAAATTGACATTTCCGAAATTATGCTGACACAACCGGAGGTAAACCGTCCGGCACTGCAGCTGGCAGGATTTTTTGATTATTTTAATTATGACCGACTTCAGATTATCGGTAATGTGGAGTACGCCTATATGGAAAAGATGGAATCCGACCATGGAAGGAGCATTATGCAAAAGCTGATGAGCTTTAAGATTCCGTGCATCGTGTTCTGCAGAAATTTGCCGGTTGATGAGGATATCAGAGCGCTTGCGGTGGAAAACAATGTGCCGATTTTCCAGTCGGAAAAGTCGACAACGGATTTTCAGGGTGAAGTCATCCGTTGGCTGAAGGTAGAACTGGCTCCGCGCATCTCAATTCACGGTGTACTGGTGGACGTATACGGCGAAGGCATTTTAATCACCGGTGAAAGCGGTATCGGTAAGAGTGAAACTGCACTCGAACTCATTAAAAGAGGACATCGTCTGGTGTCCGATGACGTGGTGGAAATCAAGAAGGTCAGCGATGTCACCTTAATCGGTTCTGCACCGGACATGACCAGACACTTTATTGAACTTCGCGGCATCGGGATTATCAATGTAAAGAATCTGTTCGGTGTAGAAAGTGTAAAGAACACCCAGCAGATTGACCTTGTCATCCGTCTGGAAGAGTGGAACCGTGACAGGGAATATGACCGTATGGGACTGGAAGACCAGTACACGGAATTCCTCGGAAACAAGGTGGCTTGTCATACGATTCCGATCCGTCCGGGACGTAACCTGGCACTGATTTGTGAGGCAGCAGCAGTCAACTTCCGTCAGAAGAAGATGGGGTATAATGCGGCGCAGGAATTATATGAGAGAGTGACGAATAATTTAAAGAACAACGGAAAATAAAAGAGAAATAGACAGGAGAAGAGATTATGTACGTTTTTGGTATTGATATCGGCGGAACGACGGTAAAGTGCGGTTTGTTTGATACAGAGGGCAATGTTCTTGATAAGTGGGAGATTAAGACCAATACGGCAAACGGCGGAGAGGCTGTACCGGGTGATATTGCAACCGCGATTTTTGCAAAACTTGGGGAAAAGAAGATAGAAAAGGCAGAAGTGCTCGGCGTGGGTGTCGGTGTTCCGGGGCCGGTAACGGCGGATGGCACGGTACACACCTGTCCGAACCTTGGCTGGGGTGTGATGAATGTCAGCGAAACCATGGGAGCGATTCTGGGGCTTCCGGTGGCTGCTGGAAATGATGCCAACGTAGCTGCACTCGGTGAAATGTGGCGCGGCGGCGGCATGGGGTATCAGGATGTTGTTATGGTAACACTTGGTACCGGTGTCGGTGGCGGAATTATTCTGGACGGGAAAATTCGTGCCGGAGTGAAGGGCGCAGCAGGCGAGCTCGGACATATGATTGTGAATCCGGCAGAAACCGCACTGTGCGGCTGTGGCGGACACGGACATTTAGAGCAGTACGCTTCCGCAACCGGAATTGTACGTCTGACAAAGAAGGCGCTCGCGGAAACTGATACACCATCTTCGCTTCGCGAGGTGGAAAATGTGCAGGCGAAGGATGTATTTGATGCCGCAAAGGCAGGCGATGCATTCGCACTTTCCATGGTAGATGAGGTATGCGGTATTTTAGCCGGAGCACTGACTCATGTGGCGGCTACGGTAGATCCGCAGGTGTTTGTCATCGGCGGCGGTGTATCCAAAGCCGGAGAAATTTTAACAAAGACACTGGAACAGCATTATAATCAGAATTTACTCGGAGCGCTGTACCACAAGGATTTCCGTTTGGCAACCCTTGGAAACGATGCAGGTATTTACGGTGCGGCAAAGATGGTTCTGGATCAGGTAAATGCGGGGAAATAGGGCTTCCGGTGGTTCATTAGGAGGTTTTTATGGGGGAAATTACGTATCCGAAGGAATTTTCCGCGGGTTTGAAAGAGATTATGAAGGATGGCAGGCTCTTAAAAGATGAGCCTATGGCAAAGCATATCACATTCCGTACCGGGGGGCCGGCGGACTGGTATGCCTACATAGAAAATGTAGAAATGTTACAACAGGTGATTGGCCTTTGTAAACAGTTTGATGTTCCGTATTATGTCATCGGAAACGGCAGCAATGTGCTGGTTTCGGATGCGGGAATCCGCGGTGTGGTGCTGCGGCTTTCGGGAGAATTTGACGAGATTACGTTAAATGAAAGCGTGCCGGAGGGTATTTGCCGGATTACGGCAGGTGCAGGAGCAATGTTATCAAGACTTGCCATGGCAGCAGGGAAAAAAGGTTTTACGGGACTGGAATTTGCCGGGGGCATTCCGGGAACCATCGGTGGTGCGGTTCTGATGAATGCCGGTGCTTACGGCGGCGAGATTAAGGATACACTCTGGGCGGTGGAAGTGCTGACGAAAGAGGGAACCATACAACGGCTGACGACGGAAGAATTGAAGTTGTCCTACCGTCACAGCATATTGATGGAAACGGGCGGAATTGTCCTTAAGGCGTATTTTACCTTGAAAATCCGGCCGAAGATTCAGATATTTGCAACGATGGAATCCTATAGAAAGGCAAGGCAGGAGAAACAGCCGCTGGAATTTCCGAGTGCAGGAAGTACGTTCAAACGTCCGGTTGGTTATTTTGCCGGAAAACTGATTCAGGATGCAGGTTTGATGGGATATAAAATCGGCGGAGCCATGGTCAGTACAAAACATGCCGGATTTGTCATCAATGCAGGAGATGCCACGGCAGAGGATGTGTGTGAAGTGATTGCGCATGTTACAAAAACGGTCAGGGAACAGTTTGGGGTAACGCTCGAACCGGAAGTCCGTTTTTTGGGTGAGTTTTAATAACAGGTGGTAACGGAGGAGAAAGATGAGAGTAGTCATAGTGACAGGAATGTCCGGCGCGGGAAAATCATCGGCACTGAAAATGCTGGAGGATGCAGGCTATTTTTGTGTAGATAATCTGCCAGTGCCACTGCTTTCAAAATTTACGACACTGGTTTTTCATGAAAATTCCGAATACGACCGAATTGCACTCGGCGTGGATATCCGGAGCGGACAGGCCTTATCAGAACTCGAACCGTTGCTGGTACAGTTAAAGGAACAGAACCGCCGTGTGGAAGTTTTGTATCTGGATGCATCGGATGATGTGCTGGTGAAACGTTATAAAGAAACCAGACGTTCCCATCCGCTTGCCGGCATGGACCGGGTGGAAACCGGAATTAAGGAAGAAAGAAAAAGAACGGATTTTTTAAAGAAAAGTGCAGATTATATCTTAGATACCAGTCAGCTTTTGACGCGGGAATTAAAGGTGCAGATCGACAAGATTTTTGTAGAGAACGAGAAATTTCGCAATTTTATGATTACGGTATTGTCGTTCGGATTCAAATACGGGATTCCGGCAGATGCGGATTTGGTATTTGATGTGCGTTTTCTTTCGAACCCGTACTATGTGCCGGAATTAAAGCACAAGACCGGAAATGAAAGGGAAGTACAGGAGTATGTGATGCAGACGGAAACTGCACACGAATTTTTGAATAAACTGGAAGACATGTTAAAGTTCCTGATTCCGAATTATATTAATGAAGGAAAGAACCGGCTGGTGGTGGCTATCGGATGCACCGGAGGAAAACACCGGTCAGTAACGCTTGCCAATGCCATTACAGGACGTCTGGATGTGTTGGATTACGGAATCAAAGTGGAACACAGGGATATAGGAAAGGATGCTGCAAATGTCATTCTCGGGCGAGGTAAAGAAGGAACTGTGTGAGCAGATTTCTCCGGCAAGGCATTGTCAAATTGCTGAAATTTCCGCAATCATTGCTTTTTGCGGAAAAATTTTGGTTGACAAAGACGGGAGCCTTATCTTAAAATTGCAAACGGAAAGCACTGTCCTGACAAAGAAAATGTTTAAGATGTTAAAGGAGTTGTTTGGAATCAGTGCAGAACTGGCTACAAGGTCTCTTTCCGCGAAAAAGAACAGTTATGAACTGCTTTTGTCGGAAAAAGAAACAAGACATATTTTGACTGCCTGTAAGCTGACTGTCGCAGGCGAAGAGGAAAAGAATGCAAGAGTATTACTGGCAGAGGCGCCGGTGGCAGCGAAAACCTGTTGTAAGAGGGCGTTTATCCGCGGTGCTTTTCTGGCGTCCGGTTCGTTATCAAATCCGCAAAAAGGATATCACTACGAAATCGTGGCGGGCAGACAGGAAAACGGGGAACTGCTTCGTGATTTGATGCGTTTCTTTTCTGTTGATGCGAAAATGATTGCAAGAAAGTATCATTATGTGGTATATGTTAAAGAAGGTTCGCAAATTGTGGATTTGTTAAATGTCATGGAAGCACATCAGGCATTGATGGAATTCGAAAATGTGCGGATCTTAAAGGAAATGCGGAATACCATAAATCGCAAGGTAAACTGTGAAGCTGCCAATATTAACAAAACGGTACGGGCGGCCTCAAGGCAGGTGGAAGATATCCTTTATCTTCGGGATACCATCGGACTTGCCACTCTGGCAGAAGGGCTGGAGGAAATTGCACTGCTCAGATTGGAATACCCGGAGGCAACACTCGTGGAATTAGGACAGATGCTGCATCCGCCGGTCGGAAAGTCCGGAGTCAATCACAGGCTGAAAAAACTGAGCATTATCGCAGATGAAACGAGACTGCGATTACAATAGTAATTATTAGGAGGACTGAAATGGTATCAAGAGAAATCGTTATTGGAGACCACTCCAAGGCAGACGCAAGTCCTGCGGCAATGTTAGTGCAGCTTGCAAGTAAGTTTGACAGCAGCATTCACGTAGACCAGGCGGAAAAGAGAACCAACGCAAAGAGCATCATGGGAGTGATGATTTTAAAGTTTGCGGAAGGCGAAAAAGTGACAGTGACAGCAGAAGGAACGGATGAAGAAACTGCACTTGCAGAGATTCAGAAGTTTTTGGAAGCATAAAAACGGTTGCAACTATCCCGGGGGTCAAGACATGGTCCCCGGGTTTTTTACTTATGTAGTCATTAGAAAGGGAGACAGGTATGAATTTCACACATCTGCATGTGCATACGGAGTACAGTCTGTTGGACGGCTCGGCAAAAATTAAAGAAATTGTGGCGAGGGCAAAGGAACTCGGCATGGACAGTCTTGCTGTTACAGACCACGGGGTGATGTATGGCGTGATTGACTTTTACCGCGCCTGCAAAAAGGAAGGCATCCGTCCGGTCATCGGCTGTGAGGTTTATGTGGCGCCGGGCTCCCGTTTTGTAAAGGAAGGCAGTGTATCGGATGAGAGATATTATCATCTGGTGCTGCTTGCCGAAAATGATACCGGATATTCGAACCTGATGAAAATCGTTTCCAAGGGCTTTACCGAAGGGTATTACTATAAACCGCGTGTGGATTATGAGGTGCTCACTCAGTATTCGGAAGGCATTATTGCGCTTTCTGCGTGTCTGGCGGGGGAAGTGGCAACCAATTTAAAGCGTGGGTTTTATGAAGAAGGAAAGGCTGCGGCATTGCGGCTTCAGGAGATTTTCGGCAAGGGAAATTTCTTCCTGGAATTGCAGGATCATGGTATTCCGGAGCAAAGAACCGTGAATACGGCATTGCTTCGCATGCACCAGGAGACAGGAATCGATCTGGTGGCAACGAACGATGTACATTATATTTATGACACCGACGTGGAAGCGCATGACATTCTGCTCTGTATCCAGACACAGACGAAAGTGCAGGATGAAAACCGTATGCGCTATGACGGCGGTCAGTATTATTTGAAGTCTCCGGAAGAGATGGAGGCTTTGTTTCCGTATGCAAAGGAAGCGTTAGAGAATACCCATAAAATAGCCGAGCGTTGTAACGTGGAAATCGTTTTTGGACAGTACAAGCTGCCAAAGTACGAGGTGCCGGAGGGCTATGATGCGTGGACCTATTTACAGGCACTTTGCGCGGAAGGTATGAAAAAGCGGTATCCGGTTGTGACACCGGAGTTACAGGAACGGCTGGATTATGAATTGAATGTCATCCATACGATGGGATTTGATGATTATTATCTGATTGTATGGGATTTTATCAAATATGCAAAGGACCATGATATTATGGTAGGTCCGGGACGAGGCAGCGGTGCGGCAAGTATTGCGGCGTATGCCCTTGGGATAACGGATATTGACCCTATCCGTTATCAGCTCCTGTTTGAGCGGTTTTTAAATCCGGAACGAGTTTCGATGCCGGACTTTGATATTGACTTTTGCTTTGAAAGAAGACAGGAAGTCATTGACTATGTGGTACGCAAGTACGGCAAGGAAAAGGTGGTACAGATTGTTACGTTTGGTACGATGGCGGCGCGCGGTGTCATCCGTGACGTAGGACGGGCCCTGGACTACCCGTATGCTCTTTGTGACCAGGTGGCAAAACTGGTGCCGACCGAACTTGGTATCACGATTGAGAAGGCGTTAAAGAGCAGTCCGGAATTCCGCGGCATGTACGAAAGTGATGAGAAGGTTCATTATCTGATTGATATGTCAAAGCGTCTGGAGGGATTGCCGAGACATACCTCCATTCATGCGGCGGGCGTGGTCATTGCCAATGCTCCTGCGGATGAATATGTGCCGCTTTCCCGTGGTGCAGATGAAGCAATTACGACACAGTTTACGATGACAACACTTGAGGAACTGGGTCTTCTTAAGATGGACTTTTTAGGTCTCAGAACGCTGACCGTTATTCAGGATGCGCAGAAACTGGTCAATAAAAACCGTCCGGAGAGCGAATGGCTGGATATGGATAAGGTCGACTATGACGACCCGAATATTTATGAGATGATCAGCAGCGGAAAATCCGATGGTGTGTTCCAACTTGAAAGTACCGGCATGAAGAACTTCATGAAAGAGTTAAAGCCGGAAAACTTAGAAGATGTTATTGCGGGTATTTCTTTGTACCGTCCGGGTCCGATGGACTTTATTCCGAAGTATATCAAGGGAAAACAGAATCCGGAGAGCATTGTCTACGACTGTCCGGAACTGATTCCGATTTTAAAGACAACCCACGGCTGTATCGTATATCAGGAGCAGGTAATGCAGATTGTACGTGAGCTTGCGGGCTACAGTTATGGCCGGAGTGACCTTGTGCGCCGTGCAATGGCAAAGAAAAAGGCCGATGTCATGGCAAAGGAGCGCAAAAACTTCGTATACGGTAATCCGGAAGAAGGTGTAAAGGGCTGCATTGCAAACGGCATTTCAGAAGAGGTTGGCAACAAGATCTTTGATGAGATGACGGATTTTGCAAAGTATGCGTTTAACAAAGCACATGCGGCATGCTATGCGGTGGTATCCTACCGCACGGCATATTTAAAATATTATCATCCGGTGGAATTTATGGCGGCGCTTATGACGTCGGTGATGGATCATCCGGGAAAAGTAACCGAATACATTTATTCCTGCAGACAGATGGGCATTGAGATTCTGCCGCCGGACGTGAATGAAGGAGAAATGGGCTTTTCTGTTTCCGGCAATCAGATCCGGTATGGTCTTTCGGCAATTAAGGGTGTAGGAAAGCCTGTCATTGAAGCGCTGGTAGCGGAGCGAGAAGAAAACGGAAAATATACGGGACTGAAGGATTTTGTGGAGCGGTTATCCGGCAAGGAAGTCAACAAGCGTACCGTGGAAAGCTTTATCAAGGCGGGCGCATTTGGTGAGGAATTCGGTACGAGAAAACAGCTGATGCAGGTGTATGTCGGCGTCATGGACGGTGTTGCCCAAGAGAAAAAGAAGGGGCTGACCGGTCAGATGAGTCTGTTTGATTTTGCCGAGGAAAAGGACCGTCAGGAATTTGAGGTACGTCTTCCGAATGTCGGTGAGTTCACAAAGGAAGAACTGCTTGCATTTGAAAAAGAAGTGCTCGGCGTGTATGTCAGCGGGCATCCTCTGGAAAACTATATGGCAGTACTGCGCAAAAATACAACGACCGATACACTGGCGTTCCAGCTTGATGAGGAGACGAACGAGGTTAAGGTAAACGACGGGGAAACCGTGGTGCTTGGCGGACTGATTGCCGGGATTACCAGAAAGACGACAAAGAACAACACAACAATGGCGTTTCTGACCCTGGAGGACATTTTTGGTACGGTTGAGGTCATTTTATTCCCGCGTGATTATGAAAAGTACCGCACCTTGCTTTCCGAAGATGCCAAGGTGCTCATTAAGGGTCGTGTTTCTGCGGAAGAAGACAAGGCAGCAAAATTAATCTGCATGGAGATTACAGAACTTTCTGAATTGCCGAGAGAACTCTGGGTGCGTTTTGATAATAAGGAAACATTTATGGCGCGTGAAGAGGAATTGTACCGCCTTCTTGCGGAAAGCGACGGCAGGCAGGAGGTCGTGATTTACCTGAATGAGGAAAAGGCGATGAAGCGTCTGCCGAAAAACCGGAGTGTGGAAATCACAGAGGATTTGCTTGCAGTTTTGAAAACGGCATTTGGCGAGGAACAGATTAAGGTTGTGGACAAAAAAAGATAGCATTGCTATTGAAAAAGTACGGTAAATGCTATAAAATAGAGAGAAGAGGTTTGTATTTTATTTAACAAATGAGTTTCCGATGAAATAGATGGAGGTAAAGAGAGTGGCTAGAAAGGTTACAAAGGCAAATAAGGTGGAGACCATCGGTGTATTGACCAGCGGTGGAGATGCTCCGGGAATGAACGCTGCCATCCGTGCGATTGTCCGCACTGCATTGGCAAACGGATTAAAGGTAAAGGGTATCCGCAGAGGTTATTCGGGACTTCTGGATGAGGATATTTTTGATATGGATGCAAAGAGCGTGTCCGATATTATCCAGCGTGGCGGTACTGCACTGTATACGGCACGTTGTCCGGAGTTTATGACGGCAGAGGGACAGGATAAGGGTGCTTATGTATGTAAGAAGTACGGCATTGACAGTATTATCGTCATCGGTGGTGACGGTTCCTTTAACGGTGCCAGAAAATTATATCAGAGAGGTATTAATACCATCGGTGTTCCGGCGACCATTGACCTGGATATTGCATGTACCGAGTATACCATCGGTTTTGATACTGCAGTAAATACCGCGATGGAAGCAATTGATAAGGTTCGTGATACATCGACATCCCACGAGCGTTGCAGCATTATCGAAGTAATGGGAAGACATGCCGGTTATATCGCCCTTTGGTGCGGTATCGCAAACGGTGCAGAGAGCATTCTGCTTCCGGAACTTTATGATAATGATGAAGAAGCTATTATCAAAAATATTATCGAAAGAAAGCGTGTCGGAAAGACACATCACATCATCATCAATGCAGAAGGTGTCGGTGATTCTAACGGTATGGCAAAGAGAATTGAGGCAGCTACCGGCGTTGAGACCAGAGCAACGATTATCGGTCACATCCAGCGTGGCGGCAGTCCGACAGCAAAGGACCGTGTCTATGCATCGGCGATGGGTGCAAAGGCAGTAGAGCTTCTCTGCGAAGGAAAGAGTAACCGCGTGGTCGCTTATAAGCATGGTGAGTTTGTAGATTACGACATCATGGAAGCACTGGCTATGAAGAAGATGCCGGATGAATTCTTAGTGAGCATGTCCAAGAAACTTTCCAGATAACTAAAAAAGAAAACACATGGCCATCCGGATTGTTGTCCGGGTGGCTTTCCCATAAAAAAGGAGGAATGTATGGATAAGAGGAAATTTAAAATCTTTTTATCATATTACCGGCCGTATTTAAAATTGTTTGCGGCAGATATGGTTTGTGCTTTTGGTGCTGCGGGGATTTCGTTGGTGTATCCGCTCATTGTGCGTTATATCACCAATGACATTTTGGTCAATTACGAAATCGCGGAAGCAGTTGTTATCATTCTGAAACTTGCATTGGCAATGATTGGCCTCGCCCTGTTAGAACTGTTTTGTAACTATTTCATCTCCTATCAGGGCCATGTAATGGGTGCAAAAATGGAATATGATATGCGAAACGATATTTTCAATCATTTCCAGAAGCTTTCCTTCGGATTTTATGATAATCAAAAGACCGGCCAGCTGATGTCCCGTATTACCAACGACTTGTTTGAAATTACGGAACTGTGCCATCACGGTCCGGAGGATATCATCATTTCGATTATCAAGTTTGTCGGTGCGTTTATCATCTTAGTCGGAATCAATGTGCCGCTCACACTTCTTTTGTTTATTTTCCTGCCGCTAATGTTTTTCTTTGCATGGAAGATGAAGACCCGGATGAATGCGGCTTTTAAGGCAAACCGCCAGAGAATTTCTGAAATCAACGCACAGATTGAGGATAATTTATCCGGAATCCGTGTGGTGAAGTCGTTTGCAAATGAAGATCTTGAGGTGGAAAAGTTCAAAGAGGGCAACGGACGTTTTGTGGCAAGTAAGAAAAATTCTTATCGCGAAATGGCGACGTTCCACTCGGGACTCGGTCTGTTTACAACACTGATTAACGTGGGTGTGATTGCGGGCGGCGGACTGATGATTGCAAACGATGTTATCAAATTGAGCGATTTACTGACCTTTTTATTATATGTGAACAGTGTGGTAGAGCCGGTACGTAAGCTGATTAACTTTACCGAGCAGTTCCAAAACGGTATCACCGGTTTTGAACGTTTCATGGAAATCATGGATACGGAGCCGGACATTCAGGATGCTGCGGATGCAGTGGCACTGGAAAATGTACGGGGCGATATTTCTTTTGAAAACGTAGCGTTTCAATATGAGGGTACGCTGGCACCGGTATTCTGTAACATTGATTTACAGGTGGATGCGGGCGACTATATGGCACTGGTTGGTTCGTCCGGTGTCGGAAAGACAACGCTTTGTAGTCTGATTCCTAGATTTTATGATGTGACGGACGGAAGCATCAAAATTGACGGGCAGGACATCCGCAAGGTGACGATGCGTTCGCTGCGTAACAGCATCGGCATTGTACAGCAGGATGTGTATCTGTTTGCCGGTTCCGTTGCGGACAATATCCGTTACGGAAAGCCGGATGCGACGATGGAAGAAATCGTAGAGGCGGCAAAGAATGCCAATGCACATGAGTTCATTATGGAGTTGCCGGACGGATACGACACGTACATAGGACAGCGCGGCATCAAACTGTCGGGCGGGCAGAAGCAGAGACTCAGCATTGCAAGGGTCTTCCTTAAGAATCCGCCGATTCTTATCTTTGATGAGGCGACCTCGGCGCTGGACAATGAAAGCGAAAAGGTAGTGCAGGAGTCACTGGAGAAGCTGGCGAAGAACCGGACGACCTTTGTCATTGCACACAGGCTTTCGACAATTAAAAATGCGAAGAACATTCTTGTGCTTGGTGAGGACGGAATTAAGGAGCGCGGTACACACGATGAGCTGTTGGCTCGGAGCGGTGTGTATGCGGGGCTTTACACGATGACTTTAGCGAGGTAGGACACGAAGGGATTGCAGCTACCGCAGTCCCTTTTTTGTTTTCCGCACGATTCCCTTCGCAGACGCAGCCAACCGGAAAGGGGCTTCCCAATCCCTGCCCTTTTTATCGGCAGTCATGAGCAGAAACCGCAAGCCCGAAACTCGGCGGTCGGGAGGTAGAATACTAAGAAAAAACAAGAGGATATCACGAAAAGCGTCCGTAGGACGCGGTTTTAGAAAAGGCGGTAGTCGCTCTCGGACAAACCAGTTTGTCCAGAGACGACTCCTGCCTTTTCGTAAAAGTGCTGTCGCACTTTATTCGTGATATCCTCTTGTTTTGTTGGGGATTTTTCTTCCCTCCCGCCTCAGACAATCGGCTCTTGCGGTTTCTATTCCTGCCGCTCGAAAAAAGGCCGCGATTGGAGCCTGCTTTCCGTTTGACTGAATGTCTGGGAAGGGAAAGCGCGCGGAAAGAAAGGGACTGCGGCAACTGCAATCCTGTCCGGAGCCTGCCGAGCCCTCCTTCACGGGCATGTTGCGAAGCAATATGCCCGTGACTTGTAAAGCCAAACACAATAAAAAAGGACATACTGCATGGCAATATGTCCTAAGGTTTCTATAGGGATTAGAATCCGCAATACTCGGAGTAAGCGTTATACATGATGTCCAAACGTCCTTCCGTGAGAAGGTAATCGAGCTTTTCCTTAAGCTCCGGAGTGTTTTGAATAATGTTTACGATATCCGGGTTGTAGCGGGTTCCTTTTTCGGTGTCCAGTTCCGCAAGGACTTCGGTAAGAGGTTTTGCGGAGCGGTAGTTTCTGCCGAGGGAGTCCGTGGCGGCATCCAGGCAGTCGCAGATGGTAATCAAATCGGTAATGATGCGGTAAGGGGAGGCCGTGTTGTCATAGCCTTCCGGATAACCGCCGGTACCGTCGTAAAATTTGTGGTGACCTAAAATGATATCATGATATTGCATCAGATACGGGTCCTGCCCAATCATCTCAGCGCCGTAGGACGGATGGTTGCGGATGGCCTCAAATTCGATATCGCGCAGGCGACGGCCCTGTGTATTGACAATATCGGTGATTCGCGTCTTGCCGATGTCATGTAAGAGGGCACACTGACGGATAAATTTGATTAAATCATCGTTTGGCAGCATCGGAATTTCGGAAAAGAGTTCCGGCTGCTGCAACAGCAGTTCCTTGGAAACTTCCACAGCAAGGTTTTCGACCATGACGGAGTGTAAGTAGGTAGGCAGCTGTCTGTGAATTAAAAGTTGGAATAACCATTCTTCCTTATCTGCCGGGGAATCGATATATTTCATGGCACGGAAGCACCAGTCGGCAAGCGTCTCGTTCACAAACGGAGAAGAATACTTGTTCAGACGGTAGTACCAGGTGTCCTGCGTCAGTCTTCTGAGTTCCGTAATAATTTGCCTGGTTTTTTCCTGCGAAGAGCAGTGGCGCATCCATTCTTCCAGAGTTAACGGAGCGTTGATGATAAAGTATAAATCCTCATCGGAAAGTTCGTTAAAATTGCACAACGGGAATTTGCGGATGCAATAATCATAAAATTCATCAATGATGGAATCAAAATCGCGTTCTCCCTTTAAAACAAGGGAATGCAGGTAAGCGGAGTAGACCTCACTGTTTATTTGCAGACTGTTTTCAACACCGGCAAGCTCTCGTTGATATGCCTTATTTGCTTCATTGCAGAAGGCACGGATGGTTTCCGGACTACTGTCATCGACATATTCACTGATAATCATCCATTCGTTCGCAATGCGGTCGATAACGCGACAGGTACGCTCATTCTCGCCATCCAGGGCCTGTACGGCATCCGTATTCCAAAAGTCCATGGCTTCCCTGAAATAATGATAGGAGATATCCGCGTCAATCGCCTTGTTTGCAAGCGAGATGACAATAATATTATAGTAGGCGTTCCAAATGCGTCTGCGGGTATCTTCATCCAAATCGGCATAGCGGGAACGCAGGGCGATAATTTTATGGTTATATTCATCTGCCGGCTTTTTTAAGCCAAGGCTGCGGTTTTGTACTTCGCTTTCCTCGTAGTAAACTGCGCCGTATAAAAAGGCCAGACGTTTCAGATTTTCGTTTTCCTCATAAAAAGCAATCAGTTTTGCCATGATAGGCAGGAGCAACTGGCTGTCGTCGTAACCGTCCCAATACATACGGACCGTTTCGCGGAACAGAATATCAGCGGTTTCTTCCGTGAACGGCTCGGCGAGAATGACTTCTATCTCGTCCAAAAGACGGATGTTTTGTGTGTGAATGGCAAGTGTTTGCTCGGCACGGTGGTTTAACACGGTCAGCCATGCTTCTTTTGTCTGAGGAACCAGAATAGAATCATTGAAATTCTGCTGTGCGTCCATATTAGCTTTATACTGTTTCAATAGATTGCATATCCGTTCCATAAAGTGTATCTTCCTTTCTGAGACTTTGTATCCGTTGGTATTATAGCATAATATAGGACTTTAGTCTAACTTTTTTGATGGTATTTTGGCAGGAATTATGTTATGATGTTCCTATAAGAAAGGATGGTAAGAAAGCAAAAGCGGAACGAAGAAGGAGAGAAACCATATGAAAAAGAGAAAAGGGTTAAAGATTTTTGGGAGTATTGTCGGAGTAATAGCACTGTTTTTTCTTATAATCAATGTGCTTCCGCCAAAGAAAAATGTAGAGAATAATCCGTTTGTGCAAAAAAAGGGAGAACTCCCGATGATTGCAGCACACAGAGGCGGTGGGGATAATAACCCGGAAAATACCATGCTTGCCTTCCGCGAAGCGGTAAATACGATTGGAATTGATATTATTGAGAGTGATTTGTATCTGACGAAGGATGGTTATTTGGTTTATAACCATGACTCTTACATTGATGAGACCTGCAATGTGAATGGAGATTTGACATTGGATGAGGTGGAAACACTCTGCGAGGATAAGAAGAACCGCCATTACATCAAGGATATGACGTTAGAAGAACTTTCACAGTACAATTTCGGTTATTAT
The DNA here is from genome assembly GCA_015057585.1 of Lachnospiraceae bacterium. Taxonomy (GTDB): domain Bacteria; phylum Bacillota; class Clostridia; order Lachnospirales; family Lachnospiraceae; genus SIG299. The sequence goes on along the minus strand of SVEF01000010.1, from coordinate 25,540 downwards.
TTCAAGGATGAAAACGGGGAACGTATTTACAAGGACGCAACGGATTTGGAGGGGTTAGGCCTGCAGATTGCGACCGTAGATAAATTGTTTGAAGAGTTTTACGAAAGCCATCCGGATTTATTGTTCATCGTGGAGATTAAGAACAGCGGAGAACTTGGCTATGAGGCATGCCGCATTTTAAATGAAACGTTGAACCGGTATCCGGACTATCGTGACCGGATTGTGGTCGGTACGTTCCATGATGAAATCGAGGCAGAGCTAAAGGCTAAGTATTCTGATTTGTTACGCGGGGCTCCGACCGGAACGGCTTCAAAATTTATTATTACACAGCTTCTTGGCGTGAATTTGTTTAACAAGAGTGACTTCGCCTGTCTGCAGATTCCGACGAGCTATGAATTGGGAATCGAAGTGCCTTTGGATATCAAGACACTGATTCGCAGAGCACACAGAAGAAATATTGCTGTGCAATATTGGACGATTAACGATGCGGACGAGATGAGAAAATTGATTGAACTTGGTTGTGACTGTATTATGACAGACAATCCGAAGTTATTAAAGAGTGTGTTAGAGGAGTATAAGTAGTATGGAATTTACATTTCAAACGAAATATAACCAAAAGGCAATGAAAACCATGGCGCTGGGAGTCCGGAAAACAATTCGTAAGAAAAGAAACCTTCGCACGAGAATATTCGGCTATATTATTTGCGCCTTAGGCCTTTTACTTACGCTGATACCGGGTGAAAACGGTTTGGAGGTTGATTTCAGTTCTATTTTGACATGGATTGCCATTGCCATTATGGGGACAGTTCTTCTTTTTGAAGATTCCATCAACGGATATCTTGCCAGAAAACGTTTGCTTCCGGGAACAGAAACCTCGGTTGCAACGTTTACGGCAGACGGCTACGAATCGGTTTCGGAATTCGGCAAGTCAGAGTGGAGTTATGATAAGATTTTAGAAATGGCAGAGACCAAAGAGTATTTTGTGTTTGTATTCAGCATCAGTCATGCACAGGTATATGATAAATCAAGTCTTACCGGAGGCACATTGGAGGAGTTCAGAGAATTCCTTCAGAGAAAGACAGAGAAGGAAATGGTAACAATTTAGATTTTATATGGGGTGCAAATTTGCCTTGCAAAACAAAGAGTTTGATGCTAAACTATAGATAAGAAAAGAGCAACCGCCCATTGTGGTGGGTTGACCTAAAATTGGAGAAATTCCACCCCGTCTCTGGTCAAAGTTCAGGGGTGGTTTTTCTATGTATAACGATTACCTACAAAATGCAAACACAAATGTAAGTAATGCTATAAGGAAAAGACCGAAGGTCATTAAATCCATAAAATCAAAAGAAGGCTTTTGATTCTTCATAGCATCACCTCCATTCTGTAAAGATGGAGGCCAACACACCCTTTGCTACGGTTGCTCTACATTATTATATCGAATGTTTGTTCGAAAATCAATGCTGCTAAAGTAATTTTGGAAAGGTGCACAAAAATATCTCTCGTTTTTGTGCACTATTTTTAGAATGGTAAAAATGCAGGCAGAGATTTGTCTTAGAAACATGAGATTTTTAAAAAGAGTTTAAATAACAAAAAAACGGGAGGAATGAGTATGAACTGGGAATTTTCATTTTTATATTTGTTGCAGGAGTTACATAATCCGGTGCTGGATAAGATAATGCTTTTTATCACATCACTTGGTAATGGTGGACTTTTCTGGATTGGAGTTGCGGTGCTCATGGTGTTTTTCAAAAAGTACAGAAAGTGCGCCTTCAGTATCGGCATTGCCCTGATTTTAATGGAGCTTATCGGCAACGGAATTGTAAAGGAGCTTGTCATGCGGGACCGCCCGTGCTGGATTGACCCGACGGTAGAATTGTTACTGAAGGCGCCATCCAGTTATTCTTTCCCGTCCGGGCACACCTTTGCCGGCTTTGCGGCAAGTGTAACCATCTTCTTGAATCATAAAAAGGAAGGAATTGCCGCGATTGTTGTTGCAGCCTTGATTGCATTCAGCAGAATGTATCTGTTTGTTCATTTCCCGACGGATATTCTTGGCGGAATTTTATTTGGTATCGGCGTGGCATTGCTTGTGTACTTTGGTATGACAAAGTTATTGGCATCGGCTTTTTGGAATAAGATAACACAGAAAAAGAATGCAGCATAAAGAGGAGTCTTGTATGGAAATCAGAGAGTTATTTTATGAGCAGGATCAGACATATTGGATAGAGAAGATCAGAAATAGTGACTGGAGCGCCGGTGAACTTTTAGCAAATATGTTGCAGGATGATACGTTTTTTGACTTTGCAGGAGAAGGAGCAAAAATTCTTTTGCTGACAGAAGGCGAAAATCTGGTATCGTATTGTACCTTTGCCCCGATGGACGATATCAAACAGACAGAACTGACACCGTGGATCGGATTTGTTTATACCTATCCGGAATACAGAGGACACCGTCATTTCGGAAAACTGATGGCACATGCGGAAGAGATGGCAAGACAGCAGGGAAAGGAATATACCTACATTTCTACCGGACATACCGAGGTTTATGAAAAGTACGGATACGAACACTATACCAATCTGCCGAATGTCGGAGGCACGGTTTCCAGGGTATACCGGAAAAAATTATAATTAAAAAATAGGAATAATTATTGATTTATTATTCAGAAGGTGATATACTTTAGTTAGTTACAACTAACTCATGTATAATCACCTTTTTTTATATTCAGAATACACTAAAGGGAGGAAAGAAAGAAATGATGAATCTTATGCTTGCATTTTTGCTTACGTTATTCGCCGGATTAAGCACCGGCATCGGCAGTTTGATTGCTTTTTTTGCAAAGAAGACAAATAAAAAATTTTTATCGATTAGTCTGGGATTTTCGGCAGGGGTCATGATTTATGTTTCCCTGATAGAGATTTTTCAGAAGGCACGCACGTCTCTTTCGGGAGAACTTGGAGATAAATGGGGGGCATGGGCAACCGTGCTTGCTTTCTTTGGCGGTATCTTTTTGATTGCATTAATTGATAAATTGATTCCGGAGGAAGAAAATCCTCATGAAACAAAGGGAGTACTTGCTGATAGTGTGAAAACAGGAGAAACAGGAGAAACAGGAGAAGACAAGTCAAAGCACCTGATGCGCATGGGAGCATTTACGGCTCTTGCCATTGCAATTCACAATTTCCCGGAGGGACTTGCAACTTTTGTTTCTGCCCTGCAGGATCCGAGCATTGCGATTCCGATTGTGGTAGCCATTGCGATTCATAACATTCCGGAAGGTATTGCGGTGTCGGTGCCGATTTATCAGGCGACCGGTTCCAGGAAAAAAGCATTTTTGTATTCGTTTGCATCCGGTATTGTTGAGCCGGTCGGCGCCATCATAGGATGGTTGCTTTTGATGCCGATTATGAATGATATCATTTTCGGGGTTATTTTTGCAGCGGTGGCCGGAATTATGATATTCATTTCCGTAGATGAACTGCTTCCGGCGGCACGTGAATACGGAGAACACCATCTGTCTATCTATGGCTTGGTGGCAGGTATGGCAGTGATGGCGGTAAGTTTGCTGCTGTTTATGTAGTGTTCTTGTTGTTTATTGCCGCATTTTAGGCGCATAGTACTATTTTCAAAAAAAAAGATACAAAACATAATTGTTTTTACACGATATGGGCGTTTTGAAATTTGAGTTTGTATGTATAGGAAAAAATATATACTTTTTAATACGTTTTTCTTTAAAAATGAGTATATATTTTTTCCTTTTTCTTGCTATACATACAAAACAAGGACTTTAGGAGATATATGAGACTCGATTTGTATAGTAAATCATAGAAATAGATTGTATACATACAAAAAATCGTCCTATAGTTGGGGTTCCCTTTTTTTTGAAAAGAAACTATAATGAAAATTAGATTCGTACATAGTTGAAAGCAGGAGGAGAAAACAAATGAATAGGGAATGGGTGCAGAAAACAGAAGAGTTTTTAAAAGTAAAGCTATAGGAGAGCGACTATTTTACAGAGCATCCGGCAGCAAGAGAATATCGCCTGCAACATAGTTACAGAGTAGCAAACATCGGAAAGGAAATTGCAGAAAAGGAAGGCTTTGATGTGACAGAGATGGTCATTGCCTGTCTGCTCCATGATGTTTCATATTGCAGGGACTTTAAGGAAGAAAGTGATTGGTTGAATCATGGGAGAAAAGCGGCCCAAATTGCGCGTCCGTTTTTGGAAGAACTGGGTTTGCCCAAAGGACGTATTGAGGATATTTGTTACGGAATTGCTATTCATGTGGATGACAAGGCTGATTTTCCGGGAGAGCGTACTTCATTTGCTGAAAGTATCGGAGACGCGGACAATATTGACCGCTTTGATGTCTATCGGATTTATGAAACACTGGAAAAGGGAAATTGCCGGAATATTGTAAAAAAGCATAAGTCAACCACCGGTTGAGCGAAAAAACTCTCTTTGGTTGTGTGAAAAAAGGTAAAATCAACCAATGTTCCATTTGTTTTGCGAAAAGGACATGGTATATTGATGACAACGTCAGTGCACGAGACGACAAAATGAAAATGGAAAAGGAGAAAAAGCATGGAAATGACATTAGGTAAAAGAATTGCATTTTTGAGAAAAGACAAGGAATTTAAGCAGGACGAGTTGGCTGAAAAACTGGGAGTGAGCGCGCAGGCGGTCAGTAAATGGGAAAACGACCAGACCTGTCCGGATATTACATTATTACCGGAGCTTGCAAAACTTTTGGGTGTGACCGTGGATGAACTGCTCACTGGTAAGTCAGAACCGAAAGTAAGAATTGTGCCGGAGGCGGAGCGTAAGGATATCAAGGACATGATGCTACGCGTGGTAATGGATTCTGAACGGGGAGAAAAAATGCGTATCAATGTGCCATTGGCATTGGTGCAGTTGGCGGTAGATGCCGGGATGTCAATTCCTGAAATATCCGGATGCGAGTCGCTAAGCCTTAGCAACATTGACTTAAATCAGGTGATGGATTTGGTACGCCAGGGTGTAATCGGCAATCTGGTTGAAATGGAATCTGCGGAAGGACAATCGATTCGGATTTTTGTGGAGTAAATGATGAAACTTATAATGAAAGACGGCAAAGGCCATAGAATAGCGCTACGTATTCCTTATGGTCTGATATTGAATAAGATAGTAGCAAAGAGGGCACCAAAGTTTCTGGGAAAGTATGGTGTTATTATTACAAAAGAACAAGCGATGTGTTTACTGGCAGGGCTTCGAAGATTCAAGAAAGACTATCGGGGATTAACCCTGGTAGAAATGGAAGGTGCCGACGGTGAATATCTCACAATCAGAGTGTAATGACAGGCTCTAAAGTCCAAAGGACTTTAGAGCTTTCTTTTTTTTGATCAAGTGATATAATGTTTGTGAAGGGGCAAAGTGCATGGGATTTTTATGATAGCACCCTTTAGGAATGCAAACATTAAACGAGGAGAATGGAAACATGAAGGTCTTAATTTTTAACGGAAGCCCACACACAAACGGAAACACCGCAGCGGCAATTGAAGAAATGGTGAAGGTGTTTGAAGAAGAACAGGTGGAAGTCGAAGTATTACAGGTTGGCAATCAGCAGATTCGCGGTTGCATGGGCTGTGGCGCGTGCTACAAGCTTGGCAAGTGTGTATTTGACGATGCAGTCAATGCATATGCAGAGAAGTTTGAAAAGGCGGACGGCCTGGTTGTGGCAAGTCCGGTGTATTATGCTTCTGCCAATGCAACGCTGGTTGCACTGTTACAGAGGCTGTTTTACAGTACGAAGTTTGATAAGCGCATGAAGGTTGGAGCAAGTGTTGCTGTGGCAAGAAGAGGCGGATGTTCCTCTACTTTTGATGAACTCAACAAATTCTTCACCATCAGCGGCATGCCGGTAGCCTCCAGTCAGTATTGGAACAGTGTGCACGGTGCGGTTCCGGGAGAAGCAGAGCAGGATGCAGAAGGGATGCAGACCATGCGTACCCTTGCCAGAAACATGTCCTTCTTAATGAAGAGTATTGCACTTGGCAAAGAAAAGTACGGTTTGCCGGAGCAGGAAAAACACGCGTGGACGAACTTTATCCGCAGAGAAAAGTAACATATGCAAAAAGAGAAGACCTCGGAGTATCAAACAGATACGTTCGAGGTCTTGTGTTATTTCCGGGGTTTTATCTGCCCAGTTCCCAAAATGCTACCGCGCTGGCAGCAGCGACGTTTAAAGAGTCCACGTCATGAGCCATCGGAATTTTTACTGTGTAGTCACAGTCTGAAATCGTACAAGCGGCAAGACCGTCGCCTTCCGTGCCAAGAATGATAGCGAGTTTATCTTCTGCAAGTAAATCCGGATGGTCGATGGAAACGGAATCGTCGCATAATGCCATGGCAACTGTTTTAAAGCCCAGTTCTTTCAGAAGAGAAATTCCCTGAAACGGCCAGGCAGAATCCTCGTCGCCTTTGGCTCCGAGATACGTCCACGGAATCTGAAAGACCGTACCCATGCTGACACGGCTGGCTCTGCGGTACAATGGATCACTGGAGGCAGGCGTCAGTAAAACAGCATCCATGCCAAGTGCGGCAGCAGAGCGGAAGATAGCGCCTACGTTAGTCGGGTTCATGACATTTTCCAGTATCGCAATGCGACGGGCATTTTTACAAAGGTCTACAACGGTAGAATGCCGTTTCCGTTTCATTGCACAGAGAATGCCTCGGGTCAGCTGAAAGCCGGTTAACTGCGTCAGTACATCAAATTCCGCGGTATAAACCGGAATGTCGCCGACACGGGCAATCAGGTCGCGGGCTTCGCCGTCAATCTGTTTTTTTTCGACCAGCATGGAAACCGGTTCATAGCCTGCGTTCAGTGCGCGCCCGATTACCTTCGGGCTTTCTGCAATAAAGATACCCGGCGCCGGTTCGTAATAATGTGCAAGCTGGGCTTCGGAAAGACGTGCATATACGTCTAATTCCGGCACAGTAAAATCTGTTATTTCAATAATATTTGACATGGAGAATCTCCTTACTTTATAATGGTTATAATATGTTGATTATAAGAGTTCCGATAAGGAATTGTCAAATCACAATGGAAACGGAGAAAATGTATGGACTGGCTGGTAGATTTGTTGGGGAATCCTATTCTGATTACTGCGGTGGCATCGTGGACGGTGGCCCAGGTGTTAAAGGTAATCATTAATGCTATTATCAATAAGGAATTTAGCATAGAGCGTCTTTTTGGAGACGGCGGTATGCCGAGCGGTCATTCGGCAACGGTGACTTCTATGGCGACTGTGACAGCACTTATTTATGGACTAGGCAGTTTTGAATTTGCAGTTACGGCAATTCTTGCCATTATTGTGTGCCATGATGCCATGGGCGTCCGACAGGAGACCGGGAAACAGGCAGTTCTGTTAAATGAACTGATTGAAGCGTTTGAGGCTTTGAGTAAAGCGGACCTTCCGGAAGTAAAATTAAAAGAGTTTGTCGGCCATACGCCGATACAGGTGGCGGTAGGAATTGCGCTTGGAATTGCGAATGCATTTGCAATGCATTATCTCGTATTTTTATAAACTGTGAGGTATTGCAAATCGGATAAAACAATTAGAATACAACGGAGGAAAATCCGTAATTCCCCGCAGGGGAATTTGTGCTCTGCATAACGCGGCTCGCATTTTCCTTCGGAAAACAAGGAGGATTAGCATGGAAAGACGTGACAAAGTAAATTATTATCTGGATCTGGCAGACGTGGTATCGAAACGGGGTACTTGCCTGCGCCGCCGTTATGGTGCGGTTATTGTAAAGAATGATGAAGTAATTTCGACCGGATATGTCGGAGCACCGAGAGGCAGAATGAACTGCAGTGACCTGGGATTTTGTATCCGTCAGCAGATGAATATTCCGCGCGGAGAGCGCTACGAACTTTGCCGCAGTGTTCATGCGGAGGCCAATGCCATCATCAGTGCAGAGCGTGAAAAGATGATTGGCAGTACGATGTATCTGTCCGGCCGTGAAGTGAGCACCGGAGAATATATCATGAAGTCCAATTCCTGTTCCATGTGCAAGCGTATGATTATCAATGCGGGGGTCGAAACCGTGATTGTCCGTGATACCGAAAACGAATATCGTGTGATCAAAGTACAGGACTGGATTGATAATGATGAATCCTTATCCGGTACGATGGGCTACTGATGAAACGGAAAACGATTTATTGCAACGCTAAAGTTTTGCTGATGTTTCTGGTAATTTATGGACATTTAATCGAAACAAGAATTGGAGGCAATGAGTTTTTTTTGTGGCAGTACAGAATGATTTATTCGGTCCACATTCCGTTGTTTGCCTTTCTTTCCGGATTATTTTTAAAATCAGAAGATGGCTGTCTTAAACAGATGTGGTCATCGCTAAAATACTATATCCTATGCCAAACTGCTGCCATACTATATTTTAAATTGGCGGAGAACAGGGAACTGTCATTTTTTACGCCGTATTGGCACTTATGGTATCTGTTAAGCCTGTTTTTCTGGGCAGGTATCTGCTATTTTGCCGTGAAGGTAAAGAAGGTATGGATGAGAGTTCTGATTCTTCTTCTCAGTGTGATACTTGCAGGTCTGGCGGGGTATGAAGAGATGGGACGACTGCTTTCGTTATCCAGAACATTTACCTTTTTACCGTTTGTTTTGTTGGGATGTTACCTGCCAAAGGAAATCGACTTTAAGAAGTACAGGCTGTTTGGCGGCGTGATCGGAGGGATTGCATTTTTGATTTTTGTGTTGGTAATTCCGCAGCTTCCGGTCGAGTTTTTGTATGGGGCGGACAGTTATCAAAAACTCGGAGTTGCGTTCGGACTATTATACAGGATTTTGTTTTTATTTTTGGCAGCAGGAATCGGAGCAGGAATTTTCAGTATTCTGCCACGGCAGAAAATTCCGTTTTCCTATGCAGGAGTGGAAACGTTGCTCGTTTATCTGTTGCATGGCCCGATAGTCAAAATCGTCCGGAATTTACCGGTGAATGAAACTGTTTTTTTTGCATTGGGACCGCTGATTGCCGCAGCAATTTACGGTGGGCTTTATTTGGCTTTTGGCAGAAGAGCAAAGCAATATCAGCTGGTTACATAAATTCTAAAGAAATCTTAAGAATTCTTTTGCAGATTTGCAGAGACTTCTTAAGATTTTTTTTGTATAATGGGGACAATGAAACAAAGCGCAATGTTCATTAGAAAGAAATGGGAGAAAAGAGCATGGAACCATGTAACCGTATTTTAATCGTAGAAGACGATAAAGAAATTTTAGAGGGCATCCGTATTTACCTGAAAAATCAGGGGTATGAGGTGTTTGGTGCCGGAAACGGTGTGGAAGGTTTGGAAGTGCTGGAAAAAGAGACCATCCACCTGGCAATCATTGACGTCATGATGCCAAGAATGGACGGAATCACAATGACAATGAAGCTCAGGGAAAAGTATGACTTCCCGGTCATCATGCTGACGGCAAAATCGGAGGAGATTGATAAAATCACAGGTCTGAACGTCGGTGCGGATGACTATGTAACAAAACCGTTCGCACCGATGGAACTCCTGGCAAGAGTCAATTCCCAGCTGCGAAGGTACCGCAGATATCTGGATGTGTTACAGGGAAAGCAGGAGCCGAAGCGTGATAACGTGTATACGGTCGGCGGCCTTGAACTCGACGAGGAAAAGGCAAGCGTGTCTGTGGACGGCAATGCAGTGAGACTGACGCCGATTGAATACAAGATGCTTTCTCTCATGATGAAGCATCCGGGCCGTGTCTTTTCGGCAGATGAGCTGTACGAAAAAGTGTGGAATGAGAAGGCAATCACAACCGATACGGTTATGGTACATATCAGAAACATCCGTGAAAAAATTGAAATTGACCCAAAGAATCCGAGATACTTAAAGGTGGTTTGGGGCGTTGGTTATAAAATTGAGGAGTAAAGCCGGAAAAAACAAATCTGTCCGGCAAAAGCAGGAGAATAACAAAGATAGGAGAATGGATATGAAAAAGAAAGGAACCTTTGGAAAGGTAATGGGAGCAATCCTCAGTCTGGGACTAATCGCTGCCATGGCAATCGGTTTTGTCGGTCAGTATCCCAGGATTACGAAGGATGCAAAAGAAATATATAGTGATAAACTCGTAAACGGAGATTACGGTGTGGCAAGGGAGTACTTCAGTCAGGCGTGCGATTTGCTGTACGGCTTTCATGTGCAGTACAGGCAGGAAATTTTACGCGATGAAAGAAGTGCCGGCGAAATACTGATGTCCGGGGCTCCGGAAGATTATTTTGAAAACTATAAGCCATCGGCAACACCGGCGGGAAGTTCTTATAAAATCGGAGGAGAACACGTCCCGATAGTAACAGCAACTCCTGTGCCGGCACAGGAGTTGCCGTTTGCGGATGACGAAACATGGGAAACCTTTGCAAAAGGGTATAAAGATTGGCGCTCCGGTATGGTGGAGTATTGGAACAGACAGTACGAAAGTTATTTTGCAGAACGTCTGGATACAATGAAATTAAACTATTGTATCTGGTCCGGAGGAGAAAGTAAATGGTGCGGAACGAATCCACCGGAAGACTTTGGCAGTGAAACGTTTCCGTTTGTTATCCGTGTGAGATTTTTCTCAGACCGTGCGGAAGTGCAGTATAATTCTATGTATATTCATTTGGATGACATTGTGAAGGCAAAATGCGCGGAGTTCCGGGAGGTCACAAACTATATTGGTGTGGTAGATGCCGGTGCTGACCTTTTGAAAGGGACGACGCTTTATCTGGGAGCAGAGGAAGGCATCTTTGAAGAAAGCTACTGGGCAGAGGATTACGCGATTTACTGGTACCGGAATGAAATCCAGCACAATGCTTTTTCGGAGATGTGGGAGAATTATGTGATATTTACGATTGCTGCGTTATGTCTGGTTGGTATTCTTGCAATTGTATTTTCCCTGATAAAGCCACTCCGTATCCGGGAACTTTGGCTGTCAAATCTTCCGTTGGAACTTTTAATTGCGTTGGTTATGCTTGTTGTACTACTGCTTATGGATGGCATGGGACAGTTTATTCTGGTAACACAGATGTCGGTGGATTTTCCGCACAGCTGGTTTAGCTGGGGTGGCGTTTTAGAGGATGTCATGACAGGGGCAAAGGAAGGGCAAATTTTACTTATCATCAATGGCATTGCATGGTTTGGCATTTTTGCAGCGGTTTACTTTGGCGTTGTCAGTGTATTGCAGCTTTTCTATAAGAGACCGCTTCGGTTTTTAAAGGAAAATACGATCATCGGCAGAATCGTCTGCTTCTTCGGACGAAAGGGAAAACAGCTTATAAATGCCGTAACCAAAGTGGATTTCAACGAGAAAGGCAATCGGAAGATTCTCATCGCAGTGCTTATCAATTTTGGAATTACCTACTTCCTTTCTTTTTTGATTTTATGGTTGATATTGCAATGTAATTGGCATTGGTATGCGGAAGAGGTGTTGCTTGTTGGTGGCTTTGTTGTTTTTCTTGTATTGCTTGGTTATCACATTCTGTTGTATCTGTTCCTGATAAAAAAATGGAACATGATACGGTTGCAGTATACAGAACTTTTGCAGACTACAGAAGAAATGGCATCCGGGGATACGAAGGTAACTTACAACGGAAAGCCGGGCATCTTCCGTGAATTACAGGAAAAACTCGCCCGTGTACAGGCAGGTTTTGATACGGCTGTACAGGAAGAGGTCAAGAGCCAGCGTATGAAGAGTGAGCTGATTACGAATGTATCGCATGACTTAAAGACGCCGCTTACCGCGATTATTACGTATGTGGATTTGTTAAAGAATGAAAACATTACTGCCGAGGAGCGTCAGGAATACGTACAGGTACTCGAGGCAAAAGCAGCAAGACTTAAAACACTCATTGAAGATTTGTTTGAGGTCAGCAAAGCAAATTCCGGAAACATTAAGTTAAATCCGCAGGAACTGGATCTGGTACAGTTGATTCAGGAAGTGCAACTGAATTTAGAAGACCGTATCATGCAGTCCGGTATTCAGTTCAAACTTTCCGCGCCGGAGGAAAAGGTTCTTGTTTGTCTGGACGGACAAAAGACCTGCCGAATCTTTGAGAATCTTTTTGTGAACATTACAAAGTACGGTCTGTACGGAAGCCGCGCATTTGTTGATGTGGAGAGACTTTCCGAAAAGGTTCGCGTAACGATAAAGAATGTTTCTGCGACGGAAATCACATATGCATCCGATGAGATTATGGAGCGTTTCACCAGGGGTGATGCGTCCAGAAATACCGAAGGCTCCGGTCTTGGTCTTGCAATCGTCAAGAGCTTTGTTGAGGCACAGGGCGGCACGGTAGAAATTCAGTTGGATGGAGATTTGTTTAAGGTGATTGTGGAGTTTCCGTGCGTGATAGTGTCGAAGCAGGAACCGGAAGTATCCGAACCGGTCGTGGCAGAAGTTGTAGCGGATGAAGTGGCGGAACCTGAGGATATACCGGAGACTGCATCGGAAGAAAAGTCGGAGAAAGTTACCGAAACTGCAGAAGAGACTGAGAATTTGGATGAGTTGAAGTCTGAGCAGGAGTCTGGCACAGAAGATTAGACAGTTTATGTATCTATACAAAATTTTTCGTCTCCCGGATACTTTTTTGCCGGATTTTACGGGATTTTTAATGGTTTAGGCGGCATATTGTATCTATAGAAAAAAATTCGCTTCTGAGATACTCGAAATTGAGATTTTGAGTATCTCAGGGGCAATTTTTTTTGTATAGATACTTTTCTGCATGATTCACACGAGCCTAATAGGCTCCAAAAGGTAGCAGGTGTCTTCAGTTTCCGGAAACTTCTGCCGATAATCATAATAAGGATACCTGTCGGTATCTGAGGGCAAAAGGATTTGCCCGGAAAAGAACAATAGCCCAAGGAAGGAGCGATATTATGATTATTGATAGTAGTACTATCACCATGAAGTCTGAGCGGTCATTTTACTCACACATGGAACAGACAAGTGCCTCGATGGTCATGAAATCAGACGAGGCGGCGACTCTCACATTCTCTGAAGAGTCAAAATCCCTGGTAGAACAATTAAAAGAATATCGGGAAGAAAAGAACCAACTGGCAAAGCAGAACCAGAAGGAGCAGGCGAGAAGTATGGCCATGGCTGTAGCAGAAAATGCAAAAGCAAACCAAAGCGCAGGTGTCCCGGTACAGTCCGAGGAAGACATCCAGATTCAGACGCTGAAGAGGATTCTTGCCATGCTAAATGCCAGAGTCAAGGGAGGCAAGTTTAAGGATCTTTTAAAGGCGCAGAAGGAACTTGCACAGCAAACTGCCTGTGTACCGAACCGGACCGGTACAGGGCCGATTGCTATCGGCAACAGCGTGGCAGCAGGTGCGGCAGCAACCGTACAGGGCATCAGTATAGCACAAAATGGAACTGCAACAGTACTAAACGGTGGCGCCTCCATCTCGATTCCGAGCTTTAAAAAAGTGACGGTGACTTCGGCCTTCTACACAGAGGCAGAGCATACGGCATTTCAGTCACAGGGAACGGTACATACAAAGGACGGAAGAACCCTGACTTTTGATGTGCAGGTAGAGATGTCCAGAGCGTTCTGCGAAAAGTATGATTCTATTGCGATGGAGGACATTGTCTGTGTGGATCCGCTGGTGTTCAATCTGGATGGAAATGTGGACAGCATCAGTAATCAGAAGTTTTTGTTTGACTTAAACGCAGACGGAACTGAAGAGGAGATTTCGTTTACCAATCAGGGAAGCGGCTTTTTGGCACTTGACAAAAACGGCGACGGAAAGATTAATGACGGAAGTGAACTCTTTGGTACACAATCCGGTGACGGCTTTAAAGATCTTGCAGTCTATGATGAAGATGGCAATGGCTGGATTGATGAAGCGGATGATGTATTCAAGGATTTAACTATCTGGACGCTGAATGCAGAAGGCGAGAAGGTACAGATTTCTCTTGCAGATGCAGATGTCGGAGCGATTTATCTTGGAAAGGCATCGACCGAGTTTTCCATGAAGAATGAAACTGACCATGCCACAAATGGTATCGTGCGCAGCACCGGAATTTTCTTAAAGGAGAGCGGCGGCGCAGGAACCGTGCAGCATATTGATTTGGCTGTATAGGGATATGTTGAATCATAGAAGTAAAAGAAAGGGTCACCTTGTATACCGAGGTGACCCTAAAAAATCATAGTAAAAAGTTAGAATGATATTACGCAACCTTATCAAATTTTCCTGCATTCCCGTTCGCAAACGCATCATAAGCTTCCTGCTGTTTTGTATACGCATTTGTTTCCTCGCCATAGCGCATTAGGGTGCGGGTTTTTCCTCCTGCCACATAGGTGGTGCCGCATTCCGGACAAACAGCGGTCTTTAAGGAAACCGAAACACTGACTAATTCAGCATCCGGGCGTTTGTCTTCCTGCAGTGCATTTCTTACGTGCTCATATTCATGGGCGGAAACGACGGCAGCAGAAGCCTCGGGAGAAATGTGCCCCGGTGTTTTAAAGGAAACATCACTTTCGTTGGAACCGTCCACATAGGTACGGTTTGCACAGGTTTCACATTCCTCGTGAACACCCTCTGTCTCTTCGGATTCTTCCGGTTTCTTTCCGTCAAACGGGAAGTCAATTTCTTCTTTTTTTGTCATAAATTCCAGCGGTGCATTTAAATGTTCTGCGTTTCTTGGATTCATGGAGTTCATAATTTCATACGCGTCCCTGCGATCCTGCTGTAATTGTTCCGGTGTGCGCTGTACCCGTTCTGTTTCTTCGTTTGAAAAAACGTCCGGCACATCATCAACCGGTACTACAGAGGAGATATCTTCATGAGCCATGTCTGCAAGTGCTGTGCGTGCGGCGCCTAAGGTACTGCCCGACGCATAGGGAGCAGCGGTGTAAAAACCGTAACTGTTTCCAATCGGTGAAATCATAACAATTCTCCTCCTTGTTTTATTTGGTACTATATACCTACTCTCATTATACCGCAAAAAAAGGAGAAAAAGCAAGAACTATAAAATCACGTCTTTTCCTTGCTAACCATAGGCAAAATGTGGTATGATAAAAGATAGTGGAAAACGCGCAAAAGATGTTCTTTTGGTGTCTTTTGCCAAAAAGTAAAAGGAGAGTTACTCATGGATATTTTAAAACAGCTGACAACAGAACTCGGCGTACGCTACGAACAGGTAGAGGCGGCCGTAAAACTGATTGATGAAGGAAACACCATTCCGTTTATCGCCCGTTACCGTAAAGAGGCAACCGGAGCCTTAAATGATGAGGTGCTTCGTAACTTAGATGAAAGACTGACGTATCTTCGCGGCCTTGAAGAAAAGAAGGAGCAGGTACTCAGAAGTATCGAAGAGCAGGGCAAGCTTACCGATGAGTTAAAGGCGCAGATTGAGGCGGCTGCTACGATGGTAGTGTTAGAGGATTTATACCGTCCGTACCGTCCAAAGAGAAGAACCCGTGCGACGATTGCTCAGGAAAAGGGCCTTGAGCCTCTGGCAGAACTCATCCTTGCGCAGGAAACGGACGTGCCGCTGACAGAGAGTGCAGCTGCTTACATTTCCGAGGAAAAGGAAGTAAAGACGGCAGAAGAAGCCATTGCCGGTGCACTTGACATCATCGCAGAAAAGATTTCCGATGAAGCAGAATACCGTGCTTATATCCGTGAGGCTACGATGGAAGAGGGCAGCATTTCATCTTCCGCAAAGGATGAAGAGGCAGAGAGCGTTTACGAGATGTATTATAATTTCAGTGAAAAACTCGCGACGCTTCCGGGACACCGTATCCTTGCGTTAAACCGTGGTGAAAATGAAAAGATGTTAACCGTAAAGATTTCCGCTCCGGAGGAGAGAATCTTACGTTACTTAGAGAAGAAGGTTATTGTTAAGGAAAACCCGCATACGACAGATGCCTTAAAGGCAACGATGGAAGACAGCTATCACCGTCTCATTGCTCCGGCGATTGACCGTGAAATCCGTAATGATTTAACGGAAAAGGCAGAAGAGGGTGCAATCAAGGTGTTCGGTAAGAACTTAGAGCAGTTACTCATGCAGCCGCCAATTGTGGGACAGACCGTACTTGGCTGGGACCCTGGTTTCAGAACAGGATGTAAGCTGGCAGTTGTAGACGGTACCGGAAAGGTATTAGATACTGCCGTTGTTTTTGCAACCATTCCGTCCCAGGGTAAGATGGAAGAGGCAAAGAAGATTGTCCGCCACCTGATTTGCAAGTACCGTGTTACGCTTATTTCCATCGGTAACGGTACCGCATCCAGAGAGTCCGAGCAATTTGTGGCAGATTTATTAAGAGAAATGAACGTGCCGACCAAATACGTGATTACCAATGAAGCAGGTGCTTCCGTGTATTCCGCAAGTAAGCTCGCAACCGAAGAGTTCCCGGATTATGACGTGGCACAAAGAAGTGCGGTTTCCATTGCAAGAAGATTGCAGGACCCACTGGCGGAACTCGTTAAGATTGAGCCAAAGGCCATCGGTGTCGGTCAGTACCAGCACGATATGAACCAGAAGAAACTCGGCGAAACACTTGCCGGCGTCGTAGAAGACTGTGTAAATAAGGTTGGCGTGGATTTAAATACTGCATCCCCATCCTTGCTCGAGTACGTTTCCGGTATTACAAAGGTAATTGCAAAGAACATTGTTGCTTACCGTGAAGCGAACGGAAAGTTTACTACCAGAGAAGATTTGTTAAAGGTCGCAAAACTCGGACCAAAGGCATATGAGCAGTGTGCAGGTTTCCTGCGTATTACCGGCGGAGCAAATCCACTGGACGCAACCAGCGTGCATCCGGAATCC
This sequence comes from Lachnospiraceae bacterium, assembly GCA_015057585.1. GTDB lineage: Bacteria > Bacillota > Clostridia > Lachnospirales > Lachnospiraceae > SIG299. The sequence continues at coordinate 8,716 of SVEF01000010.1, read as the reverse complement.
TATGCGGCAGCAACCGAACTGTTGGCAAAGCTTGGATTTACTGCAGAGAATATCAAGGAATTACAGGAAAACCAGAAAAAGGCAACAGCGGCTGCAAAGAAGGCAGCAAAGGAAGCTGCGGCAAAGAATGATAAGAAGCAGAAGAACCGCAGAGAGCCAAAGCAGATTCAGGTAAAGAATACGAACTCTGCATTTGGTCAGGCACTTGCCAGTGCGTTTGCAGCGGGCGGCGCTCCGGTAGCGGCTCCTGTGGAAGAAAAGAAACAGGCGGCTCCGGCAGTTGTGGCAACGGGTGAGGATTTATCCCACTTAAGCGGTATGATCCGTGATAAAAAGAAACTGGCTGAGGAACTCGGTATCGGTGAACTGACGCTGGTTGACATTATCAAGGAACTCGAAAAGCCGGGCAGAGACCCTCGTGAAGAAATGCCAAAGCCAATCTTACGTACCGATGTACTGGATATGAAGGATTTGACCGAGGGCATGATTTTAAAGGGAACCGTGCGTAACGTCATCGACTTTGGCGTGTTTGTGGATATCGGTGTTCATCAGGACGGTCTGGTGCACATCTCCCAGATTACCAATAAGAAGTTCATCAAGCATCCGTTAGAGGCAGTGAGCGTTGGTGATATCGTAGATGTTAAGGTCATGAGCGTGGATGTAAACAAAAAGCGTATCCAGCTGACCATGATTATGTAAGCTTTCCTCTTTACAAAGAGGAAAAAGTGCAGTATACTGCGAACATAATAAAAGAATAAATTCTTCGGGGCAGGGTGAAATTCCCGACCGGCGGTAAAGTCCGCGAGCAAATTTGCTGAACCGGTGTAATTCCGGTACCGACAGTACAGTCTGGATGAGAGAGGAAGAAAGTTGTGATATGTGATATCACGGCGGCAATGTGTGATTTGATCCCGGAGTGAAGTTTTGCTCCGGGATTTTTTATGGAAACAGGATTTGTTCCTTCATTGTCACTTCCAAACGAAGAATCGTAAAAGAAAGGATGGAACAAAAAAATGAAATTTGTGGAAACAATGAAAAACCTCGGTACAGCAGTGGTGGAGCACGCAGGATTTGTCGTGTTCAGTATTTTAATTGTAGCGGTGCTGATTGCCGCAGCTAAACTTGGAGAGCATTTGGCAGATAAGAAAAACGGCAGATTAAGAGAGAGAAGAACGCAGAAGACGAGACGTATGGTGGTAATTGCGATGCTGTCTGCAATCGCGGTTGTGCTGATGCTGCTTGAATTTCCGCTTCCGTTTTTACCGGGCTTTTATAAAATTGATGCCAGTGAACTTCCGATCGTTATCGGTGCCTTTACCTTTGGTCCGATGGCGGCTGTTATTATGGAGTTTTTGAAGGTTCTGTTAAATTTGTTTTTGGAAGGAACAACAACGGCGTTTGTCGGTGAGTTTGCGAACTTTTTAATCGGCTGTGCTTTTGTAATACCGGCATCCATGGTGTATTATTACAAGAAAACAAAGAAGAATGCGGTGTGGGGACTTACCCTGGGGCTCGTAGTTTGCACAGTGTCCGGCTGTTTCTTAAATGCATATCTTCTTTTGCCTACTTACAGTAAGGTGTTCCATATGGATATTGATGCACTGGTGGCTATGGGTACTGCGGTCAACGGTTTGATTGACAGTCTGCTTACCTTTGTGATTTTTGCAACTGCTCCGCTCAATATCATCAAATGTGCAGTGGTATCTGTGCTTGCCATGTTGATTTATAAGCCAATCAGCCGATTCATGAAGGGCTTTTTGGGATAATATTCGGAAGTTCTCTGTTCGGATTCTTGTAATTATCCAAAGATTTGCTATAATAGAAAGGTAAGGTCCGAAGAGGACGCCGAAAGGAGAAGTTAGAAAAATGGAACAGACAGAAAATAAAATAACCGTCCGTGTTCAGATGAAAACGGCGGCAATGTTTGATTTTTTATATTGGCATTCGTACAGCGGGGTCATGGGAATTATCAATTACGGATTTAGTCTGGCGGCACTGGTGGCACTGTTTGCCGGTTTTGGCAAAGGTAACCCGATGGCGACGATTGCGCTCATTGTGCTGGCGCTTTTGTTTACCGTAATCAATCCGTTGCTGCTGTTACAGAAAGCGGACAAACAAATCAGAAGAACCCCGATGTTTGCGAAACCGATTACCTATTCTTTTGATGAAAAGGGGTTTGAGGTGGCGCAGGAAGGTGAAAGCGGATTTGCGGCATGGGAAGAGGTCGTTCTGGTGCGTGAAACGAAGAAGACATTGGTGCTGTATCTTGGTGCGGCCAATGCGATTGTGCTTCCGAAAGACCAGTGCGCGGATGAAATGCCGGAAATTAAGCGGTTGTTAAAGACGGCAAGACCGTGCTTTGTTTCAAAGTTGAAAAAATAAATGCAAAGACAGGAAAGAAAGTCATGTCAGAAAAAACAGTGTGGGAAAGTTTTTCGGAAAAAGATACGTATGAATATGCAAAGAAACTTGCAGAGCAGGTAACGCCGGGAGAAATTTATTGCCTGTCCGGGGATTTGGGTGTCGGCAAAACAGTGTTTACCAAAGGATTTGCTGCGGGCATCGGAATCACGGAGCCGGTCAGTAGCCCGACCTTTACCATCGTCCAGATATACGAAGACGGGAGAATGCCGCTTTACCATTTTGATGTGTACCGGATTGAAGACATCGAGGAGATGGAAGAAATCGGTTATGAGGACTGCTTCTTCGGAGAGGGCGTCTGCCTGATTGAATGGGCAGAACTCATCAAAGAGATTCTTCCGGATCATTGCAAAAGGATTTTGATTGAAAAGGATTTGTCACGAGGATTCGACTATCGTAGGATTACAGTAGAACAATGAGTCTGCGAAAAAGAGAGAGAAGAGGATAAGAAGATGAAGTTATTAGCAATCGAGAGTTCGGGATTGGTCGCTTCTGCAGCTGTTGCTACAGAAACAACCCTGCTTGCTGAGTATACGGTGAATTTCAAAAAGACACATTCGCAGACACTGCTTCCGATGGTGGATGAGATTGTAAGGATGACAGGATTTGATTTAAAGGAAATCGATGCCATCGCGGTATCGGCGGGTCCGGGGTCCTTTACGGGCTTAAGAATCGGTTCTGCGACGGCAAAGGGACTTGGACTGGCTCTTGATAAGCCGATCGTTCCGGTGCCGACAACGCAGGCTATTGCTGCGAATCTGTACGGAACGGACGGGGTGATTTGTCCGTTGATGGACGCAAGAAGAAACCAGGTATACACCGGAATTTACCGGTATAATAAAGAAGGTTTTTGCGTAGTGGAAGACCAGATGGCAGTTTTGATTGATGAAATTATTGAAAAAGTAAATGCATTGGGCGAACCGGTGGTGTATCTTGGAGATGGCGTAGAGGCATTTGCAGAAATCATTAAAGAAAAAACGACAGTGCCGTTTTCGTTTGCACCGCTTCACTGCTCCAAACAGAGAGCCGGTGCACTTGCGGTCAGAGCCGTAGAATTATTTGCAGAGGGAAAGGCGGAAAGTGCGGACGAACATGAACCGGACTATTTGCGGCTCTCCCAGGCAGAACGGGAACTGGCGGAAAAACAGGCAAAGCAATAACCGGATGACAAAACGGGAAAGGGCGGAAACAAAATGCAGATTCGCAGAATGACAATGGAAGATTGTGCGCAGGTGGCGGCGATTGAGACGATGAGTTTTTCGATGCCATGGAGTTTGCATGCGTTTACGGAAACCATTGATAATTCCAATTATCGTTTCCTGGTAGCAGAGGAAAACGGTGAGATTCTTGGCTATTGCGGATTTGTTTATGTACTGGATGAGGCGGAAATTCCCAATGTGTGCGTGAGTGCGGAAGCAAGACGACGCGGAATCGGCCGTGCCTTGATGGAGGCGTTGGTGGTTATGGCAAAGGAACTGCGGATCACAACGCTTCATTTGGAAGTCAGACAGAGCAATGAGGCGGCAAAGCATTTGTACCGGTCGGTAGGTTTTGAAGAAATCGGCATTCGGAAAAATTTCTATGAACTCCCGAAGGAAGACGCGGTTTTGATGAGCAAAACATTATAAAAGCAAATGGGTACTATCCTATATTATAGTAGGGGTACCACATAGTTCCATTGGCAGAATGACAAATACCCTTTATAATAAACTCTGAAACGGACAGGAAGAGTGGAGGAAGAACAGTGGAGCAGAAAAAATGCAATATATGCGGAAAAATCATACGGGAAGAGCAGGGGTTGTTTAAGGAGGATGTGCTCGAGGTGACCAAAAACTGGGGATACTTTTCCACAAAGGACATGGAACGACATAAATTCCTGGTTTGTGAGACCTGTTATGATAAATGGATTTCCGGTTTTAAAATTCCGCCGGTGGTTGAGGACTGCACGGAGGCACTATAAACGAATGTGCTTATGGCACAGGAAGAGGTAACATGTTAGATTTGAGTTTGCTCGGTACCGGCGGCATGATGCCGCTACCGGGGCGCTGGCTGACAGCATTGATGACAAGATATAACGGTAAGGGGCTTTTGATTGACTGCGGTGAGGGAACGCAGATTGCATTAAAGCAATGCGGCTGGAGCTGCCATGATATTGATGTAATCTGCTTTACGCATTATCACGGAGACCATATCAGTGGTTTGCCGGGGCTTTTGCTCTCTATGGGAAATGCAGAGAGAAAAGAGCCGGTGACACTGGTCGGTCCAAAGGGGTTGGAACGGGTGGTTTCGGCACTGAGGGTGATTGCACCGGAATTGCCGTTTGAATTAAAGTTTATTGAGATACCAAGTGCAGAGTTTCATCTGGAACTCTGCGGATATCAGATTGATGCGTTTCGGGTCAACCATAATGTTGTCTGTTACGGATATACGCTCTCTATCAAACGAGGGGGACGTTTCTATGCGGAAAAGGCACAGGAATTGCAGATTCCTTTGAAATTCTGGAACCGTCTGCAAAAGGGAGAGACGATTACGGACGGCGAAATCACTTATACGCCGGATATGGTACTGGGACCGGAAAGAAAAGGAATCAAACTGACGTATTGTACCGATACCAGACCGACGCAGAGTCTTGTGAAATATGCGGAACATGCCGATTTATTAATATGTGAGGGAATGTATGGTGAGGCAGAGAAACAGGCGAGAGCCTCGGAGTACAAGCATATGACCTTTGCGGAAGCAGCAAGAGTGGCAAAAGAAGCAGAAGTCGCGGAACTTTGGCTGACGCATTACAGTCCGTCTCTGATAAGGCCGAAGGATGCCCTGCCGGAGGCAAAACAGATTTTTGCCAATACAAAGTGCGGGAAAGACGGCATGAGTATTACACTCGAATTTGATAAGGAAGAGTAACTTCGTTTATCTATGAGAAAGGTTGGTGAGAGGATGAAGGGAAAAGATACAGCAAAAATGATTGTTACCCTATGTCTTGTAGGTTTGGTTCTTGTCGGTCTTTACTATTTGCTCCACAAGAATGAGGGAGACAAAGAGGGCAAAAAAAACCAGACGAGCACAGAGGCGCAGTTGTTGCTGGACAAGGATTACGAGCGGAATTATCCGGCGACGGTCCGTGAGGTTGTGAACCAGTTTTCCCGCATTTCCAAATGCCTGTACAACGAGAAAATTTCTGATGCGGAATTGGAAGCCCTGGTAATTCAGATGCGTCTGCTTTGTGATGAGGAATTTCTGGAAGAAAATCCGGTGTTGATGCATATCGAGAGCATGAAAAAAGAGGTGTCCGATGCGCAAAAGAACAACTACCAAATGGTGCGCTATGAGGTGGACAAGCTAAGTAGTGCAAAGGAGTGGACAGCAGGAGAAGAAAAGTTTGCTTCCATTTATGTTTGTGTTACGATGAAAAACAATACACAGATAGAAAAGAGTTATGAAGAATTTTTACTCCGCGAGGATGAAAAAGAGCGCTGGAAGATTGTCGGATGGCGTCTTGCAAGTGAGAAGGATTTGAGCGATTAGTGAAAGGAGCACGGGAGATAACAACCGTGGGATGAAAATGGAAGATACGTACATACTTGCAATTGAATCTTCTTGTGATGAGACGGCAGCTGCTGTTGTGAAAAACGGAAGAACCGTATTATCAAATGTAATTTCGTCGCAGATTGCATTGCATACCCTGTATGGGGGTGTGGTGCCGGAAATAGCATCCAGAAAGCATATTGAAAAAATCAATCAGGTCATTAAGGAAGCACTTTCTGAGGCAAACATGGAATTAAATCAGATGGATGCCATTGGAGTAACCTACGGGCCGGGATTAGTTGGTGCACTTTTGGTTGGTGTGGCAGAAGCAAAAGCAATCAGCTATGCTTCAGGAATTCCGTTGGTCGGTGTGCATCATATCGAAGGACATGTATCCGCCAATTATATTGAGCATCCGGAACTGGAACCTCCATTTTTGTGCCTGATTGTGTCCGGCGGACACACACATCTGGTGATTGTGAAGGAATACGGCGTTTATGAAATCATCGGTCGCACACATGACGATGCGGCAGGCGAGGCTTATGATAAAGTTGCCCGTGCGATTGGACTCGGTTATCCGGGGGGGCCAAAGATTGACAAGCTTGCCAAAGAGGGTAATCCGCAGGCGATAGCATTCCCTCGTGCGCATGTGGAGGGCTGTCCGTATGATTTCAGTTTTAGCGGGTTAAAATCAGCAGTGCTTAATTATCTGCATCATGCAGAACAGCTGGGGGAAGAAGTAAACCGTGCTGATGTGGCTGCGTCGTTTCAGGCGGCTGTGGTTGATGTGCTTGTAGAGCGTACCCTGCATGCGGCCAAGGAATATGGAATAAAAAATGTTGCTCTTGCCGGAGGCGTGGCGTCCAACTCTGCGCTTCGTGCCGGAATGGAAGCCGGATGCAAAAAGGCAGGCTGCAATTTATTTTACCCGTCGCCAATTTTTTGTACAGACAATGCAGCAATGATTGGTGCGGCGGCATATTATGAATATAAGAAGGGAGTCCGTCACGGACTGGATTTGAATGCGGTGCCGAATTTGAAAATCGGCCAGCGTTAGGAGGAACCATGTCAAAACCAAAGGTAACGGCAATTGTGCTTGCCGGTGGAAAAGGTTCCAGAATGCATAGTGAAACTCCGAAACAGTATCTGCCTCTCCTTGGGAAGCCGGTACTGTTTTATTCATTATCTGCGTTTGAACAAAGCGCGGTGGATGAAATCATTCTGGTGACAGCTGCCGGGGAAGAGGACTATTGTAAGAAAGAGATTGTAGACAAATATGGAATCAAGAAGGTAGCAGCTGTGGTTGCCGGAGGAAAGGAACGGTATCATTCCGTGCACCGGGGGTTGCTGAAAGCACAGGGAGCAGAGTATGTCCTGATTCATGACGGAGCACGTCCGCTGATTTCTGTTTCGGTTATCAATGCTTCTATTAATAAGGTAAAAGAAACCGGAGCCTGCGTAGTAGGCATGCCGGTAAAGGATACCATTCAGCTGGCAGATGAGAGTGGGAAAATTACGGATACGCCGGTGCGAAAACTTACCTGGATTGCCCAGACACCACAGTGCTTTTTATATGAAACCGCAGTTTCTTCCTATAATAAAGCAATTGCCTCAGGAGATACTTCAATTACGGACGATGCCATGGTAGTAAGGAAATATGCAGGAGCTGATGTGTTTCTGCTGGAGGGTGGATATGAGAATATCAAGATAACCACACCCGAGGATATTACGATTGCAGAGGGATTTTTGAAGAAACAGGGTGTGTGAGCATTAATTTCACAAAAGGCTGTGGATAATTCGGACGGATTTTGTGCGTTTTGTCGAAAAAGTCAGATTTTTAAAAAAGTTTAAAAAAGGTGCTTGACATAAATGGTTTCACATGATAAGATAATCAAGCACTGTTCGGAGAGTTGTCCGAGTGGTTTAAGGAGCTGGTCTTGAAAACCAGTGATTCCGAAAGGAACCGTGGGTTCGAATCCCACACTCTCCGCTTTAATGAGCTGGTTACAGTTCCTTAATAAAATAGTTTTTGCTAATTTAGCAATTTGGAGAAATACCCAAGCGGCTGAAGGGGCTCCCCTGGAAAGGGAGTAGGTCGTTAATAGCGGCGCGAGGGTTCAAATCCCTCTTTCTCCGTTCCACTGTTTCGGTGAGAAATCACCGAAAACTTTTTTTGAAAAAAATCAAAAAAAGGTGTTGACAAACAGAAAACACAGTGGTAAGATACAAAAGCTGATTCGAGCAAGTTGTTTGAAAAACTCAAACAATTACGAAAATTTGAAAATTCAAAAACTTTTTAAAAAAGTGCTTGACATTGAGAATTGAGTGTGTTAGAATAGCTGAGTCGCTTGAGAAAAGCGAAAAACGAACATTGATAACTAAACAGTGAAACAACCCTGAAAATTCAATGAATTTTCATTCTAACGGATACGGTGGAAACACCGAACCTTAGAAACAGTAAACATGCGACTTGAGAAGTCGCAGACGGAACGAACCTTTGCTTTTTAGGAAGCCAGAGAGTAGTTCTGAGAGGACAAACATTTTAACATGAGAGTTTGATCCTGGCTCAGGATGAACGCTGGCGGCGTGCTTAACACATGCAAGTCGAACGAAGCACCTTGGAACGCGTCTTCGGACAAGTGAATTGGTGACTTAGTGGCGGACGGGTGAGTAACGCGTGGGTAACCTGCCTCACACAGGGGGATAACAGTTAGAAATGACTGCTAAAACCGCATAACATGGCGAGACCGCATGACCTTGCCATCAA
>SVEF01000024.1 GCA_015057585.1 Lachnospiraceae bacterium | reverse complement strand
TTTTTCAAACAACGGATGATTGTAACTTTCTCCTTCTTCCGTTATGATTATAACAGAATCGATTCACAAAGAAAATATCAAATAAGGAAAGAAGGGAATTTATTATGGCATTAGATTTATCTACCGTTGGCTATCAGATACAATCGTTAAGAAAAACAAAAGGCTATACACAGAACCAGTTAGGAGATTTGGTCGGCGTATCCTTTCAGGCGGTTTCCAAGTGGGAACGAGGCGAAACATTACCGGATATCGGCACCTTTATGACACTCGCAGAAGTTCTTGATACCACCATCGATCATCTGTTGCACGGAGGGAAAAAAATCACAGAATACAAAGGTCGAAAAACCATGGAAGAAATCAAAAAAGGCATCAACTGCCTGATTGACATGGGAAATCTGCTTGGTCGTGAAAACCTGCTCTATCGCAGTGCCATTGCCGGCATCGATGAGAAAATGAATATGGAAATTGAAGAATATTTAAGACAGCCTTATACCTATGAGGCCATGGTAGCCGAAGCTGCCATACAATGTATGTTATCCGGCTACTACATTGACCTCAAAGATATTGAAAAAAGCTTTATTTCTGAACACTGGAAAAAACTTGTCAGCGAATATGCCGAAAAAGCTCAAAACTAATACAACTTTGGCAACTTTTCCAGTGTAATGGCATACGGATGATTGTACTGGGCGGCAAATACTTCCTTTGTCGTCCAGTTTTCCGTCAGGACAAAACTGCCGCTCCAAGTCATAAACCAGAGCCATTGCGCACCATCCGGTTCCATCAAAGACACGTCCGGTATTGTGCCAATCTCTCCGATTGCGATCGGTTTGTTTTCTGTGATTTCACACAGGCTGTCATATACCTCTTTCATCGAGGTGTGTCTGTGTGCCTCCGGATATCGGTCCGCTGTTAAAATGTCACAATACGCATCCCCGACATAGCCTTCTTTTCTTGGGTTGTTCCAAACCCAAATCAGATTATCCAGATGCTTTTCCTCCGTATAATAGCAAAACATCAGGCGATACAGTTCCCTGGCCACATCCATGCCCTTGGCTCCCCACCAGAACCAGTTGCCTTCTGCTTCATGGAACGGCCGCCATAATATCGGGATGTTCTTTTCTTGAAATCCCTGCAATAATTCTGCCATCGCATCCATGTCACGAAAGAATGCCTCTCTTTCCGGCGTTCCTTCTAGCAGAACCTGTGAAGCATCAAACTCCGTATTTTCTGCATAAAAGGCTTTGTCTCTTCCTCCTATCGGCGAATACCAGTGCCAGGTAAAAGTAAGAAGACCTCCCCTCTCTGCCCATTCATATGCCCGTGTTAACGTTCCCTGATTCTCTCTCAGTTCTTTCAATGCAGCCTCACCACAAGTCTCATACCGGATATTCGGTGAATAAGAAAGCAGTTCAAATCCGCAAAGAGCCGGCAGTTTTCCTGTCACCTCCTCAAGATATGCAAGTTCCTCCTGTGCCATTGTCAGTGTGTGCTGCCCCAGCAGAATTCCTTTGCCTCTGATATGATTCAAATATTCAAGAACTGCTCTGGCTTCTTTTGATGCATTTTTATTTACCGGTTGAATCATCATTCTGTTCCTTTCCAAACACTCTGTATTATTTGCAAATCAGTTTTACCGTCAAATCCGGGTTCAGACTGTGAAACTCCGGTTCAAATGCTCCCAACGATTCTTTTATCACCGTAATCCGCTTTTCTTCTCCCGGCAATAAGTCAAAATCATTATCGGAATACAAAACGCCATCCGGAGTTGTCAGATGAAGCATCCACACAAAGGTATCCGCCTTTATGATAAGCTCCGTCTCCTTCTCTGACCGTGTTCTTCTGTTTACCTCTATCTTTGCTTCCTGCAAATCCAGTTTCCCGTACGGAGCGAAGAAATAACGGTTTTCACTTAAGACTTCACCCTCTTTTATAACCCTTGCATACAAATATGTTTCTTCCGGCACAAAGGTATCCTTAATTTCTTTAATATCCACCTCTGCTGCCTTTACTACACTGTTAGCCGGAAGTGTAGACGTTGCCTTCCCCGCCAACAAAATCTGTCCGTCAAAGGTCTGCACCTTCCACTCCGTCTGCACCGGGAGTTCATAAAGCACATCACCGGTTACCAAAACTTCTATCGGTGTTACCTCTCCGGCATAATAATCACGATATCCTTTCATACCATCGAAAGTCTGCACCTCGTAACCCATAAAAGAAACATTCACCGGTGCCAGGAAACGCTTCATGTAATAATAAAGCGGTCTCTTCCCCAGATAATAATCAATCACCGACCAGTTATTAATTCCGTAAGAATCACTCAGTGTCCAAAGAAGCACTCCGGAGCAACGGAACTTCCTGCTTCTGAGTTCATCATATACATGACGCATCAGCTCTGCCTGTAACACCTGACTCTTTAAAATGAAATCCTGTAGCGTAATGTCTTTTGGCAGTCCAAAGTACTTGTCTACAAAAATGTCCAAAAGCTGGTGCTCCGAGCTGGTATTGGTATGATGAATCCATTCCGGAGAATTGCGGTACAACGCCTTTTCACTGATACATTTCCTTGCAGATTCCAGATTCATGGCTCCGATAATGCCAAACTCGCTTAAGAACTTGAAATCAAAATCGGTAAACCGCCACAAATCCAAGTAATGCTCCCAGTTTGGGCGGTGCGTAAAATGCCAGGTGTGCTGGTCACCCATGTCATAGCTGGTCGGTTCCTCTCCGCCAAACGGGCTGCTTTCCCGATAAATTCTGTCCGGACATAGTTCTTTAACCAATCCCGGCAGAAGTTCCTCATACAGTCTTCCGCCGTACCATGGGAACTCCTTTCCGCTGTTCTTTGCGGCCAGATACATCTCCTGAATTTCATTGTTTCCGGACCAGCCGACTAAACTTACATGCCCACGCAGTCGTACAATATTCTCGGTTGCCTCCGTACGAATTTCCTCGTAAAATTCCGGCACATAATCCGGATAATACGCGCAGGCAAACATAAAATCATGCCATACCATGATACCCAGTTCATCACAGGTATCCATAAAAGCGTCACTCTCGTAAATACCGCCGCCCCAGACACGAATCATATTCATATTGGCCTCTGCAGCCGCTCTTAACAGACTCCGGTTTTTCGCATCCGTAATCCGTCCCGGAAAACAGTCCGCCGGAACGTGATTGGCTCCCTTTGCAAAAATCGGAGTGTCATTTATCATAAACGTAAATCCTTTAGATTTTTCGTCTAAAGTTTCTTCTCTTAAAGCAACACTGCGGATTCCGTGCTTTTTCTGCAGGGTCTGCAAACTATTGCCCGCAGCATCCCGAAGCGTCAGGACCAGCTCATACCGGTATTGCACTCCGGCACCGTTTGGCCACCAAAGTTTTGGATTCGGAATCCTTAACTTTAATGTATACTTTGTCCCTTGTCCGCTTCTTTTGTCTCCCTTTTTCGTCACATGAGGCACGGTAATTCCCATCGTGTTCTCTGCTACACACACGGATTCTTCATATCTTCCGTCCGTCCTTGCCTCGCACGAAAGCACATACTCACCCGGCTGCAGGAATTCTATAGCCGCTGTCACCGACAGTGTTATCTCTTCTGCTGTTGCGATGCTCCCGCTTTCATATGCATTCTCCACTAAAACGTCGCGTACTATCGCGGCATGATACGTGCAAATGCTCACATCCTTCCAAATACCGCAGCTCGGCAGCCAAATGGTCCAGTCCCAGCCATAGACAAACTGCGGCTTGCGCATCCACGCACGGTATGGTTGCTCCGCATTCCAGGAATATTTCATCAACTCTAATGGTTTGTCTTTTACACCATGTACCCCATCATCAATTCGTACAATCAGTGTATTTTCTCCTTCGGTTACATCCCCGGAGATGTCTATTACTTTGCTTGTAAATGCATTGTTATGACTGCCGATATACCGACCGTTCAACCAGATATCCGCCGTCAAATCAAGCCCGTCAAATACAAGCTCCGTTTTGTCCTGCAGAAATCTTTCCGGTACAACAAATATCTTTTTGTACCAAAATTCTTTTTCTTCCATCCACCTGCATTTTTCGCTGTTCACGTCAACAAGCGGGTCGTCTATGACACCCGCTTCCGTCAATGCAATATGTACATCTCCCGGCACCCTACAGTTTACTGCTGTTTTCCACAGTGCATCTTCGGTTTCTATCGTTTTTGCACCTGTATCCTGCCAGCACAGTTGCCACGTGCCGGAAAGAGATAATCTCTGTTCCCTGTCAAAATCTCTCATGCAATTTCCTCCGGTCTCGTTACAATCACATTTGCTCCGGCTTCCTTTAAGAACGCTTCACCTTTAAAACCCCACGCCACAAAGATTCCATCAATTCCGGCATTCTCTGCGGTCTGCACATCCACGTCCGAATCCCCAACATAAACGGTCTCTTCCTTTGTGGCTCCGAGCAAACGAATGACTTCATTCACGGCATCCGGTGACGGCTTTCTGTGAATTCCCACTCGCTCCCCGACTACCTCGTCAAATATGCCCGGGAAATACTTTGCACAGAGTTCCTTAACTGCATAATCTGCTTTATTGGAAACTACCGCAATTTTTACTCCGGCCTCCTTCAATCGCTGCAACAATTCCGGAATACCATCATACGGTCTTGTTTTTTCTGCACAATGCACCTTATAGTGCGGAACAAAGTCCTTATAGCACTCCTCCGTCAAAAACGGAGCCGTCCCTTCCGGCACACTGCGCTCTATCAGCTTGTGAATTCCATTGCCTATAAAACCACGTACTTCCTCTAACGTACGTTCTTTAAATCCATGCTTCCAAAGCACATAATTCACACTATCCGTCAAATCCTCTAACGTATTCAAAAGTGTTCCGTCCAAATCAAATATCATGAGCCGGTATTTCATAACGCTATAATCCTTTCACCAATGCCTTCATCCGGTTAGCATCCGCTTGTGTCATCTTTGCTTTGCCGTATCTGGTCTTTTGATACAACGCCGTTGCTTCTTCCGCTGACGCTGTCTGCTTCGTTGTAACCGTATTCCACGTTTTATATTTCGTCAATATTTCCTTCGTCGTGTCCGAAACCTCCAATTTATGCTTTTTTGCTTCGGACTTTTTCATAAATTCACGATAATAATAACGGATGATAATTTCCGGACGCACAAAACGCTTTTTTAATTCTTTATGTACCGCCACTTCATCGTAACTGTCTTCTCTCTCATCCTCAACGGCAGCCTGCCTTCTCTTCGTTCTCTTGCCGCCAATCATCACCGCTAAAATCACAATGGCTCCTAACACAACCACTATAATAATTAAAGGTGTCAGATCCAGGTCCTTTGGTTCACCGCTAAGTTCCTGCATCCTGTTTTTGATTGGCGCCCACGTTGCTTCTATCTTTTCATAGGATTCCTTCATAAACTCCTGAAACTCACGACTTTTCTCAAGATTTCCGGCTTTTGGAGGCTTCACAGGACCGTCAAATCGACTGACAATGTAGACCAGTGCTGCCATTCCTGCCTCGAGCACCAGATTAGAAAGCGGGAAAAATACATACGTGTACAAAAGCTCCACCAAATTGCCAAGTGTCAACACGGTCGCTGCTGCCATAAAGATAATCAACTGTCTGCGCTGATACTTTTCCAGCTTCTTTTTATCCGACGCGCCGGACTGATAACGCAGCATCTGTAATAAAAAAACTCCCGAAACCAACAGGATCAGTAAAAACGGTACTACTGTGACCAATGCCACTTCGCCCTTCACCTTATCTTCTCCCACGAAAAAGCCGAACACTATTGCAAAGGCCCAAAATAAGACAAGATACGTTTTCTTAAAACGCTTATAGGAAATATCATAGCCCTCACGAACTACTGTCACAACCAGATATATCCACGGCAAAATCAGAACGAGTTTCCCCCAGATATTTGTCTCCAGCAAAAATGGTATTGTCGGAAGTACAAACGCTCCAATCCGTACTACCTGCTTAAATTCCTTTAATTTCTCTACACAGGTCGCTATAAAACAGGCAGTCAAAATCACCAGAAAAGAAAACATATTTACCTTATATCCTGCCACATAACTCAAAAAGAAGGCAACAAATGCGTAGTAACAGCCGATATCATATGCCAATTTATAAAATGCTTCCATTACAGCCTCTCCTTCTTTCTTCTGTTCTCTTCTTCCAGATATACCGCTTCGAAATCCTCACCGTAAATACGGTGAAAATGAATCCCATACTGCCGCTCCAGCCGCACAATAGCAGCTTCCGTCTCATCGTCCCTGCACTGAGACAGATACACAAACTCTTTTTCCTGCGACATATTCCGGCAGACACGTTGTAACAGTTCTTCTGTTTTACACATTGCTGCCCCGGAGGCCATGCCGAGAATATCCAAAATTTTGCCAAAACTCTTTCCGCCGCTGCCGCCGCTCTGAATTACATTGACGCCACGTGTCTCCATGGTATCGTAATAAGCATTTGTTATCAGGCGATAGCTGATTTCCTTATGTTCAAATGCTTCACAGATGGTACGCACCATGGAAAACATCGTTTCGACCTGTACAAAATAATGGTCAAAATTTCTTTTATAGCTGACATCAAAAATAATATCCACCAATTCATCTCTGGTGTGGTCGTATTCCTTGACCGTAAGTTCATTTCTCTTTGCACTCTGTAAAAAGCTGATACTCCGCAAAGGCTCACGTCCGGTATAATCCCGGTAACCCATGACAAGAAACGGGTCCTCATGCAGGAAGCTGCGTACGGAAATCTCACCCAAAATATCACTCAGCACATGCTCTAAGCGTTCGTCCTGTATTTTTCTCGGATACACTACGACACTCCTACTCTGCCGGAACTCCTTTTCTCTCTGGCGCAGTCCAAGAAAATCGCCAAACTTCATTCTCGTCTGACGGAACCAGAACATGCCTCTTTTTTGAAAGCGCACCCGGATAGAACGCTTGATTTTCTGATGCTTACGCACAAAAATTGTCGTTCTGTGAAGCAAAAATGTTCCGTCCGGAAACAGGTCTAAAGTATCACTGCCTTCTATTTCTATATCCGCAGGAAGCACCTCTTCCATAAAAACATACGGAATACTCCTTGCAGAAGCATTGTGCAGTGTCGTATGCAGTTGAAACACCTCTCCCTGCTCCACACTCCGTTTGGAGGGCTCCAGTTTGTGCTTTATCTGTTCCAGAGGAATTTTGATGGATGCCCTTTCTGCCACAAATGCAACCACAAAAATGGTAAACAAAAACCAAATCATTCTTATTCTCTCTCCTCTGTCGGAACTGCTACTTCATTCAAAATTTTATTAAACAGGACTGCACCCTCCTCCTGACCATAAACGCCGCGATAAGTCAGTCTGTGTGCTAAAATTGCCGGTGCCAGTTCCTTGACATCCTCCGGAAGTACAAAATCACGTCCGCGGAAGGCTGCCAGTACCTGGGATGCCTCATAAAGCGCAATCGCACCACGGGTAGATGCTCCGATGAGAACATCACCGTGGTTTCTGGTCAGTTCAATGATATCCATAATGTATTCTGCCACAGGCTCTGCCACCGTCACAGTATGATAGGCTTCCTTTAAATCCGCAATTTCCTCTGCCGTAACCACACAGCCGAGCTTTTCAATCAAATCTGCCGTATTCTCTCTTGCCATAACCGCCAGTTCCTCTTTTCTGGTCATATAGCCGAGGGAAAGTCTCATAAAGAAACGGTCCAGCTGCGCCTCTGGGAGTGGAAACGTACCATGGGATTCTAACGGGTTCTGTGTTGCCGCTACCATGAAATTCTCCGGCAACGGATAAGTCGTTCCGTCGATGGACACCTGATGCTCTGCCATTGCCTCCAAGAGACTGGATTGTGTACGCGGTGTCGCACGGTTAATTTCGTCCGCCAGTACCACATCAGTAAATACAGGTCCCTTTCTCAGTTCGAAATCGCCCATCTTCATATTATAGAAATTGATACCGGTAACATCCGACGGCATAACGTCCGGTGTAAACTGGATACGCTTAAAATCTCCTCCTACTGTTTTTGCAAAGGCACGGAACAGCATCGTCTTTCCGGTTCCCGGCACATCTTCCAGAAGTACATGACCGTTGCAAAGAAAGCTGACCGCAATCTTTTCGATTGCCTCCTCCTTACCTAAAATAATCTTGGAACAGTTGTCTACTACCTTTTCACGAAACTGTACAAATTTTGTTACTTCCATTGTTTTTCTCCCTTCCTTATTCGTTATTCTCTTTTTTATCCCTATCCCGGTTCTCCCCCGGTCTTAGTACTCTTCCTTTGGCAGTGACTGCATATAGCGGTCCATTGCTTCTGCTACAATCTTGGAATAAGCTACGGCTTCCACTACCGTTCTGGCACCTTTTACCACATCACCGCTGGCAAAAATGCCCGGAACCGATGTATGCCCTTCTTCATCGGTTGCCAAAAGGCCCCGTTCATTTGCTTTCAGCCCCTTTGTTGTATCTACCAGTTTACTCTTTGGCCCCTGACTGATGGAAACAATCACACTATCCGCCGGATAGAGTTTTTCTGTCCCCGGAATGATTTCCACAGACCCATCCTCAAACTCGGTCACATCAGCAAAAATTACACCTTCATCTGTAATTTCCACCGGTGCCTTCAGATAATGGAATTCCACACCCTCCAATACCGCATAATCAAATTCATGCTTGCTGGCTGCCACGGTAGAATTTCTTGAAAAGCACTGCAGATAACGGACACCTTTACGGAGTGCAGTTCTGGCCACATCCATTGCCGCATTGCCGGCACCGATAACAATCACACGCTCTCCTAAGTGGAAGCTGTCCGGATTATTCAGGTAATTGATGCCAAAATGCACATGTCCAAGCGTTTCACCTTTAATCCTCAGGGAATTCGGACGCCATACACCGGTTCCCACGAAAATTGCTTTATATCCGTCACGGAATAAATCTTCAATAGAAATCGCCCCACCAATGGTGGTGTTCGGACGCACCTTAATATCTTTTAAAATCAAATGACGGTATTCAAAGTCATCAAGAATGCTCTTTGGCAGACGGAATTCCGGAATGCCATACCGGAGCACACCGCCGATTTTGTCTTTCCCTTCAAAAATAGTAACTTTATATCCTTTTCTGGCAAGTAAGACAGCAATGGTAAGTCCTGCCGGACCGGAGCCGATAATGGCCACACGCATGCCGTTAGACGGCGCAGGGCCTTTGACCATCTTAGAACTATATGTGCTGGAAATATAATTTTCTATCGTGGAGAAATGAACCGGAGTTCCCTTTTTCCCTAAAATGCAATGTCCTTCGCACTGGTTTTCATGGTTACAGACCAAACTGCAGACTGTCGTCAAGGGATTATTTTCAAATAGCATCCAGCCCGCTTCGTCCAGTTTTCCGTCCTTCATCAGCTTTATTACTGTTGGAATCGGTGTATGAATCGGACAACCTTGTTGACACATAGGCTTCTTACAATTCAGACAACGGTTCGCTTCGTCAAGTACATGGTATGCCATAGGATTTTCCTCCTTCAAATAAATCATTGTTGTCATTATACTTCTTTTCCAAAAATTTGTCTATGCAATTAAGGTTTAGAATACGACATTTCAAACACTTTCATACATAATTGAAAGGAGCATCTGTTTCCGATGCTCCTTTGCGTTCTACTCTTTCCATTTGTATTTTCTGATAACCGTCCGGTGCGGAATATAGTCTCCCATCTGCGAACTAAACATGCCCCATTCCAGTTCATCCCATGTAACGGTATCCTCGTTTACCAAAACATAATGCTCACAGGAAGTAAATCTTGCAGTTGCACTTGACGGCTCATCGTACAATTTTAATAAATACGGTGCCTCCACATAATCACCGTTTTCAATTTCCGTCGTATTATTCCCCCTCACCAGATAATAAAAGTTTCCGTCATAATACAACAGACTGGACAGATAAATCACCGGATACTTGTCCTTATTCTGCTCATAGTATTCTTCCGAAACGCCTTCCTTGTCTAACGTATAATAATGGGCAAGCTGAACCTGGGCATCTTTTCCTTCCCTTGTCATTTCAAAGAACGCGTTCCATGCCTCTTCTCCGTGTGTAATGTCGGAATCCTCCATCACCACAAACTCCGCCAAAAGGCTTCCGTCCTTTGTCATAGTAAGCATTTCATCTGCCGATTTATCTGTTGGATAAGAAAGCAAGGCTCTTGCCCCCTGCCAGGTCATCCTACCGGTGGTTTCATCCCGTTTCGCATCAATCTGCTCTCCCACTGCATCCCAAGGTTCCTGCGATTCATTCTTTTTCTGTCCGCAGCCTATCACTCCGAGTACAAGTAATGCTACCAGTAAAATCCCACTTTTCTTTCCTCTCATCTTCATTATCTTTCACCTCACTCTTCGCAATATGTTTGAAACCATTGCAAAAATTCGTCTGTCAGCGCATAAAATGACATTGTACTGCCGCAAAACAACCAACCGCTCTTTGGGTAAAAACTGTACGTGAACACCAAACCGTTTGTCGTGGCAATTTCAAGCACCCGACAATCTCCATGAAAATCTGCAATCTCTTCCTTTGACATTTTGCTAATCACATTATCAAAAAAATCACCTTCACTATACCGGTGCAGCCCCAGAGTCTGCTCGTAAAACACCCGTAAAGCCTCCTCATCCGTTACTGTAACCATCTGTGAAGCGTCGTTTCCGGCACAATATACTATCTTTTCTATCCGGTTACCGGATGTAATTCCGTAGAGCTTATATAGTGAGGCAATTTCCGTATAATTATCGATAGTAACATTCATATAATTGGAAAACAGGTCGCCCGCCGGTTTCATCTGCGTACTGCCCCTGTTATTTGATGCCATACTGTTCACCAGAAAATGAAAGCCCTGTTTTTCTTCCTCATGTTTTGTCTGCTGAATTTCTCCCGCTTCTTTCCTTTCTGCAAGCCAAAGACCGCTTACAACACCACTGCAAAACAGTACCAGGCATGCTGCCGCAGCAAATATCCATTTAAAATAATAATTCTTTTTCACGGCTTTCTCTTTCTCCGTCAAATATTCTTCCGCCTCCGATATAAGTTCATCCGGAAGTTCCGTTATCGCTTCATACAATTTTTCGCTTTTCTCTGTCGGTCCCATCATACGGCAACTCCTTTCTCTTCCAGATATTTTTTCAGGCACTTTCTCAGGCGTAGCATCCGCTGTGCCATCTGTGCTGCTGTCATATGAAACCTTGCAGCAAGTAACTTTACTTCCTCCCCGTGCCAGTAGCGTCTGACAAAGCAGACCCGCTCCTCCTGCGGTAACGCCTTTAACCAATCGTTTATGTATCCGGTCAGTTCCTGTCCCTCTATTGCACGCTCCACGGTAGTTGCTGACGGAATGCAGTCCTCCAGCTCCGACAGCAAAATTTCCAGCCCGCCGTCTCTCTTCTTTGCCTTCTGCATCCGTACCCGGCTGATGGATAAATTCCTCACAATCCGTCCCAAAAACGCAAACAGGCACTGTGGATACGTCGGCGGAATCCGGTTCCATGCCGCATGGTAAGTATCATTGACACATTCCTCTGCATCCTCTGTATTATAGAGGAGATTCCTTGCAATCTCGTTTAATTGGACTCCGTATTTACTTGCTGTCTGTGTAATTGCTGCCTCGTCCCTTGCAAAATAGAGTGCAATAATCTGTATATCGTCCATCCATGCTCTCCTCTCTTTTTTTCTTCCTACTATGTAAGTCGCAAAAAAAGATGACATATTGTGTTTATCCCAAATTTACAGGCACAAAAGTTACAAATTTTTATTCTGTCTTTTCAATAATAACAATTTTAGTGTAATCAAGACCCGACTTGTTTTTCGAGTAGTCTCATTTACACTCCTTTTATTTCATCTCTTGCTCAATAAACGCAAAAAAGCGAGAGGCCTCAGCCTCTCGCTTCAAATGCTTCATCACTCGGTCAGTTTTTATTTTACCGTCCTGTCGGAACCGTCACAGGACTCATCACTGATGAAGGAGGAATCTCATCCTCATATAGTATGATATACCCCCGAAAGACTTTTTACAATACATTTTTCAAGTACATTTTATCACATCATGACTTATTACACCATAAAAACCCCATTGAAAAAGTATACAAAAATTTCTCTCTTTTTTGTGCAATTTCCCATGTCAAAATTGATAGAAAAATGAATTTTTATATATTATATTTATTATAGTCTAAAACCTTTTATTTCCTATTATTTCACTTCTTCCCCGATTTTTTCGCAATCTTATATTGTCCGCCACTTGACACACGTATCAACACGTATTAAACTATAAGAAAGGGGAATACTTTTGCCATTAACGTCAAAGAAAATGATTAAATTACTCAAAGCAAATGGCTTTAACATTGTTAGTCAGAACGGTTCTCACATAAAATTACGTAATGAGTTTACCGGAAAGCAAACTGTTGTCCCTATGCATTGTAAGAGCCTAAAAAAAGGAATAGAACAAGCAATTCTGACACAAGCAGGTCTAAAAGAAAGGGGATTGTCATGAACAAATTATTTTATCCGGCAGTTTTCCATATTGCCGAAGAAGGCGGATACTGGATTTCATTTCCTGATTTCCCGGAATGTTTTACCCAGGGAGAAACTTTAGAAGAAGCATATGAAATGGCAACTGACGCTTTAGGACTTTGTATTACTGATTTATGCAAAGAAGAAAAACAGCTTCCAAAGGTTTCCGCCCCAAATGCAATCCAAACAAAAGCAAATGAACACATTGTCCTTATAGAATTTGACATGGAAACCTATCGAAGAAAACACAGTTCAAGAGCCGTCAAAAAAACACTGACTATTCCGGAATGGCTGAATGAAGAAGCCATGAAACTCGGCATCAATTTCTCCCAAGTGCTCCAGGAAGCTCTTTTATTAAAAATCGGACACATCTGAAGTTTCCGACTTCTCCTGTCCCAAAAAATAAAGGCTGTTGTGGACTTATAGAATCGTGATTTTCCTACTCCATTGTCCTGACTCTCGGCGGATAGATGTACGTATCCCGACGAACATACCGCAGGTATGCTTCGAAGGGGACGTACAGATGTCCGAAGAGCGGAATGGACAAGAGTAGAAAATCACGATTCTTTCTCCACACAGCCTTTCAAATTTTTATTCTACCACTACGGTTCCGTCTTCCTTAATTGTAATGGTCATGCTGTCCTTCACATAATTTAAGAATTCCTCACCCAGACTGTCAACTACCGGCATAGTCACATCATCCAGCCATACATCTGCCAGAATAGCACCTGCTGCCGCCAGCGAGTCAATGTGATTGGAGAATAACATACAAGCCGGCTGACGCTTCATCGCACAGGCACAATAAAGTACCATACCGCCTGTTGTGGAGCCGATGGTCTGTGGCAGGCAAAGTGCCGTACCAAGCATCTGCTTTCCGTACAAATCAGGGTTGTTCTGGTCACCGCAGGTGGCCTTCTTATCACCAAACTGTAATGCTTTCTGGAACGAAGCCAATGTATTTAATCCACCGTGGCTGACCAATGCCTTAGCCGTTACGGTCCCCGGAGTTACAATACGTCCTTTAAATTCTCTCATGACTATTTGCCTCCCTTCGTAATCTGCACTAAGATTTCATCATCGGTGTAATAACGTGCTGTCGTATAGGTACGAAGCTTATTCGACGATGTGATAACCGGCATCTTGCCGCAAACCGGATTGTTCATGAACATCAGCGGACAGATGTAGGAAACGATAACACCCGTTTTCTTAAGTCTTGCTGCATATTCGGTCTTTTCAAATTCCTTTAATACACCCGGAGCTGCTGTAAATACGGTAGGGATTACTACCTTTGTATTGCCTGCTTCTTTCAGACCCTTTTCCACTCTGTCGGTCCAGTCCTTTAACTGCTGTAAGCTCATATGCGGACATCCCATGAAGCAAAGCTTTGGCTGGGCATCCGGATTCTTCCAGATCACCGGATAATTATTTTTAACGCGTTCCAGTTCTTCATCCGTAATCACATAAACCTGTGCTCCATCCTGAATCAGGCTTTCGCCCTGCTCTACTGCTTCCGGAGTGAGGTTTGCAATGTGGTAAAGGCCAACGGCACCATTCGATGCGGTAGCCGCACCAAAGTCCTTCAGGTAAGTGCAGGTAGCATCGTCAAGTTCCGTACCAAGCCACTTATCAAGTCCCACAATGTAAGGAACATCTTCCATAACTTTCATACCGATAGCAGAGCCAAGGAGCTGTGCTTCCGGTTTCTTTGTTGTCTCAATCTTAACGATCCAGCTTGCTTTTCTTCCTTCGTCCGTCAGGAGTCCGAAATAAGGAACCATGCCGAGCACGGAACCAAACAGGTCCACAATACCGGAGTTACGGTTACAACGCGCACCAAGCACAGAGTTAGCATATACTACGGCAGAGGATTCTGCCCAGCTTAAGATTTCACCCTTCTGCGGCTTGTTGCCTACTTCATCCATGTAACAGGTACAGGTAAAGGCATCCTTTTCCATAAGGCCGAGCTTCTGTAACTGGCCCTCATAGAAATCCTGCTTGCTGTACATAAAATTTTTAAATACAAAATCCTGTATAAAGTTTGTCGGTACATTCTTATCCAGCGGTCTTGGGTCGGCAGAGAATTTCTGTGTGGAAACTGCTCCCGCCTCGATGAGCTGGTTCATCAAATCATATACCGGACCAAGTGCCTTTAACCCAAAGGAGGTTACGAGGTGATTGTACTTAGAGGTCACCGGAACCATCTTTTCCGCTCCGAAGCAATCACCATACATCACTAAGGTTTTCATAACCTTTGCAAGGGTTTCGCCTTGTGCTCCATTTAATATTTCTTGTTGTTTTTCTGTAAGTTGCATTCTTGCACTTCTCCTCTCCATATTTTTATACAATTGTGAGGACCGTAAGGAGACGTCCTCACTTAATGAGGTAAAGCGAATTATTTTAATTCGCTCGAATTTAGTGAGGCTACGTCTCCGCCCGAGCGAAAGCGCGTCCTCATAATGTATAAAAATTATAACTTCATCGCAACGTCCCAAGCCTGCCAGATAACGGTACGTAAGTTACCTACCTTACTTGCATCACCAACGATATGCACGTGCTTGCCCTTTGGAGCAAGAGGTGCCGGAACATAACCAACGGAAAGAATCACGCTGTCCGCATCAATCTTAAAGGACTTTCCTTCCTTATCCACTACCTGAACACCGTCAGAAAGTACTTCCTGCAACTTTGTCTCTAAATGTACCGGAACCTTGTTCGCATTAAAGAAGTCACGTAAGAAGCTGGAGTTTGCAAGACAAACACCTTTCACTGCAATGAGGTCATCCTTCATCTCGACAACGGTCGGCTTCTTGCCCTGTAAGTAAAGTTCA
The DNA here is from genome assembly GCA_015057585.1 of Lachnospiraceae bacterium. Taxonomy (GTDB): domain Bacteria; phylum Bacillota; class Clostridia; order Lachnospirales; family Lachnospiraceae; genus SIG299. The sequence goes on along the minus strand of SVEF01000024.1, from coordinate 15,206 downwards.
TAAGCGATTTCACAACCGGTTAAGCCACCGCCGATGATAACTACATTCTCACCAACAGTCTTTTCACCGAGTAAGAATTCGGTTGCATCCATTGCCATTTCTGCACCCTTTACCGGAAGTTTTCTTGCCTTTGCACCGGTCGCTACGATAACTTCATCTGCTCCGAGGGAATCGATATCCTTTACCTCAGTATTTAACTTAATCTCGATACCGTATCTCTGAATTTCTCTTGCATACCATGCAATGAGGTCACGGTCTTTTTCCTTATAGGAAGGAGCTGCTGCCGCAATAAAGATACCGCCAAGCTTATCACTCTTTTCGTAAAGAGTTACCTTATGACCGCGCTTTGCACAAACAATTGCTGCTTCCATACCGCCGATACCGCCACCGATAACTGCGATATTCTTAATCTTCTTTGCCGGTGTAATCTTATATTTTGTGGACTGCATTACCTGCGGGTCAAGTGCGCAACGGGAAATATGCATGGTATCATATAAATCCTGATCGTTTGCAACGCCCTTATAATGCGTCATGTTAAAGCATGCGTTATGACAGCAGATACACGGACGGATATCCTCCAGACGATTTTCAATCATCTTAGTAATCCATTCGCCGTCTGCTAAGAACTGACGTGCAATACCAACCGCATCAATTCTGCCGTCTGCCACTGCCTGTGCTCCCACATCCGGTTCCATACGTCCGGCACAAACGACCGGAATGTCAACAAACTTCTTGATATGGGAAACATCGTCTAAGTTACAGTTGAGCGGCATATACATTGGCGGATGAGACCAGTACCAGGAGTCATAGGTACCGTTGTCCGCATTTAACATATCATACCCTGCATCCTGTAAATACTTTGCTGCCTTTTCGCTTTCTTCCATATCACGTCCGATTTCGGTATACTCTTCACCCGGAACCGCACCGACACAGAAATCCTTTACCTTCGATACAACGGAGTAACGCAAGGATACCGGATAGTCTTCGCCACAAGCCTTTTTAATCGCCTGAACAACTTCTACCGCAAAACGGTAACGGTTTTCAAAAGAACCGCCGTATTCATCCGTACGCTTATTTGTATATTTTAATGTAAACTGGTCAAGTAAGTAGCCCTCATGTACCGCATGCACTTCCACACCGTCAACGCCTGCTTCCTTACAAAGGAGTGCAGTCTTTGCGTAGGCATCAATAATGTCCTGCATTTCCTTACGGGTAATCTCACGACAGGTTACCTTATCCGACCATCTGGAAGGCAATACGCTTGGGCTTGCAGACTGATAAGGAACATCAATGATTGGCTTTGCAATCGCACTGAGAAGTTTATTGTTATGTAACAAGGCAACATGATCTGTAATCGCCCACGAACGTCCCATGCCGGCAGTCAGCTGTACGAACAGTTTTGCACCGGTCTCATGAATTTCTTCCATATAAGGTTTTAATTCACGGAACATCTTTTTGTTCTGCCATAACCATCTGCCGCCAAAGGTATCCTTAAGTGGTGCGATACCCGGGATAATCAGACCTACGTTATTTTTTGCTTTCTGTAAGAAGAACTTTGCAGCCTCCTTGTCAAAATGATTCGGCTCCATCCAACCAAAAAGGGAAGTACCACCCATCGGGCACATTACAATTCGGTTTTTAATCTCAACATTGCCGATTTTCCATGGTGTAAATAATGGGGAATATTTTGGATCCATATTTTCCATAGAAGTAACTCCTTTCACTTTTGTTTTGCTGATTTACTTTTTGTAAACCGCCCCATAAACATTGAACATATTCATTATACCGCATATTGCAATTTTTCTCAACTAATCTTCCTGTTTTTCTCTATTCTTCTTCCATCTTTTTGCAATCATATAAATCAGGAAAATCATCTGATATAACAGACAGACCGGCAACACCGGATAAATCACGCAACATGCCCATCCGAGAATAAATACACTGTTTACAAATCCTTCCCACCCGGTATAGGTAGCCGAAAAGAAGGTAAATCCAAAAAACGCATGCCAGATTCCCATGACAAACAGAATCACATACGGAATCTGGCTGATCCATAAGATAATTTTAAATATCCGTTTCTTCATCCCGATACTCCTTTGCTTTCAATACTTTACACGATACCCCCAGCACCTCATTAATAATTTTCTTCTCGAGTTTATGCCGCCTTTCAAAATGCGCTATCATATCCTCCAAACCCTCGTATCCGTGTGACTTCCCATACGGGGATTCTTTCAGATAAGCAAGCATCAGCGGATACCACAGTTCGTTCCCGTTGTTATCCGAACGCTCCTTCTTAATCTGCAGTACATTCTCCCGGATGCGGTCAGAATCCAAATAAAACATTCCAAACTCTGCCTCGCTTAAAATCCCATATGCTTCCCGGTAAAATTCCACAATCTCCTCATCCGTCATCTGATAAAACAACATCATTGATTCGATACTGTTCTGGAAGAACGAACATTCAAACAGATTTCCCCGGCCTTCCCCACCTTTCAAAAAACACTCTGCAAACTTACGGTACCGTTTCATAATCAGTTTACGGAACCGGTCAAAAGGAACTCTGCCGTTATATATTTCGAATGTTTCCATCCGTTCATAAAATTCCCGTTTCTCTGCAAGTACTCTGGTATAAGCCGTAATATAACGGTCTTCCTCTTCTTTTGTATACTTTAAAATTTCATCCTTCACATACGCATATTCCGTAAGAATCCTGTCGAAATCGACTTTCCCCATGTAACTGCACCACGCAAGTTCCACAGGTGAAACATCCCCTTCATAATATACCTGATGCTCCGGATGTTTCCCGGACAGTTTGCGAAGCAGTGTCGTTTTTCCACTGCCTTGAATTCCCTCTATAAATATGTTCTTTGCCATGTTACGATTCCTTTCCCTCTCCGGTCTGCGTTACTCTTTTCAGGTTCTGTCTTCCCGTAATACCATGCCATTCTTCGTCAGCTCATATACCTTATCTGCCACCCGGTCAATGTACTTTCTGTCATGCGACACCGTGATGACGGCACCTCGAAACCCTTTTAACATCTCACGGATGACAGGATTTGACAACGGTGAAAAGTTTCTGGTCGGTTCATCCAAAAGAAGTACATTGCTCCCCGACATACTCATTTTAAGAAGTAAAAGTTTTGCCTTCTGTCCGCCGGATAAGTCTGCTATTTTATGCTGCATTTCATCCGCCGTGTACTTCATGCTGCCAAGATACGTCCGGATTTTTGAGATTTCGTCCTTATCTCCTGTTTCTGCCAAAAACTCCACGGGTGTCATCCGCATATCCAATAGATCTTCATAATTCTGCGGCATGTAAGACACCCTAATATCTTTTCTCTCCTTCAATTCTTCTGCCACCAGTCGTAAAAATGTCGTTTTACCGCAGCCGTTTTTTCCGACAATGCAGACCTTTTCCGGTCCGCGTACTTTTAACTCCACATTTTCCGCAAGGATTCTCTCCTCTACTTTCAACACAGGTATTGAAACATCCAGCACTGTTTTTCCTGACGGAAGTTCTGCTTTCTCCCCGAACTTGATGAAAATAGCATCCTCCGTTTCCGGTATTTCTGTCATATTCTCAAACTCTTTTTCAAATCGTGCCTCGTAAGCCTTAATCCGGTGCATCGACTTTTTGAGCAAGCGTCCGCCATGCGGATCCTGTCTTGAAATCACATTCTGCTGATGCTCTACTTTCTGCTGAATCTGACGGAATTTTTCCTGTTGCTTTTCATATTCCTGGCGCTCTTTTTTTGCCATCTGCTCCTGCTTGGCGAGTCCGTGTATACGGCGTTCCACATAATCACGATATCCCGCCTTTTCCACGGTTACCTTCGCCTCCATCTTACGTTTTAGTTGTTCGATGTGCACGATTTTGTTTGCTGTATTCTCAAGCAATGTTTCATCGTGGGAAATATAGAGCACCGGAATTTCACAGTCATTAATAACCCCCTCCAGCCATTCCAAAGTTTCCAAATCCAAATCATTCGACGGCTCATCTAAAAGCAGTACATCCGGATTCCTTAACACCAGTCTTGCAATCTGCAGTTTAATCTTCTCTCCACCGGACAAAGTGCCAACCAACTGCTCCGAATAAAAGAACTCCAGCGAAAGCCGCAGCCGTTTCCCGACTTCCGCGAGTTCCTGCGGTGTGAACTCAAAAAAGTCCGGCAGTTCACACATAAACTCATATACCGTCTTTTCCTTTTCCTTCGGCAGAAGTTCCTGTGCCAGATAGCCGATGACACTATTGTTCCGGATAATTTCTCCCGTATAATCCACATAATCTGCCACTAACTCCTCATCGTAGATCAATTTTAGAAGCGTTGACTTTCCGTTACCTTCTTCCCCGATGACAGCCGCCTTATCGCCATCATTTAAAATCATGCTGAAATTGTCAAGCAGCACCCGGTTGTCCTTTTTATGGGTAATTGTCAAATTTTTAATCTGTATCATAAAATCACCATCCTATAAAGAAAAAAATCATCTGTTGCCAAATGATTCCGAGTCATTTCCCATATGCATAATCCACCTGATACGCCTAAAAGGGCATAGAAAAAGAGAGATTATGAATGAGACCCATAACCCACTTTTGGCAACATGAAAAACTTGGCATCGTCCCAAGGAACCACACCATACCAACCTCATCGTTTCATGCTCTCAAAAGTAAGTTATCTGCTCATTTCGCACCTCTCTTTATTTTATGTCTACACTATACGCTTTTCTATCTTGTTTGTCAAACCTGTTTTATAATTCGCTCCACAGAACCATGGTCATGTATATGAAAGTATTGTTGATTTCCTCTGCATAGTAACCTTCCCGGCATAATAAAACCAACACTTTTCAAATACATCGAAAATTATTGGTAGAAATCAAAACTCAAAAACCAACATTTCCTACGTAATCATCAGATTATTGGTAAGGTTTCATCTTGCCCAACCAACAAATCATTAAAAATAGGTGATTTATTGGCACTTCCCTTCCACAAAACATGCTTTATTCCCAAATAATTCGAAGAAATATACCAATAAAACATCCGATTTGAAATAATTATTGGTCCGTCCTCCATTTAGGCTACCAATAAAACGGTTATAGTTAAATATATGTTGGTTTCCACTTGCTTCCGTCACCCAAACGAATGCTTCCTGTACCCTCCCTTTAAAAACCGTGTCAGGAAACAGGTTCCCCGGAAGAACCAGTCAATAATCATAGCAAGCCATACGCCAAGAACTCCCATATGCAATCCTTTTGCCAAAAGATAGCTGAACAAAATACGGAACGTCCACATGGAAAACATGGAAATCACCATGGTAAATTTCACATCGTTTGCGGCACGCAGGGCATTCGGCATTACAAAAGCAAGCGGCCATACAAGCATCGCAAATCCGCCATGACAAAGCATCAACTGTTTTGCAATCTCCGCTGTCCCCGGCTCTAACTGATACAACCACACAATCCCGTCCATTCCCAAAAGCAGCACGGAATTTAAAGCAATCAAAGCAACATATGCAATCTTTATCAGTTTTTTCACATAATAACGCATCTGTTCTTCGTCCGCAGCGCCTACGCACTGTCCGACAATTGTAATCATTGCAAGGCTCATGGCATTTCCGGGAATCACTTCAAAACTTGCCACAGTATTGGCTACCGCATTGGCCGCAATCGCCGCCGTACCAAAGCTTGCCGTCACCCCTTGTACCATAAGTTTACCAAGTTGGAAAATACTGTTTTCCATGCCGTTTGGCACACCGATATTTAATATTCTCTTTATCATCTTCCAGTCAAATCCAAGGCGGAAGTGTTCATCAATATGAATTTCGTTCGTTGGTTTACGGATTAAGATCATCATGATTACCGCAGCAACCATACGGGAAAGTAACGTAGCAAGCGCAACACCTTCTACACTCATATCCATAACAAACAAAAAGAATGCATTTCCTCCAACATTAATTGCATTCATGAGCAACGACGCTTTCATGGAAACCTTGGAATTCCCCATAGCGCGGAACAGGGCCGCACCTGCATTATAAAGTGCCAGGAACGGGAACGAAACAGCCGTAATATAAAAGTACGTCCTCGCATACGCCATGACCTGCGGTTCAATGTTTCTGTAAATAAACTGCAAAATCTGCTGATTAAACACAAGCGAAAGTAGCATAACAAACAATGCCATACTTCCGATGGCAACAACCAGCTGATTTGCCGCCATACTCGCATTTTCCTTATCCTTGCGTCCGATAAACTGCGCCGAAACCACGGCGCCACCGGTTGCAAGTGCACTAAACAACCCGATTAACAATACCGCTATCGTATCCACGATAGAAACACCGGAAACTGCCTGTTCCCCTCGGCTTGCAATCATAATCGTATCTGCCATACCGACCATCACTGCAAGTGTCTGTTCAATCACAAGCGGAATAATCAATTTTCTCAATTCTTTTCCCGAAAACATCGTTCCGATGTCCGCTCTCTTCTGTCTCATATCTAAGGCAAACCCTTTCTTATGTCTCGCTTTTCCGGATTGTTTCGGATCCGGTTCTATCTTACCACTTTATATGAACATCTGCAACAGGATTGCCAAAAGAGGCAAGGTCACAATGCTCACCAACGTTGTCAGAACAACCGCCCCCGCTGCCAGATTTTCATCCTGGCCATAGCGGATGGCAAACACCGACGTAATAGCAGCTGTCGGGCAGGCAGCCTGGATTAACACTACCTTTGCTGTTATGCCGCTAAAACCAAGCAACCAAAACAACGCCACACTGATTGCCGGAATCAGCAGCATACGAAAAGCAATCGTAAACCAGATATCTTTATTGGTTACAATGAATTTCATATTACTTCCTGCAATAATCATACCGATAATCAGCATCGAAATCGGTGTATTCATATTGCCGATGGAAGCCACCGGCTGTACGATAAAATTAGGCACCGGAATCTGACACAGATAAATCACAAGCCCCAGCACAACACCGTACAAAACCGGTGTAGACAGGATGCTTTTTGCGATTTCCTTTGGCTTAACTTTATCATCGACCATAATACACCCTACGGTCCAAAGCATCACATTAAACATGGTCAAAAATGCACTGGCGTAAAACGTCCCTTCGGTCCCGTACATCGCCTGAATCAGCGGGATACCCATGTAACCTGCGTTAGAAAATGTACAGGCAAACCGGATAATCTTTTTGTTCTCATCCTTTCTGCGCATCGTTACCAAAGTACTGATAATAACAGCCAGCACGAGCAAAAGTGTACTAAGGCCAAAGGATACCAAAAGATTGGACAGCATCTCACTGTCAAGTTCCATAAAGTAGGAATTCAAAATCATGCACGGCATAATCAGATACACCAAAAGATCCGACAATATTTTTCTTCCCTCCGGCTTAATGGTCCCTGTTTTCACCGCAATAAAACCGGCAAAAATGAGCAAAAACAAAATTCCCACCTGTTCAAATGTAATCATTGCCAATTCCATAACGCACTCTCCTTATCCTACTGTTTGCGAAATTTCCGATACCACTCTCTGCAAAACTCCATCATTTCTTCTTTATAGGTTTCCAGATAATCTTTTAGTTTATTTCCCTCTTCCAGCGTACGCATGTACTCTGCCTTACTGATGATATTCTCCTGATATGCCTCATTCAGTTCGTCCTCATCAAGCACCGCCACATAACCGTCCGCAGAAAGTACCACATCCAGGTACATATCATCAAATTGCGGATTCTCCGGATTATCCCAGATCGTCCCATTTGTAATGTCAAAGTATAATTGAAGCAGATTTCCCTCCGGATCAAACATAGATGTCATGTAAAAATATTCTCCGTCTACAGCCAGTTGAAGCCACGAATACTCTGTATCTGCAATCAATATCTTGCCATCTCTGTCCGGTACCCAAAGAGGCGCCGTCAGTTTTTTTAGGACGCTCAACGAAACACGCGCATGCTTTCCGCGAAATTCACACTCGCTGTCCATATATTCTTTCTCAAGACATCTTTGCCATCCGGTACGGTACATGTCTCTCCGATCCCGGTCCATACGTTTTTCGAATGCCAGGCGCTTTGCCCCGCTAAAAAGTTTAATCCAGCCACAATATACAAAGCCGGTCTTTTTTATCCAGGTCTGCATAGATTTATTATCTTCATGTGTATCAACGCGAAGCGTATGGATTTTGTTCTCCCTGCAAATCCGTTCTGCCTCCGCAAGCATCTTTCCGGCAATCCCTTTTCCTTTTTGGCTATCTGCAACCGCGATTCGGTGAATCGTGGCATACGGAATTTCTTCCGTCTCCCATGCACCGTCATAAACCACTTCGTACGTCGGTTCTTTTTCAAAAATCAATGCCATCGTTCCAAGCACCGTTCCCTCTGTTTCATACACATAACTAACACCGTTTCTGATATCCGATGCAATACTTTCTTCGTTTGGATACCCGTCCTGCCACTGATCAATCCCCTGCTCTTTTAAATAGACCTGTGCCTGACGGATGATTTCCACAACCTGCATACAGTCTTCCGGTCTTGTCTTCCTTAAATTCATGCTATTCTCTCCCATAGTATTTCTGCTAACTTCATTTCCAAATCATGTGTTTCATTCTATCACACTTTTCTTTTCTTGACCACCATGGAATCTGTCCCATAAAAAGAACCTCTATCCAATATTCCCGCACTATTTGATGGTAAAATCGCAATTTCCCACAAGACTTTTTGTTCCTATCCCGATAAACTGATTTTATCGATGGCAACATTATGATTCCTATGGGAGGTCAGCATTTATGAAAAGAATCTTTTATTTTACATTCAGTATCTTTTTTCTTTGTCTGGGACTTACCGCATGTTCACCATCCGGCACTCCGGATTCCCCGGAAGTTCCTACCACCGTTCCTTCTCCGACCGAAGTTCCTGCCACACCCACGCCGACCGGTTCCGGGGCAGACGCCGGAAAATTAAAAGGCTATGTCGGTATGGTAAAACGCTATAAACTAGACGAATATGTCAATAAAGACATCATAGACGCACAAATAAAATATGCGGAAGACCTAATTGCTTCCGACACAGCAACACAGGAGGAATACGATATGGCATTACAGGCAATTAAAGATGCCCTGTCTTTGTTACATGACGGCAGCGGCTGGCCAAACTTTAAATACATGCAGGCAAAGGAAGAGTATCCTGATGCCTTTACCTTTTTGGACGGCTCCAAGGTAGAAACTGCCGATGACTGGACAAAACGCTCCGAAGAACTCCTTGGAATGTATCAATATTATATGTATGGTGTCATCCGCGATGGTTCGGAAGAAACTTTAAGCTATGATTACAATGGTTCTGCCGCTACTCTTACCATTTCTCGTGGCGAAATCAGCAGCAGCTTTAAAATTAACGTTTCTCTTCCGGATGCATCCAAAGTCGAAATGCCCAAAGATGGCTGGCCGGTTATTATGGCACTCGGCTGGTTTGCCCAGACGCAATATGCAAATGACAGAGGCTATGCTGTAATTACCTTTGATTATACAAAAATTGCCTCTGATGATACAACGAGAAAGGGCGTTTTTTATGACCTCTATCCTTATGGCGAAACCTGGGAAGAACAAACTGGTGCGTTAGCCGCCTGGGGTTGGGGATTTTCAAAGATTATTGATGCCCTGGAACAGGGTCTTGGCGAAACCTGCCATATCAACCCTGAGAACTCGATTGTAACCGGAGTTTCCCGTTGTGGAAAATCAGCAGCGGTTGCCGGTGCGTTTGATAAACGTATCCGCATTTCCGTTCCTGCCTGCTCGGGCGCCGGCGGTATGGCAATGTTCCGCTACTCTTCGGAGGGACATACGTATGACTTTTCTTCCATCGGTTCGGATGCCGCTTATACCTTTGGTGATAACGAGCCGTTATCGAGCTTACAATCCGGTGCGGAGCGTCATTGGTTCAACGATAACTTCAAGGAATTTTCCAATGTAAACAAGTTCCCGTTTGACCAGCATATGCTTGCATCACTCTATTCCGGTCAGGACCGCTATTTATTTATCATCTCTTCGTACATATATGAAGACTGGACCAACCCTCCTGCGATGTGGGAAACCTATAAGGAAGCCAAGAAAATTTTTGAATTCCTTGGCGAAGGCGACCACATTGCGTTCCAGATTCACAGGGAAGGGCATGCGGTCATCGATGAAGACGTAGTTGCACTGCTTGACTTTGCCGATTATCATTTATATGGCAAAACCGATATAGAAACCGATTTTGCAAAGTTTGATACCTGTATCTTTGCAGAACAGGAACCGCTTACACAGTAATCTTTCTTCATAGCATCTTCTTAGTTTAGCACACATAAAACCACAAATCTTCAGAAAGACTATTAACAAAAGAAATTCTGACAACCATAATTACATTGTCCGCAATTTAATTTTATTAAACCAAAAAAAAGGATTCTAAGCTCAATGCTAAATTTTAAAGCCATTACATTAGAAGACAAAAATATTTATGAAAATTATCTGTTTGACGATAAGGAACGAGGCTGTGAATTCTCCTTTGCCAATGTTTACACGTGGGGACAACAGAAAATAGCCCTTTTGCACGGCCATCTCGTGCTACTCGCAAATTTCTATGGTCGAACCTGCTATCCATACCCTATGGGGCAAGGTAACAAACAGCCGGTCTTGGATGCAATTCTTGCCGATGCAAAAAAACGCGGTATTCCGTGCTGCATTACCGGACTTGACGAAAAAGACAAGCAGACTATGGAGGAACTTTATCCGGAGAAATTTTGTTTTGAATATGATAAGAACAGCTTTGACTATGTATACGCCATTGATGATCTGGCTGATTTGAAAGGACGAAAATATCACAGGAAACGCAACCATTTCAAGCGTTTTCAGACTACTTTTCCAAATTACCGGGTGAAGCCATTGACAGAAGAAAATCTTCCTCTTGCTGAGCAATTTTCACAAAGTTGGTACAAGCATCGACTTTTAGAACATCCGGAGGATGACTATAATCTGGAACGTGCCGCCCTGCATACAGCACTCCGCGATTACAAAGATCTTAACATGGAAGGAATCCTTCTGTTGCATGGCGAGGAAGTCCTTGCCATCACGCTTGGCAGCCGGATATCCTCTGATACCTTTGATGTACACTTTGAAAAGGCAAGGACTGATATTGAAGGAGCATACCCGGCAATCAATTGCGAATTTGCATCTTATATCCGTGATAAGTATCCGGAAATCAAATACTTAAATCGTGAAGAGGACATGGGAATCCCGGGGCTAAGACGTGCAAAAGAAAGCTATTTCCCGCACCATCAAATTGAGAAATACCGTGCTTATTCACTGGAAGATTTGAGAATAGACGAAGCGTCAGAGGCGCAGTTTCCGGCTCTAAAGGACTTATGGCAAACTACCTTTGGTGATACCGATGAATTTTTGAATGCATTTTACTCTACTGCTTTTTCTCCTGAGCGGTGCCGTTGTGTCACTATAGGTAAAAAAATTGCCGCGTCACTCTATTGGTTTCATTGTGAATATGAAAACAAACGGATTGCCTACATCTATGCAGTAGCAACTGCTGAGGCTTTCCGTGGACAAGGGTTCGCACGCAGATTACTTCAGAACACGCATTCCCACTTGATTTCTCTTAGTTATGACGGAGCTGTTCTGGTGCCTAATGGCCAGAAATTGTTTGAATTTTATGAAAAGTTTGGATATCAGACCTGCAGTTATGTGAAAGAATTTACGGCCGAACCGGTTACAACTTTGAATGTGACAGAAAATACTCAGAAAGACTCACTATCTGATGAGGAAAATGACGAATTTTCCCTGCGCCAGATTACCAAGGAAGACTATGCAACACTCCGTCGTCAGTTCCTTCCGAAACACAGTGTGATACAGGAAAACGAAAACCTCGACTTTTTAGAGACACAGGCGAAATTTTACGCCGGAGAAGATTTTGTAATGGCAGCGTGCACGGAGGAATCTGTTCCTATCGAAGATGTGTCCCATGAAAAGATTCTTCACTGCGCGGAACTTCTTGGAAACGCCTCACATGCCCCTGAAATTCTGAGTGCTCTCGGTTGCACCAAAGGTCGGTTCCGCACACCGGGCGATGAGACTGCGTTTGCCATGTACCGTTCTTTGACCGACAACGAAGTATTGCCACCTAAATATTTTGGACTGGCCTTTGACTAAATGATAAAAATTAAACTTCAAAAAAAATTGACATATTGCCCCATTTGTATTACTATATATAATACAAATGGGGCAATAAAATTATACCCTGTTTCGTTGAAAGGAGTTCCTATGCTATTAAAATTAGATTTTTCTTTAGATATTCCGATTTATATGCAAATCCGCAACCAGATTGTCCTCGGAATTGCAAACGGTGACTTAAAACCGGGCGAAAAACTTCCGCCGATACGGACACTTGCGTCAGAAACCGGCATAAATACAATGACAGTAAACAAAGCCTACCAGGTACTTAAGCAGGAAGGCTATCTGATTACCGACCGCAGAAGCGGTGCCATGGTCAATCCGAACCGTACCATAGGCCAGCTTCCATCGCTCAAAACCCATCCGGAGCTTCGACTGCTGCTCTCAGAATTTTACACAAATGGAATAAATAAAGAAGAACTGCTGAAAGCCTGCGAAGCAATCTATAACGAACTTGAGAAAGGAGAATAACATTATGAATACATTTATCATCATCTTTATGGCTGTTTGTTTTCTGCCGGTGCTTCCGATTCTCTATTTTACCCTCCGGAATGAAAGAAAACCAAAGAATAACCTGATTTTATCCACAACGCTCCCAAAGGAAGCCTGGGAGGACGAACGCGTGCTTGCCATTACAAAACGCTTTAGCAAGGAGCTGGGAATTGCCTGTCTTTTCCTCTTGCTTCTCTATATTCCGGCCTTTTTTATCCCGTACCTTTCCATTCACCTGACCTATATTCTGGTCTGGCTGATTGCCGCTATTATTGTTCCGTACATTCCGTACTGTAAGAATGTACAGCGGATGCGGGCCCTCAAAAAAGAGAACTGGTATCATCCGGAGTTAAAAACCGTGCAGGTTGCGGATACCGGCGTTTCCTTTGACGTTGAAAATGATTATACCTTTATTAGTTTTTTGCTCCCGTTGATTGTCAGCCTGATTCCGCTGTTATATCCGCTTGTGGTCCCGTCTGATTTATCTCCTGCCCCACTTTTTATCGTCTGTGGGTGCAACGCGGCATCTATCCTTATGTTTTACATTTGTCACAAATACCTTTTCCGGTATAAAAGTGACCGTATCAATGCAGATAACGACCTGTCTGCCAACTTAACCCGTGTCCGGAAATATTACTGGGGAAAATTCTGGCTCCTTTCGGCGTGGTTTTGCGGCATATTCAGTTTCAGTGCCCTTCTCCTTCACCGCTTAGAAATTCTCTTCCTGATTTTAGTCGGCGTTTTGACCGTTGCTCTGTTCGTCACGGTACTTATCATTGAGTTTAAAATTCGTCATATCCAGCAGAATCTCAACCAGACGCAACCGTCCGAAATCCTGATGGACGAAGATGACTACTGGCCGTACGGTGCTTTTTACTATAACAAAAATGATGACAGCAGTCTGGTCAATAACCGTATCGGCATGGGTACTACCATGAATATGGCAAAGCCGCTCGGCAAATGGATGATGGTCTTTACTCTCCTCATTCTCCTTGCCATGCCTGCCATCGGCATTTGGATGATTCCCGAAGAATTCTCCGAGGTCCGCATTGAAATGACCTCCACCGAACTCATCGCCACCCACGGCTCCTCTTCCTATGAAATTGCTCTGGAGGACATCTATACCGTAGCACTTTTAGATACTCTTCCGAAATGCAGCCGTAACTGGGGCACCGCCATGGAAAGTCTCTTAAAAGGTGATTTCTCCGTCAGCGGTATCGACCCGCACTGCAAGCTGTGCGTGAATACAAATGCAGAAGTGTTTTTGCTGATTCGTACAAATGATGGGAAGTATTATTTGTTTGGGGCGGAGGATACGGAAGAGATGGAAGGAATTTATGAGAAGGTAACACGATAATTTTGAAAGCCCACCATCTACCGTTATGGTTGATGGCGGGCTTGATTGTACTGGCAAAAAAAGAGGATCAGGACGCCATACGCTTCCTAACCATCTCTTATGCTATAATATTCGCGCGTTCCATATATGTCAAGAATTTCATTTTGAAATATACAAATGAACTCATCTCAAAAATTACAGAAAATTAATTTCTCTCATATTAACATTACAGCATATCTCTCAGATAATATCGCGTTCATCAAATAATAACTGTCTTATAATTCTCTGGCATAGTCCATCCATTCAATAAACATATTTTTTATACCTATCTGTTGTTTAGTGGATATGTATATATTTCTTACAATATCTAATATAAGACTTAGCGGCATTATTTCTACCAAAAAAGCCATTGTTGAAACAATAAAAAACACACAACAAAATATCGGCAACAATGCAATTAAAATAATAATAAGTACAAAACCAATGAAACTACCAGAAATTGAAAAACCACTCCAAAATTTTTCATTTGCCAATGTAAATTTGTCCAATCTTGCCAGTGACCTATCAACAAAACCACTTACGATTCCATTCTTCTCATTTTCCTGAGATTCTTCCACTATATTAACTGTATTTGAATTGTTTATTTCAATGTTATCTGATACAAGACTCCAAATAAAACCAACTACCAAAATACCAAATCCTACACTTAATATCACTGTAGTTATCGGTATTGCCTTAAACATAAATCTATATACTGGTTTTAAAAGAAACAAAAGAAAGTGAGTTATTGCTTTGAATGCCTTCCACACTGCACTACAAAATAATTTCCCTGCAACTATTATTAAGTCAATACCTTCCATTATTAACATCATTATAAAGCCCATAAAAACCTCCATATTATCTATTTTTACTGCACATAAAGTTCATTCTATACACTATTTATGTGATTGTCATACGTCTAACACACGTTAGTTTTTTCTCTCTCATGTCTTTTTCCTCCTTAGAATCCAAATCCGCAATGCAACTATATAGTAGCATTTTCCTCAGTAAAATGCAAGTCTTTGCTAGCATACTATTATCAAAAACAATGGAGTGATAAGAATGTATTTTCAACGCTTAGAAGATTTGCGCATAGATAATGACAAAACCCAGGCAGAACTAGCTGACTATCTGGGTTGCCAA
>SVEF01000036.1 GCA_015057585.1 Lachnospiraceae bacterium | reverse complement strand
GCAATGAAAAGAATGAACTCCATATCTCAGTTGGCGAAGAAATCACAGGAATTCAAGCAAGAGATTAGTGCGGCTGAGAATGTACAGGACTTACCGGAAGATGTAAGAGGAAAAATCATAATGTTGCCGGATGAAATGTTGCTTGACGATCCGTTCAACCTAGAAACATACGGCGAAAATGAGGTGGAAGAATTCGCAGACATCATGCGTAAATATGGCTTCAGAGGCGTGGTGATTGCATACCCATACGAAGGCAAATACATGATAGAGTCCGGACACAGAAGAAGAGAAGCGGGACGCCGTGCGGGGATAAAAGATATACCGACGTATTTAGTTGAACCACCGAAAAGTGAATGGGAAAGAAGACTTAACCTGTTGATGGCTAATCTCAATAATAGAGATTACACGCCAATGATAATAGCGAGAGTTGCACAAGGCACCTATGAAGCTCAGATCATGAAGATAGCCGATTTAAAGGAAAAAGGGGAACTACAGGAGGGAGAAAACACCAATCCAAATGAATTAACAGCCGAGTTTATGAGGCTCGATTCAACAACTGTCGAATTGTATAGAAGACTTTTGAAACTAATTCCAGAATTGCAAGAACTTGCAGACGATAAAAGATATTCATGGTCTGCAATTGCATACGCAAGCAATATGTCCGAAACGTATCAGAAAAAGTTGTACCAAGGTATTGTAGAAAAGACGGATAAAGACGGTGCTAACACCGTTACAAAAGCATGGATCAAGAAAACTATTCAGAATTTGAAACTCGAAGAGAAGACCGGCGAAATAGCAAAGGTGGTAGAAACAAAAGAAAAGCCTACTCGGGTTCGCAGAAAAGATGGTACAAAAATTATTATGAATTGCACAAAGAGTCTGAAAGATGTTTTGGAAAACGATGCAATTATTAGGGATAACGAAGTGGAAACAGTAGTAAAAACCTTGAAGGGGCTGCAGAAGAGCATCGAAAAGAAACTTGCAGAACTGACGAAATAAAATGAAAAACCGAACCGTTCGGTTTTTGAAAGAGGATGGGAAACATCCTCTTTTTTTATGCCGGAATCAGCTCTGGTCTTATGCCCAGTAGCAGTATGTCATCCAACCCTTTTCCGAAACCCGCATTCCATCGGGTCACATAAGAAGTAAACCCGTTTTCTTTCAAAAGTTTTACTAGATTCTTTTCGTGCCTTTGCACAGCTTCGTTCACCAACTTATCCGCATCATACGCAACGGCGGCAGCAGTACAACCCAGCGATTTGAGATAATCTAGGCACGACATACCACTAGAATCTTTGTCTGTCAGTTTTGAATAGGTGCCAGTACCGGGAAGGCAGATTACAATCACTTTCAAAAGGTGATTTGCAACAATTGCTTTCTTTTCGCCCTCGGTAACATAAAAAAGATAAGTGTCATCAAGGGTAGGAGAGTAGTAAATACTGATATTGCTACCTGAACGGCAACCATTGTTGTAAATGTTATATGTGTTGCCGTTTTCATCATTCTCTTCTTTGTACGAAGAAAAGTTTTTGTATTTATTCATCTCTTTTCCTTTTTCATTCACTTCAGGCTTATCCAATCTGAGCCTTAATCTGTAAATCTTTCGATTTCTGTCAAATACCGGTATCAGCATTCCGCTTTTACCAACGAAGGACCAATGCCCATCGTCCAGTTGATAGAAGCCGGGCACACCCGCAAGAGTACCATATTTCTTTGTCAGAGCATTACAAATTCGCCGGCGCATGTACTGGTCTGAATAGATTCCCTTGTCTTTGTCAAACTTTTTGACAAATGAAAGTGAGCGAATCTGGCTGTCTTTTACTAACTTCTTCGTCCAACCATCATCTAATAGTTTCTTCAAGTGTTTTTCGGATAGCGACAATTGTGCCATGAAGTCTCGATATACCTTATCCAACTCTTCGTTTGGAAGAGGAGGGTTGCTTATATCTTCCGGCTTCACGGAAGGTTTTAAAGGGGTGTAAACATACCCTTTCGCGTGACTATCCTTTTCGGCATCTTTCTTTACGTCTGTGTAAAGTATGGAACCGTCTGACAGTTCTTTGACAGAATAATAGGTTTTCCCATTTATGGAACTTGTGATTTCTGAAGCTTGGATTCTCCGGCATACACATAACAGTTGTCCGGGATAGGCGGCCGTATCTGGCTGAAGAAAACTACACCAGTCGGTTTTCCCACATATCGGACACGGATACTGCTTTGTGACATCTCGGAATGTTCCCATAATACCTCCTTTGGCTTTCGCCGAATGTCTGCAACTGCAGGCATTGATTATCGAATCAACCAGTGATGCGATTACATTTTGTAGGTAGGGTGCATACATAGCAAAAGCTCTGCCAACACCCGTGCATTAAGCAATAGTGTGTTTTTTCTGTAGTATAACATAACCGTGGAAATATAAAAGAGACACCAAATTCATTTTTGGTACGGATAGAAAAATAGCACCCTGTAAGGAAAAATGCAGACGAAAAATAGAGCAGTGCAATGCGATGGGGAATAAATAAAATGAAAAACCGAACGGTTCGGTCAAAAAAAACAGAACCGACATTGATGACGGTTCTGTTTTGGAGAAAGGAGTGTATTAAAGAGTATGTACGTATAATTCATTTTGACAAGCCCAATCTAAATACTTGCTGATTGGGAAGCGTTTCTTGTTTGTGCATTTTGTGCGTTCCAAAGAAACGTTTACAATATCCATAAGATAATCAAGGTCGGCTCTGCGTTCATCATATTCTGTATTGAGAATCTGTTCCAACACATGATAGGTCTTTTCAGAACAATGGAAAGATAGATTTTTCTCTTCTGCAATACGTTTCAAATATTTTTCAAATTCTATTGGTTTGAATAGTTTGATTTTTTCTTCTGCCATAACAGAGCCTCCTTTCTGATGGCTTAATTATAAAATTGATTTATAAAATTTACAAGGATAAAAACACATTTTATTCTTTTTTAAGAATCTGTTCGAGTAAAGCGGAATCGGATGCGGTCTATGTGCGGCTTGCCATCGATTTCCTCACATTGATAGATACAGTCAAAAAGAGGGTGTGTAAGCAAGTTGGTATCAAGGGAATAATAGACCGGATGCAGTTTTCCCCTTACATGACCGTTGTTGATTTGAGATTGTATAACCGGTATCTCATGCAAGTTTTCCAGAAGCAGCAGTATCATGTAATTGCGATAAGGCTCCTCGTTTTTGTTCAGCCATTCAAACAAGGTTTGTACATCTCCGATTAGTTTTTCGCGGCTACCTTGCTCTGCTCGTCCGGATAGGATTAGTAGATGCAAGGGCGGTTGCTCCTTTTCGCTTTGAAAGACAAGATATGCTGGAATAACAATTTGCTTATTTCCAATCTTTTTTCTAACACATAGTCGTTGCTTTTTGATGCAGTTAGGATAGGCAACTTCTGTATGGATTAGTAGTTGCACAATGGAAAGTAGCTCGACAATCTGACTGTCACGAAGACGAAACTGTATATCATGCGGATTATTCATGAAAGATGACATATAACTGTACGCGCCGGGCGATAGCGAATAAAAACGAAAAGGCGAAACAATCATGGGTTCCTCGCCTATGGTTTTATCGGCAAGGCAATACTTGATAAGAATACCGGCTTTTACAAGTTTACGTAGGTTCTTTGTATATTCTGACTTCTGATAGAATTCTGACATTCCATGAAGCAGAGCATATTCCAGATTATAGGTATTCACAAATGGGTATACCGATAACAGTTTCATAATTTCAAAATCTACGCCATTCAAAAGTCCCTTTGCGGCGAGTGTGTCAATTTCCGCGTGCGTGCAGTTGTGGTTTTTGTTTTCTTTTAGGACACACCATGTATCTTCAAGGTGAAAAGGGCTAGGCGACAACGCTAGACCTGTGTAATTATTATTGTTTATCATAATGATTCGCCTCCTTTAAAATAATCCTTCCAAAGATTCGCTTCCGTTAGGAAGGTCCTGAGAAGAGGGTGGGGGAGTAGTGGCAACCGTTTGTTCAACAGATTGACTTATATGCTGTTCTTTCGGGTAAGCATTCTCTTTGTCAAAGGAATAGGTATAAGTGGCAGCAGGAATTGTTTCGTATGACAGTTTTTCTTCGTCGTGCGTCACTGGTTTGTATGAAAGTTCTTCTGTATGCTTGTGGCATACAAATTCATCGATTGTAACAGGACCGGTGTATTGCGGTTCCCAATCGGTAGGTTTTAAAAAGTCCACCTTTGCATGATACGGTGGAAGAGGACGCCCCTCTTTTGTTGTAAAATAGGTGACTTCCTGAAAATCTCTCATGCGGATATCACATTCTTCTAGCGTGTTCTTTTGGGCGCTCAGCTCACGGGTAGAGTAGGAGAGTGCAGGTGAATCAGAAGACAGGGCAGTTTGAGTAACCGTATTTTGCGTTTCAATGGTATCTCTCACGCCAGCCATAGCAGAAAAAACTTCCATATCCGAAAGAGAAGAACGGCCAAAGACCATGATATGAGCGCATCCTAAAATAACGCCTTTTAAATATTTGGTTATTTCGTTCTTTTCGAATTGGTCGAGCGTCTGTATTGCACAAAACATGGCTACACGGAATTTACGGAATAAGGAAAAATTCTTTTCCAGTGAACTGTGTATCAGAACAGGCAGCTCGTCAATGTAAAAGAAGTGAGGGATGCGCGTCCTTTCTGTGCCCGGACGAGACAACACGGCGTTATTAAAGGACAGCAGGAAAAACAAGCCAAAGGCAACGGCATTGCTGTCGCCGGACGCAAGGTCATAATTGCAAACTGTAATCTCACCTCTTTTTAAGATGCGATCAAAATCAATAGATTTCTGGGCACAGTACACTTCACGGCTTCCAGGCATCAATAGAAACTCGTTAATGATGTTTCGGGTGCCTCGGCTCTGATCTTCCATTTTCACTCGCCCTTTGCCTAATAGTTCTTCCCTTATGTACTGAAGTACAAACGTATATCTCTGGTAATCTTTGTCTATTTCATCCAACTTTTTAACATAGGCAGGAAGTAGATCAAAGTTATTGATTAACAACTGAAGATCGGCAGGGGTTGCCTGTCTGCCATGAAGCAAAGGG
>SVEF01000009.1 GCA_015057585.1 Lachnospiraceae bacterium | reverse complement strand
GAATTAGGCGGTGTAGAACTCGAATTTGAAGAGGATGCATTGCGTGTCTTTGCAAGACGTGCGCTGGAGTACAAGACCGGTGCCAGAGGCTTACGTTCCATTATGGAAAAAACCTTACTGGAAACCATGTACGAGATGCCTTCCGATGAGACGATTTTAAAATGCATCGTAACAAAGGAGTCTGCGGAAGGAACGGAGCAGCCAAGCCTGTTGGTATCCTCCGGAGGACAAAAAAGCAGTAGCAAGAGAACAGGAACAGATGGAATAATGTAATTTGACAGGCTGGCAGCATTTCACAATACTGTCAGCTTGTTTTGGTATCATTGAGGAGGAAAATAATGAGTGAAGACAGACTGATTATGCCGGTGGTTGCAATACGGGGAATAACGATGCTTCCGGGTATGATGATTCACTTTGATATACATAAAGAATCCAGTATCCGTGCAATCAAGGTGGCACTGCATGAAGGGAAGCAGATTCTGGTGGTGACCCAGAAGGAAAATGAGGCAGAAGAACCGGACTATGCGGACTTGTTCCCGATGGGAACGATTTCCCAGGTGAAGCAGATGATTAAAATGCCGGGGAATCAAATCCGTGTGCTGGCAACCGGAATCCGCAGAGGTTATCTGGAAGAACTGGTTGCGACAGAGCCCTATCTTTTAGGCGCAGTCAACATGCCGATAGAAGTGAATGCGGATGTTTTGACGGCGATAGAGCAGCGTGCGATGCTCAGAGGCCTGAAGGATATGTTAGAGGCCTATGTGCGTACCAATGAAAAATTCGGCAAGGATATCGTGAAGCAGCTGATGGCGGCAGATTCGCTGGATTCCTTAATCAATCAGGTGGCGGTCAGTGTGCCGATGACAGTGACGTCAAAACAAAAGATTCTGGATGCAACACACATTGTGGAGCGATATGAAGCCATTATGATTATCCTTGCCAATGAGATTGAAATTCTGCGTATCAAAAAGGAATTGCAGAGCAAGGTAAAAGAAAAAGTAGATAAAAACCAAAAAGATTACATCATGCGTGAACAGTTAAAGGTCATCCGGGAAGAACTCGGCGAAGGCAATGCGCTGGAAGATGCCGAGGAGTTCTATCAGAAACTGAAGGCGTTACAGGCAAGTGATGAGGTTAAGGATAAGATAAAAAAGGAAATTGACCGTTTCAAATCCGTCAGCGGAAGTCAGTCGGAGGTTGCGGTGGCAAGAGGCTATGTGGAAACGTTGCTGGCACTTCCGTGGGATAAGGCAACGAAGGATGATCTTGCCATTGCCCGCGCCAGGAAGATTTTAGATAAGGACCACTATGGACTGGAAAAGGTAAAGGAACGTATTTTGGAGTTCCTTTCTGTGCGTGCCCTGAATGAGAAAGGACAGGCGCCGATTATCTGTCTCGTAGGCCCTCCGGGGACCGGAAAGACTTCCGTCGCACGTTCGGTGGCAACGGCGCTGAAAAAGGAATATGTGCGGATTTGCCTTGGCGGTGTGCGTGATGAGGCGGAAATCCGCGGTCACAGACGCACCTATGTAGGTGCCATGCCGGGCCGTCTGATTCAGGGGCTGAAGTCAGCAAAGGTAAAGAATCCGCTGATGCTGTTAGATGAAATTGACAAGGTCAGCAGTGACTATAAGGGAGATACCGCATCGGCACTGCTGGAAGTGCTGGACCCGGAGCAGAATAAAAACTTTGTGGATCATTATGTGGAAATCCCGGTGGATTTGTCGGAGGTATTGTTTATTTGCACTGCCAACACAACGCAGACGATACCAAAACCACTGCTTGACCGTATGGAAATCATCGAAGTCAATAGCTATACCGAAAATGAAAAACTGCATATTGCAAAAGAACATCTGGTGCCAAAGCAGCTTGTAAAGAATGGGCTGACGCAGAAAGACGTGAAATTCGGTCAGGACGCGTTAAAGGATATCATCAGTTTTTATACCAGGGAAGCCGGTGTGCGTTCGCTGGAGAGAAAAATCGGAGAAGTCTGCAGAAAAGCGGCTATGAGAGTTCTGGAGGCAAGACAGAACCAAACGGAAACAGAGACAATCAAAGTAACAAAGAAAAATCTGACCGAATTTTTAGGAAAGAAAAAGTACCGCAGAACGTCTGCCAATGAAAAAGCAGAGATTGGTATTGTGCGGGGACTTGCCTGGACGGAAGCCGGCGGTGATACCTTACAGATTGAAGTGAACAGCATGCCGGGAAAAGGTGCTCTCATGCTGACCGGAAAGCTTGGTGATGTGATGAAGGAGTCGGCGCAGATTGCGCTTAGCTTTGTGCGTTCAATTTCGGAGAAAGCAGGAGTGTCTGCGGATTATTTTGAAACGCACGATTTCCATTTGCATGTGCCGGAGGGCGCGGTGCCAAAGGATGGACCGTCGGCGGGTATCACGATGGCAACTGCGTTTTATTCGGCGGTGACCGATGTTCCGGTAGAGTCTTTGGTGGCTATGACCGGAGAAATCTCGCTTCGCGGCAGGGTGCTGGCCATCGGCGGACTGAAGGAAAAACTCCTGGCAGCAAAACAGGCGGGCATCAAAAAGGTATTGGTGCCAAAAGAAAACGAAAGTGACCTTTCGGAGATTTCGGAAGAAATTTTAAACGGTCTGACGGTAGTGACCGTATCAAACATGGAGGAAGTGCTGCGGCACGCATTAAAGCAAAATGAATGTAAATAATGTATCTTTGGAAACCGTTTGCGGCATTACAAGTACGTTGCCGGAAAATACATTGCCGGAATTTGCGTTTGCCGGAAAGTCAAACGTCGGGAAGTCATCACTCATCAACGCAATGATTAACCGTAAGGCGCTTGCACGTACTTCATCCCAGCCGGGAAAGACGCAGACAATAAATTTTTATAACATTGAAGAACAACTTTATTTTGTGGATCTGCCGGGGTACGGTTATGCAAAGGTTTCCCAGACAACAAAAGAAAAGTGGGGAAAAATGATTGAGAAATACCTGCAGAAATCCAAACAGTTGAAACTGGTATTTCTCCTGATTGACATCCGCCATGAACCGTCCGCCAACGATAAAAATATGTATGAGTGGATTGTGTATAACGGTTTTGAACCAATCATTATTGCTACGAAACTGGATAAAATTAACCGCAGTCAGGTACAAAAGCACGTGAAAATGCTGCGCACCGGTCTGGGACTGAAAAAGGAAACCAAACTGGTGCCGTTTTCCGCAGAGACAAAGCAGGGAAGGGACGAGATTTGGGAAATCATTGAAGCGTATCTGGGAGAAGATGAAACAGAAGTTTAAGTATGAAAAAAAGGATAGAGCGGAGACTTTCCGTTCTATCCCGTTTTTTTATTTGTTTTTTTGTTCCTGGTTTCCGGCAAGAAGTGTGGAGATTAAGTAACTGTAGACATCCGCATTACAACTTTTCCAGCGGTTGCAGATGGCATCCGCTTCCGCTGCGGAGGTGACCAAAAGATTGATGCGGACCAATTCACTGTCACGCTCCACGACGCGCAGTTCCACAACAAATTCATTTCTCTTTTGCTCATAATAATCGGCAGCTGCGGCTACGGTTTCGCGCAGTTCATATTCTCTTTCCGATAAGAAGGTATCGATGTCGTCCCGAATCGGTACCGGAATCTTCGTATAGAAATAGGAAAGCGTTTCTCTTCCGGTTGGGGTGATACGGTACAAGAAGGAATTGTGTGAGTGCTCCACGGCAATGAATTCGTCCTCAATCAAATCCTCCAGAGTCTGCTGGATGGTAATGTAGTTGGCATATTCCTTTTCCAGAATAAAACTGGTGAGTTCGGTATTGGTAATCGGAAAATCCATCCGGTCAAGGATGTAGAGGATAATGAGTTTATAAAGCATTAAGGATTCGGATTGCATGGTAATTCGCTCTCTTTCAGTTTTTTATATAATTCGTTTTGTAGTTTCTTTTTATCCGTGCTCCAGAGTGGGGCAATCAGAAGGCTTCGCGGTCCGTCACCGGTCAGCCGGTAGATGACAATGTCTTTCGGAATGCGGTGAAGCAGTGAGACTACAGTGTCCAAATATGCTTCCCGGTCCATCAGGGCAAACGCCTTCTCTGATACAAGACGTTCATAATCATCTGCCAGGCGCGTTCCTTTTAGTACATGTAAAAGCTGAAGTTTTATGCCGTGTACAGGGAAGGAACAGACATAGTCAACGGTATGAGCCATATCGGATACCGTTTCGTGGGGTAAGCCCAGGATACAGTGCACGATAACAGGAATACCCCGTTCGTGAAGTGCAGTCACGGCAGCTTCAAATACCGGATTATCATAACAACGGTTGATATAAGCAACAGATTCGGCTTTTGCTGTCTGTAAGCCGAGTTCTACATAGACCGGCTTTATGGCGGCAAGCTGACTGAGCAGATTAAGAACTTCCGTAGGAAGACAGTCCGGGCGGGTACCGATAAACAGTGCTTCAATTTCCGGATGCCGGATGGTTTCGTGAAACAGCGAAGATAAGTAAGCGGTGTCTGCATACGTATTGGTAAAGGACTGGAAATAGGCAACATATCCAAACGGTGCTCCGTTTTTGGGAAGTTTGCGCGCTACCTGTTTCTTTGCCTGCTTAATTTGTTCTGCCATGGAGGAGCAGTGTTTTGCTGCAAAATCTCCGGAACCGTTTGCGCTGCAAAAAACGCAACCGTCGTGCCCTGCATGCCCGTCGCGGTTGGGGCAGGTCATCCCCCCGTCTAAAGATAAGCGGAAGATTTTTTTGCCGAAGACGGATTTGAAATATTCATCTGCATTCTGGTGTCCGCTGATCATAAAGGTAACTCCTTTTTGGGGCTTTTTTGTGCTGTCTTATTGTATCACTGATGGGGACGTTCGTCAACGGAACGAAAGTTTTTTGATTGGGGCTTTCTTTTTTTGGAAAATTGAGATATAATAGCATTGTTGTTGATAGAAATTCTATTTTTTTACTATTTCATGTGATAGATCCCAACGAATGTTTAACTGAAAAGAGAAAAGGAGAACAAAATGGCAGTAGAGTATTTGAGCATGTCTCTCGCAGAGTTAAAGGAAGAGGCAAAAAAAAGAGGATTAAAAAATATTTCAACTCTGAGAAAACAGGAGCTGATAGAGTTATTGTCCGCAAGTGAGAAAAAGACGGAACCAGAATTAAAAACAGAGCCTGTGGCAGAGAAAAAGCTGCATGCAATGCCGGAGAGGCGGCCTGAGGCAGCACCGGGAGAAATGAGAAGACCGGCGTCACCTGTGCAGGGGGCGCCAATGAGACGTCCGGTACAGGGCGAGACCACGGAGCGCCGTGTGATGCAGCCGCGTCCGGGATATTCTGCGTATCCGCAGCAGGGAAGGCCGATGGGGCAGGAGACACGCCCGGGATACGGACAGGAAAGACCGGTAGGTGGACAGGAAAGACCGGTAGCCGGACAGGAACCAAAAACATATGAACCAAAGGTATCAGAAGGACCGGCAGCACCGGGAGCGGTAGCGTCCGTAAAGGATGTGGAAGCATTAGATAGCGGGGAGACCAAAAACGGTATTTTGGAGATTATGCCGGACGGCTTTGGCTTTATCCGTTGTGACAACTATCTCCCGGGAGAAAACGATGTATATGTGGCTCCGCCGCTTTTACGTAAGTTTGGCCTTAGAACCGGTGATATCATCTGCGGTAATACAAAAATTAAGGCGCCTACCGAAAAATTCAGTGCATTGTTATATTTGAAGTCGATTAATGGAACGCCGGTGGCAGATCCGTTCTTCCGTCCGAAGTTTGAAAATCTGACCCCGATTTTCCCAAATGAGAGAATTCATTTAGAGACGCCGGGGTGTTCTCTTGCCATGCGTATGGTGGATTTGATTTCTCCAATCGGTAAGGGACAGAGAGGAATGATTGTATCCCAGCCAAAGACCGGTAAAACCACATTGCTTAAGCAGGTGGCAAAGTCCATTACGAGAAATCATAAGGATATGCATCTAATCATACTTTTAATTGATGAACGTCCGGAAGAAGTTACGGATATTAAGGAATCCATTGAGGGAAATCAGGTGGAGGTCATCTATTCTACGTTTGATGAACTTCCGGAAAACCATAAGAGAGTTTCTGAGATGGTGATTGAACGCGCGAAACGTCTGGTAGAACATGGACAGGATGTTGTCATTTTGCTGGACAGTATTACAAGACTGGCAAGAGCCTATAACCTGACGGTACAGGCAAGCGGACGTACACTCTCCGGTGGTCTTGACCCGGCGGCACTGCATATGCCAAAGAAATTTTTCGGTGCAGCCCGTAATATGAGAGAGGGCGGAAGCCTTACCATTCTGGCAACGGCGCTTGTGGATACCGGAAGCCGCATGGATGACGTAGTGTTCGAAGAATTCAAAGGAACCGGTAACATGGAACTGGTACTTGACCGTAATTTATCGGAACGTCGTGTGTTCCCGGCTATCGATTTACCGCGTTCCAGCACAAGAAGAGAGGATTTGTTGTTGAATCCGGCGGAACTCGAAGCAGCTAATATCATGCGCCGGGCATTAAACGGATTAAAGCCGGAAGAGGCGACAGAGCGCATTATCAGTATGTTTGCGGGGACAAAGACAAACCGCGAATTTATTGAATTGGTAAAAAAACAAAAATTATAAACTAAGGTATTGCCAAGAAGAAAATTCTGTGGTACAATAAACAAGCTGTTTATTAGATGGCGGCTATTGGCCGTAATGTGCGAAGTAAGAGGTGAGAAAGAATGAAGGAAGCAATTCAGCCAAAGTATTATCAGGCAAAGGTTACATGTAACTGTGGTAACGAATTCGTGACAGGTTCCACAAAGGACGGTATTCACGTAGAAGTTTGTTCCAAGTGCCATCCTTTTTATACCGGACAGCAGAAAGCTGCTGCTGCTCGTGGTGCTATTGAAAAGTTTAACCGTAAGTATGGAAGAACACAGTAGTCAACAAAAACATAAGGTTAAAAATCAGGCTGAGCTCTTCGAAAAGGACTCAGCCTATTTTTAAATTCTAAAGGTACAGTCGGAAAAGGAAAGAGGTAGAAGGTATGAGACCATCCGGTATTGGCGGACAGGCAGTCATTGAAGGCGTTATGATGAAAAACGGTAATAAATACGCCGTGGCTGTAAGAAAACCTAATAAAGAAATTTGTGTGGAAGTGAAGGAAACAAAGAGCATTTCGGAGAAATATCCGCTGTTTAAGCTGCCGATTTTACGTGGAATGGCAGCATTTGTGGAATCCTTATCGCTTGGTATGTCGAGCCTGACATTTTCTTCATCCTTCTATGAAGAAGAGGAAGAAGAATCCAGATTTGAGAAAAAATTAAATGAAATGACAAAGGGAAAGGCAGACGGTATTTTAAACGGACTGACAGTCGCATTTTCCGTAGTATTGGCACTTGGAATTTTCGTGGTACTTCCGATGTTGCTTGCAGGCCTGCTTGGTAAAATAATTGAAAGCGAATTACTGCTTGCGGTATTAGAGGGTGTATTCCGTGTGCTTATTTTTGTTTTATATATTGTACTGATATCGAGAATCAAAGATATCCAGCGCCTGTTTATGTATCACGGCGCAGAACACAAAGCAATCAATTGCATTGAAAATGGTCTGGCACTGACCGTTGGAAATGTAAGAAAGCAGAGCAGGGAGCATAAGCGTTGCGGTACCAGTTTCATGCTGACCGTCATGGTAATCAGTGTTCTCTTCTTTATGTTTATCCGGGTAGATAATCCGCTGCTTCGTCTGGCTCTTCGTTTGCTTTTAATTCCTGTGATTGCGGGTATTTCTTATGAATTTATCCGTTATGCCGGTAAACATGACAATGTGCTCATTAATGTGCTGAGCCGCCCGGGAATGTGGCTGCAGGCATTGACCACAAGGGAACCGGACAAAGAAATGATCGAGGTTGCCATTCAGTCAGTAGAAGCAGTATTTGACTGGAAGACATTTGTGGAGGAAGAAAGAAAGAGAAAGCGTGCGGCCGGCAGAAAAGCAAAGAAAACGGCAGAGCAGGCTGTGAAGGAGGAAGTACTTGTGGCGGAGGAAGCACCTGTGGCGGAGGAAACGCCTGTGGTTGCAGAAACACCGGCAGAGGAAGTCAGCCCGGCAGCCGAAGTCGTGGAAACGGCAGAAGAAATAGCAGCTGCGAATGAGCCTGTCAAGGAAAATCCTGCAAAGGAAGAACCGGTAACTCCGGTAGAAATTGATATTGCGCAGTTGTTTGATATTAAATTAGATACAGCAAATTGCAATCAGAAAAAAACAAAGTCGAAATCCAAAGCACCGAAGACGGCTCCGAAAAAGGATCCGATTCCGGCTGCAACAAAAGCAGTCAGTGCGATGAAGGACGATGATGATGACGATATCTTAAAGGCACTGGATATGTACTTTGAATTCAGCGGTCCGAAATCCGTAATGGAAATTTCGGATGAAGAGACCGGCGGAGAAGATCCTACATGAGCACATATCAGACAGTATACGGGAGGGGCATAGCGTTTCTTACGGAGGCTTCTGTTCCGGATGCAAAAACAGATGCGTGGTACCTGCTTTCACATGTAACAGGTTTACAGCGTGCTGTGTATTTGATGAAAGCACAGGAGGAAATGCCGGAAGAAGAGGTACAACAGTATGAACGTCTGATAGAGAAACGGGCCGGACGAATTCCTCTGCAGTATATTACAGGGGTACAGGAGTTTATGGGATTTGAGTTTGCAGTGAGCGCTTCGACTCTGATACCGAGACAGGATACGGAAGTTTTGGTGGAGGAAGTTGTAAAATATGCGGGCGGAAAACGAATTCTTGACTTGTGTACCGGAACCGGTTGTATTATAATCAGTCTCAAGAAACTTTGTAATTTAAGTTATGCGGCAGGATCGGATCTGCTTCCTCTTGCGGTGGCAACAGCGAAAAAGAATGCAGAAAAACTCGATGCAAATGTGGACTTTTATTGCGGAGATTTGTTTGAAGCAATTCCGACAGGAGAACGGTTTGATATTATTGTGTCAAATCCGCCGTATATTCCGTCAGAAGTCATTACGACGCTGATGCCGGAGGTACGGGAGCACGAGCCGGTGACTGCACTGGACGGAGATACGGACGGACTGAAGTTTTACCGGAGTATTATCTGTCAGGCGGGACAGTATTTGGAAAAGAACGGCAGGATTTTCTTTGAAATCGGGAGTGAACAGGCAGCGGATGTTTCGAAACTGCTTTTGGAAGCCGGATTTGAAGAGATTTGTGTCAAAAAGGATTATGCAGGGCTTGACCGCGTGGTAAGTGCCGTGTGGTCACAAGAATAGGAGAAAATTATGTTTGATAAATTAGAAGATTTGTTACGCCGTTTTGAAGAAATTCAAAACGAATTGAGCGAACCTTCCGTTGTCAGTGATCAGAACAGATTCCGGAAACTGATGAAGGAACAAAACGATCTGTCTCCGATTGTAGATGCGTTTTTGGAATATAAAAAGGAAAAGCAGAATATTGAAGACAGTCTGATGATTTTAGAGGAAGAAAGCGACGATGAAATGCGCGAACTTGCCAAAGAAGAACTGGCAAACAGTAAGGCAAATGTCGAAGCGCTTGAGAATAAGTTAAAAATTTTATTATTGCCGAAAGACCCGAACGATGATAAGAATGTTGTCGTGGAAATCCGTGCGGGAGCCGGCGGGGACGAAGCGGCATTGTTTGCGGCAGAGTTATACCGTATGTATTCGAAGTACGCGGAAGTACAGCGCTGGAAGGTAGAACTGATTTCGGTGAATGAAAGCGGTATCGGCGGATTTAAAGAAGTTATTTTTATGGTAAACGGTGCAGGAGCATACTCCAAACTGAAATACGAAAGCGGCGTTCATCGTGTACAGCGTGTACCGGTAACAGAGTCCGGCGGGCGTATTCATACTTCGACAGTCACGGTTGCCATTATGCCGGAAGCAGAAGAAGTAGATGTAGAGATTAATCCGAACGATTGCAGAATTGACGTATTCCGTTCTTCCGGTAACGGTGGACAGTGCGTTAATACGACGGACTCGGCAGTTCGTCTCACCCATATTCCGACAGGTATTGTAATCTCCTGTCAGGATGAAAAATCACAGTTAAAGAACAGAGACAAAGCATTTAAAGTACTTAGAGCAAAGTTATATGAGTTAGAGTTGGAAAAGGCACACGATGAAGAGGCAGCAGCAAGACGCAGTCAGGTTGGTACCGGTGACCGGTCTGAAAAGATCAGAACGTATAACTTCCCACAGGGACGTGTAACCGATCACAGAATCAAACTGACAGCATATAATCTGGATGCGGTCATGAACGGGGATATTCAGGAATTTATAGATTCCCTGATTGCGGCAGACCAGGCGGCGAAACTGACACAGATGGCAGAATCTTAAGAGGAACTTACGATGCAGGCAGATAAACTCAGCGAGAAAATTCTTGATATTGTAAACAAAGTTTCAGACGAAAAGTTTGTTTTTGTCCAGGATATGCACACCGGGATTGCGACATGGTCGCAGGAAGCGGTGAATTATTTGAACTTGCCGGGAATCAATTTAAAGGATACGACGAGTGTTTTTGGTGCGTTGGTACATCCGGATGATTTCCCAAAGTGGATTCAGGAATTAAATGCCGTATTTTCGGGAAGCAAGGAGGATTTTTTCTGTACATTCAGCATTAAGAATGCGCGGGGGAACTATGTGCCATGCATCGAAAAAGGCAGAATGGTCTATAACGAGGAAGGACATGCGGAGGTGTTTGCAGGAACCGTGACCATTCAAAAGAAGGAAGTGGAACAGGATCCGCTCACTGACCTTCCGAAACTGCAGGAGTTTATCGAAGATGTCCGCACCGCAAAGACAAAGAAGGAATGTCTGGCGATGGCGGTGGAGTTACGCCATTTTCATAATGTGAATACATTATATGGATATCATTTTGGAAATAAGACGTTATATTCGCTTGCAAAGCATATGAAAGAAGTGATAGGTAGTAAGGGCAAGGTATACCGTATGGAGGGTACCCAGTTTTTATTCCTGTTTGAGAATAATGAGGTGGAGGACGCCAGACAATTTTATGCTGAATTAAGAGATGCCCTGGCTGCATTTGAAATGGACAGCTGTATTCTGAATCTGGAAATCAGCGGAGGTGCCCTGCATACTCATAACTGTACGGTCAGTTCCCAGACGATTTTATCCTGTCTGTTGTCTGCTCTGGAGCGTGCAAAGGATGAGGAATCTTTTGAGTTGGTTGTCTTTGACGATGAAACACAGGAAGACAACTATAAGATGATGGAACTTCTGGATGCCATAAAGGCGGCAGTGCGAAATGGTTGTGAAGGCTTTTATCTTTGCTATCAGCCGTTTGTATCCACGACGACCGGAAAGATTATCGGAGCGGAAGCGCTGATTCGTTTCCGGAGTCCGATCTTTGGTGAGATTTCTCCGGGAAGGTTTGTCCCGTATTTGGAATCCCATCCTTGCTTTTATGATTTGAGTATTTGGGTGCTGAAAAAGGCCATTGAGGATACAAAGGAACTATTAAAAAACAATCCAAGATTTTTTGTCAATGTCAATATGTCATACAGTCAGTTGGAGCGGCCTTCTTT
Organism: Lachnospiraceae bacterium; assembly: GCA_015057585.1. GTDB lineage: Bacteria > Bacillota > Clostridia > Lachnospirales > Lachnospiraceae > SIG299. The sequence goes on along the minus strand of SVEF01000009.1, from coordinate 113,363 downwards.
TAAACAGGAAGTAGTTTCTATCCTGGACGCGATGGAATTTCCGCATGAGAATCTGCAGCTGGAGCTGACGGAACGATGCCGTAACCTGGATTTGGATTATTTGAGAGAACAGTTGCAGTATTTCAGAGACCAGAGAATTAAGGTGGCGCTGGATGATTTTGGTACCGGTAACTCGACAATTAACCTGCTTTGTGAATTGCCGATTACCTGTGTAAAGATTGACCAGACGTTCATCCGGAATATATTGGACAAGACGAATAATCAGGTTGTGGTAAATTCAACGGTAGACTGTGCAAAACGCTTGGGATTAAGCATTTGCATGGAAGGTGTGGAAACCAGTGAAATAAAAGAATTTATTGGGCAGTATGCCGCAAGCTATCATCAGGGATATTTCTATTCCAGGCCGGTAGAAATTGAACGATTTAAAGAAGTACTTAAGGAGTCCTGGCGTGTATCGAAGGTAAAGCTCTTACGTGGAGGTCCAAGGGCGAGTTATGGAGCAGACAGTATCTTGTCCATGATGCCGGGGGGCTTCTTTATCTATACGGATACGGAAGAAGAAAATCTGATTACCGTAAATGAAACGTTGTTATCCATTTACGGATGCGACACACTGGATGAGTTTTTAGAGTTGACAGGAGGCTCATTTAGGGGGATGGTTCATCCGGATGATTATCAAAGCGTTTCAAAGAGTATTTGCGAACAGATTGAGCGAAACGATACCGGAATGGATTTTGTAAGATACCGGATTCAGACAAAGGATGGCCCGGTCAAGTATGTCCGAGACTATGGACGCTTAATTCAGGGAGATGGAGACGTTGCACTGTATTATGTATTTTTAGTAGAAGATTATGTATAGGGGAAATCGGAAGGCCGTGAGGTCTTCCGATTTTTAAACTGCAGAGTTACTTTCTGCGAAGTGCTTCAGGAATCTGTGGTTTGAAGTGGTACACATCATCGTAGGCTTCTGCGACCCCGGTGCTTAGTGGCCCGCGGACGACAGTACCGGTGCAGTCGGTGGCAGAGGCAGCGTTGGACTGCAGGAGACTTTTGTCAAGTTCGCGCATAATGAGGTCTGATTGTTCCGGGGCGGAAATGCCGCTTCTCTCTTTTTTATTTTCGTTCATGGAATCCTTCTTTCTGTTGGGTTTTCTATAGTGTGTGCGGACGAAAGGTAAATTATGCACGGAAGCAAAGAACCGGTAAAGATTTTCTTGACAAACACCTCAAGATACGATAAAATCACTGTGCTAAGGGAGTAGTCAGCGCATGCGCGCGGTGAAGTCAACAGCTCAGGATGAAACATCCGTGGCTTTATCTGAAATGACGAGACTTATCTGTAATTACAGGTAGGTCTCTTTTTTTCGCTCCCGGATTATGATGCAAATTAGAAAAAATAAGAAGGTACATCGCCGTGGGGCGAAGAAACGGAGGAAACATGAACATTTGGGTAGCAGTAATTTTGTTTGCAATCGGAATAGTCCTTGTCATGAAGGGCGGAGATGCATTTGTAGATGCAGCAACATGGATTGCAAAAGCAGCAGGAATTCCGACCTTTATCATCGGTGCAACGATTGTAAGTATTGCAACGACATTGCCGGAATTGATTACATCTGTGATTGCGGCGGCACGCGGTCAGAATGATATGGCAATCGGTAACGCGGTAGGCTCGGTCATTGCCAACACCGGTCTGATTTTAGCACTGTCCCTGATTTTTATGTCGATTTCCATTGTACGTAAGGAATATATTAAGCAGTGTGCAATTTTAGTGGTTTGTGCGGCGCTCCTTTGGATTGGTTCCTTAAGCGGCCAGCTTGCGCCATGGGCAAGTGTTCTTCTTTTCCTTTTATTTGTCGGATTTATGGCATTGAATGTGGTGAATGCCAAGAACCAGATTAGTGATGTAGACGATAAGGTTGTTGTAAATAAGAAGGAAGCGATTATGAATGTAGCCTTCTTTGTACTTGGTGCAGCAGGGATTGTCATCGGTTCCACCTTCCTTGTAGAAGGAGGAACAACAATTGCAGCATTTTTAAAGGTGCCGGAGAGAATCGTTGCGGTAACCATGGTTGCCATCGGTACTTCTCTTCCGGAGCTTGTAACTACTATTACAGCAATCCGTAAGAAGGAATCCAGCTTATCCATCGGTAATATTGTCGGTGCGAATATCATTGACCTTTCCATGATTTTACCGATTTGCTCTATTGTTTCCGGAAGACCGCTTCCGATTGAAGGAAAGTGTCTGACCGTAGACTTACCGGCATGTCTTGCAATCATTGCCATTGCCCTGATTCCTCTTTTGGTTCGCCAGAAGAGTAGTAAGGTACAGGGACTTGCGGTCGTACTATCCTACGCAGTATATTTGTTCTTAACTATTGTATAATAGAGAAAGAGGCCGCAACCCGGTGTTGCGGCTTTTTTTATTTCGTGGTAAAATGGCAGAGAAAAAAGGAGATGCGTAGCTATGGGAAAACAGTGGAAATTCAGATGGACGACAACCAGAATTATTGTAACCGGTTTCTTGATGGGAATTTTAATCGGTTCTTTTTTGTTGTGGCTTCCGATTTCCTCAAAGCAGGGGGAGAACATTTCCTATCTGGATGCATTGTTTGTGGCAACGACGTCGATTTGTGTGACCGGACTTAGCCCGGTTGTGACTGCAACCCAGTGGAGTTATTTCGGACAGGTGGTAATTCTGTTTCTGATGCAGCTGGGCGGGCTTGGTGTGGTAACGTTTACAACAATCCTGCTGCTTGTTCTCGGGAAAAGAATTAAACTGTCAGACCGCCTTTTAATTCAGGACGCGTATAATCTGAATTCGGTGGCCGGAGTGGTGGACCTGACAAAAAGGATTATAAAAGGAACCATACTGGTAGAGGCATTGGGTGCTCTATGTTACAGTTTTGTATTTATCCCGCAATTTGGAATCGGCGAAGGCATGTGGAAGTCTGTTTTCCATGCGGTATCTGCGTTTTGCAACGCGGGACTGGATACAGTCAGTCCGGACGGTTTTTTGATTTATCGCACGAATGTAATTGTGAATATGACAACGATGTTGTTAATTATATTGGGCGGTATCGGTTTTCCTGTGTGGTTTGATGTAGTACGCGTAGTGAAACTGGTCATAAAAAGAGAAATACAGGTACGGGATGCTTTTAAGAAAACCATGTTGTACACAAAGCTTGCCATTACGATTACTCCAGTGCTGATTATTGTGGGGGCAGGTCTTGTTTTTGCATTTGAGTATCAAAATCCGGCAACCTTGGGGAACTTGACGATAGGACAAAAGGTGATGGCTTCGTTTTTTGAATCGGTAACACTTCGAACTGCGGGATTTCAGACGATTCCGCAAGAGAATCTGACGGAAGCGTCGAATTTGCTTGCGTTACTTCTCATGTTTATCGGTGGCTCGCCATCCGGTACGGCGGGTGGTGTAAAGACGGTGACGATAGCGGTTTTGGTATTATCCACGATTGCAACAGTACGCGGGGAACATGAAGTAACGGCGTTTCACCGAAAGATTACGGATAATTTTGTCCGGAGAGCGGCAGCGGTGGTTTCCATCAGTTTCGGAGTACTGGTGCTGATTTGTACAATATTGACAGTTACGGAATCGGCAGAATTTACAGATATTTTATTTGAAAGTGTATCGGCAATTGCTACCGTCGGATTAACAAGAGGGCTCACTCCGAATTTGACCATGGCAGGAAAGATAACAATTATTGTTGCCATGTATCTGGGACGCTTGGGACCGATTACAATGGCGTTGGCATTTAATTCAAAAAAGTATGAGGGCAAGAAATCCCTGGCAGAAGGAAAAATCATGATTGGATAGCAGGAGGATATAAGATGGCCAGAAAAGAGTATGTAGTATTTGGATTGGGCAGATTTGGTATGTCGGTCGCAAAGACATTGGCGGATAATGGCTGTCAGGTAATGGCAGTGGATGCAGATCCGACGAAGGTTGAACAGGTGGCAGAGGATGTGACACATGCGGTATGCATGGATGTTACCGATGTGGAGGCAATCCGTTCTCTTGGAATCGGAAATTTTGATGGCGCCATTGTGGCAATCGGCGGAAGCTTGGAAGCGAGTGTAATGATAACAATTCTGACGAAGGAAATGGGAATTCCGTATGTACTTTGTAAAGCATTGACGGACCTGCAGGCAAAGGTTTTAAGGAAAGTCGGAGCGGATTTGGTCGTTTTTCCGGAGCAGGAAAGCGGAATCCGTATCGCAAATAATCTTTTGGGCGGGAATCTGTTAGATACCATCGGGTTATCGTCCAAGCACAGTATGATGGAATTTACACTTCCGGAGGAATGGGTAGGCAAGAGTTTAAGAGAACTGAATCTCAGAGTAACCAAAAAAATCAATGTAATCGGAATCAAGAGGGACGGAGAAATGGAAATTATTCCGGATGCGGATGCACCATTACAGATGTCCGATGTTTTGGTTGTTATCGGAAGAAATGCAGCATTGAATAAACTTGTCGGAGGGAAATAATGATTACAAGCACATCCAATGCACAGGTAAAAGAAATTACGGCATTGTTAAAAAAGAGTAAGGAACGGAAAGAAAAAAAGGTATTTGTAATAGAAGGCAGAAAGATGTTTGAGGAAATCTGTGCCGTACCGGGAAGATTGGTAAAGGCCTATTTTTCGGAGCATTATGTGAGGGAATATTATCCGGACGGCAGAATGCCGGAGATTCCGTATGAAATCGTGGCGGACAAGGTGTTTGATGCCATTGCGGAGACCGTAACGCCGCAGGGAGTGCTGGCAATTGTGAGAATGCCGGAGTATACACTGGAGGAAATGGTAGAAAAGGCGGGAACACTGGTGCTTTTAGAGGACTTGCGCGACCCGGGGAATTTGGGGACCATTATCCGGACGGCGGAGGCAGCGGGTGTTTCCGGAATTGTATTGAGCCGGGAATCGGTCGACGTGTACAATCCGAAGGTCATCCGTTCCACAATGGGAGCGGTGTACCGGGTTCCATTCCTTTATGTGGAAGATTTTTTGGAGACGTTGCAGGAATTGAAAGAAAAAAATGTCCGGCTATTAGCAGCGCACTTAAAGGGAACAAAGACGTTTGATCAGGCAGATTACAGCGGAAAGGTCGGAATCTTAATCGGGAATGAGGCAAACGGACTGACCGATGCAGCAGCGGAGCTGGCTGAAGAGAAGGTGTTGATTCCGATGGCAGGACAGGTAGAATCCTTGAATGCGGCAGTGGCAGCGGCTCTTTTGATGTATGAATCGTTCCGCAAGCAAAAAAAGTCGGAATAAGTCGAAAGAAATCGAGACGAAGAGAGAATGACAAAAGGATGTAAGCTTTTGTCGTTCTCTTTTTTTTTAGCTGCCTTTCTTTGACAAAAATCCTGTTCTTCCTAAGGTATGATGAGAGGGAATAAAACAGATAGGAGAGAACACTATGGGACAGGCAGTAGGTAATTTTACAATAGGAATCTGTATGGTGGGATGTGTAGGACGGATTTTACTATCCGGGTACTACCGTCTTACCATACGGGCGCTGAAATCGATGAAAACGACAAAGAACAAGGGTATGAGAAAACTGAAGGAGCAGTTTATTTTAAGGTATCAGGCGATGCTTGGCGTACAGAATGTAGAACGGTTTGTCGAGCGCTTTTTGGCAGAACGGCGTTTTTTATTCCTGCCAATCGGGGTGTGGAACGGCCTGCATATGCAGTTTGTGAGCGCCTGCCTTTTACTGGGGGCCTTAGATGCGCTTTACTGGTGCACACAGGGAGCAGAAACCGCGCAGGTGCTGTCTGCGATGTTTCAGGGCATATGGACAGGCGCCATGTTACTATTGGTGGACGGATTTTGTATGATTTCCGCTAAGTATGAGATGCTGAAGGCAGGACTGTGTGACTATCTGGAGAATAATCTGAAGGTACGTCTGGAGCACGAGTACGAGGTCTGGGGGAAGAACAGGGAGGAACTCAGACAGACCAAACCGGTGCTGGACGCGTGGCTGCATGTGACAGATGAAGCGGCCTATGCAAAGGAGAAAAGGTCAGAACAGAAGAAGAGGCAAAAGGAAAAGAGGCAAAAGGAGAGTAAAGTGAGACGGGATGTGGTGATGCTAAAGAAGGAAGTGGAGGAGCGCAGGAAAAGAGAAGCAGAACAGGTGGCATCAGTGCAGGAGAAGAGGGTAAATCATCAACTGGATGCACTGATGAAGGAATTGTCTCTGCATACATAGAATTGTGAAAGAAAACGCAGAAAATTAAAAAATTTAACACATTTTACACACATTTGTGTGCTATAATACTTCTGTAACATGAATATGAAAACAGTTTGGGGAAAATCATGGCGATAGAGGTATTTAACCGGTATGAAAAAAAGTACCGGATTCGGGATGATACATATAAAAAATTGAGAGAGACGCTTTCCTCGTTTATGGAGGCGGATGAGCACAGTAAAGACGGTGATTTTTACACGATTTGTAATATTTATTATGACACACCGGACAATTATCTGATACGTAAGTCGATTGACGGCAGTATCTATAAAGAAAAGTTACGGCTCAGAAGTTATGGCACGGTGACGCCGGAGGACAAGGTGTTTCTGGAAATCAAAAAGAAATACAATCGTCTGGTGAACAAGCGGCGGACGAAGATACTGCTTCCGGATGCGTATGAATATTTAAGGACAAAGGACAAGCCGGAGGTCAGGCCGTTTATGAACGGTCAGGTATTACAGGAGATTGATTACATGATACACCGCATGGACTTATCACCAAAGGTGTTTTTATCCTACGACCGTTGTGCGATGTTTGGAAAGGAAAACCGGGATTTCAGAGTGACATTTGACCGGAATATTACGACCAGGCGTTATGATTTGGGACTTCACTACGGAATTTACGGGGATTCCCTTTTAGAGGAAGATGAATGGATTATGGAGGTTAAGATAGAGCATGCCATGCCTCTTTGGATGACAGAGATTTTATCGGATTACCGGATTTATCCGGCTTCATTTTCAAAATACGGAACGGAATATAAAAAATACATTGCCGGGCAGCAGTTTTCCCGGCAGATAGGAGAATAAAATGATAGAGAGAATGTTTGGATTGACAGTGGACACCAGCCTGAATGCAAAGGAAACCATCATCTGTATGCTGGTGGCGGTAGTGCTGGGGCTTTTGGTTGGCGGAGTGTATTTTCTGGTAGCAAAGAAGGAACAGAGAAGTATTTCTTTTTTCCTGAGCCTGGTGATGCTTCCGGCCGTTGTGTGTCTGGTTATTACATTGATTGGAAGTAATGTGGCAAGAGCGTTTTCGGTAGCGGGTATTTTTACTTTAGTGAGATTCCGCAGCGTGCCGGGAGACGGAAAGGACATTTCGCTTGTGTTTATGGCAATGGGGGCGGGTATTGCAGCCGGTCTCGGCTATCTGACGATTGGTCTGGCAGCTATCGCAGTGCTTTCCGTTGTGATTGTACTTGTCAATCTGTTTGGAACCAAGGTGCTGGATAAGGAGTACAAGCAGCTGAGAATTCTGATTCCGGAGGATATGGATTATCAGGACGCATTTGATGATATTTTTGCTGCATACACAAAGAAAGCAGCCTTAAGCCGGATTAAGACAACCAATATGGGAACCTTATATGAACTGACATACCATGTATTGTTAAAGAAGGATATCAACGAAAAGAAGTTTATGGATGAAATCCGGACGAGAAACGGAAATCTGACCATTATCTTAAGTAAACAGGAGCCAAAGCAGGATAAATTATAAGAATAGGTGCACCAGCCGGAAAAAAGATTTTATTCCGGCTGGTTTTGTGTTATGATAAAAGATAAATTAAAACGGGAAGAGGAGAGAGAAAGATGAAGTTTACCAAGATGCAGGGCTGTGGAAATGACTATGTTTATGTGAATTGTTTTACAGAGAAAATAGAGAATGCTCCGGAACTGGCAAAGAGGGTGAGTAATCGTAACTTCGGTATCGGCTCGGACGGTTTGATTTTGGTTTGTCCGTCTGCGGTGGCGGATGTGCGCATGGTCATGTACAATGCGGATGGTTCCCAGTCGCAGATGTGTGGCAACGGCATCCGTTGTGTGGGAAAATTTGCGTATGATTACGGGCTTGTAAACAAGGAGTGTATTACGGTGGAGACACTGGCAGGAATTAAGACCTTACAGCTGCAGACAGAGAACGGGAAGGTGAAAACCGTAACGGTTGACATGGGAAAACCGGAGCTGGAGGCTAAGAAAATTCCGGTGTTGTCTGAGAAGGAGCAGGTCATCGGTGAACCGGTGAGGGTACTCGGAACCGAATATACAATTACCTGCGTTTCTATGGGAAACCCGCATGCGGTAACCTTTGTGGAGAGTGTCTCTGCAATAGAAATAGAGAAGGTCGGACCGGTGTTTGAACATCACCCGATGTTTCCGGAACGTGTGAATACAGAGTTTATTGAACTTGCCGGAAAAGATGAGTTAAAGATGCGTGTCTGGGAGCGGGGAAGCGGGGAGACACTTGCCTGCGGAACCGGTGCCTGTGCCAGTGCTTATGCGGCAATGTTAAACGGCTACACCGGTCAGGAGGTGCTGGTGCATTTGCTGGGCGGTGATTTACAGATTCGTCTGGATGAGGAAACCGGACATATTTTTATGACAGGACCGGCAGTGACGGTTTACGAAGGAGAATGGTTGTAATGAAGCAGTACAAAGAAATAGGGAAGGCTTTGCTCTGTCTACTGCTTCCCGTGCTATGCGAATTGATTTTTCAGAGTGTAAACTATCCGGAAGCCTGGTCGTGGATTTGGTATAAGCTGTATGCGGCTGTCATTGCGGGCGGTGCCGTCTGGTTGTGTACCGGATGCTTTAGGGGACTTGTCCGCAAGGTGCTGTTTTGTATGCTGCAGGGAGCCGTATGCATTTATTTTGGTGTCCAACTGGTATATTACCGGGTATTTCATGTGTATTTTTCCTTTGCTTCGTTTGGTGCGGTCGGGTTGGATGCCCTGCAGTTTAAGGACCAGATTTTAGCTGCCATACGGGCGGACTTGGGCAGCATTGTCATTATGGTGCTGTTTCTTATATGCACCTGTGTGACCTATTGGATGTTGGACGGAAAGAAAGGGAGACGGCAGGAGCGGCCTGCCTATCTTCATGTTGCGGGGTTCAGTGTCTGGCTTTTGATTACCTTATTTTATGTGCCGGTGCTCTATGCAGGCGGCAAGGATGAATTCAGTGTTTATGCGATGTACCATGAGGAATGGGATGAAGAAAACGGCGGAGAAAAGCTGGGCGTATTTGTCGTGGCCCGGAAGGACATCGGGGAACTGCTGCTTCCGACAGAGGGAAACAGCGGACTCGATGATATCGTGGTGGTGGAGCGGCCGACAGTAACGATGTCACCTGTGCCGACAGTCTCTCCGACGCCTACAGCATCGCCTGTGCCTACGGAAATTCCGACGCCTACCAAGGCTACACAGGAGACTTTGGCTCCACAGGAGACTTTGGCTCCGCAGGTAACGGTTACGCCGACACCTACGTTTACGCCAACTCCGACATTTACGCCGACACCGACACCGGTGGATACGTCGCCGAATGTATTACCGATTGATTTTGAGGCATTGGCAGCGGCAGAAAGCAATAAAGAGATTCAAAAACTGCACCGGTATTTTGCAACGGAAGAATATACGTTGAAGAATGCATATACCGGCATGTTTGAAGGGTATAATCTGATTATGATTACAGCAGAAGCCTTTGCACCATATGCCATGCACGAGGAATTGACACCGACGCTTTGCAAAATGGCATCGGAGGGCTTTGTATTTCAGAATTATTATGCTCCGATCTGGCGAACGAGTACAATCGACGGTGAGTTTGTGAATTGCACGGGACTCTTGCCGGATGGCACATATAGTCTGCGAAGAATGATTGGGCATGATATGCGGTTTTGTTTCGGACATGTATTCGGCTCTCTTGGGTATTGCACATACGCCTACCATAATCACAAGGATTCCTATTACGACAGGGATAAAATCCACCCGAATATGGGGTATATTTATAAGGGAAGAGCCGGAATCGGCATGTCTACCAGGTCAAATGGGAAGTATCCGTGGCCGGAATCAGATTTAGAGATGATGCAGAAGACGGTGTCCGAATATATCGGGCAGGAGCCGTTCCATGCATATTATATGACGGTAAGCGGACACGCGTCCTATGGGCGGTATGACAATTCCATGGCCAATGCCCACTGGAATCTGGTGAAGGATTTGCCGTATGAGACAGAGCAGGCAAAGGCATATCTGGCCTGCAATTATGAACTGGAGCTTGCCATGGCGTATCTTTTGGAGCAGTTAGAGGCAGCCGGAGTGGCGGAGCGTACCGTAATTGTGATAGCGACGGACCATTATCCGTACGGACTCCATGAAGACAGGGGCGATTATCAGGCAATTAATGAACTTTTGGGACATGAGGTAGAAGAGACCTTTGAACTGTACAAGAGCAGTCTGATTATCTGGTCGCCTTCCATGACGGAGCCGGTAGAGGTGGAGAAATATTGCTCGGCAATCGACATTGTTCCGACGTTGTCCAATTTATTCGGTTTGGAGTATGATTCCCGGCTTTATATGGGAAAGGATATCTTATCCACGGCAGAAGGTCTTGTTATGTTTAAGGATAAAAAGACGTTTATTACCGACCGTGTGATGTATAACGGGGCTACCGGAGAGGTGACGTACCTAAAGGAGGAGCCGTTACCGGAAGGGTACCTTGCTGCGATAAAGCAGATTGTAAAGAACCGCTTTGCGATTTCCAAGGGAATTATTGACCTGGATTATTACAAGTATTTACCAAAGGAATGAAAGTGAGTGAGTATGAACCGTATTTCGACAGAAGAAATGAGATACACAAGCAGGCTGGCAGCAGTATACCTGACCGATGAAGAACTGGAGGCCGCAAAAGAAACCGTGGAGGGGTTACTCGAAAATTTTGCGGTGCTGGAAAAGGTGAACGTCGAAGGGATAGAGCCGGCAGTGCATTTGTTCCCGGTGTGCGGGAAGCTCCGCGAGGATGTTGTGACAGAAAAGCCACAGGGCGTGCAGGAATTTATCGTGCCGGATACAAGAAGGTAAGGAGAAGCGGAAGGTATGAGTCATGGAACATGGTCGGCGACGGAATGGTCAAGGCGAATCAAAGCCGGAGAGATGACGGTAAGAGAAGCGGCAGAGCTTGTGTACGAAAGAATAGAGAAAAACGAAAAGAACTATCATTGTTATATTACAGTGAAGGAAAAGGCGGTTCTGCTTGCAGAGGCAGAAAGGCTGCAGCAAAGAATCGACAACGGGGAGTTTTCTGAGTCGCCGATTGCCGGAGTGCCGGTGGCGCTGAAGGACAATCTTTGTGCGGAGGGCATGAGGATGACCTGTGCATCAAGGATGCTAGAGTCGTTTGTGGCGCCCTATACGGCAGAGGCAGTCCGACGGCTTTCTGAGGCGGGAGCACTTATCATCGGAAAGACCAACATGGATGAATTCAGTATGGGAAACACGACGGAAACCTCCTTCTTTGGAGAGACCGGGAATCCGGCGGCACCGGGCTGTGTACCGGGAGGCTCTTCGGGGGGCTCTGCAGCGGCAGTGGCGGCAGGAGAGTGTGTATTTGCCCTGGGCTCTGAAACCGGAGGCTCGGTAAGACAGCCGGCAGCACATTGCGGTGTAGTTGGTTTAAAGCCAACGTACGGTACCGTTTCACGCTATGGAATGGTGGCGTATGCTTCTTCTCTGGATCAGATTGGACCGTTGACCAATACGGTTGAGGATTGTGCAGCGGTGTTATCGGTCATTGCAGGAAAGGACGAGAAGGATGCGACCTCGGTTGCAAGGGAGGATTATGACTTTTTAGCAGGACTTAAGGACGGAATCGCAGGCTGCAGGGTTGCACTTCCGAAGGAATATCTTGCCGAAGGAATCCACGAGGATGTAAAGCAGGCACTTCTGGCAGCGGCAGCGGCTTTGGAGGCGGCAGGAGCTACTGTGACGGAAACCGAGCTTGGAATGACAGAACAGCTGGTTCCGATGTATTACTGCATTGCGTCCGCGGAGGCAAGCTCCAACCTTGCTCGGTATGACGGTATCCGCTACGGACACCGGACCGGAGACTACGGGTCGGTGCAGGAGTTGGTGGCACGAAGTCGTGCGGAGGGCTTTGGCGCAGAGGTGAAACGGAGAATTCTCTTGGGAACACAGGTCCTTCACGGAGAAAACTACGAGAACTATTATCTTAGAGCGTTAAAGACTAAGGAAGTATTAAAAAGACGGTTTGAGGAGTTGTTTGCAACCTATCAGTATATTTTGGCACCGGTGGCACCGGCTACCGCACCAAAACTGGGAGAAACTAAAACATTGTTACAGAAATATCTGGAGGATATTTTTACGGTTCCAGCCAATCTGACCGGAATTCCGGCAATCAGTGTGCCGTTCGGCAGAGACAAAAAGCAGCATCCGATTGGTATTCAGCTGATGGCGGACCGTTTTTGTGAAAAGGAGCTGTTTCGGGCAGCGTATGTGTTAGAGCAGGCGGGAGAAAGGATGCAAAAATGAAGCAGTATGAGGCAAGGATGGGCCTGGAGGTCCATGTGGAATTGAAGACGGCGTCAAAGCTGTTTTGCGGCTGCAGGGCAGCGTTTGGCGGAACGGCGAATACACAGGTTTGCCCGGTTTGCCTCGGATATCCCGGAGCCCTGCCGGTAGTAAACCGTCACGCAACAGAGCTGGCAGTTGCCATCGGTCTGGCACTGGGATGTGATATTGCACGCGTGAGCCGGTTTGACCGGAAAAATTATTTTTATCCCGACAACCCGCAGAATTACCAGATTACCCAATGGTACCTGCCGATTGCGACAAACGGCAGTGTTTCCATAGAAACGGAGTCGGGAGAAAAGAAAATCCGCATCCGCCAGATGCATATGGAGGAGGATGCGGGAAAACTGGTGCATGAGGATGGACAGACCCGGATTGACTATAACCGGAGCGGGATTCCGTTGGTGGAAATTGTGACGGAACCGGATTTTTCTACAGGGGAGGAGGTCATTGCCTTCCTGGAAAAGCTTCGTCTGCGCATCCAGTATCTCGGGGCCTCGGACTGCAGAATGCAGGAGGGGTCGCTTCGGGTGGATGTGAATCTGTCGGTACGGGAGTGCGGTAGTTCTGCTTTGGGTGTGCGCACCGAGATGAAGAATCTGAATTCCTTCCGTAGCGTGCTGCTGGCAATCGAGCAGGAGGAAAAGCGACAGATTGCTGTATTGGAGGCCGGCGGAGCGATTGTGCAGGAAACCAGACGATGGCTGGAACAGGAAAATACGTCGGTTGCCATGCGAAAAAAGGAGACGGCAGGGGAGTACCGGTATTTCCCGGACCCGGATTTGCCGCCGCTTATTGTCGACCGGGAGCTGTTAGAGAAAGTGGCAAAAAAGCGCCCGGAATTCCGGGAAGAAAAAATAGAGCGTTACAAGGCAGAGTACGGACTTTCCGGGTACGATGCCGTGATTTTGACATCTTCGGTACAACTGGCAACGTTGTTTGAAGAGACAACAGCGATATGCAAGGAGCCAAAGGAAGTGTCGAACTGGCTGATGACGGAAACGCAGCGGCTTCTTAGAGAGCAGGGACAGGATGCGGAGGATTTGTCAGTGGCTCCGGAAGCGCTGGCTACCTTGATTTTTTACATAAAGGAAGGGAAAATCAACCGGACAATTGCCAAGGAGGTTTACGAAAAGGTCTTTTTGGAAAGGGTTGACCCGGAGACCTACATCAGAGCGAACGGCCTGTTTATGGAAGAAAGCGCGGATATTTTGGAAGAAACGGCATGGCTGGTACTGAAGGAGTGTAAAAAATCCGTGGAGGATTATCGTGCCGGGAAGGAAAAGGCGCTGGGCTTTTTGGTGGGGCAGATGATGAAGCGCCTCGGCGGCAAGGCGAATCCTGCCAGGGTGACGGAATGTTTGCGGAAATGTTTGCAAATTGACGGAGCAGGAAAAGAGTGATAAAATAAGCCAAAGAGAAATGCTTTTCAAGTGTGTGAGAGGAAAATGGTGAATTTATGATAAAGAAGAAATGGAAACTGCTGTTATTATTGTTGCTTACGGTGGCTTGTGCCGGCTGTGCGCAGGCATTACAGACGGCATCCGATACGTTTGATAGTCTGATGGGTGACATGCTCGGTTCTCTGGAACCACCGTATGTGGATGAAGGGAATGTCAGCATCCGGATTTTGACGGCTACCCCGACCCCGGGACCGACGAATTCTCCGACTCCGACGCTTTCTCCGACCCCGACGCCGACTCCGGACAATGTGGAACCCTCCGGAATTGTAGTAGACGAATGGGTGTATGTCAAAGAGGCGGTGAATATCAGAGAAGGCTGGTCTACTAAGTTTTTAATTGTTGGGGGCTTACAGGCCAACGATCAGGTACATAGACTGGCGATTTTGGATAACGGGTGGTCGAAAATCAGTTACAACGGTGAAGTTGCTTATGTAAACAGTGCTTATTTGACGACAGAATGGCCGGATGCCATCGGAACGACGCATCTGGATACGATGGATTATACGTATCGAGCGCTCTTAAACGGAGAAGATGTGGCCATGCTGGGTGTGAAAAACATCCTGCAGAAACCGGATTTGCCGGCAGGACCGGAGATTACGTGTCTGACGATTGTACTAAATTATTTGGGTGATTATGTGGATAAGTTATACCTGGCGGAAAACTTCCTGACGCTGGCAGAACCCGGCACAGCATCGCCGTTTGAGGCATATCTTGGGGACCCGAAGGTATCCAAAGGAAGCTATGGCTGTTACGCACCGGTGATTGTGGAAGCAGCAAACCGGTATTTTGCCGAAAAGGGAAATACGAACAAAAAGGCAATGGATGTTTCCGGAAGTACCCAGGAGGAACTGTTGCAGTTCATAGCGGACGGAACGCCGGTACTGGTTTGGGGAACGACCAATCTGGTAGAGACGAAAGTGACTGCATCCTGGGAAGTGGATGGTGAACTGATTGAATGGAGAGGCTACGAGCACTGTACGGTTTTGATCGGATACAACAGGGACAGGGAAACGGTCATCGTTGCGGACCCGCTCCGCGGACTGGTGGAATTTGATATGGAACGTTATTTCAAACGATACCGTGAGCAGTATGAAAGTGCAGTGATTATTTCAGGAAATTAGTAAAGAAAAAAGACGGATTGTGTTTGCAACCCGTCTTTTAATTTATTTGCGCTTATTTTTTTCTGTTCGCAAAACAGAAGCCCCATAACACACCGCAACCAAGAAGAACAACGGCCACTATGACAAGGGCACACTGCATGAAGAAACTTTCCGGTAAAAACAGAATGATCGGATCCTCATACATGGAAAAAATCCAGTCATCGTTGCGGAACATGATTTTATGGAAAATCACGAAAGCTTTGCTAAAGTCGATGGCACATGCTGCGGCTACAACGAGCGGCAGGGCACAGACGATGATTGGCGAAGCGAGTAAATAGGAACTGCTGCCACGTTTGTGCTGCAGGTAAATCAGTCCGGCGAGAAAGACCGGGCAGATAAATAACATCACGAAAAATAAATTAAAAATCACCTTTACCTCTTCAAAATGGGAAATGCCGCTTTCGGAGGAAGGGAGAGACGGGAAGGACAATTCCCCGCGTTCAAACGGACTGCACCAGTCAATCAGGGCATCGTAGTTTTCTTTGATCATTTCCACCGGTGCCCCGGTTTCTGCGGACAATTCCTCTAAATGTATGTAGTAGAGCGGACGTGCATAAATAGCAACGCACAGACCAACGGAGATAAAGAACACGAGAAAGAAAATGCCGATGGCAAAGTTGATAAATCCGGAAAAAATTAAGTGCTTTTTCATAGGAAACCTCCCTAAAAATAAAAATAACTGTAGTAGTATTTTAAAGGGTCGTATGGTATAATTCAAGAGATAATTGAAAATAAAATGCAGGAGGAAACAACGTATGAATTTTACGACAAAGTGGCTGGCAGACCCAAAGGTATTTGCGGTAAACCGTCTGGCAGCACATTCCAATCATGCTTATTATAAGACAAAGGCAGAGGCAGAAAAGGAGCAGAGCAGTTTTACAAAATCCCTAAACGGAATCTGGAAGTTTCACTATGCAAAGAACCTATCCCAGACCGTACCGGGGTTTGCAACCGATGCGGTGAATTGTGATTCCTGGGATGACATCCGTGTGCCGGGCAGCATCCAGATGCAGGGCTATTCTGCACCGCAGTATGTGAATATTATGTACCCATGGGACGGTTCGGAGGCAATTGAGCCGGGCGTGATTCCTGAGGAGTTTCATCCGGTGGCAAGTTATGTGACGTACTTTACGGTGGACAAGGCATGGGCCGGGCAGCCGGTGATGATTTCCTTCCAGGGTGTGGAAAATGCGATGGCTCTTTGGTGTAACGGAATTTTTGTCGGCTATGCAGAGGATAGCTTTACTCCGTCTGAGTTTGACCTGACTCCGTATGTGAAGGGAAAGGGAGAAAACAAACTGGCAGTACAGGTATTTAAGTATTCCTCCGGTGCGTGGCTGGAGGACCAGGATTTCTTCCGTTTCTCCGGTATTTTCCGTGACGTGTATTTATACACCGTACCAAAGGTACATATCAGGGATTTGTTTGTGCGCGGTGATTTAGAAGATAACTATACCGATGGTGTGTTAAGCATTGAAGCGGAACTGACCGGGACAGGAGCGGTAAGCTATTCTTTATATGAAAAGACAGCAACCGGCTATAAAAAGGCGGCTGTATTAAAGGGTGAATGTAAGAATAAAAAGAATCTGGCAAAGGCAGAGACAAAGTTTGCCGCACCGAAGCTTTGGAGCGCAGAAGCACCGAACCTGTATGTACTGTTTTTGGAAGTACGCGATGAAAACGGAGTCGTGTGTGAGGTTGTCCGCCAGAACGTCGGTTTCCGTCGTTTTGAGTTAAAAGACGGTCTGATGTTATTTAACGGCAAGCGCATTGTATTTAAGGGTGTGAACCGTCATGAAATGAGCTGTGATAACGGCAGAAGTGTGACGATGGAAGAAATGCTTGTAGATTTTAAAACGATGAAACAGAACAACATCAACGCCATCCGTACCTGCCATTATCCGGACCAGCCGGTATTTTATGATTTGTGCGATGAATACGGCTTTTATGTAATTGATGAAACGAATTTGGAAACCCATGGTACCTGGTCGAAAAACGGCGGTGCGGACAAGGATACAGTTCCGGCAAGCCGTCCGGAGTGGAGAGATATCGTGCTTGACCGTGCCCGCAGTATGCAGGAGAGAGACAAGAACCATCCGAGTATCATCATCTGGTCCTGTGGTAACGAATCCTATGGCGGTAAGAATATTTTCCTGATGTCCGAACTGTTCAGAAAGCGCGATTCGTCCAGACTGGTACACTATGAAGGCGTTACCCATGACAGAAGCTTTAATGCAACTTCTGACATGGAAAGCCAGATGTATCCAAAGGTATGGGATATTGAAAAGTTCCTTACAGAGCATCCGGAAAAGCCGATGATTTGCTGCGAATACACGCATGCGATGGGAAATTCCAACGGAGCGATGCACAAATACACCGACCTTGCCAGAACCAATCTAAGATACCAGGGCGGTTTCATCTGGGATTACATTGACCAGACCTTCCGTATCAGAAACCGTTATGGGAAAGAATTCTTTGGCTACGGCGGCGATTTCGACGACAGACCGAATGACTTTAACTTCTGCGGAAACGGTATTGTCTTCGGTGACAGAACTGCGACGCCGAAGATGCAGGAAGTAAAGTTTAATTACCAAAATATATTGATTACACCGACAGAAAAGAATGTTCGTATTTTCAACGACCACCTGTTCTTAAATACCAATGCCTACCGTGCGGTGGCACGTCTTGCAAAGGAAGGTGTTCTTGTCGCAGAGGCGCTCTTTGAAACGGATATTGCACCGCAGACAGAAGCAGAGGTAGTACTTCCTTTAGTTGTGACAAAAGCTGCGGAAAGAGGAGAATATACACTGACAGTTTCTTTTGAATTGAAGGAAGATACGTTATGGGCAAAGTGTGGCCATGAGGTGGCATTCGGCCAGTACACGTATCAGGTAAAAGAAACAGACACCGGCGTAAGAATGTTAACAGAAGCCCTGGAGGCGGCGGGAAATACAGGCAGGGCACCGGAAATTGTGGATTGCGATTATAACATCGGAGTGAAGGGCCGTCATTTCCACTATATTTTCGCCAAGGGCGGAAAGGGAATGGTTTCCTTAAAGTACGCAGGCAAGGAGATGCTGACCTTACCTCCGGTTCCAAACTTCTTCCGTGCGTCCACGGACAACGACAGAGGAAATCATATGGCACAGCGTTACGGACAGTGGAAACTGGCAAGCATGTACGCGTATATTTCTTCCTGGGAGTTAAAGAAGGGTAAGGAAGCGGTCATCACCTATGAATATAAACTGCCGACGACACCGGAAGCGGGATGCACGGTGGCATATCACATTGCCGGAAACGGCAGTATCCGTGTGACGATGGATTATACTCCGGTGGAGGGACTGACCGAAATGCCGGAATTCGGCATGATGTTTAAGATTCCGGGAGACTATGACAAGGTGACCTATTACGGTATGGGACCGGAAGAGAATTACTGTGACAGAAACAAGGGCGCGAAGCTTGGCCTTTATCAGACTACGGCAAAGGATAACGTAACACCGTATCTGATGCCGCAGGAGTGCGGAAACCGCACCGGCGTCCGTTTCGCAAAGGTGACAAATTACAGAGGAGAGGGTATTCAGTTCGCAGGAGACGGATTTGAACTTTCTGTATTGCCGTACACTCCTGCTGAGATGGAAAATGCTTACCACTATCATGAATTGTCCGAACCGAACTACACGGTAATCCGCGTTGCAAAGCAACAGATGGGTGTCGGCGGTGATGACAGCTGGGGAGCAAGAACACACGACGAATATCTGCTTAATGTAAGCAGACCGGTTCATTTTGAATTTGTATTTGCAGGTTGTTAATTGACTGACAGAAAGATATGAGGTGAAGATATGGGATTTTTATCAAGTATTGGTGCTGCATTTTTAAAGGCTAAGAGCGCAGTACTGGCAACAACAGCAACCAAAGTAGTGACAGCAGTGGTTGCAACCACGATTGTGGTTGGTGGTACAATCGGAGTGGCACAGACGGAAGTTTTTGCTTCACCGGAAAAGAAGGTGGAAAATGCACTGGAGTCTTTGTTTGAAAACGAAGAGAGTGCTTTTGGCGAACTGTTTGGCTGGAAGGAATTTTTCAAGTCGATCTCCAAAAAGGGAGTAGAGGTAGAGTCCGGAATACAGTTAGAAGATATTCCGTTAGATGCCCTTGGAATTGACGGTCTGACGCTTCCGAAAATCGGACTGGATGGGACATTCCGTTTTGATGTAAAGAAAAAACAGATGGATGTAAATCTGGGAGCAAAGGTGGCAGATACGACACTTCTTTCCGCTTTTGTCTATGTGGATGAGGAAAAGGCAGCGGCCAGTGTTCCGGAGTTGCTGGAAGGATATCTGGGAGCTAATTATGCGGACAGTGAATTTGTGCAGAAACTGAAGGAATCCGAACTGGCAGAGATGCTTGGCGAGGAGTTTACCGCTATTCTGGAAACGGTTTCCGACAGTTTAGAGACTGCAGGCGATTCAGAAACTTCCAAGGAACTGGAAAAAGAATTACTTAAGTACCTGAAAGCATTAAAAGAGAAGAAGGACGAACTGTTTCAGAGCATGGAAGCGGAAAAGGCAGGAGAGGCTAAGATTGTTGTTGGCGATGAAACCGTAACATGTAAGGAATATAAGGCGACCTTCGGACCGGAGGAAGTGGAAACCTTCCTGTCGGCACTGATTGACGAGACGATGACGTATTACAATGCCTATATCGAAGAAAATGCGGCGGCATATGACGAGGCAGCATTAGAAGAGATGCGTGCTTCCGTAGAGGAAATAAAGGAAGAACTGGATGCCTGGAAGGAAGAAATCAAGGGCCAGATTGCATCCACAACCCTGCGAATTTACTTAAACGGAAAACGCCTGATTATGGCGGATCTTTGCGTTGAATTAAAGGAAGAGGTGTCTTTGAACCTGAATGCATTGTTTGCACCGGAAGGCAACCGTTACGATAACATGGATCTGTTTTTGGATATTTCGGGTTACGGAGAAACGGTACGTTTATTCGAACTGACACATGTGACAGAGAATACCGAAGAGAGTCTTTCTTCGGAGTGGGCACTTTGGATTGAAGAGGAAGAAACCGTACGCCTGGTATCCACGTATGAAAAGGAAGAAGGCGATTTTTACTTCGGCATTTTAATTCCGGATGCTGATGTCGAATTTGCTTTAGAAGGTGTATTGACCATCCCGAAGAAGGGAAGCGAATTTGCATTTGAGCTAAATGACATTATGATTTCCGAATACGGAGACGAATTGCATTTGGGCTTTCAGACGGACTTCTCTGTAAAGGTATTGGAAGAAAAGATTACCCCACCGGAGGAAATTACCTGGGATGTGGTTACTATGACGGCAGAGGACTGGGAAGATATGATTTCTGAAGTGACGGGAAATCTGTACTCCCTTGCGATGAAGCTAATGTTTGGCGGTTACTAAGTTTCAGTTGTATATTAATTTGGTAAATGAAAAAGGCGGTCGTGGCAGAGGATTCTGTCACAGACCGTCTTTTTTGGTTCTGTTGCAGCAGTCAGGCCCGGATGTCAAAGGTATAACGTTTGACACCGCCAGGGGCGTGTAACTCTAAAAATTGTTCTAAAAGTGTCGGAGCATTCTCTGTGTCCGGTTCTGTTACCGTAACATCCGAAGTCAGAGAATAGCCCTGCTTTGCAAGTGCGTCGGAAAGAGACGGCAGCTCCGTACGGATCAGGTCGGCAGAGTCGTTTTGCGTCATGGAAAAACGGGCTGTGATATGCTGTCCGGCCAGTGTTACGAATACATCCATGCTGCCGAGGGCTTCCATGTCGAGATGTAAAAGTGCGCTGAAAGAATCGGTCGGTTTTAAGGCGCGTTTCCGTTCATAGACATATAATTCGCCGTGGGCAGGTGTTTCCTTAAATTTCAGCGGGAGCTGAAGGAAAGGAACTACCTGATTGACCGACTCCATGAAAGACAGGTTACTGCGCATCTGCTTCGGAGCAGTGACAGCCGGTTCTTTGGCAGTATCCGCCACTGTTTGTGCTAGCTGTTCGAGAGCGGCCAGCTTTTGATTTATGTTTTCATAATAGTGTTTGACTTTATCTGCGTCTGCCACTTCTTCCGGAGAGAGGAGGAAGGAGGAGAGAAAGTCGTTTGGCGGAGTTTCCGTCACCCGTGACGGAGATGTCTCCGAATTTTCCGACCGAATATCCGCAACCATGTCCGTTGTAAGGGTTTGCACCGGAGTGTCGGAGCCGGACCGGGTGTCGTGTTCCGAAAGCATGGTGGTTTCTGTGAGGGTGCCGGATTCGGTCGGGGAACCGGTTTCATCTGCGGCGGTAGCAACGGAGACAGGAATCCCTTTATTCATGGATAGGTTTCCTTCCGGTAAGATGGCAGCAGGCTCCGCCAGTATCTGACGGAATTCCTGTAAAAATTGTTGTTTTATGTCTCCTTCCGGAAGACGGTCGATTTGTGCTGTGAGTTCAGCAATCAGATTGGTTGCCTGTGTCAGCAATTGGCCGTTGCCGTCATGATAGGAACTAAAAGCAGAAACCGTTTCCGGGGTAACCGGAACCTGATGCAGGTCCATTAAAATAAAATTTTTTACCGGAAGGTCCGGATATTTTGCGGACAGGGACAGGTAATGGCGGATGTTTGCTTCTGTCACAGGCTGGCTGTGAGAGAGAAGTTCCGACACAATGGCTACGCTTTTTTCGGTACGTGTAATACCTGCGGCGCTTAATGCTTTCTCTATCATTGGATTCTCGGGTTCCGAGTCTTCTTTTACATGCTTTAAAATAATCTGGTCCTCTTTGGTCTGCGAGACGAAGAAACGTGCATTTTCACCGATGGCGAGATCCAGTGTGCCTTCGGTACGTGCAGAAACCGTAGCGCCGTTTTCCAGGAGAACAAGAATCTGATTGGCACGCAAATCAAGAACCTCGCCGCGTAAAAATTGTCCCTGGGAGACGAGGGTCTGACCGGAGACAGCGGCCATTTGGGCCTGCGCATGGGTTTTTATGGCCTGCGCCGCTTGTTTTCCGGAAAGAGGTGAACTTTTCTCCTGTTTGCTTGGCTGATATAAGTTTGCAAGCAACTGGTCCAGCATACTCACGGGTAATCGCTCCTTTCTGCGTTGTTCATATAAGATTATCTTAACATATTATCGGAGAAAAAGGAAGAAAGGATGAATTTTCGCAGAAAGTATGATAAAATAAAAATAGTTTAATATGAACTATATGTAAATCCATAAAAAGGAGAATTACGATATGAGATATCCGAAGTATTTAGAAAAAAACGGCACGATTGGTTTTGTGGCACCGTCGTTTGGTTGTGCGATAGAACCGTACCGTACGGCATTTGACCACGCGCAGGAAAAGTGGAGCAGGATGGGATATCACCTGCAGCTGGGACCAAACTGCTATAAAGGCGAAGGCATCGGCATCAGCAGTACGCCAAAGAACTGCGGGGACGAACTGACACAGAGTTACTGCGGCATGGAGAATGATGTCATTATTTCCTGCGGCGGCGGGGAACTGATGTGTGAAACCTTGGATTATGTGGATTTTGATAAAATCAAAGAGGCGGAGCCGAAGTGGTACATGGGATATTCTGATAATACCAATTTTACGTTTCTTCTGACAACGCTTTGCGATGTGGCATCCGTGTACGGACCGTGCGCGGCAACCTTTGGCATGGAGCCGTGGCATCAGTCGGTGGCAGATGCGTTTGGAATTCTGACCGGAGAGGTAACACAGGTAAAGGGGTATGACGGCTGGGAGAAGGAATCCTTAAAGGATGCAGAGCATCCGCTTGTGCCGTATCATATTACGGAAAAGAGAGTCCTGAAGGTATATCATCCGGAGACGGGAGAACTGACAGAGGGTGAGGCTGCAAAGGCTCACATTTCCGGCAGACTCATCGGTGGCTGCCTGGACTGTCTTGATATGCTGGTCGGAACAAAATATGACAGGGTGGCAGAATTTGCGGAAAGGTATAAAGAAGAGGGGATTCTTTGGTTTTTGGAGGCGTGCGATTTGAATGTCATGTCCATACGCCGTGCCATCTGGCAGTTAGACCGTGCCGGCTGGTTTTCGCATGTGAAGGGCTTTTTGATCGGAAGACCGTTGTGCTTTGGACAGGAACTGATGGGACTTGACCAGTACAGCGCAGTAACAGAGATTTTGAAACAATATAATGTGCCGATTATCATGGATGCGGACGTGGGGCATTTTGCTCCGATGATGCCGCTCATTTGCGGAAGCCTGGCAGAGATTTCCGTAGAAGGAAATGATATCACAGTGAAGATGGAGTAGGAAAAATGGAAGAGTACAGAAGACAGGAAGAAAACGAACAGAAGAGAGAACAGGAGAAGAAGGAAGTCAGACGCGGAATACGTATTATGTGTCTGGTTTTTGCAATCGTTGCCTTCCTTTTAATTGATGGTGTGTTTTTTTTGGCTGTTTTGTACCGTGGGATTAAGGAAGGAAAGTTTCCGAAAGTCCAGGCGATTCTGCAGCAATGGCAGGAGGGAATTGTGTCTGAGGAAGAAACAGAGGACCATTTTGAGCAGATGGAGGAAAAAGAAAAGCTGACAGGTCAGCTTGGAACTGCTTATGAGGAGCTTTGGCGGGTCTGGGATGATGATACGTGTTACCTTGCCAAGAAAAACGGAATGTGGGGGATGGTAGATAGTTACGGCACCCAGATAATTCCGTTTCGTTATGAGAATTACAGCTATTCGGACGGAATTGACAGTGTAGAATTTGTCACACAGGGGACGTATACCATATTTAACCGGCTTGGCCAAAGACAAAGAGATTATACGGACGAAGAAAGATGTGTCTACGGAGAGACGGAGGACGGGGTAAAATACCGGACTGTATTGTCCTATCCGGGTGGAATGAAGGTAAAAACCTATTTGCCGGAAGAGGAGGGTGAGGGCTTTTACGGGATTTCCTATATGAATCAGTGGGGCACGAAGGTGTGGTATGAAGCGGTAGGAGATTATTATGAGGCCGGCGTGTTTTCCCTGCCGGACAAGGACGGACGAGCTGCTGCCATACGTGGTGACGGTACGACAAACACCTTATATCTGATTACGGCGGACGGATGTGTCAGCCGTGAAATGGAGCTTCCGGAAGGCGTGTATTACCGGTATTTTGATTTTCCGGGAGATTACCGGTGGGCAGACATGAATTTTTCCAATGGCTGGCTGCGGGTGTATGTCTTTGATAAAATTTCGGAGTCGCTTTTGTATAAGGATGATATCTATATGGCCTCCCTGAATGTGGAAACGTTAGAGCTGGTACGGTTCCCGGAGGAATATCAGCAATTTTACCGGATGTATGATGCGGGGTATGGTGAACTGATGGCACTGGCAAACTATCAGGAGAATGCGGGAGCCTATAAATATGCGATTTGTAAGGGAGACCGTGTGCTGACAGAGGAAAAGTACGAGCAGATTACATGGCTGGAAAACTATATTGTAGCCGAAACCGGAACACAGACAGAAATTCTGGATCATGAAGGCGTTGTGCTTAAGACCTATCCGAGTACCGGAGAGGGATTTGTCAACGGCAAGATGGTAGTGTATGACGGGACAGGTGTCTTTTATATCAATGAAGAATTGGAAAAATGTTCGTGGTATGTGCTGGAGGGCAAAATAGATGACTGCTTTTCTGCGGGTGTGGTTATCGACGGGGAGTGGTATCTGTTAGATGACAGAAAGCTCGGCGAGACTGCCTCGACAGGCACTCCGGGAGGAAAGTCGCCGAATGCTTTGGTGAAGTATCCGGAGGGGAACCTTGAGACCCTTCATTGGGAAACGGCAGACAGGACATCATATGTCAACCAATCGGTGTTTGCTCTCAGTACGGGAGATTTGTTTACGGTGGTAGATTATGAGGGGAAAACCATAATTGAGGAGGTACACCGCTATTATTATCACTATGACGAAGAATGGATTTGTCTGGTCGATGAAAATCTGGAGGGGCATGTGTATGATACGGAGGGCAAGCTTTTGTACCGGCATGCCTATGAGCAGACCGGTCTGACGACAGAAGACGGAATTGTATATACGAGGTATATACAGTATGCAAGAGGCTTCCGGATGGAGCAGGATATTGCCGAGGGAGATGAGGTATACTACGCAGTCCACTATTATAATGCGGAAACCGGAGAATTGATATTTGAAGCCGTCGCTTCCGGGACCACCGGAATGATGAATACCCTGCCGGACGAGAGCGGGAGAGCGATTGTGATTTTGAATACAGACGGGCAGACGGTTTTATATCATATTACCACAGACGGTTACCGCGAGTATACCGGAAGCAAGTTAAATGACGGGGACCGGGAGTACTATTACTCTGACTATATTAACTGGAGGCAGTCGGCGATGAGCGAAGGCTGGGTGAAGCTTCTGGTTGCAGACCCGGTTTTAGGTCCGCTTGAGACTTTGAAAAGCTGGCGCGAGGTGCTTTTTAATATTGATACCTACCAGATTACACCGCTGCCGGAAAAGTATCAGGGCTATTCCGATTATTATACGGAATCCGCCAAGGGACTGTATTACGGGATTACGGCACTGACGGAGGAAGAGTATTACGGCGAGATGCAGGAGCCGGTATACTATGCTGTCTGCCGCGGAAGTGAGATATTAACGGAGGAACTATATACCTGGATACAGTTTGATGAAACCTACATTCTTGCCGGAAACGAACGCTTTGCCCATATTCTGGATTATGAGGGCAAGGTGAAAGCAGAATATACAGATATAGGTACGGTATTTCAGGATGGAAAACTGCTTGTGTATGACGGAAAAGGTGTGTTTTTCATCAAAGAAAGTGACTTGTCGGTGTGCACGGACTATCTGATGGAGACAGACAGCGCAAGCTGCGGCGTGAGGACGATCTGGGGACCGGACGGGGTTTATCTGATGGATTGGGAAGAGGAGACAGAGGAATAGTATGTGGCAGTTAGAACAGTATAAAAGCGGACAGAATACGATTACCCTGCGCAGCGGGATACAGATTCCTTGTATTGGTTTCGGAACGTGGAAGATGCCGCCTGCCGTAGCCGAGGAGGCAGTATGGGAGGCTATCCGTACGGGATACCGTCATATTGACACGGCAACGGCATATCGTAACGAAGAGGGTGTCGGAGCAGGCATAAAAAGAGCAGGAATCCGCAGGGAGGAGCTGTTTTTGGTAACAAAGCTTCCGAATGCCGACCATGGGTATCAAAAGGCAAAGCTGTCGCTGGAAGGTGCACTTAAGCAGCTTGCCACGGAGTATGTGGATTCTTATCTGATTCACTGGCCTGTGATTGAAGAGCACAAGGACCGGTATGAGGAGGATATTTGTGAGACTTGGCGGGCTGTGCTGGATTTGAAAAGAGAAGGAAAGCTGCGCGTGGCGGGCGTCAGCAATTTTATGACAGAGCATTTGGAATTGTTAAAGAAAAATGGGTTTGAACTGCCGGAAATCAACCAGACCCAGTTTCATCCGCAGTGCATAGAGCGGGACCTTCGGGCATATTGTGAGAAGGAGCAGATTTTGGTTGAGGCGTGGAGCCCGTTGATTCAGGGACAGGCTTTTGAACGAGAAGTGCTCCTGCGTATGGCGGAAAAGTATCAAAAGAGCGTGGCACAGATTTGCGTCCGGTTCTGCCTGCAGAGTCATGTGCTTCCGGTGCCGAAGTCCACGCATCCGGACCGTATGAGAAATAACGCGGATGTATTTGATTTTATTATCAGTGAAGAGGATATGAGAGAAATAGAAACCTTGGAAAAGTACGGACGCATCGGTAATGACCCGTCGGTACCGCGAAAGGTGCAGGTCGTAGGATTTTAAAAGTCAGTAAAGGGTATTTGAAATGAAGCAATTGCTATACAGAAAAAGAAATTTGATTTTGTTTTTGATTCCGCTCGGTATTTTCTTTACCGAGTGGGCGAAAAGAGATATGGAGGCAGCCGAGCATGTGTTTGCAAGGGGACTCTATCCGGTCTATGCGCAGCTTGTTGCCGCTTTGACCGGCTGGCTTCCGTTTTCGCTTGCGGAGCTTATCGTAGCGGTGGGTCCGGTGGTGATTGCGGCACTGCTTATCCGGCAGGTGGTACGGACGGTGCGGGTGAAGAAACCTGCGGAGGACGGCAGAAGTGTCGGAGAACAGCGGTTTGTGCTGCTTATGACCGCCGTACAGAATCTGCTTTGTCTGGTGGCGGTGATATTTTTTGTTTATGTTATTGGCTGTGGCGTGAACTATCACCGGTATTCGGCGAACGAGTATTTGGGACTTAAAGTACAGGAGTCAGGCGTGGATGAGCTGAAAGGACTTCTGATTGAACTGGCACAGGAAGCGGTCAAACTGCGGGAGGACCTTGCGACCGAGGATGAACGGGGCGTATATATGCTGCCGATGAGTATACGGGAGCTGGGGAAAGAGGCAAAATATGCGTATGAAGCCCTGGCAGAGGAGTATCCGATTTTTGGCGGGAAGTATCCGGCCCCGAAACCGGTAACGGCATCCAGGCTGATGTCGCACACGGAAATCACGGGTGTGTTTACGTGCTGGACGATGGAAGCCAATGTGAATGTGGATATTTCGCCGTATTCCATCGGTTCAACCATGTGCCACGAACTGGCACATCTGCGCGGCTTTATGCGGGAGGATGAAGCGAATTACATATCCATTTTAGCCTGCAGGGCGTCGGAATCGCCGGATTTACGGTACAGCGGAACTATGTTGGCACTGATTTATGTCGGAAATGCCCTGTATGGAAAAAATGCTGATTTGTACTTTGAAATATACAGACAGTATTACAGTGCGGGAATGATGCGTGACTTAAGTGCCAATAATGAGTATTGGGACCAGTTTGAGGATACCAAGGTGGCAGAGGTGGCAAATAAGGTGAATGATACGTACTTAAAAGCAAACGAACAGGACGACGGTGTGCAAAGCTACGGACGGGTTGTAGATTTGCTGCTGGCGGAGTACAGGCGGCGGAAGGAATAGAAGTTTGAGACAATTTAACTGATATGGAGCATTTCATAATTTCATACTTGATGTACAGAGAAACCGGGACTTGGATATACAGGTCCCGGCTTTTTTTGTCCAAACAGAGGTCACACGGAGGACAATTTGGAAGAAATTTGTCGAATTTGGAAAAATTTTCATGAAACGTCACAGAAGTTTTCTGTTGTTGGTATTACAATAGATATGGATAACTTTTACAGAAGGAGACGGTGTTATGAAAATCAGAAAATTTATGTTGTTGTTTGCAATGGGGCTAATGATTATGGGGCAGAAGTCTGCAAACGCAGAGTCAGAGGAAGGAGTAATCGAGGTTTTGCGCGGAGAGGAGACGGAAGTCGAACTGGAGCTTAAGGAGACAGAGGATATCTATGCCCTGTACGGAGTGCTCTCGACAGACGGGGCCTATGTATCCGTTCTTAAAGCCGAGAAACGTTTTGAAAATTCCTATCAGGCAATGGCTGTGGATGCGGACGGAAGGCAGGGGAAGTTGTTGCTGTCGAGACTCGGCAAGGCATATCAGGAACGGCTGCACCTTACCGTGCGTGTGAAGGGAATCCGGATTGGGACAACAACAATACATCTGACCGATTCGAGCAATGTATCCGCACAGGGACAGTGGATAAATAAGCAGACATTTCCAAAGATTACGGTAAAAGTGCTTCCGAATCCGTTAGAAGTAAAAGTGACGGGACAGGAAGGAAATAACGGATGGTATAAAGGGAAAACTACGGTAACCGTAAAGGACGTGGATGCAAAAGAAATCGTTTATACAGTAAATGGCGGTCCGGCAAATACGTATGGCGGAGCATTTTCGATGGAAGACGGAACGTGGCTGCTGACGGTGACGACGGATGACGGATACGGATATAAAAAAGAAGAGAGCAGAACGATTCTCGTGGATACAAAGAAACCGGTGTTAATGCCGTCGTTTGGTACATGTGACTGGAGAAAGGACAACCTTGTCCTGCAGATTAAGGCGATGGATGACACCTCCGGTGTGGCAAGAGTAAGCTGGTGGGTGAGCAACGACGCAGAAGAAAAGAGCGGTCCGGAAAATACCGCTGAAGTTTGTGAAATAGCGGAGGACGGTATCTGGTATCTGCATATGTATGCACAGGACAATGCCGGAAATGAGACGGAGAGCGTGTTTGGACCATACAAAAGAGATTCGGTCGCACCGGAAATCGGAATTAAAAATATAAGCTCCGGGCAGGGCTTTACCGATGCTGTCTTGCCGGAGGTGGAGTTTGAAGATTTTTCCGGCATTCAGAACGTGGAATATTCTCTGGACGGTGCTGCGTGGGAACTGTCCGAGATTACGGGAAAGGGCATGCATACACTGACGGTTGCGGCTACCGACCTTGCAGGAAACCGGGCGGAGCAGACGGTGACCTTTTTCATTTATGATTCCTTAGATATTACCTGCATGGCAGAAGACACGCATTACACAGGGATGGGAAGCTTTTTTGCAGAGGTCCGTTATCAGGAGACTCCGCTTACGGAACGAGATGTGGAGTTTTACGTGAATGGAGAGCGGATTGGAACCGTGCCGACGGATAAAAACGGACGGGCCGTGTTGTGGTACCCGGTAGATTTGCAGCCGCAGGAGGCCACAGTTACGGCTGTGGTTGCGCAGGATGAAGAAAACTATTACGCAGAAACGGAGTCAGAAGCTACCTTCACCATTGCACCGGAAACGGCAGTTGCCATATACACCGGAGATTTGGTGGTGAAGAACGGAGAAACCCTCTCCATGCGGGTAGAAATGGAGGAGCTGCCGGATTTGAGGCCGGGGGATGTGACAAAGGCATTGCTTGCAGTGAAGCTTTCCCTCCTTGAAGAGGACGGAAGCAGGACAGTGGTAGAGGAATGGGAACTGTCGCCGGAAGAGGACGGCATTCTTTCATGGAACGGAACCTATAAAACCGGACTTTATGAACTGACAGTGACATTTGCCGACGGCAGCTGTTATGACGGCAATGAGCTGAAGCTGTATCCGGCAGTTTATGATGTGCAGGCAGCCTGGGAAGATGGTGCAGGAAAGCTTGTGATTGATTTGCCGCAGGTAGGCTTAAAGCTTACGGCAAAGCTGGCATTTCTTCCGAGTCCGGACCTTTCGGCAGAGGTGGCACTTCGCATTCCGGGAACCGGAACGGTGCTGACGGTGAATGCGCTGGAGGGCTGGAAACTGGCAGAGGACGGAATGGTTCTGGACGGAATGGCATGTAACCCGAAAACGGGAGAAGTGTACTGCTATCAGATGAAAGCCGAGTTTGACTATGGTCTGATTATCACCGGACTGGAGGCGTATGTCTGGGCAGGCGAAGAACCGGGAAGTACAAAGGACGATGAAACGGTACCGGAGGAAGAAAGGCCGTTATACCGTTTTTTATGGAGATTGGAAGACTGGATGTAGTGACGACAGATAAGGTGGAGGAGATTTGGGATGAAAAAGCGATTTAAGATACAGATCATGGCAGTGCTTCTGGTGGTCAGCATGTTATGCGGCTATGCGGCACCTGTAGCGGCACAGGCAGAGGAGGAGTTTGACCTTACTCCGAGACGGGTGATGGTAAAGAGAGACCCGGACATCGACGGAACGGCATCCATGCCGTCATTTTACGGAAACTATGAACCGGCAGAGGAAACGGAGCTGACCGAAGGTCTGACCGTAATGGATGCGGGCACCTATGATTTAGTGAGCCTGTATTACGATACAAGCGTGCTTGCAGTGGAAGAGGATGCGCTGCTTTTTGCGACAGGTGAGTTTTATGAGGATAATGCAGGGCTGATGGAGCTGACCGGAACGGAAGAACTCTGGGAAGAGGGCAATCTCGGACAGGGAGTGAAGGTGGCGGTCTTTGATACCGCGGTACAGAAGACAGACAGCATTCCTTTGTACGGCAGTGTGTCGTTTCTGCCGGAGGAGGCAGTGTCGGCACGGGAGGAAGACGGTCTTTCCCACGGAACGGCAGTCGCCTCTGTCATAACAGGGCTGACACCTCTTGCCGAGGTGTATTCGGTTGAGGTACTGGATGCGGACGGAAACGGTTATTACAGTAGCCTGATACAGGGTATTTACTGGGCGGTCGAAGAGGACATGGATGTCCTCGTCATGAGCCTTGGCGGAAAGAACTATTCCGCGTTTTTACAGGAAGCACTGCGCGTGGCACAGTGGCATGATATGGTCATTTTAGCGGCCGCAGGAAATGAAGAGGGTGCTTCGGTGCTCTATCCGGCGGCTTATCCGGAGACACTGTCGGTGGGCGCAGCCGGAATGGATGAGGAACCGCTGATTTCTTATGCGGAAGCGGTGGACTGTTATGCTATTGGGGAGAATCTTTTCATTTCTTCTGAGGGAAGAAGCATGCGCTTTTCCGGAAGCTCTGCGGCAAACGCAGTGGCTGCAACGGCGGCGGTTCAGTTAAAGGCAAAGGCACCGCAGCTCAGCCGGGAACAGGTGATGGCACTGTTAATCAATACGTCAGACAAAACGGTTGATGTAAGACGTGCCATTGCGTGCCGGACAAGTCCAATCTATACCAGACTTGCCAACCGGAAGATGACAAAGGAACAGCTTGCTACGCTGGAGGAAGGTCTGGATGGCAGGATGGAGGCGCTGGCGGACCATGTCTGTGTAGCGATAGATGGGCTTGTTAAGGAGACTCGGGAACATTTGCCTAAATTCGGTCATGCTATTCTGGGAGTATGCTCTATTTGCGGTGCAGATGTGATTATCGGATTTGAGAAATTGAGTAGCTGTGAGCTGTGCTATCCTGCTACGCCGACACCGGAACCGACTTCGACTCCAACGCCAACGCCGACCAATACACCAACACCGAAGCCGAAGTATACCTTTGATGACTTTACAACGGAACTGTATGCAAAGACGGATGTGTACGTCAGGGATTTACCTTCTACCGCCGGAAACATTCTGGGCACTCTGTCAAAGTGGGAGAAGGTAACGGTTACGGGACAGTGTAATGAAACGGGCTGGTACAGAGTATCGTATGGGGGAAGTGTCGGATATGTCAGCGGAAAGTATCTGGTAGAAAACGGACCGACTTCTACTCCGACTCCGAAACCAACCAAAACACCAACACCAACGCCAACCAAAACACCAACACCAAAGCCGACCAATACACCGACACCAAAGCCTACGATGGCTCCGACAATTGCACCGGTGCCAACGCCGGAACCGGCAGCTACGCCGACACCGGAACCAACCAATATGCCAACGCCGACACCGACGAAGGTACCGCAGGGACCAGCGACTCCGGAACGGTATACTGTAACCATCGAGTATGAGTTTTGGAAGGATGGAGCGTATTACGACTGGAAGTCAGAGACGGAAGAATACGGATATGGTGACGAGTTTGATTCCTTCTGGGCAGGCGAAACCTGCTGGAGGGGCGGTTATGGATTTACATTTAATTATGCAACAACAACGGGAGATAACAGCATCAGCGGAAGATATATCGGCGGCTGTGAGGTGACTTCCGACATTACAATTACGCTGTATTATAGCTACCATACGCCGACACCGACGCCGACACCAACACCAAAGGTGTATACGGTGACGGTACGGTATGAACTGTATCATTTTAATACGTTGGTTCACAAAGAAACGGAAGTTACAGAATATAAAGAGAATGAGTTTTGCAGCGGATATGTTTTTCCGAAGAGTGTGGATTACCACGGTTCAGGATATCTCTTTCAGAGTATTCCGGTAAAAAGCTCCGGGATTCAGACAAACAGCAACCGCGTAGAAAGCTTTTATGTTACTCAGGATTGTCTTATCGTGGTAAGTTATTCCCAGCCACCAATTGAAGTGAAGGAAAATCAGAACGCCAGCATAGGAGGAAACCCGGCAAATGGAAACCAGGTTGGTGGTGCAGACCCGATCAACATGATTACGGGCAATTTCTATCTGGATATCACAGATATGTATTTTGCGGGCATTGGGGAAAGTGCGCTCGCTATTACGAGAAACTATAACTCGGTGAATAAAAAGAGTGGTCTGTTTGGTACAGGCTGGAGTTTTGCCTATGAAAGCAATCTGACGGTGGATGCGGACGGAAATGCAACCGTAGTCTATGCCGACGGCAGAACGTTGATTTATAAAAAAGACGGCAGCAATTACTTGACACCGGCAGCATGTAGCGATACTCTGAAAAAGAGAACCGGCGGAGGATGGGAACTGCTTACTTCCGAGAAAAAGACATGGACCTATAATGCAAACGGTACTCTTTTATCAGTGGCTGACCGGAACGGAAATACGATTACATTTTCGTATGACGGTAGCGGAAATCTGACAACGATTACCGGAGCGGACGGAATCCGTGTTTCGGTAGTTTGTTCCGGTGGCAGAATCCGTTCCGTGACTGACCCCTTCGGACGCAGTGTGACCTATACTTACGACAGCGAAGGATACCTGATTAAGGCAGAAGGCGATACCTGCGGAACCACCATCTATGCCTATGATGAGTACGGTATGACTTCGATTACCGATGGTAACGGAGCAGTCTATATCACAAACGAGTATGATGAACGCGGCAGAGTAGTGCTACAGACAGATGAAGACGGCCGCGAAATTCAGATGGTTTATAACGATGCAGAGCAGGAGAATACCTACATCGTAAAGGCAAGCAACAGCATTACCAGATACCAGTACGACGAGCATCTGTATGTCACCAGAATCAATTACAATGACGGTAGTTACGAGAAGTATACGTACGATGAAAACGGCAACCGTACCTCGGTACGTGCCAGAAGTGGTTATATCACAACCTACACCTATGATGACAGAAGAAACGTTGTGTCTGCGACCAATGCACTGGGAGAGGTAACGACCTTTTCGTATACGGAAGACAACCTGATGACCGGCATGGTACTTCCGGGTGGCAGTGAACTTAGGATGACCTATGACGCAGACGGAAACATGACCAAGGTTTCTACCAAGGTGTCGGAAAGTGAGTGGTCGGAACTTACCTATGCCTATGATGCACAGGGCAGAGTCCTTTCGGTGACGGACTCCTTGGGAGCAGTGACGAGCTTTGTTTATGAAAACCTGGCAAGCCCTGTAAAGGCAGTGAATGCCCTGGGCGGTGTGACGACCTATGCGTATGATGAGATAGGTCGCAGAATCTCTGCAACCACTGACCTTGGCACAACAACCTATGAATACAACGAAAAAGACCAGATAATACGCATTACATCACCGGACGGCGGTGTGACGGCGTTTGTTTATGATGCCATCGGAAATGTGAAGGAAGTTGTAATGCCGGAGCAGTACGAGGATGCCATGACGGCAGGGCTTTCGTTGGAAGATGCGGACGGCTACAGCTATGTATACGATTCCATGGACCGTGTCATTGTCATGAGCAGTCCGGAGGAAATCGTAACTCAGTATACGTATGATTTTGAAAACAATGTCACCGGACAGAGCACACCACAGTATCAAGGCGTAGAACTTCTGACTGCTGATATGTACCGCTACGTGTATGATGGTACCGGAAACCTGATTAAGGTAACGGCACCGGATGGCGGAGTGACAGAATACGGCTATGATGCGGCAGGCAATGTTATCTCCGTGACCTATCCAAACGGTGGAACCGTAACCTATACGTACGATGCCCTTGGACGCGTACTGACTGCCACAGACACACAGGGACAGACACAGTACCGTTATGCTTATGATGAGAGCGGAAATGTGACTTCTGTCACGGATGTGGAGGGATACGTAACATATTACTCCTACTCGCTGGCAGGACAGCTCCTTACCGCAAGGATTCCGAAGAAGGAAGAAAACGGTACGGTATGGTATCAGGCAGTCCGTTACACCTATGATAAAAACGGACAGGTGACAGAGCTTGCTACCTCGGCAGACTACGTGACACTGACACAGGAGCCGAATCAGTGGGATAAGGTATCCTATACCTATGACATGGCTGGAAACGTGCTGTCTGTTTCTGACAGTACCGGAGGTAGGGCAGAGTATACCTATGATGTTTACTCCAGGCTGCTGACCCAGAGCAGTTATAACGGAGAAACAGACCCGGTTACCGTGAGCATGACCTATGATGCCATGGGCAATGTCATCGAAACGGATGGCTATCACTATGTGTATGATAAGAACGGAAACGTGGTATCGGTAAAGACACCGGAGGGACGGGAGGTCTTCTATACCTACGATTCCGATGACCGTCTGATAAAGACAGAGGAGTATGTCTGGGAGGAATCCATTGTTCTTCATCAGAACTCCGTTACCATACATGCGGAGCAGGAAACCCTGTATCCGGGCAATGCCCTTGTCTGTCAGGTAGAACTTAAAACGAAAGATAACACCACCGGATGTACGGTAGAGATTTTGTATGACGCAGAGCGTCTTACCCTGTCCGGTTCTGACAGTGATTTCTACGGTATCTCCATTTCGGACGATAAAAACGGAACAATTTCGATTACTTATAACCGCACGATAAAGCGCGGAGAAACTATACTGGCAACACTTACCTTTACCGCAAAGGATATGGTGGAGGGTACTGCCTATGTGGCAGTGAGCCCGGAAAGTACGGTATCTGAAACGAAGGGCACCTATCACCTTTCGGAGTGCGGAGGCGTACTGGCGGAACTTCACCTGCCGGATTATAACGGGGATGACATCACTGACTTGCGGGATTTTGCGATTCTGGCAGGGGTCTTTGGCATGTCCGAGGGAGATGAGGGCTGGAATACCGCGTATGACATCACCGGAGACAGTAAGGTGACCTCGAGTGATTTAGACTACATCAAAGACATGATTTTTGCCGGTCTCCTTGGCGCAGATGATGTACCGGAAGAGCAGGTCAGTGACCATGCCTTCCACCCAATGTATGAAATAGTACGGGAAAAGAAGCTCCGCACCACGACATATACCTATAATGCGATGGGTGACATTTCTGAGATTACGGACTGTAACGGAAATAAGATTACCTATGAGTATGATGCCTGCGGAAGAACCATCGCTGTCATCGGCCAGGCAGGGGCAAAGAGTACACTGGAATACGATACGATGGGCAATCCGACTACGGTTACCCTGCCGGATGGTGTGACAGAAACCTATACCTATGACAGCGAAGGCAGAGTGCTGACGGTGACCGATGCACTGGGCGGAACGGTAACGTATGAGTATGACTCCTATGGTCGGGTGAGAAGTGTTACCGATGAGGTAGGCGTACGCACAGAACTGACCTACGACATCGCAGGAAACGTGTTAAAGAATCTCCTGACCGGTGAGGAATACGTCTATGACGTATATGGGGATGTGATTTCCTACACTGACGCGGAAGGAAACACAACTACCTATACCTATGACGGACAGGGCAATGTAACGCAGGTTACAGATGCTTTAGGGGGTATAACCAGATATAACTACCGCAAAGACGGATTACTTGGTAAAATAGAAGATGCCTCCGGTGCAGTGACGGAATACAGTTATAACGGCAGGGGGCTCCTTGAACGTGAAGTTGACTCTCTGGGAGCAGTGACCTCCTATCAGTACGATAAGGAAGACCGTATCGTACGTGTCACAGAGCCGAACGGTACCGTAACGGAGTATGAGTACAATACCGATGGAAATGTAACACTCGTTGCGGCAACAAAGGAAAATGGAGATACATCCATTCTACGTTACCTCTATGCCATGGATGGCAGTTTGACGGCATCCATCAGTGATACCGATATCCTGACGTATCAGTATGATGAACTGGGACAGTTGACCGAGCTTCACAAGAACGGGGTACATTCCCTCGGCTTTGGCTATGACGTGAACGGAAACCTGCTCTGGTTAAAGGAGAGTACAGACAGGACCCTCAATAATCCGGACAGTGTGACGTCTTATACCTATGACCTGCTTGGCAGACTGACTGAGGTACGAAAGGACGGAGAACAAAGATATCGTACCGGAACCGATGCCAGAGACGACAGTACGGTTTTGTATGAAGTCTTCACGGGCGGAACACTGCTGGCACAGTATACGTATCACGCAGACGGCACACTAAACACCATGACCGATGGTGCCGGAACGGTGACAGACTATGCCTATACGTTGCTTAAGCAGGTAGAACAGATGCAGACTGTTTCTGTGAGCGGAGAACTGTTATACAGTGAAAGCAACACGTATGATGGTAACGGAAGCCTGTTGGAAAGAGTAACAGGCGGAAGTGCTGTAACTGCTAACAATGCGCAGTACACATATGACGCATTGGACAGACTTCTCAGTGAAGTAGTGGATGGCAGTATCACGACCTACACCTATGATGTCATGGGCAACCGTCTGACAAAGAATGCAGATGGTGTGGAGACGGCTTATACGTATGACCTGTGTAATAAACTTCTGGAGGAAGTGACAGAAAATCCGGCAGAGACTGCAACTGGAATCACAGAGAGCGGAGCAGATACGCTTATCACAATATATAGTTACGACCTTATCGGAAACCTCACAGAAAAGATAACACCGGATGGTACAGTGACATATACCTATGATGCGCTGAATCAGCTTACCAACGTCACAAACCCGGATGGCACATGGCAGACAAGCACCTATGATGCATCCGGTATCCGTTCGATGATTTCTGAAAACGGCATCACAACGGAGTATGTGAGCTTTAACGGACTTGTCATTGGAGGCTACGATAAAGACCACACCCAGACCGAGCACTACTACTATGGTACAGGTCTGCTTGCGACGGATATAATAAGCATAGATACTACTGACGGATGCGTTAGTAAAAATATTTACTATTATATTCAGAATTCCCATGGGGACGTTATCGGCTTGACCGATAACGACGGCACCTTGACAGAAACCTATACATATGATGCTTTCGGAACGCTGACTTACATTCAAAGCCTGAATGAAGAAGGTGTACTGGCACAGACAGATACTGCACTCAGCCGTTTCCTCTATGCAGGTGAGCAGTACGATGAAGTAAGCGGACTCTATTATCTGAGAGCCAGACGGTATGACACCACTGTCGGAAGATTCACACAGGAAGATACCTATCTTGGTGACGGAAGAAACCTGTATGTTTATGTACAGAATAATCCGCTGAAGTATGTGGACCCGAGTGGACATGACAAAAAGTATGAGCGGATAGGTGATGGTCTCTTCAATTTTGCATCCGGAATGAGTATGGCACTGACAGGAACTGCAGCAACTATTGTTGCTACAACCCTGGCACTTACTGCAACCGTAGCGGGTGGCCCGGTTTTGGCAGTTGTGGGAACTGTTGTAATGGTTGCTACTGCTGCGATGGGAGCAGGAATGGCAGTTATGGGTGTGTCTGATGCCACACAGGGTGCCATGGAGGTATATAATGCCGTTACCGGCAATCCGGATCCTGCCCCGAATCTGATAAGGGATACCGTTTTCGGAGGTAATCAGGAAGCCTATATTCAGGCTGAGGCTATGCTTTCATTTGGAACAACGGTAGGATTGACCGCAATAGCTGCAATGCCGCTGGTAATAACAACGAGTGCCTCCGGTGCGATAAGCTATTATGCGCATCTGAATACCTCTGGAAGTGGGGCGGGGAGTGGTAGTAATACTGTCGATCCCAATGACATACGATTTAGCCAGTCATCAGTTAATGGTTCGGCTGCAATAGTTGAAAGTATGGTGGATAATGGATGGGATGGTGATCCTATAGATGTTGTTGTGATGCCAGATGGTGAACTTACAACAATAGACAACACGCGTGTGGTTGCAGCGCGACAAGCAGGAATAGATGTACAAGCTAATATTCATGCGTATGATGACTTATTACCAGACGAATATATTGATAGATTTACAACTAAAAATGGTGTTCCTACAACATGGGGTGAGGCAATTACTTTAAGAATCGGAAACCAAAATGCTACTTTCAGGAATAATAATCCGTTTGGTTCTATCAATATGGAAAATATAAAGTGATGGAGGTTGTCATGGAATTATTCAATATTAAAGAAATATATACAGATTTTCAGTATCCAGCTTCTTTTGTAAAAGTGATAGAATTAAACCTATTAGATTTTGAATTTTGGTACTTTATGACGAATGAGCAAGTTCTTACAAGAATTAACGGGTTAATGAAAAGATATCCAAACAGAAAGTTAATACCATTTGCAAGACGTGATGATAATGATGATATTGCTTGTTTTGAAGTCGGAAAAGAACCAAAAGTTCAAATTATCCATGATTTTGCTTCAGAAGGTTATGAACAAAGAGGCGAATATGATGATTTTTGGAGTTGGATGAAGGCTGCTATTGATGAATTAATTGAAGAAGGAGATAATTGAGGGTGTATACAAGATTGAGTAAAGAAATTTCTTATGCTTTGCGTCATGCTCCATGGGAATATGAACTAGAGATGGATGAAGAAGGGTGGGTTCCGATTGAGCAGTTGTTAGATGCACTGCACCGAAAGAATGATTGGAAAAATGTAACTCAAGGGGATATACAACAAATGATTAATGTGTCAGATAAGAAAAGACATGAAATCATTGAGAGTAGAATTCGAGCATTTTATGGTCATTCAATACCGATGAAAATCTCTAAAACTCAAAGTAGACCACCAGAGATTTTGTACCATGGAACGGCTAGGAGATTTATGAAGTCCATTATGGACAATGGATTATCTCCACAGAGCAGACAGTATGTGCATCTTTCGCGGGACATTGAAACTGCCCAGAGTGTAGGAAAGAGGCATGATGATAAGCCATGCATTTTAATTGTCGATTCATTGAGAGCATGGAATGATGGAATAGCATTTTATTGCGGAAATGAAAAGGTGTGGTTGGCGGATACTGTTCCAAGTAGTTATATTAAAGAATTATAGAGAGTGTAGGGGCTGTGTTAAATATGACACAGCCCCTATGATTATATAGGTAATTGACGGTGAAATAGTATAAATATGGGGGATTAATAGAAAATGCAGGGGGTATAACTTCTTATACCTCCCCGGGAGATAATATATATGATATAATATAAATTTTATCATAGAAACGTTCCTTGCGTAGGTGATATTAGAGCAGAACAGGACTATATAGGTTTGTTTGTAGTTTCGGAAGAAGCATGATATAATGGAATAAGAAAAATTCCCATGGGGACATTATCGGCTTAACTGGTAACGACGGCGCCTTGACAGAAACCTATACATATGACGCGTTTGGCACGCTGACCTATATCCAGAGTCTGAATGAAGAAGGTGTACTGGCACAGACAGATACCGCATTTAGCCGTTTCCTCTATGCAGGAGAACAGTATGATGAAGTAAGCGGACTCTATTATCTGAGAGCAAGACGTTACGATACCACAGTCGGCAGATTCACGCAGGAGGATACGTATCTCGGTGACGGAAGAAACCTGTATGTGTATGTACAGAATAATCCGCTGAAGTATGTGGACCCGAGTGGACATGACAAAAAGTATGAGCGGATAGGTGATGGTCTCTTCAATTTTGCATCCGGAATTAGTATGGCACTGACAGGAACTGCAGCAACTATTGTTGCCACAACCTTGGCACTTACTGCAACCGTAGCGGGTGGCCCGGTTTTGGCAGTTGTGGGAACTGTTGTAATGGTTGCTACTGCTGCGATGGGAGCGGGAATGGCAGTTATGGGTGTATCTGATGCCACACAGGGTGCCATGGAGGTATATAATGCCGTTACCGGTAATCCGGATCCTGCCCCGAATCTGATAAGGGATACCGTTTTCGGAGGTAATCAGGAAGCATATATTCAGGCTGAGGCTATGCTTTCATTTGGAACAACGGTAGGATTGACCGCAATAGCTGCGCTGCCGCTGGTAATAACAACGAGTGCCTCCGGTGCGATAAGCTATTATGCGCATCTGAATACCTCTGGAAGTGGTAGTACTTCTGAAGTATATATACCGATAGATGCTGATGGTAATCCGATAGCATTGAGCAAACAAAATGTAAATGGTCAGGATATTCCTGTACCAGATACAAACGCCAGCGGTTCTCATACAGTTTTAGGCGGTACGGTCAGTTCGAAGACAGGTGAGGTATATAGGCAATCTGCTACTTTCCCAGACGGTACATGGCCTACAGCTAATGGTCAGAATGTTCCATGGAGCGAAGTTCATTGGACAGACCATGGTACACCATACCATCATACGAATCCTCATCAGCATATCTTTGAATATAATCCTGATAAGGGCGGGTGGTATAGAAACGAACCGACACCATATTAGCCTTAAGGAGCGTGATTTTATTATGAGTTTTTTACTAGATATTGTTATACCAAAAGACGAGATGAATAAAGTGGGTTTGGAAGAACAATTGATAGAATGGGGAGGGGTGAAATTTTCGCAAGAGCCTCCAAAGTACATTGGTAATAAAGAACTTGTTTTCGAAGAGTTAACAAATTTAAAGTATCATTGTGGATTACTAGGGAATGATTTAGATGTCGAGAAGTATAGTGTATTGATTTTTAAAGGAAAAGAGCTTTCTGAGTTGGAATTTTTAGTTAATAGTCGAGCAGAAGATTTGAGGACTAATCAACTGTTTGTATTTTTGGAAAGTCTCCTTACAGTATCCAATTTTTATATCTTTCTTTTGCGAGAAGATGAGGTTATCAAAGAACGGTACGCGGTAGAAAGAGAAGAGGAACTTAGGACTATTCTGTGTGAGAGTCTGTCGTGGGATACAACGAAAGATATATTGATTTTTAAATAATAAAATAACGTATAGTATTCAATGTATCTATAAAGACATCTAAATTGTAAAAGAGTAATTTTTGTTGCAAAAGAGGTGCGTTTTTATAAAGTTCTGATTGTTCCGAATAAAATGGTCATGTTATAATGCAATTAGAATTCCCACGGGGATGTTATCGGCTTAACCGGTAACGATGGCACCTTGACAGAAACCTATACATATGATGCTTTTGGAACGCTGACCTATATCCAGAGCCTGAATGAAGAAGGTGTGCTGGCACAAACAGATACCGCACTCAGTTGTTTCCTTTATGCAGGAGAACAGTACGATGAAGTAACAGGGCTCTATTATCTGAGAGCAAGACGGTATGATACCACAGTCGGCAGATTCACACAGGAAGATACGTACCTTGGTGATGGAAGGAATCTGTATGTGTATGTTCAGAACAATCCGCTGAAGTATGTGGACCCGAGCGGGTATTGCAAGAATACAGGATATGAGTTAACGGACGTACAAAAGATGCAAAATGCAGCTTACTATTATGCTGATGGTCAGGCTGCAATCGCAGGACAGACCATAGCTAATCTTATAAGTGGGAAAATTGAAGAGGCATTGAATCAACTTCCACCGGAAGAAGAACAGCGTATACGAGATGGTGTGTGGAATGTATTTAAGGGAGTGGGAGTTATCGCTTCTGGAGGAGCAGCATTGTATGCGTTACCTGTAGCAGCACCTGCGTTAACAGTTGCCAGCACTAAGATACTGGCAGGAACTGCAATCGCGATGGGCTCTGCAGACATCACAGAAGGTACACAGGATATCATTTACGGAAGTACAGGAAATGCAGAAACAGTATCATTTAATCCGGTCAGAGATACTGTGTTTGGCGGAAATCAGCAAAACTATGATGCATTTGAATTTGCACTAGCAGGTTCAGCTTTTGGTACATGGGTGTATTACTCCAGTGCTTTTTCGGCGCCATTGTTGTCAGGGAATGTTGCTCAGTATGCTAATGTATTGGGCGGCGCAGGTGAGATGCTTGATAATGTTGGAGATGCAATTGAGGAAGTAGGAAATCTGTTTGATGCAGGAATCAATGCATTATCTATTCCTGATTCGAGAATACTTCGAGCAAATATGATAGCAGCAGGAATAGAAGTTCCGGAATACCGAAATGCGGCACATCATATTGTAGCAGGGGCATCGGCTAAAGCTGCTGAAGCAAGAGCTATTCTTCAAAAATTTGGAATAGGAATAAATGATGCGGTTAATGGAGTCTTTTTGCCAACGGAAAAAGGGGTGTCAGAGGCCATGTACCATCCAAGTTTACACACAGATCAATATTATAGAATAGTTACAGAACTATTATCACAAGCAAATAGTAGGGAAGAAGTGATGGATATTCTGGTTGATATTGCTGAGCAGTTATTAAATGGAACTTTCCCATATTAGGAATTTCCCGATAATTCAGATGTAAAACTAATGAAACCAAATGATTCTCAATGATATTATTAGGATATCTTTTTGTAGTATAAAAATTCTTTAGCAAGGAAGGCATTTTTGTTAAGAATTAACCAAAGAATGATAAATTTGATTAAGTAATAACAGTGATGTTGATGTTGGAGGAAAAGTGATGAAAATATGGATATTAGATTGTGATGTGAATGAGTATGAAAATCTTTTATGGGAAGAAGAATTGAATCTGGATGAAATTCGGTCTTTTGATGGTCGAAAGAAAGAACAGGATTGGCGTCCCATAAAGGTAAAATGTATGTATGGGAGAAAGAAAGGTAATACATTTGGATTTTCAGCCCATATTCCTGTGTTTGATAAAACTGCAGTAAATGTTCTTTCTGATTTTCTTGAGGGAAATGCAGAAATATTACCACTCGAGAGTGAAGATGGTGAGTTCTATTCGATTAATATTACGAATATATTAGATTGTATAGATTATGAGAACTCCATATTCAAAACTTTCAGGGATGGTAAAACTATAATGAGATTTATAAAGTATGAATTTGTTGAAAGCAAAGTATGTAATCAGCATTTATTTAAAATATGTGATGGGAAATTAAGACGACCGTTTGTTTCGGATGAATTTAGAACTAGAGTAATAGAAAGTGGTTTATTGGGTTTTAAATTTGAGCTTGCTTGGGACAGTGAAGGAAGCGGAAGATAAAATTTTGTTAGTTTTCATATGTTGTTCATA
This sequence comes from Lachnospiraceae bacterium, assembly GCA_015057585.1. Lineage (GTDB taxonomy): Bacteria > Bacillota > Clostridia > Lachnospirales > Lachnospiraceae > SIG299. The sequence goes on along the minus strand of SVEF01000009.1, from coordinate 69,208 downwards.
GAAACTTGCATGAATTGTTTAAAGAATGCCAATACGGTATTAAGGGCATCACAAGGAAAAAGATTTTTTACCGGATTATGTTATGAAATACTTGTATTTTACAAAGTTATGATTGTAACAAATGATATAGCCATGTTATTATGTTACTCAAAGTGATACATCGGGAACCACCATCTGCACTTATGACGAGTACGGTATCCGATACGAAGGACACCTATCAGCTTTCAGAATGCGGTGGCGTACTGGCGGAACTTCACCTGCCGGATTATAACGGGGATGACATGACTGACTTGCGGGATTTTGCAATTCTGGCAGGTGTGTTTGGCATGGCCGAGGGAGATGAGGGTTGGAATACCGCGTATGACATCACCGGAAACGGAACGGTCAGCAGGGATGATCTGGATTACATCAAGGATATGATTTTTGCCGGTCTCCTTGGGGCAGATGATGTTCTGGAAGAGCAGGTCAGTGACCATGCCTTCCGCCCGATGTATGAAATAGTACGGGAAAAGAAACTCCGTACCACGACATATACCTATAATGCGATGGGTGACATTTCTGAGATTACGGACTGTAACGGAAATAAAATCACTTATGAGTACGATTCCTGCGGCAGAACCATCGCTGTCATCGACCAAGCAGGGGCAAAGAGTACACTGGAATACGATACGATGGGCAATCCAACGAAGGTTACCCTGCCGGATGGTGTGACAGAAGCCTATACCTATGACAGTGAGGGTAGAGTGCTGACAGTGACCGATGCATTGGGCGGAACGGTAACGTATGAGTATGACTCCTAGGGTCGGGTGAGCAGTGTCACCGATGAGGTAGGTGTACGCACAGAACTGACCTACGATATCGCAGGAAATGTGACAAAGAATCTTCTGACCGGAGAGGAGTACGTTTACAACGTATACGGTGAAATGACCGCCTATACTGACACGGAAGGAAACACGACCATCTATACCTATGACGGTCAGGGCAATGTGACGCAGGTTACAGATGCTTTAGGGGGTATAACCAGATATACCTACCGCAAAGACGGATTACTTTGTAAAATAGAAGATGCCTCCGGTGCAGTGACGGAATACAGTTATAACGGCAGGGGGCTCCTTGAACGTGAAGATGACTCTCTGGGAGCAGTGACCTCCTATCAGTACGATAAGGAAGACCGTATCGTACGTGTCACAGAGCCGAACGGTACCGTAACGGAGTATGAGTACAATACCGATGGAAATGTAACACTCGTTGCGGCAACAAAGGAAAATGGAGATACATCCATTCTACGCTACCTCTATGCCATGGATGGCAGTTTGACGGCATCCATCAGTGATACCGATATCCTGACGTATCAGTATGATGAACTGGGACAGTTGACCGAACTTCATAAGAACGGTGTACACTCCCTTGGCTTTGGCTATGATGCAAACGGAAATCTGCTCTGGCTAAAGGAGAGTACGGACAGTGCCCTTTATAACCCGGACAGTGTAACGGCATATACGTATGATGTCCTTGGCAGACTGACTGAGGTAGGAAAGGACGGAGAACAGCGGTATAAGACTAGAACGGATGAAAGAGATGACAGTACCGTTGTCTACGAAACATTCACGGGCGGAACACTACTGGCACAGTATACGTATCACGCAGACGGCACACTAAACACCATGACCGATGGTGCCGGAACGGTAACAGACTATGCTTATACTTTGCATAAGCAGGTAGAACAGATGCAGACTGTTTCTGTGAGCGGAGAACTGTTATACAGCGAAAGCAACACGTATGACGGGAACGGAAGTCTGCTTGAAAGAGTGACAAGTGGAAGTGCTGTAACTACTAACAATGCACAGTACACCTATGATGCACTGGACCGACTCCTCAGTGAAGTAGTAGATGGCGTAACTACGACCTACACCTATGATGTCATGGGTAACCGCCTGACAAAGAATGCAGATGGTGTAGAGACAGCGTATACGTATGACCTGTGTAATAAGTTGCTAGAAGAAGTGACGGAGAGACCGACGGATGAGGCAGGGCTTGTAGACGGAGCAGTAGAGACAGGAACAGATACGTTAGCCACTCTGCTTACGACAACCTATAGCTACGATGCTGTCGGAAACCTTATAGAAAAGATAACATCGGATGGTACAGTGACGTATACCTATGATGCGCTGAATCAGCTTACCAACGTCACAAACCCGGATGGCACATGGCAGACAAGCACCTATGATGCATCCGGTATCCGTTCCATGATTTCCGAAAACGGCATCACAGCGGAGTATGTGAACTTTAACGGACTTGTCATTGGAGGATACGATAAAGACCATACGAAGACCGAGCACTATTACTATGGTACGAGTCTGCTTGCGACAGAACTGCTTACAAAGACAGAAGAACCGGATGGAAGTAAGTACAGTACAAATCTGTACTATTACATCCAGAATTCCCATGGGGATGTTATCGGCTTAACAGGTAACGATGGCACCTTGACAGAAACCTATACATATGACGCGTTTGGAACGCTGACTTACATTCAGAACCTGAATGAAGAAGGTGTGCTGGCACAGACTGATACCGCACTCAGCCGTTTCCTCTATGCAGGAGAACAGTATGATGAAGTGACAGGACTCTACTATCTGAGAGCCAGACGTTACGATACCACAGTCGGAAGATTCACACAGGAAGATACCTATCTTGGTGATGGAAGAAATCTGCATGTGTATGTAGGAAATAATCCGCTGAAGTATGTGGATCCGAGTGGACATAGTAAGAAGGATTTGGGATATGGATTAACGGATGTACAGAAGATGCAAAATGCAGCTTACTATTATGCTGATGGTCAGGCGGCAATGGCAGGTCAGAGTATAAGCGTACTTATAAATGAACAGATACAGAAAGCATTAGATCAACTGCCGCCGGGAGGAGAACAGAGATTTCGCGATGGTGCATGGAATGTATTTAAGGGAGTTGGAGTTATTGCTACTGGTGTGGCAGCGATATATGCGTTACCTGCGGCTGCGCCTGCTTTAACAGTTGCCGGCACTAAGATACTGGCAGGAACGTCATTCGCATTTGGAGCTTCAGATATCACAGAAGGTACACAGGATTTCATTTACGGAAGTACGGGAGATACAGAAACAGCATCGTTTAATCCGATTAGAGACACTATATTTGGTGGAAATCGGCAAAATTACAATGCATTTGAATTTGCACTAGCAGGTTCAGCTTTTGGTACAGGGGTGTATTATTCCAGTGCTTTTTCGGCGCCAATGTTGTCAGGGAATGTTGCTAAATATGCTAATGTATTGGGTGGCGTAGGTGAGTTGCTTGATAGTGTGGGAGAAGTTGCTGATAGTCTGGGGAATTTGGCAGAAGGTATATATTCTCCAATAAATCCAGGACCGTTACCGACGGGGATTGCTGAAACTTTTATGGGAGCAACATATGTGGAACGAGTACTGGAGGAGGATACAGTTATGTATAGAGTAAGCGGGGGAACTGCCGGAGAAGTTGGAGCGTATTTGTCATTGACACCACAAGGTGGAGGTTTGCAGTCGCAAATTGATTTGGCTTTGAACCCGGCATGGGGAAATACTGCAGAGAATGTGACAGAGGTTCTGGTACCAAAGGGAACAACTATTTTCGAAGGAATTGCAGCACCCCAGAATATTTTTGATGCTTTAGGAAATGTAATAGGACATCTCTTGGGGGGAGGTAGTCAAATATATATTCCAAAAGTAGATGAAAGGTGGTTTCGATAATGGTATGTGATTGCTGTGAGAGAGAAGAAATAAAGATTAATTCGTGGCAATATTTTTTAGATGTAAAGAAATTTTTTGAGGAGAAAGAAAAGGAAGGAGTATTTAAAGAGATTCCAGTTAAAAAACCATATTACATCGGAACTAGTGTAAGTGGAAAAAAAATAGAGTGGTATGCAGATAAATGGTATGTATGCCATATGTGTAATGTTACATGGGAGTTTATATATCCTAATTTTCCTGCGCTAGGAGAAGTAAGGAAACTCTATTTGAGTAGTTATGATGACAAAAAGTAATGCAATGTGGGAAAGAATTATGCAACATAGAGAACTAAAAATGTTGAAATCAAAATAGTAAAATAATTTACGTCTCTACATAAGCATCTGAAAACAAAAAGTGAATATTGAGTTTCAATACGTGGTTTTAACGCACTTCTTTTAAAACAATTTTTGTTGCAAAAGAAGTGCGTTTTTATAAAGTTCTGATTGTTCCGAATAAAATGGTCATGTTATAATGCAATTAGAATTCCCACGGGGACGTTATCGGCTTAACCGGTAACAACGGTACCTTGACAGAAACTTATACATATGACGCTTTTGGTACGCTGACTTACATTCAGAGCCTGAACGAAGAAGGTGTACTGGCACAGACGGATACCGCACTCAGCCGTTTCCTCTATGCTGGGGAACAGTATGATGAAGTAAGCGGGCTCTATTATCTGAGAGCAAGACGTTACGATACCACAGTCGGAAGATTCACACAGGAAGATACGTACCTTGGCGATGGACGGAACCTGTATGTATATGTACAGAATAATCCGCTGAAGTATGTGGATCCGAGTGGGTATTGTAGTAAAAACTCGGAATACAAATATTTGTATAATGATTATTTTCCAGCACCATGGGATCCGGATATTCTTTTTGTAGGTCAAATGCCAGAGGAGAAATGGTATGAAAGATATTGGGAACGGATAGCAAGCGATCCTTGGATGTATACAGCCAGTTTAGCAGATGGATATGTAGAAGGCGTTATAGGGACAATATCATTAGGAAGCATTCAATACAAAGATGGAAATATGGCGCTATATCCCGACGCGTTTTTCTTGGGAGAGATGATAGGTTCAGAGGCAACAGCATTGCTTGCGAGAAAAATGGCGAAAGATATAGTTGCTAATGGGGCAAAAGCTAGTTTTGGAAGCGGTGGTGTTGGAGCAATAGTTATAGCACCTGCGGCGTATGTTTTAGCCTCAGGAACCTTAGCTATAGCTTTATATGGTGATACAAAGGCGGTATATTCAGCAGGACGCTTTGCAAGTGAAAGTTTTAATGCTATTTCTAGTGGAGGTAATAAATCTAAACCATGGGATAGATTTACCAAGCAAATACACGAAAAATCCATAAATGTGTCCAGTTGGAATAAAGGAAGTTTTGATTCTGTTGAAGAATCAGTTGCAAGGCATTATTATGTGCATGGAAGAGAAGTTGGAGCTTCTGATATTGAACAGTATATTAGAAAAGCAGAAGGTTTTAAAAACAATCTAAGTGGTGCCACAAAAAGTTATGTTAATGGCGTGGTTGAAGGAGTGATAAGATATAAGAAAAATGGAAAGTATATTGATTTGGCTCCGGATGGAACGATTATTTCTTTTGGCAAAACAATTAATTAGTTGGAGGATGTATGGAAGAGTGGAAAAATATTAGAATAAATGGTATAGTTGAAATTGAAAGGCTAGTGGAAGAATTTGAAGTATGGGAACATGATAAAATTCCACATGGAAAGTTTAAAGTGAGAGTTTATGAAACCTCGAAAGGGAGGTTTATAGGTAGAACTAATTTAATGATAAGAGATAAGACAAATGATTTTTGTGCGGGAATTGGATATGGGGAAAACGTATGTGAAGCATTGCGTGATACAATTAGATATTTCTTTTCCTTGATTGATGAAGTACATGATTTGTCTTCAGATTGTTTTAAGTATACTGACGCTATGGATTTTTAATATATATCTTCAGTTTACTATTATTAAGCCCCAAAGAACATGTTTATTAATTAATAAAGAAACATTTAAATAATCCAATTACTATGAATATAGTAGATTTAGGCACTTTTGTGACCTTTGCTGGTTTCTTATGAATACAATGCTCATGGCTATCTGGAGTGTGAAACAGATCCACTTGGTGCCGTGACCTCCTATCAGTATGATAAGGAAGACAGAGTCGTACATGTCACAGAGCCGAACGGTACGATAACGGAGTATGAGTACAACACGGATGGAAATGTAACTTCTATTACGGCAACAAAGGAAGATGGACAGACATCCGTTCTGCGCTATCTCTATGCCATGGACGGCAGCCTGACCGCGTCCATCAGTGATACGGATGTGTTAGAGTACGCATACGATGAAAAGGGACAGTTAACCGAGCTTCACAAGAACGGCGTACATTCCCTTGGCTTTGGCTATGACGTGAATGGAAACCTGCTCTAGTTAAAGGAGAGTACAGACAGTACCCTCAATAATCCGGACAGTGTGACGTCTTATACCTATGACCTGCTCGGCAGACTGACCGAGGTACGAAAGGACGGAGAACAACGGTACAAGACCAGAACGGATGAAAGAGATAACAGTACCATTGTCTACGAAACCTTTACAGGCGGAACACTGCTGGCACAGTATACGTATCACGCAGACGGCACCCTAGACACCATGACCGATGGTGCCGGAACGGTAACAGACTATGCCTATACTTTGCATAAGCAGGTAGAACAGATGCAGACTGTTTCTGTGAGCGGGGAACTGTTATATAGTGAAAGCAATACGTATGACGGTAACGGAAGCCTGCTGGAAAGAACAACAAGCGGAAGTACTGTAACTGCTAATACTGCAGAGTACACCTATGATGCACTGGACCGGCTCCTCAGTGAAGCAGTAGATGGCAGTATCACGACCTACACCTATGATGTCATGGGCAACCGCCTGACAAAGAACGCAGATGGTGTGGAGACGGCGTATACGTATGACCTGTGCAATAAGCTACTGGAGGAAGTGACAGAAAATCCGGCAGAGACTGCAACTGGAATCACAGAGAGCGGAGCAGATACGCTTATCACAACATACAGTTACGATCTTGTTGGAAACCTCACGGAAAAGGTAACACCGGATGGCACAGTGACGTATACCTATGATGCGTTCAATCAGCTCACGAATGTCACAAATCCGGATGGTACATGGCAGACAAGCACCTATGATGCATCCGGTATCCGTTCCATGATTTCTGAAAACGGCATCACAGCGGAGTATGTGAGCTTTAACGGACTTGTCATTGGAGGATACGATAAAGACCATACGAAGACCGAGCACTATTACTATGGTACGAGTCTGCTTGCGACAGAACTGCTTACAAAGACAGAAGAACCGGATGGAAGTAAGTACAGTACAAATCTGTACTATTACGTAAAAAATTCCCATGGGGATGTTATCGCCTTGACCGGTAATGACGGCACCTTGACAGAAACCTATATATATGATGCTTTTGGGACGCTGACTTACATTCAAAGCTTGAATGAAGAAGGTGTGCTGGCACAGACTGATACCGCACTCAGCCGTTTCCTCTATGCAGGAGAACAGTATGATGAAGTGACAGGACTCTACTATCTGAGAGCCAGACGGTATGATACCACTGTAGGCAGATTCACACAGGAAGACACATACCTTGGTGATGGAAGAAATCTGTATGTATATGTACAGAACAATCCGCTGAAGTATGTGGACCCGAGTGGGTATGGTAAGGAAACAGGATATATAAATTGGTACTATATGTTCTTTGAAAACCCATGGGCCCCGGATTTTTCATATTCAGGAGAGGGAGGCATGATTGAGACTACAATAGAGAATCTATTGTATATTCGGAGAGAGATAGCGATTGCCGAGAATAGTCTGAATTTTGGAACAGGGGACGCAATTTTAGATAATCTTACCGGGGGCATATTAGAATTGGATGATACGCCTAAGGGAAAAGATATTTTTTATGCAGCCGGAAAAGTACGCGGTGAAATAATGGTAATGGCTGCTGAATTATATGGAGCATTTGTTGTAGGAAAAAATTCGTCATCTGACACAACACAACATTCCATGGTTGCTATTTTAAACAATGGAAAGATTGAGGTACAAGAGGTGGCGGTTGACATGACAGCAGCAGGTGCAAATGTATTTATTTTGGCAGCTGGGCGCAGTGCAAATAGAGCGGGGGATGCTTTCAGGGACTTGCTGGATGAAGTTCTCGATGAGTTTAATGAACTGGAAATAAAGAATATCATCAAGAAAATTCCTAGTAAAGGGAAGGAACGTGGACAATGTGATGGATTTGCCAAGCGACTTGCGAAGGCCCTTGATGATAAAGGAATTGATTATCAGATTATTAGAGTTGATAGCGACTTTGGAATTTATTCTGATAAAGCGAAGATATCTGTCGGAGATAATTATCACTATGGAATTCAGATTGGAGATATGGTGTATGATAATATGACTCCGGAAGGAATGAAATTGCAGAATTGGCTTGATGACTTGGGATTGCCACAGGTGCAATCAAAGAAAGAATCAGGTCAAATGTGGCATTATGTAGATGATATTTTTAATCGATGAAAGGTGGAAGGAGAATAAGGAGATGACGATAGAACAGTTGCTTGATGCAATGAAAAAAAGGTCAGGGATGTTTATTATAGAAGAAAGAATAGATTATATCTATTATTTGATTTCTGGATATTGTGGAGCAAAGAGTTATTTAGAGGAGGATGACATTGATCGGAAATTTAGATGCTGGTTTGGCAAGTGGTTATTGCAATGGATAGAAGAGAATATTAATTCAAAGTACAAGCCAATGTCATCCTATTGGTATTTGGATATCAAAGCAATAGCAGGAGGGGAAGAAAAAGAAGTTCCTTTGTTCTATGAGTTGTGTGAAAAATTCTTTGATGATTACAGAAACAGAAGAGGTTATTTTGAGGATTTTCCATTAGTAAAAGAAGAGTGAGAGTTTGTTAAATAATTAAGGTGGATGCACTTCCTGTGTCGGAGATAGTTCTCTCGATATGGGAAGTGTATTTTATCTGGTACAATGAATAAGAGGTGCTGGGTTACAAACTTTTCGTTGAGACTAAACAAGTAGTCATGTTATAATATTCCCAGAGGATTTCCATGGGGACGTTATCGCCTTAACCGGTAACAATGGCACCTTGACAGAAACCTATACATATGATGCTTTTGGCACGCTGACCTACATCCAAAGCTTGAATGAAGAAGGTGTGCTGGCACAGACTGATACCGCACTCAGCCGTTTCCTCTATGCAGGAGAGCAGTACGATGAAGTAAGCGGACTCTATTATCTGAGAGCCAGACGTTACGATACCACAGTCGGCAGATTCACACAGGAGGATACCTATCTTGGTGATGGAAGAAATCTGTATGTGTATGTACAGAACAATCCGCTGAAGTATGTGGACCCGAGTGGGTATAGTACGAAGAACCTAGGTGTGAGTTCCAGCAATAATGCATGGCTAAATGCACAGAATGCAGGATTTTGTGCGCCTAATGATTTGGCAAGTGCAGGGGCGAGGGCAGCTGCTGATTTGATAAATAAGAAGATAGATGAAAGGTTGGATGAATTGCCTCTGGGAGGAGAACAAAGATTTCGCGATGGTGTATGGAATATTGCAAAAGGTTCAACTGTCACAGGATTTGGTCTTGGTTCCATGTATTATAGCGCTAAGTATGGAAAACCACCGATTTCTGTAGTATCTGAGATAACAGGAGCTGTTTCTTCGGTTATGGGTGTTTCAGATATTGGCGAAGGAATTCAGGATATATATTATGCATGTACTGATCAAATGGAAGAATCATCCTATAATTTTATTCGGGATTCGGTATTTGGTGGAAATCAGAATATATACGATACTGTAGAAATTGTATCAACAACTACTGCAGTTGTGGCAACGGTTGCATCTGTAATGAATGGGGCATCGGGAACAGCATCTGGTAATATAAGTTATTATGCAAAATTACCTACTCGTTCGCTAGGAAATAAAATATATATGAATGGCTTAAGTGGAGAAAGAGAACTGATGAGGATGTTTGGAGGAGAATCGCAAGCATATTTTTACACATCTTTAGGAGCTAGGTATATTGATCAATTGGCGAATAATATAGCACATGAATCTAAAGTAGGATATACAACGTTAACAGAGAGAATCATGATACAAATGCAAAAGGATGTTGAATTGATTAGCAAAGGGATTATAGATGGTTCTGTTTGGCATTTTTTTGAAAGTACGGTAAATGGAAAGAAAGGTGCATCAGAGGAATTGATTAAATATCTTATAGAAAAAGGGATCGAGTATATCATCCATTAAAATAGCAGAAAGGAGAGTTATATGAAGAACGAAATTGCATTTAAAGATATGACCCCAAAGCAGGCTAAAGAGTATTTTGAGCAGTATACAGGACAAATTGAAATTCATCTGAAAAATTTGAAAAATGAGGTGTGCAGTGAAGTAGGCGATATGAACTTTGATTACTCGCCTGAGTCATTGATTCCGTTATGGAGTTGGTATGAGAAAAAAATAGAATTGGAAGAAAAATCGGAAGATGAAATGCTGGAAGAAGCGAAAAGATATCCGGAATGGATGCATGCTTACCTTGGTCAAACAAAGATTTCGTTACAGACATTAAGATATTGCTTGGAGGTTGCGTTATATTTTGCTGAGGTAATTATTAGAAACTGTAATGGGAAAATATACTGGGGATATTTTACGAGACCTAAAAACCGGATGTCTGTAAACGAACCGACGTTATTGGGATTTAAAGGGAAAATGGATTTGGAACCTAGACTTGTGGTTCTTAATTGTACAAGACGTTCTAGCAAAGAGACGTTGAATACACGTTTATATGACATGTATTATATCTGGATGAAATATGTTGAATAAAAGACAGATTTAACAGAGATGAATTACCGATTAGTTCATCTTAATGCACAGACTTTCTTGAAAAAAACTGCAAGAAGATGAAAAGGGAGTAAATTTTTCCGGATAACTAATCTAGCCCTCGGTTCATATGGAAAGATATTTCTTCTGTATGAATCGGGGGATTTTTATGAAATTTGGGAAAAAGCATCTTTAGGGGGTATAACTTCTTATACCTCCCCAGGAGATAATATATATGATATAATATAAATTTTATCATAAAAACGTTCCTTGCGTAGGTGATATTAGAGCAGAACAGGACTATATTGGTTTGTTTGTAGTTTCAGAAGAAGCATGATATAATAGAAAAGAAAAAATTCCCATGGGGACGTTATCGGCTTAACCGATAACAACGGCCCTTGACAGAAACTTATACATATGATGCTTTCGGAACGCTGACTTACATTCAAAGCCTGAATGAAGATGGAGTACTGGCACAGACGGATACCGCACTCAGCCGTTTCCTTTATGCTGGGGAACAGTATGATGAAGTGACAGGACTCTACTACCTGAGAGCCAGAAGTTATGATACGACAGTCGGCAGATTCACACAGGAGGATACCTATCTTGGTGACGGAAGAAACCTGTATGTATATGTACAGAATAATCCGCTGAAGTATGTGGATCCGAGTGGACATTGTAAGGGATCAATTGAAGAAAATTGGAATATGGGAATTATAGAGGATCCTGCGTTGCTTGAGTGGGTGGAAACTGTAATTGGCACTGTTCCTGATATATGGTCAGGAACCCAATATTTAAGTGCACAAGGGATACATACTCAATTTGCATATGCCACGGAGACAAGATATATGTATCCGATTATGGGAGAAACATGGCGATGGTTTGGAAAATCAGATTCCTCGATTTCCAATTTTGGACAAGTATCACAAGCATCCTATAAACAAATATTAACAGGAGATGCTAGAAGCGGATTGAGTGCGATTGCAAAATCGGGAGTTGGGTTTACGATAACGAATGCAGCTCTTAATTTGGGATTCAATTTATATGAAAATGATATGAAATTTGATGAAGCAATGTTGAAAGATACATTGATAGATACATCCATTGGTGTTAGTTCGTATTATCTTGCCACCGGAACGATGGCACTAATTACAGCAGGAGTTGTAGCGGCAGGTGTTGCCATGCCTGGAATCGTTGTGGTTGTTGGTGTAGTGGCATTGAGCGTGGGTTACGAATGGGAAATCAGAGAACTATTTGATGATCACCAATGACATTAGGATGGAGCTTTATAGAGAGGACAATTATGAATAAGAAGGTTTTGGATTATTTGAATGGAAAAGAAGAAACAAATTACACTCACTTAGATAAGATATTATCTTTCTACGTCAGAAAAGAGTTTAAAAACTTGTTGAGCAAGAATGGTGCGACTAAAATAGAGTTTTTCTCTACAGTAAATAAAAGAGGAAATGCTGTTCAGGTTTGTTTTAACTATTACAATATGTCTGCTATTTTAGAATTTAAGGAAGAAGGGTATGAGTATTGTAAATATAAACCGGGATGTTCCGCTGAGGAAATGGAGAATAAGATAATTCGAGGACAATATAAGGATGATTTCTCTGTTGAATCATTTGTGGAAGAGTTCATTAAATTGCTGGATGACGATTCAGAGTTAGTTAAATCAGAAACTGTTTATGTAAAAATAAGAAAAAAGAAAAAAATGTATAGTACAATAGCCTTTCTTAGTCTGGTGATTCCTTTTTTGGCAATTAGTGCATTAGCACTGTATGTGTTTATGACGGATGCGGTTATTCAGGTTGGATCCTGGTTTTTTGGGGTTATTATAACTCCTCTGATAATCTGTTTCATCTTTGATACAAAATCAAAACGAATGAGGTAGGATAAGTTGAAATGATGGAAGAATATTTTGGAGTGATTATTAAATGGATAAGCGCTGAAGAGGGTGGAAGGAAAGTGTTGCCTAGACAATGACCATACGAATGGGAAAAAGTTGCGGAAATACTGGTGACAAAGAAGATTATGGGAGAAAATCGAATTAAGAAATGATCAAATTGACGCACTTCTGTAGTTATGAGATGGTTCTTGTAATGAAGGGAGTGCGTTACTTTGTTCAGAGAACAAAGTATGAATGAAGTTGTACAAACTTAGCATTGTGAACAAGCAAATGGTCATGCTATAATATTCCTAACGAATTCCCATGGAGACGTTATTAGCTTAACCGATAACAATGGCACTTTGACAGAAACCTATACATATGACGCGTTTGGAACGCTGACTTACTTTTGTTGCGAAAGAGGTGCGTTTTTATGCGAGTGAGAAAAGTGAGTGCTGGTGATATTAAACTATGTGAGACAACCAAAGTAAAATTGAAAACAGCTGGAACCACCTAAGTCTGTATAAAATATAGGAACTTTGGAATTTTCAGACCATACCCCGCATTTCAGAGATGGTTGTAAGCTTTTAAATGGCAGGGGGTGTAACTTCTTATACCTCCCCGGAAGAAAAAATATATGATATAATATATATTTTATATAAAGTGAGTGATTTTAAATATATGACATGTCAAAGTTGTCTCGTTTGTAATCTATCTAAAGTATTACGATTCTTTTGGTGATTTTTCACAAAAACAATCCTAAATTTTCTACGTTTCCAAGGGTTGATTTTAACTTTCCAACGCATTATAATCGTAGACACAAAACGTTTTGGAAATCCGGATTTCGAGTGTTTCAACTAATATTCCCTGCTGTGCTTTTATTGAATATTTTCTTGCCAAAGAAGCCTATCAAAGGTATACTTATGTCAGAAAGATAATTTTTGTTTGGCACTGCAGGGCCCGTTTTACATTCTAAGGAGGACCTTGAGTGACAAAAATTAACCGAGAGTATAAAGACCGCCTGTTTCGTCTGATTTTTGCGGATGAGAAGAATAAGGCGAATACATTAGCTCTTTATAATGCATTAAATGATTCTTCGTATGAAAAATGATCTTTCTTTTGTAATTGCTGACAGTATGAATTTGTACTTATCGAAGAACAATTTGACGCTTCATGTGAAGAAACTTGTGAAAATTCCTACGCCAAGTTATATTGTGTTTTACAATGGAACGGAAGAGCGTCCTGCGGTTGAAGAACTTTTGTTATCGGATGCATTTCAAAAGCCAATGGAAAAAGGGGCGTTTGAATGGACAGCAAAGGTGGTTAACCTAAACCATGCAGGGAATCATGAGTTTTTGAAAAAGTGTAAGCCGCTACAGGACTACACAGCGTTAGTCAGCAAGATACAAATTTACCAAAAAACAATGACTTTAGAGGATGCAGTAAATAAGTCTGTAACAGAATGCATTGCAGATGGGATGTTGGCAGAATTTCTTACTGCTCATAGGGCGGAGGTATTACAAGTGTATCTGGCTGAAGTGAACGAAGAGGTTTTGAGGAAAAATTTGAAAGAGGAAGGATTTTCGGAAGGATTTTCAGAAGGATTTTCAGAAGGAGGAGAGACAATGTTATTTCGCCTGATTGAAAAGAAAATTCATTCCGGGAAATCTATAGAACAGATTGCATCCGAGGTTGAAATGACGGCAGAAGAAGTGCGCCCGTATTATGATGCTGCGAGAGAAAAATTAAAAAATGAATAAGAGAAATGATAGGACTTGGCTTAATGCCGGGTCCTATCTTAGGCTTTGGAGTGTTTTTGAAAGAATGGATTGCTAAAATCAATTTATACCTTTTATTTTCTGGAAACTTGTGTTAAGATTAAAGGTATGAAAGTCTGCTCTTTGCAGACCGGGAAGAGAAGAATGTATGGAAAGGCATGGGTAGAGACATGGCTGAAGAAGTAAAAGAGTTAGAAAAAGATGTGGAAACGAAAGAAGTGGTTTCCAAAAACTTTATTGAAATGATTATCGAAAAGGACTTGGCAGAAGGGAAGCACACCAGTATTGTAACCCGTTTCCCTCCGGAGCCGAACGGATATCTCCATATCGGTCACGCAAAGTCCATTTTACTGAATTATGGTCTGGCAAAAAAGTACGGCGGAAAGTTCAATCTTCGTTTTGACGACACAAATCCTACCAAAGAAAAGACGGAATTCGTTGAGTCTATTATGGCGGATGTTAAGTGGGTCGGCGGTGATTTTGAGGACCGTCTGTTCTTTGCGTCCGATTATTTTGACCAGATGTATGAGGCAGCGATTAAGCTGATTAAAAAGGGCAAGGCTTTCGTTTGTGATTTGACAGCAGAGGAAATCAGAGAGTACCGCGGTGACTTTGAGCACCCGGGCAAAAACAGCCCGTACCGTGACCGTAGCGTCGAAGAGAATTTAGCCCTCTTTGAAGCAATGAAGAATGGTGAATTTGAAGACGGAACGAAGGTGCTCCGTGCAAAGATTGACATGGCTTCACCTAATATCAATATGAGAGACCCGGTAATTTACCGTGTGGCACGTATGACACACCATAACACAGGAGATAAGTGGTGTATTTATCCGATGTACGATTTCGCTCATCCGATTGAGGACGCGATTGAGGGGGTTACCCATTCCATCTGTACGTTGGAATTTGAAGACCACAGACCACTTTATGACTGGGTGGTAACGGAGCTTGAGTATCCGCATCCGCCACAGCAGATTGAATTTGCAAAGATGTACCTGACCAATGTAATTACAGGTAAGAGATACATTAAGCGTCTGGTAGAGGACGGTACGGTAGACGGTTGGGATGATCCGAGACTCGTTTCCATCGCTGCCTTAAGAAGACGTGGCTTTACACCGGAATCCCTGAAACTCTTCATGGAACTTTGCGGTGTATCGAAAGCTAACAGTTCTGTAGATTATGCAATGCTTGAGTATTGCATCCGTGAGGATTTAAAGTTAAAGAGGAACCGCGTTATGGCGGTACTCGATCCGGTGAAGTTAGTGATTGACAACTATCCGGAGGATGAAATCGAATATCTCGATGCACCAAACAATCTGGAAAACGAGGAGCTCGGCACAAGAAAGCTTCCGTTTGGCAGAGAACTCTACATCGACAGAGACGATTTCATGATTGATCCTCCAAAGAAATATTTCCGTCTCTTCCCGGGCAATGAAGTGCGTCTGATGAACGCTTACTTTGTAACCTGTACCGGATATGAGACAGACGAAAACGGAAACGTGACCGTGGTACATTGTACGTATGACCCTGAGACCAAGAGCGGTTCCGGCTTTGAAGGCAGAAAGGTAAAGGGTACCATCCACTGGGTAGCAGCAAAGACCGCTGTGCAGTGTGAGGTGCGTTTATATGAGAATCTGGTGGACGAGGAAAAGGGTGTTTACAACGAAGACGGCACCGTAAATTTAAATCCGAATTCCAGAACCATTCTTACCAATTGCTATGTAGAACCAAGCCTGAAGGACGCAAAGGCTTATGACAGCTTCCAGTTCCTTAGAAACGGCTATTTCTGCGTGGATTACAAGGATACGACACCGGAGCATCTGGTATTTAACCGGATTGTCTCCATGAAGAGTTCCTATAAGCCACAGTAGGCGGAGAAAAAGTAACTTAAGAGGTAAAACTTGTGGAGGTAGAACATGTCGAATAATTTATTTTCAGGACTGGAGTCCTTAGGATTTGGTAACCTTTCCGGAATTGAACTGTTTGAACATAAGGAAAAGGAAAAAGAAAAAGCGAAAAAAGCGGCAGAACCGGTTGAAGTAAAAGAAGCCGACCTGATTTATGACAAGACCTTTACGTGTCCGGTGTGTGATAAGGAATTTAAATCCAAGTTTGTGCGTACCGGTAAAGTAAAGTTACTGGGACAGGATACGGATTTGCGTCCACGTTATCAGCATGTGGATTCTCTGAAATATGACGCCATCGTATGCCCAAACTGTGGTTATGGTGCATTAAACCGTTTCTTTAACTTTATGACATCGGCGCAGGCGCGTTTGATTAGGGATAACATTTCGGCATCCTTCAGAGGAATTAAGGAAAGCCCGGACATCTTAACGTATGACGATGCCATTACAAAGCATAAACTGGCATTGGTAAATGCCGTAGTGAAGCGCGCAAAGGCAAGTGAAAAGGCTTATACCTGTCTGAAACTGGCATGGCTTCTCAGAGGAAAAGCAGAGACTCTTCCAAGTGATACTCCGGATTTGGAGGCCGTAAAGAAAGCATTGGCGGAGCAGGAAAAAGAGTTTATTGCAAATGCATATGAAGGATTTAACGAGGCGTTTTCCAAAGAGCCGTTCCCGATGTGCGGTATGGATGAAACAACACTCACCTATCTGGTAGCGGAATTGGCAAGAAAGATTGGAAAATATGATGAAGCATTACGTATGATTGCCAGAGTATTAACTTCCAGGGAAGTCAATGAGCGAATTAAGGCAAAGGCCAGAGAAATGAAAGATATGATTCGTGAAGAAATGGGCAAAGAAGAATAAACATACAAAGGAAGGCGGCGTAACTACGTCGCCTTTTTTGGAAAGGATTACATATGAAGGAACAATTATATACCATTCCTGTCAATGAGGCGTTTGCGCTGGATTGTGAGTGTCCGGTCTGCGCGATGCATCATAAACTGAAAACAGACGCTCTGGAGTTTACGCTCGGACCGAGTTATATGGAGGATGACATCCGGATGGTGACCGACAAAAAGGGATTTTGTAAGGAACATGTTAAGGAACTGTATGAGAAGCAGAACCGCCTGGGGCTTGCACTGATGTTAAAGACACATGCGGATAAGACCATCCGTGACGTGGAAAAACTGGCAAAGGGCTACAAACCGGTGAAACCGTCGTTGTTCAAGAAAGCAGATACAGCAGAGAATCCGTTGTTAACTTATTTGGACGGATTGCATAAGAGTTGTTTTGTCTGCGACAAGATCAACAACGTATTTGACCGCTACATTGCGACCATTTTCTTCTTATATGAAAGAGAGTCCGATTTCAGAGAAACGGTACATAACTGTAAAGGATTTTGCACCGATCACTATGCGCTATTACTTAGAGAGGCACCGAAGCAGTTGTCCGGAAAATACTTAGAGGAATTCATTTCCCATATCAGCCGTTCTTATCTGGAAGGAATGGAACGAGTGAGGGATGATGTATCCTGGTTTATTGACAAGTTTGATTACCGGTACGTGAACGAACCTTGGAAAAACTCCAAAGATGCCCTCCCACGCATGATGATGAAGCAGAACAGTCTGGAATATTTCCCGGACGAAAAGAAATAGGACTAAAGGCCTAGTTTTCATAACAGGGAAATGGTGGTAATATAACTGTATTATAATTTAGCACTCGAAAGATTAGAGTGCTAACAAAAGAAAAAGAGAATTTATGAGACAGAAAAATAAAGGAGGATTTCGATATGAAATTAGTACCACTTGGTGATAAGGTTGTATTAAAGCAGTTACTGGCAGAAGAAACGACAAAGTCCGGTATTGTACTTCCGGGTCAGGCAAAGGAAAAGCCACAGCAGGCAGAGGTTATTGCTGTAGGACCGGGCGGCATGGTGGATGGCAAGGAAGTGGCCATGCAGGTAAAGGTAGGAGATAAGGTAATTTACTCCAAGTACGCAGGCACAGAAGTGAAACTTGGCGATGATGAGTACATCGTAGTAAAGCAGAATGATATTGTTGCAATTGTAGTTGAGTAAGGGAGGATTTAAAAATGGCAAAGGAAATTAAGTACGGTGCAGATGCCAGAGTGGCATTGGAAGCCGGTGTGAACAAACTTGCAAATACCGTAAAGGTGACACTCGGACCAAAGGGAAGAAACGTAGTTCTTGATAAGTCCTTCGGTGCTCCGCTCATTACCAACGACGGTGTTACCATTGCAAAGGAAATTGAACTGGAAGATGCGTTTGAAAACATGGGCGCACAGATTGTAAAGGAAGTTGCCACAAAGACAAATGACGTTGCCGGTGACGGTACGACTACCGCTACTGTTTTAGCACAGGCAATGATTAACGAAGGAATGAAGAACCTGGCAGCAGGCGCAAACCCTATCATTTTAAGAAAGGGTATGAAGAAAGCAACGGATTGTGCAGTAGAAGCAATTTCCGCGATGAGCTCCGTAGTAACTGGCAAGGAGCAGATTGCAAAGGTTGCAGCTATCTCTGCAGGCGATGAGGCCGTGGGTGAAATGGTAGCCGACGCTATGGATAAGGTATCCAAGGACGGCGTTATTACTATCGAAGAGTCCAAGACTATGAAGACAGAACTCGACCTTGTAGAAGGTATGCAGTTTGACCGCGGTTATATTTCCGCATATATGGCAACGGATATGGATAAGATGGAAGCAAATCTGGACAGTCCGTTTATCTTAATTACCGACAAGAAGATTTCCAACATTCAGGAAATTTTACCGGTGCTTGAGCAGATTGTGCAGACCGGTGCAAAGTTACTCATCATTGCTGAGGATATCGAGGGTGAAGCTCTTACCACTCTTGTTATCAATAAGTTAAGAGGTACTTTCACAGTAGTTGGTGTGAAGGCTCCGGGCTATGGCGACAGAAGAAAGGCAATGCTTCAGGACATCGCTATTTTAACCGGCGGTACCGTGATTTCCGATGAACTCGGTCTGGACCTCAAGGAAGTGACTTTAGAGCAGCTTGGCCGTGCAAAGTCCGTAAAGGTGCAGAAGGAAAACACCATCATCGTAGACGGTGCAGGTGACCAGAATGAAATCCGTGCAAGAGTACAGCAGATTCATGCACAGATTGCAGAAACTACTTCTGATTTTGACAGAGAGAAGTTACAGGAAAGACTTGCTAAGTTGGCAGGTGGTGTTGCCGTTATCCGCGTGGGTGCTGCAACAGAAACCGAAATGAAGGAAAACAAGCTTCGTATGGAGGATGCTCTTGCTGCAACCAAGGCTGCGGTAGAAGAAGGTATCATCGCAGGCGGCGGCTCCGCATATATCCATGCTTCTAAGAAGGTAGCAGAACTGGCAGCAGGCTTAGAGGGCGATGAAAGAACCGGTGCAAATATTATCTTAAAGGCACTGGAAGCGCCATTGCGCTGCATCGCTGCAAATGCAGGTTTGGAAGGCTCCGTGATTGTAAATAAGATTCGCGAGTCCGCAGTGGGTACAGGCTTCAATGCACTGACCGAAGAATACGTGGACATGGTAGCAGACGGTATTTTGGATCCTGCCAAGGTTACCAGAAGCGCTCTTCAGAATGCAACCAGCGTAGCTTCTACGTTCCTTACCACAGAGTCTGCAGTGGCGAATATCAAGGAGGAGACTCCGGCAATGCCAGCAGGTGGCGGTATGGGGATGATGTGATAAAAGACAATATTACTGTTCGTTAAACCTCAAGGTGTGTCGATGCTTCGGGCAAAGGCACACCTTGTTTGCATAGTTCCCTCTGAAAACTCGCATTCCGTTGCACGGACTTGCTACCTCTGGGATTTCTCATCTCTCAGTCATAAACAAAAGTCTGGGACCGAAAACTCGGCACAGAAAACATGGACGGAAAGCGTCCGTAGGACGCGGTTTTAGAAAAGGCGGTAGTCGGCTCCCGGACTTTTATTCCTGTATGGAGGAGAAGAGACATTGTCGGAGTCCTGAGCAGCGGCAGACGATGAAGTCGGCTGGTTTTGCGAATAGTATCATGGCCTATGTTCGATGTCTTTTGGAGTATTATCGGGGCGAATGGGTCTATGCAAAATAATCTTTTCGTCAGACCCAACTATTTTTGATTCTTCCTGACTTTTTCGTTGTTTTTGGGTCTGACAAACTTATTTTTTTGTACAGACCCAAATATTGCAATAAATATGAGATTTTCGTGTTTTAAGCATGTTATTTTGGGTATAGAGAGCCTTTTTTTCTGTATATACCCAATCGCTCCATATATTCTATTGCAATATGTTGATATAGTAAGATTTCTCTTCATTTTTCATAAAGATTTCATGATCTCCCGATTGAAAAATGCAAAGTTTTCCTATATACTGTATCTATTAGGTACATATTTGAAAGGAGAAGCTATAAATGGACGGCTTATATGCAGAAACAATAGTTAAAAAGAAAGCGACCGCGAAGGAAACATTGCTGAAACTCGTTACATACGGTGGTATGATTTTCTGTTTTATTGTCGGTTTGTTTTTTGGTAAGATGCTTTTTGTGTTTTTGGCACTTGTACTCGTGGGACTTGCTTATTATTTGGTTCCGAGGCTGAATGTAGAATGGGAGTATGTGTTCTGTGACGGACAGCTTGATTTTGACCGTATCAGCGGCGGTTCAAAGCGTAAGACAATACTCCGTGTGGATTTTGAACATCTGGTAGTAGCAGCACCGAAAAATTCCCATGCACTTGACGGCTACCGTCATAATGGCGTAGAGGTAAAGGATTTTACCAGTCTGGAAGAGGGAAAGAACGTATACGGTATGGTAATTACCGGAAGCGAACAGAATCAGATGATTTTCTTTGAACCGAGTGAAAAGATGATTGCTGCCATGAAACAGAAGGCTCCGAGAAAGATTGTGGAATATTAGTCTGACTAATAGGATTCAGAAGTTACAATTCCTTGACTTTTAAAGAAAAAGAAAGTATACTTTTAAAAATTTTAACTTTACAATCATTCACAGCGAAAGAGAGGAGTAAGTAATGGGACAGATTATTGGCGAAGGCATTACCTTTGATGACGTATTACTGGTACCGTCTTATTCGGAGGTAATTCCAAATCAGGTAGACTTAAGAACACATCTTACAAACAAAATTCAGTTGAACATTCCGCTTATGAGTGCGGGTATGGATACCGTTACGGAACATCGTATGGCAATTGCGATGGCAAGACAGGGTGGTATCGGTGTTATCCATAAGAATATGTCAATTGAGGCACAGGCGGATGAAGTAGATAAGGTAAAGCGTTCCGAAAACGGCGTTATTACCGATCCGTTCTCTCTTAGCCCGCAGCATACCTTAAAGGATGCGGATGAGTTAATGGCAAAGTTCCGTATTTCCGGTGTACCGATTACGGAGGGCAAGAAGTTAGTCGGTATTATTACGAACCGTGATTTGAAGTTTGAAACTGATTTATCGCAGTCCATCGCTGATTGTATGACTTCCGAAAACCTGATTACGGCAAAGGAAGGCGTGACCTTAGAAGAAGCAAAGAAGATTCTTGCAAAGGCAAGAAAAGAAAAGCTTCCGATTGTGGATGATGAAGGTAATTTAAAGGGATTAATTACAATTAAGGATATTGAAAAGCAGATTAAGTATCCGCTTGCAGCAAAGGATGCACAGGGAAGACTTTTATGTGCGGCAGGTGTTGGTGTAACAGCAAATATCTTAGACCGTGTCGATGCACTTGTGAAGGCAAAGGTAGATGCGATTGTTATTGACTCCGCACATGGTCATTCCGCAAACGTAATCCGTTGCGTCAAGATGATTCGTGATGCATATCCGGAATTACAGATTATTGCAGGTAACGTAGCGACGGCAGAAGCCACCGAGGACTTAATCAAGGCAGGTGTTGATTGCGTTAAGGTAGGTATCGGTCCGGGTTCCATCTGTACCACCCGTGTGGTTGCGGGTATCGGTGTTCCGCAGATTACTGCAATTATGGATGCCTACTCCGCAGCAAAGAAATATGGTATTCCTATTATCGCAGACGGTGGTATCAAGTTCTCCGGTGATATTACAAAGGCAATTGCAGCCGGTGCAAATGTATGTATGATGGGTAGCATCTTTGCAGGCTGTGACGAAAGTCCGGGAACCTTCGAATTGTTCCAGGGCAGAAAATATAAGGTTTATCGCGGCATGGGTTCGATTGCTGCAATGGAAAACGGAAGCAAGGACAGATACTTCCAGGCAGATGCAAAGAAGCTGGTGCCGGAAGGCGTAGAAGGCCGTGTGGCTTACAAGGGTCTGGTAGAGGATACCGTATTCCAGTTACTTGGCGGACTCCGTTCCGGTATGGGTTACTGCGGAGCAAAGGATATCGAGACCTTAAAGGAGACCGGAAGATTTGTAAAGATTTCGGCAGCTTCCTTAAAGGAAAGTCATCCGCATGACATCCATATCACAAAGGAAGCGCCAAATTACAGTGTAGAAAGCTAATCGGAAACGATTACGTAAATGGGGGTTTATAAAAATGCAGGAAAAAAGAAGAAGTAAAAGATTACCGATTGATTTGGAACTGGTTGTTTCTAAGTTATTCCGTCAGCAGGAAATTGACAACTTAGATGCCGCAGCACCGATTCATGTGGTGGATGTATCAAAGCTTGGTATCGGATTTGTCACAACGAATGATTTTCCGCTTGACTATTACTTTAATGCAAAGTTAGAGCTTGGCAGTCCGGAAAATTCGCTGTATTGTGTGGTTCGTATTATCCGAAAGTCGCCAAAGGAAGACGGAACCATTACCTACGGTTGCGAATTCGTAGGAATGGCACCGATTTTGTATCCGATTTTTGAAACATACGAAGCAATGGTAGCAGAAGCAGAATAGGTAACATCAGAATAGCAGGACAAAGGCTGTCACCCGAGGGTGGCAGCCTTTTTGTGGCATCTGCAGGATTTCATTGCCCGACGAAACGCTTGAAAATGAAAAATAGTCGGGCAATACTTGTGTGTATGACGAAATACGTGATATAATTTGTAAATAAGAAAAAAGGAGGGGAATTATGAAAAAAATAGGTTTACTGACAATCGGCTTTTTATTTTTAATTATTAGCATGATTGGCTGCGGAAATACTAATTCGGAGACACCGGAACCGACGAATACGGTGGCACCGACGAATACATCTACGCCAACAAATACCCCGGTGCCAACTAGCACCCCGATACCGACGAATACACCAACGCCGGCGAATACACCAACGCCGACGAATACACCAACGCCGACGAATACACCAACGCCAACACCAACGGAGGCTCCAAAGACGATACCGGAGCCGGTGATTGATGAAAATGGTCTGCTTTCCTGGAATGCGATTGAAGGTGCTAAATTTTACGAAATAGACATTTATTTCAGTTATGACGGAAGCGCTATCGGAACCGGCGGAATCTTTTATGTAACAGAGGAAACACAGATCCGTTTGCTGTTGCAGGGAGTTAACGTGAGCGTCAGAGCGGTAACCGAAACCGAGGTATATGAATGGAGCGATACCTGTGTTTTTGGTGAACTGACAGAGCAGAGTTGGAATGAAGTGTGCAGATACAATGCTTTCGAAATGCTTGAATGCGTATTTGGCGGAAACGGAGAAACCGATGAACCGACTGCTGCACCGACAGAAATGCCACAGGCGACACCGACGCCTGTCTCTTCCGCTGCATTCCTCAGGGGAATTACTACAGATAAGACTACGGCAGAAGTTTATAAGGACGATACAACGGTTACGTATACAATAAGGACGACAAAGGATGTAAATGATATCCGGTTGTATCAGGTGGAAGCGTTGGGCAAAAACTATTCGACGGTCGAGGAATACAAGTCCAATATGGAATTCTTTCAGGAGATTCGTCTGAATACTTTGATGATAACAGAAACTACGCTTACGGATTCCTTCGTTACATCAGAAGATGGTTTTACAAGATATACGGCAACATGCGAGGAGGATGGAGAAGAACTGGTATGGACCATTCGTTGGGACTTAGGAAATACCGCAGTGAAGTTCATACGAGTGGATGCAATAAACGCAAAGTCGGAAGAAGTACAGAGTGAGTATATAAAACTCAATATTCATTATCCGGTTTTAGACTATACAAAGGGCCTTGAAGAAGCTGTGTACCGGTTTGTGGAATTGAATTTGGAAGAACCGTTCTTCTTTACCTTGAATCCGGACACCATTACGGATGCAGAAGATTATCGCAGATACTTTTCCCTTAATGAAGCGGTACATATTTATGATGATGAACTGCAGATATTAAGCGATACCAGTCCGAGCAGAACAGAGTTGGCAGCAGCAGATGCAAAATATGAGGAAATTACCTATGACTTACTTAAGGTAAGCAACCGGGATTATTACCGCCATATTATGACGAACTCTCCGATTTACAGCAGGGGCCTTCTGGATTATCTTGCACAAGATGCTATGTTGTTTAGCATGTATTATACTACGGATAATACACATGAGCATTGGCGTGCAATGAAACGGAATGTGTTGTTTTCCCACTATGAGGAAGGGGCGACATTTGCATTTTATATCGAGATAACAGATGACATGCGTGCGATTATTGCATACAGAAACGGTTATGAGATTGATAGAAACAAATTCCCATATGCATATGCTGTGCTGGAAAGAGGAACGGCTGTACTGGATGAGATTATGAAAGACGGCATGACCGTATTTGAAAAAGAACATGCAATCTACCAGTGGATGATGGATAATTATAATGCCGGATTGAAGGAGAATGATCTGAGTGATATAAACAAATGGTATTACGGTGTTAAGACGGCGTATGGATTGTTGAACGGTTATTACGCAGATTGTTCCGGATGGAGTGCAACATTTTATACCTTGTGTAATATGGCAGGTGTTCCGTGTACCTTTGTAGACTGCATGGGCCAGGCCGGTGGCGTAAAAGATAAAGGATTTAAGGCGAACCATAGAATCAATCTGGTTCTGTTGGATGATGAATTTTATTTTGTTGAAGTATACTGGTTCTATCAGAAGACAGATTCTTCCCAGGGAGACTGGAGATTCTTTAATATGGATACGGAAAAGGCAAAGCAGTATTATACCTGGAGAAGTGAAGAATATTTTGGTGCTCCGCTCGCAGACGGGGATACCTATAAGGTAGATGAGCATACAGGAAAATTATTAAAGTAAAGGTGATATGGCAGAAGGAGTCGGACTTGAAAATCCGGCTTCTTTTTGTGTGTAAAATAGCATCCGCCCCTTGTAGTCTGAGGAGAAAAATGGTAAGATACTATCATGGACAAAAATGTTCGTGAGAATAAAAAACGGAGAAGAAAAGGAGAAGGAAACAACGATGAAAACAGTGGATTTATCAAGTGTAAAGAATTATACGCTGCTTAAGACCGAAGAGTTACCGGATTTAAAGGGTACCGGTTATTATTTACGTCACAATAAGAGTGGAGCAAAGGTAGTCTGGATACAGAACGAGGATGACAATAAAGTGTTTTCCGTAGCGTTCCGTACACCGCCGACAGATTCTACCGGTGTGGCTCATATTATTGAGCATACCGTACTTTGCGGTTCGGACGCATTCCCGGCAAAGGACCCATTCATTGAATTGGCAAAGGGCTCTTTAAACACCTTCTTAAATGCGATGACATTCCCAGATAAGACGATGTATCCGATTGCAAGCTGCAACACACAGGATTTTAAAAACCTGATGCACGTTTACATGGATGCGGTGTTCTATCCGAATATTTATAAAAGAGAAGAGATTTTCAAGCAGGAAGGCTGGCATTATGAGCTGGAGAGCGAGGATGCAGAGCTGATTTACAACGGTATTGTTTACAGTGAGATGAAGGGAGCGTTTTCTTCTCCGGAATCCGTACTTAGCAGAGAGTCCATGAACGTATTGTTCCCGGACACCTCCTATGGTGTGGAATCCGGAGGTCATCCGGACTTTATTCCGGATTTAACTTACCAGGATTATCTGGATTTCCACAGAAGATATTATCATCCGGTTAACAGTTACATTTATCTGTATGGTGATATGGACATTGAAGAGCGTCTTGCGTGGATGGATGCGGAGTATTTGTCCAAGTTTGATAAGATTACCGTGGATTCTTCTTTAAAGATGCAGGAGAGTTTCCATGGCATGAGAGATGAAGAGAGAACCTATTCCGTAGAAGAATTAAATGGGGATAGCGGAGTATATTATTCTTACAATGTTCTGGCGGGAAAGTCCTTTGACCTGATGGAAGGAACTGCGTTTGAAGTGTTGGATGGCGTGCTGTTCTCCAATCCGGGTGCTCCGGTAAAGCAGGCTCTCATCGATGCAGGCATTGGTGAGGATTATCTGACCAGTTGTAACGGCGATGTGCTTCAGCCGTATTTCTCGGTTGCTGTAAAAAATGCAAAGAGAGGCCAGAAGGAACTGTTTGTAAAGACGCTGCGCGCGGCACTGGAAAAGTGCGTAAAGGAAGGTATTAAGGAATCTTCTCTTTTAGCAACCATCAATGCACAGGAATTCCGTTATAAGGAAGGCGATTTCGGACGTTTCCCGAAGGGACTTCTCTATGGTATCAACATGATGAGCAGCTGGCTCTATGATGAGAACGAACCATTCCTTTACCTGCATGCGAATAAGGTATATACAGAACTTAAAAAGAAGATTGGTACCGGATATTTTGAAGGACTCATCCGCAAGTACTTACTCGACAGTGAGCACGGCGCAATTTTAACCCTTGCTCCGGAGGCAGGACTGAATGCAAAGAAGGACCAGGCGTTAAAGGAAAAGCTTGCGGCTTATAAAGCATCTTTAAGTGCTGAAGAAGTAAAGGCGCTGGTAGACCAGACCAAGGCATTAAAGGCATACCAGGAAGAGCCGTCTACGAAAGAAGACTTGGAAAAGATTCCGATGCTTTCCATCGATGACATTGAAAAGAAAGCAAAGGGCTTTAAGAATGAAAAGTTTTTAGAGGGCAAAGCAGAGGCTCTCTGGCATAATATTAATACAAACGGTATCAACTACATCGGCCTGTCGTTTGATGCAAAGAAGGTAACACTTGCGGAAGTGCCGTACATCGGTCTTTTAGATGATGTATTGTCTGTTGTGGATACCAAATTGCATGGCTACAAAGAACTGGCGGACGAAATCAATACCTATACCGGAGGATTTTCCAGCAGTACAACGACTTACATTACCATGGAAGATTTGTGTGCATTTAAACCGAGAGTCAACGTAACTATCAAGGCATTGTATGAGAATACAGGCAAGGCCATCGGCTTTGTAAAGGAAATCCTTTGTGACTCTGTGTTTACAGATGCAAAGCGTATCCAGGAAATTTTACTTGAGATTAAGTCCAGAATGGAAATGAGACTGATGTCTTCCGGTCATGCAGTGGCTATGACAAGAGCGGGTTCGTATTATGGAAAGAACGATGCCTTTATGGAAAAGGTAGGCGGTATTGATTATTACGAATTTATCAAGGATCTGGTAGAAAATTATGAGGCAAAGAAGGATGAAGTAGCAAAGACACTGGCTGCTGTTGCCGCAAAGATTTTCACAAAGGATAATTTCATTGTCAGCCTGACTGCAGACGAAGAAGGCAGAAAGATTTTTGAGAAGGAAATCGATACACTGTTTGCAGCACTGCCGGAAGCGGTAGAGGCAGCAGAACTTGACATGCCTGTTTCTAAGAAGAACGAAGGCTTTAAGACACCGGGGCAGGTACAGTATGTCATCCGCAGCGGAAGATATCTGGATGCAGGTATCAAATATCATGGTTCCTACGAAGTGCTCCGCACACTGCTCAGTTATGGCTATCTGTGGAATGAAATCCGCGTAAAGGGCGGTGCTTACGGTGGCGGACTTACCGTTGGACCGACCGGTGCAAATTTCTATTCCTATCGTGATCCGAACCTTCGTGAGACCAATGCGGTTTATGAAGGTGTCGTAGAGTATCTGGCAAATTTTGAAGCAGACGAGAGAGAGATGACAAAGAACATCCTCGGTACGATGAGTAATGTGGACTTCCCGCTTTCTCCGGCTGCAGAGGGAGCACGTTCCTTTACGGCGTATGTGATGCACAAGACAGAAGCAGATGTACAGAAGACCAGAGATGAAATTTTGGCTACAACGGTAGAGGACATCCGCGCCGCAAAGGATATGTTACAGGCAGTCCTTTCGGCAGGCTGCATTTGTACGGTAGGTTCTGCTGCAAAGGTAGAAGAGTGCAAGGATATGTTCAAGGAAGTTAAGACATTAATGTAAGAGGATAAAATATGTTGGAAAAACAGATAAAATCGGGATTTGTAACGTTAATCGGACGTCCGAATGTTGGTAAATCCACACTGATGAATCATTTGATCGGTCAGAAGATTGCGATTACTTCGGATAAACCGCAGACGACCAGAAACCGCATCCAGACGGTATATACGGATGAGCGCGGCCAGGTCATTTTCCTGGACACTCCGGGTATCCACAAAGCAAAGAATAAGCTGGGCGAGTACATGGTAAAGGTGGCAAAGGATACACTGAATGAAGTAGATGTGATTCTCTGGCTGGTAGAACCGACCACATTTATCGGTGGCGGCGAGCAGCACATCATCGAGCAACTCGAACGCGTAACAACGCCTGTGATTTTAGTTATCAACAAGATTGATACGGTAAAAAAAGAAGAAATTATGGCGGCCATTGAAGCGTATCAGAAGAAATTGAACTTTGCGGAAATCATTCCGGTTTCCGCAAAGAAAAAGCAGAATACGGACCGCCTGATGGAGCTGGTGTTCAAGTACCTTCCGTATGGACCGATGTATTATGATGAGGACACGGTGACAGACCAGCCGGAGCGTCAGATTGCGGCGGAGCTGATTCGTGAAAAGGCATTGCGTCTCCTTGGAGAAGAGGTGCCGCACGGTATTGCTGTCACGATTGAAAAAATGCGTGAGCGTGCGGACGGTTCGATGGTGGACATTGAAGCAACGATTGTCTGTGAACGTGATTCCCACAAAGGAATTATCATCGGAAAGCAGGGCGCGATGTTAAAGCGTATCGGAACTAAGGCCCGTGAAGAGATTGAGCGTCTCTTTGAGTACAAGGTGAATTTGAAACTCTGGGTCAAGGTGAAAAAGGACTGGAGAGATTCGGACATTCTGATGAAGAACTACGGTTACCGTGATAACCCGGACGAATTTTAAAATTTCCAAATCTTCCATAGGGTAACGGACATGGTTTTTTGATAACCTAAGAGAAAGAGAGAAGAACAAGAGAATTGTGCACTGTCTCATGATGCGAAGGGAGAGAAAACTATGGGAAGCGATAGGGAGAGTTATACCGAATGGGAAGAAAGAAGAGAGAAGTCACGCCAGATGGAAGCAGGAGCCGATTTTTTTGCGGAATCTGTGTATGGGGATGACCGCGCGGAGGACTGCTGGAGGCGGTTTTTACAGACAGGAAGCGTGACGGATTATTTAAACTATGCGGCAAGTAACGAAAAAAGATAGGTGCATAGGGTTTTGATATAAGAGGATAACGAAACACAATGACAGGACAAATCAAACTGACCGGCATGGTGCTTATTTCCATGCCGGTTGGCGATTATGATCGCCGACTCACCATCTTAACAAGGGAACGGGGAAAGATTTCCGCATTTGCAAAGGGAGCAAGGAAGCCGACAAGCACCTTGCTGGGCTTAAGCCAGCCATTTGCGTTTGGGGAATTTGTTTTATTTGAAGGAAAAACCTCTTACAATGTGGTAGGCGCGGACATCAGCAATTATTTTGCTGAGCTGCGTGACGATATGAGTGCGATTTATTATGCGATGTATTTTTGCGAGTTCTGTACGTATATGACAAAGGAAAATATGGAGGCAGGAGAGGTGCTGAAGCTGCTTTATACGTCGCTTCGTGCACTGACAAAGCCTTCCTTAAATAAAAAACTGATCCGCAGGGTGTTTGAACTTCGGTTTATGGCGGTCAACGGGGAAATGCCGAGGGTGGATGCCTGCGTGCTTTGTGGAAAGGAAGAGATGTTAAAGGAACCTAAGGCATGGTTTTCCGCAGAAGAAGGAGGTATTCTTTGTGATGCCTGCCGGCAGAAACGGCTGAAGGAGAGAGAAACTCTCGCTACAAGCAGCGGAACTCCGGGAACTTGCGGTGGCAGGGCGCCATGGGATGATATGGTGCTCGTAGGAACTTCGACGGTTTATACGATGCAGTACATTCTGGCGACGCCGTTTGAGAGGCTGTTTGCATTTACGGTATCGGAGGAAGTGCTTTCGGAACTGGAAAATGTCATGACATGGTTTTTAAACAAGCATGTCGGACATACGATGAAGTCGGAAGAGATGCTGGATATTTTTTGATGGGGAAAGATGGGAGTTTACAGATGAAATTAGTGCATTTATCGGATTTACATATTGGGAAACGGGTCAATGAATACTCGATGTTAGAGGACCAGGCGTATATTTTGTTTGAAATCCGCAGAATTATCGAGGAGGAGCAGCCGGATGCTGTTTTGATTGCAGGAGATGTCTATGACAAGAGCGTGCCGTCTGCAGAAGCGGTACAGCTTTTGGATGACTTTTTATGTGCTCTTGCAGAGAAGCAGCATCCGGTATTTTTAATCAGCGGAAATCATGATTCGCCGGAACGCCTTTCGTTCGGTGGAAGACTGATGACTTCCCGCGGAGTGTATATCAGCCCGGTCTATGACGGAACAGTGGAGCCGGTATATTTGGCGGATGCCTATGGTAAGGTGGGGATTTACCTATTGCCGTTTATAAAACCTGCGCATGTAAGACGGTATTATCCGGAGGAGCCAATAGAGAGCTATACTGATGCAGTGCGTGTGGCAGTGGACGGAATGCGGGTGGATACTTCCGTACGAAACGTCATTGTGACACACCAGTTTGTGACGGGAGCAGAGCGCAGTGAGTCTGAGGAAATTTCGGTCGGAGGTAGTGACAATGTGGATGCATCGGTGTTTGATGCGTTTGATTACGTGGCACTCGGACACATTCACGGACCGCAAAAAATTGGCAGGGAGACCGTGAGATATTGCGGGACACCTCTGAAATATTCGTTTTCCGAGGCGCGCCAGGAAAAGTCGGTGACGGTGGTGGAATTAAAAGAAAAAGGTGATGTGACGGTACGGGAGGTTCCTTTGCATCCGCTTCGTGATATGCGCGAGATTAGGGGAACGTACGAGGAACTGACAAGGAGATCTTTTTATGAGGGGACGAAGGTTTCGGATTATCTGCATATTACCCTGACCGATGAAGAGGATATTATAGGGGCAATAGATAAACTGAGTGTCATCTATCCAAACCTCATGAAATTGGACTATGATAATACCAGAACGAAGCAGAAGCAGAGCATCGGAGAGGCAGAGAAGGTAGAGGAAAAGTCGCCGCTTCAGCTGTTTTTTGAACTCTACGAAAAGCAGAACAATCAGCCGATGAGTGAGGAACAGACGGCGTTCGTGCAGGAGTTGATTGAAAAAATCTGGGACGGAGGTGCAGGAGTATGAGACCGATTACACTTACTATGTCTGCGTTTGGTCCTTATGCCGGAAGCACCACACTTCCTATGGACAAGCTGGGACAAAACGGTCTTTATCTGATTACCGGTGACACCGGAGCGGGAAAGACCACGATTTTTGATGCCGTTACGTTTGCACTTTACGGAGAGGCGAGCGGTGAAAACAGGGAATCTGCGATGTTCCGCTCCAAATATGCGGACCCGGAGACACCGACGGAAGTGGAGCTGACGTTTGAAAATCTGGGGAAAGTGTATAAGGTAAAGAGAAACCCGGAGTATGAACGGGCTAAAAGCCGTGGAGAGGGTGTTACGGTACAAAAACCGGATGCGACCTTGACAATGCCGGATGGTGTTGTCATCACCAAGGTGAAAGAGGTCAATGCAAAGATCAAAGAAATTCTCGGAATTGACCGGAACCAGTTTTCACAGATTGCCATGATTGCACAGGGAGATTTTTTAAAACTCTTATTTGCTGAGACAACCGAACGGCAGAAGATTTTTCGTGAAATTTTTAAGACGGGACCGTATCAGGTGCTGCAGGAGCGGTTAAAGACGGAATCCGGAATGCTGGCAAGGCAGTGTGAGGAGGCGCGTCTTTCGGTGAGCCAGTATATTGAGGGAATTTTGTGTGAAGAAAATGATGTGCAGAGTCTGACTGTGACTAAGGCAAAGCAGGGCGAGATGATGACGGCGGACGTGGAAGAACTGGTGCGGGAACTGATTGCGGCAGATGAACAGAAGGAAGCCAAACTGGCAGCAGAGCTGACGCAGAAAGAACAGCTGCTTGGTGAACTGGAGGCACGTCTTGCTAAGGTGGAAGAATTCCACAAACGGCAGATGGAACTTGAAAAAGCAGAACAGGAACAGACAGAACAGACGGTCCGCTTGGATGGTCTGTTATTGGCATGGGAAAAGGAACAGGAAAAGCAGCCGGAGACAGAACTGTGGGTACTAAAAAAGGCAAGGATTGAGGAACAGTATGCAGAGTATGACCGGTTGGAGGGCTTGAAAAGAGAGCAGAGCAGTTTGAAAAATGCCTGCATGGCAGACGAGACAGAACTTGAGCGCGCAAAGAGGATGTTAGCCGTTTGGGGTGAAGAAATAGAGAATCTGAAAAAAGAGCAGACAGAAAAGATGTCTTCCGGAGAGAAGAAGGAACAGTTGCTTCGCGAGCTTACGAAGTGGTCGATGCGTCGTGAACGGTTGGAAAAACTGCGTGAAGAGATGCTGGCTTTGAATTTGGCAAAACAGGCATTTGCCAAGGCACAGCAGAAGTATTTACAGGAAAAAGCAAAGGCAGATGAGGTACAGGAGAGATACTTTGCAAAAAATAAGGCGTTTTTAGACGGACAGGCAAGGATTCTTGCAGAATTGTTAGAAGAGGGAAAGGCCTGCCCGGTCTGTGGTTCCGTGTCACATCCGGTTCCTGCGAGGAAACAGGAAGGGGTGCCGACCGAGGACGAATTAAAGCGCGCAAAACAGGAAGCAGATAGGGCGATGGAGTTTGCGGCTGAGGCAAGTAAGCATGCCGGAGAACTGGGCGGTGTGGTCCGCACGAAGGAAGAGGGACTTGTGAACTTGCGAAAGGAATTCGGAGAGGAATTTCCGGAGGAAAGCTGTGAGAATCTTTTGGACAAGGTAAAGGAACTCATTCTGGCTTGTGAAAAAGAAGAAACTGCGTTAGGAACGTCCATTTGCGTTGCGGAGAAAGAGATAGAGCGTAAAAAGGAACTGGATGTGCTGATTCCAAAGAAAGAAGCACAGGGAAAAGAGGCTGAGCAGAAAATTCAGTCTTTGACAGAGAGAATAGCTGTGACAAAGACAAAGATAGAGGAAAACGAAAAGCAGACAGAATTAGCTGAAAAGAAGCTGGCGTTTGAAAGTAAGGAAAAAGCAGAGCAGCAGGTGAAGGAACTTGATGGAAAGATTCGTCTGGCAAAGAAAGGGTTGGAAACGGCGGAAGAGGCTTATCGTACTTGTGAAAAGGCAGTTTCTGAACTGAAAGGTAAGCTTACCCAGTTAAAAGAGGCATTGAAAGAACAGCCGGAGCTTACAACAGAGGAATTGCAGTTGCAAAAGGATGCTGCAGCGTCGGAAAAGAATGCGATTCTGGCAAAGCAAAAAGAAGTACATCTGCGCCTGGAGACCAACCGGAGAGTGCTTTCCAATATTTCAGAAAAATCGGCAGCATTATCTGCACTGGAAACCAGATGGGGCTGGGTAAAGGCTCTTTCCAATACAGCGAACGGAAATCTTGCCGGCAAGGAAAAAATTATGTTGGAAACCTACATCCAGATGACATATTTTGACCGGATTATCCGTCATGCCAACATCCGTTTTATGGTGATGTCCGGCGGACAGTATGAGTTAAAGCGTCGGGATGCGGCAGAGAACAACCGTAGTCAGAGCGGTCTGGAACTGGATGTGATAGACCACTACAACGGTTCGGTCCGCAGTGTAAAAACATTATCCGGCGGTGAGGCATTTAAGGCATCGTTATCACTGGCACTCGGGCTTTCGGACGAAATCCGGTCTTCGGCAAACGGCATCCGCATGGATACGATGTTTGTGGATGAAGGCTTCGGCTCGCTTGACGAAGAATCCCTGCAGCAGGCAATACATGCACTGGCGTCGTTAGCAGACGGAAACCGCCTGGTTGGTATCATTTCTCATGTGGGTGAGCTGAAAAGACGGATTGACAAACAGATTGTGGTCACAAAGGATAAGTCCGGTGGCAGTAAGGCAGAAGTTATAGTATAGCAGAAGAACTTGACACACTATCATTGCAATGATAGTATAATAATAGGTATCATTGCAATGATAACAAGGAGAATTAGAATGAGTATAATTGAAATACTGCATGGGTCAAATCATATCATCGAAACACCGGATATTGCGGTTGGAAATCCAAACAATGACTATGGAAGAGGATTTTATTGCACGGAATTGCCGGAAATGGCAAGGGAATGGGCCTGTAAGCAGAATACAGACGGTTTTGTAAACTATTATGAACTTAATATGGATAATCTGCGAATTTTAGATTTGGCTGACGGCACTCATAACGTTTTGAACTGGATTGCGTTGCTATTACAAAATCGCAGATTTAAGCTGGATTCTGAGATTGCGGTAGATGCACGGGAGTATCTGATTGAACACTTTGCCTTAAATACAAAGGAGTATGATGTTATTATCGGATACCGGGCGGATGACTCCTATTTTCAGTATGCGGAAGCTTTTGTAGAAAATGGGCTTCCTCTACGGAGCCTGAACAGGGCACTTTATCTTGGACACCTAGGTAAGCAGACGGTGCTGGTGTCACAAAAGTCGTTTGACAATCTGAAATTTATAGATGCGGAAGTTGTGGATAAGCGTATTTATTACCCGAAATTTGTGAATAGGGATATTGGCGCAAGGGAAACTTATAAAAATGAAATAAAGAAAAGCAAATCCTATCGTGAAGATATATTTGTCATGGATATCCTTAGAGGGGAGATGAAAAACGATGACCCGCGCATACAGCGAATTCTATCTGAGTAATGCAAAAAACAGGCTTTCCCAGTTCTTCGACTATGGTATCAATCAATGTGGTTTTGATGCCGGCTGGCTGACTTCGCTGTTTGTGATTACCGGCTATGCCGAACAATTTGAGAGAGGAAATCCTGCGATTCTTGCAGGAATGTCAGGTGCCGAACTCTTGCAGGCGGTAATTACTAAAGTATATCATAATAAAGTATTACCGGAACCACGCTTTACGGATGGAAAGACACCGGAATACTGGGCAGGATGGGCACTGGCAGAATACCAGTGGTATAGCGGCAAACGGTTTAAGGATATTTTTGAACGAATACCGTTACCTAAAATCATTGAAATGTATTCTGTCTATCATGAAATGGATATTTCGGCATTTATTGATACTATGGAACTTTTTTATGAACAGAACACATCGGATACAAAGTTAAAGCGTATCAGGGAAAGCAGGGGACTGACCCAAGCAGAACTTTCCGAAGTATCGGGGGTAAAACTTCGCTCGATACAAATGTATGAGCAACGAATGAACGATATCGACAAGGCACAGGCACAGACCTTGTATAAAATGTCCAGAGTACTTGGCTGTTCCGTGGAGGACTTACTTGAGAAACCGATGAATTAGTATGGAACTATTGAAAGAGGAGTTAGGGAGAAACAAAAGAGAGTTTTTCTGAAATCCATAAAAACAACTTACCTTAGAAAAGTTGTTTTACGAACAACCATAGGTTGAGCTGCGCTCCGGACAAGTTGTTGTTTTTTTGCGGCGGCGTGGTATGATGAAGTCACAACCGAAGAGCTCGCGGTGAACTATGGAAAGGACGACAAGATTATGAAGGAAATTAACATTTCTAAAAACATATCGATTCTCAGAAAACAAAAAGGTATCACGCAGGAGCAGTTAGCACTTGCATTGAACATCTCACCGCAGGCTGTTTCCAAATGGGAAACAAATACATCACAGCCGGACACACAAACATTGCCGCTTATTGCTGCTTATTTTGGTGTAAGCATTGACTATCTGTTTTATGGCAGAGAAATGACCTATGATGAGGTTTACGAAAAGGTTTTTCAAAAAATCTGCGATAATCCGAATCAGATGAGTAAAGAAGCGTATGAAGATGTGTTAAGAATTTTCGGTCATGCCCACCATGGTATTACCAGAGGCAGTTTAAAGAATAGGGATTCCGTGATTTATGATGAGCCGAATCATATTTCAAATGAGAATGGTTTGTCATTGTTATCAGGAAAGGGTTATGGAGCAATCTTAACGAGAGACTTCTTTGAAAATATCAATCAGGATACTGCCGAGTTCGCACAGACTTTATTACCGGCTCTGTCAAACAAGAATAATCTTCTTGTTTGCATGGCAATTGTATCCATGAGTGATATCAGCTTTGGTGAATTGCAGGAGAAATTGGGCTTTGAGGAAGAGGCTTTGCGGACATCTCTGGATGAATTGGTAGCGTCTAAGCTTGTAATCGAAAAGGAATCCAAGCATAAATCCTTGGGATTCACCTATGAAATCAGCAGTATGTATCACACTTGTCTGTGTATTCTTATTGCCACATTAGAACTGCAGCGATATTCGTTAGAGGGAGTTTCGTGCTGCATGGGATACGGGGACTATCCTATAAAACTGTAATTGTTTGATGTAATGTATAAAATATGACGTCTTAAGATATGGATTTTGAATCGCTTCAAAATCCATATTTTTTTTCAAAAAAATATGGATTTCCTATTGACAATTGATATAAGTTAGTTTAAACTAACCACAAGAGTTAGTCACGACTAACTCGGGCAAAATAAGGAACATAAGGAGGTATTTACTATGCAGAAAGATTACGTGATAAATAAATTAAAAGAAAGAGGATGCCGTATTACAAAACAGCGTTTGCTGTTACTTGACATTATTTTAAATGAGGAATGTGAAAGCTGTAAGGAAATCTATTATAAGGCAATGAAAGCAGACAAAGGAATCGGCACTGCAACTGTGTACCGGATGATAAATACATTGGAAGAAATCGGTGCCATCAGTAAAAAGAACATGTTCAAAATCGGAATATCTGCAGCATAAATCAGAGACAATACATAATGACAAAAAAATGTCGAAAGAAGGAAGAACGATGAAT
Organism: Lachnospiraceae bacterium; assembly: GCA_015057585.1. Classification (GTDB taxonomy): domain Bacteria; phylum Bacillota; class Clostridia; order Lachnospirales; family Lachnospiraceae; genus SIG299. The sequence continues at coordinate 31,700 of SVEF01000009.1, read as the reverse complement.
TTGAATTTAGAAAGCAGATGGCTGGATTTGCAGATTGCAACGCAGTGCGCACCGCTTCTTGCGGGATTGAAGCCATCCAATCTGCTAATTCTGCCGGGAAATGCGAAAAATGACCTGGAGATGGCATTAAAAAATACAAGATTTTCTCATTACAGATTGTCGGGAAAAGACGGAAGAGAGGTGTATCTGCTTTATCAGGCCAGCGAGCTTGTGTATTATCTGACAGATGCACAGGTACAGAGGCTGTTAAGAGAACTCGGATATGCCGAAATGGAGTTGCAAAAGCTATTAAAATCCATTAGTGACAAATATGAGGAGCATCAGTGGAACGGTACGGAATTTCCTCATGAACTGGGGCTTGTGCTAGGATATCCGGTCGTGGATGTCCGGGGATTTATGCAGCACGACGGAAAAAACTTTTTGTATTCCGGCTACTGGAAGGTGTATGGAAATTTAAAGGGAACCAGGCGCCTGTTCAAAGAGTTTGGAAAGGCAAAGGAACTGGCTGTGGAACTCGCACTCATTGGCTATGAGGTGGCGGATATTGTGAACTTTTGCCAAAGAAAGAGAGCACTGCGACCAGCGGTATAGGCGGGAAGCACGGGTATATTGCATTGTGGAATAAAAGGGAAGAATTTTGCCCATAATGATGTGGAGAAGAAGAAAAGGAGAATGTAATGATGGAAGAGTATTATGTAATTTATTATTCGCAGACAGGTAATACAAAGGAAATGGCAGAGGCAGTCGGAGCAGGGATTACGGAAGCAGGAAAGGCAGCCAAGGTGATTGAGGTTGCACAGGCGCGTGTGGATATGATAAAGGATGCAGAAAGCTTTGCTCTGGGATGCCCGGCGATGGGAGCGGAAAATCTGGAGGAGTCAGAGATGGATCCGTTTGTAACGGAACTTGAGAGCTTTGCTGCCGGCAAGAAAATTGTGTTGTTTGGTTCCTACGGCTGGGGCGGCGGCGAATGGATGCGTGACTGGGAAAAGAGAATGCAGGATGCCGGTGCGCAAATCGTCGGCGGAGAAGGTGTGATTTGTAATGAAACTCCGGACGATGATACACTTGCAAGATGCCGTGAACTCGGGAAACAGATGGTGCAGAGTGAATAAGAACTTGGTAGAAATGTAAGAAATTCTTGACAAAAAAGTCCCGATTGCATAGAATGTAATAAATGCAAAAAGCGTTGAACGGAAAGAGTAGCATTTTGAAAGTGACAGAGAGGAGACGCCATCGGCTGTAAGCGTTTCTGACGGAAAAGATGTGAAGTGCGTCCGGGAGCTGATGAGGGGAAGTGCGCAGTTGTGCATAGTAGCTTCATCCGGGAAACAACCGTTACTTGTTTTGAGAGAAATTGCCTTTAGGGGCAGTTTAATTAGAGTGGAACCGCGGATTACCCCGTCTCTTTTTGGAGACGGGGTTTTTATATGAAAAGGAGCAAATCTATGGGTCTGATTCGTTATGTGAAGGAGGAAATGCAGGTTGTCATGGAACGCGACGCTGCAATTAAAACACCATGGGAAGTTTTCCTTTATCCAAGCTTTAAGGCAATACTCAGGCATCGGATTGCGCACTGGCTGTATCTGCACAAACGCTATTTCCTTGCCAGATGGTATTCACAAAGAACTGCGCGAAAAACCGGAATTGAGATTCATCCGGGGGCTACGATTGGTAAAGGCCTTTTCATTGACCACGGAAACGGTGTCATTATCGGAGAGACGACCATTATCGGTGACAATGTGACGCTCTATCAGGGAGTGACGCTCGGCGGTACCGGAAAGGAAAAAGGGAAACGTCATCCAACCATCGGGAACAACGTCATGATCAGTGCCGGAGCAAAGGTGCTTGGTTCTTTTACCGTCGGGGAAAATTCAAAGATTGGCGCAGGCTCCGTGGTGCTCACAGAGGTCCCACCAAATTCAACTGTGGTCGGAGTGCCGGGACGCGTGGTGAAGCGTGACAATGTGCGGATTCCGAGAGAGGATATGGATCAGGTGCATCTGCCTGACCCGGTAAAGAACGATATTGACACGCTGAAACAGGAAACCGAACGTCTGGCGGCGGCCATGGAATCCTGGCAGGAGCAGGTGGCGGCTCTGCAGGAATGGCAGGATACCTGCGAAAAGTCATAAAATAAAAAGAGATACCATAGAGAAACACATAAATTTAAACCAACAGAAAGAGGGAACAATATGGAAAACAAAGTTTATCTGTTTAACACACTGACAAGGAAAGTGGAAAACCTGATTCCGAATGTGGACGGTAAGATTAACATGTATACCTGCGGACCTACCGTGTATCATTTTGCACACATCGGAAACTTAAGATGCTACATCATGGAGGATATTTTGGAAAAGACACTTCGCTATGTCGGCTATGATGTAAAGCGTGTTATGAATATCACAGATGTCGGGCATCTTTCCAGCGATGCCGATACCGGTGAAGATAAGATGTTAAAGGGCGCAAAGCGGGAAAACAAGACAGTCATGGAGATTGCAAAGTTTTACACCGATGCATTTTTTGCAGATTGTGAGAAGTTAAATATTAAGCGCCCGGATGTGGTAGAACCGGCAACCAACTGCATTGACAATTTCATCGAGATGGTGGAAAAACTTTTGGCAACCGGCTATGCTTATGTGGCAGGCGGCAATGTCTATTTTGATACTTCCAAGTTAAAGGAATACTATGTGTTTTCCAGCCAGGCAGAGCAGGAACTCATGACGGCAGTTCGTGATGACGTCAGTGAGGATGAAAACAAGAAGAACAAGAGTGACTTTGTACTCTGGTTTACCAAGTCGAAGTTTGATAATCAGGAATTAAAGTGGGATTCTCCTTGGGGCGTGGGATACCCGGGCTGGCACATTGAGTGCTCCTGCATCAGCATGAAGCATCTGGGTGAGTATATGGATATCCACTGTGGCGGTATCGATAATATCTTCCCGCACCATACCAACGAGATTGCACAGAGTGAAGCATATCTTGGACACAAGTGGTGTAACTACTGGTTCCATGTGCATCACCTGACGGAAAAGGGTAACCAGAAGATGAGTAAATCAAACGGTGAATTTTTGACCGTTTCCTTATTGGAACAGAAGGGTTATAATCCGCTGGTGTACCGTTTCTTCTGCTTACAGTCCCATTACCGTAAGCCACTCGAGTTTTCCTATGATGTGCTTGACAACGTGACAGTAGCTTACGATAAACTGCATAAGAAGGTACTGGAATTAAAGGACGACGGTGCGGTAGATGGTGAAGTATTTGCAACATACCGTGCAAAGTTTGAAGAGGTCCTTTCCAATGATATGAACACCTCCATGGGTATTACCCTCATTTACGATGTGCTTCGTGAGGATTGCAATGATGCGACTAAGAAGGCAGTCATTGCAAGCTTTGATGAGGTTCTTTCGTTAAATCTTACCGTGGCAGAAGAGGCAGCGGGTGTGGATGCAGAATTGGAAGCCTATGTACTTGCAAAGATTGAGGAACGTAAGGCGGCCAAGAAGGAAAAGGATTTTGCAAAGGCAGATGCCATCCGTGCGGAACTTCTGGAGAAGGGCATTGTGATTAAGGATACCAGAGAGGGTACTGTCTGGGAACTTGCTTAAAAAGCGTATTTTGGCAGGAAAGTCCTGCCGGAAACGTAGGAGGTTATTGTGAGAACAGCAATAAAAGATACATTTCAGACACAGGAAATCAATCCGGACCAATATTCACCGCTTGCCCTGGCTTATATGGGAGATTGTGCATATGAGATTGTGATTCGGACGCTTCTTGTGCATAAAGGTAACGCACCGGTCGACAAGTTAAACCGCAAGGCAAGCCGTCTTGCTAAGGCAGAGACGCAGTCGCAGATGATTACAGCGATACAGGAGCAGCTTTCGGAAGAAGAACTGACCATGTATAAGCGCGGGCGCAATGCCAAGTCGTATTCCAGTGCGAAAAATGCGAGCATCAACGATTACCGCAGGGCAACCGGGTTTGAGGCACTCATTGGCTGGCTGTATTTAAAGGGTGAATTTGAACGCATGACACAGATTATCCGCATGGGCTTTGAAGCGATTGATGCAGATATATTGAAAGGAAATGAATAATGGAACATACAGAAAATCAGGGGAATGAATTAAAAATCGAAGGAAGAAATGCGGTCATCGAAGCGTTCCGTTCCGGAAAGCCGATTGATAAGGTGTTTTTGCTCGACGGGTGTCAGGATGGTCCGATTAAGACTATTTTCCGTGAGGCAAAAAAGTACGATACGATTATCAATTTCGTGACAAAGGAGCGCTTAGACCAGCTTTCCGAAACGGGAAAGCATCAGGGGGCCATTGCGTATGCGGCAGCGTATGAGTATTCGGAGGTTTCCGATATGCTTGCCCTTGCAAGAGAGCGTGGCGAAGCGCCGTTTCTTATTTTATTGGACGGCATTGAAGACCCACACAACTTAGGTGCAATTATCCGTACTGCAAATCAGGCGGGTGCACATGGAGTTATTATCCCGAAGCGTCGTGCCGTAGGACTGACGGCAACGGTGGCAAGAACCTCGGCCGGTGCGCTTAACTACACACCGGTAGCCAAGGTGACAAACCTTGTGCAGACCATGGAGGAACTCAAGAAAGAAGGTCTGTGGTTTGTCTGTGCAGATATGGACGGTGAAGTGATGTACCGTCAGAACCTGACCGGTCCGATAGGTCTGGTGATTGGCAATGAGGGTGAGGGTGTCAGCAGACTCGTAAAGGAAACCTGTGATTTTGTGACGAGTATTCCGATGAAGGGGCAGATTGACTCTCTGAATGCTTCTGTGGCAGCGGGTGTACTGGCATATGAAATCGTAAGACAGCGTATGAGCGCGAAATAGGAGAGTTGTTGCATGAACCTGTTTGAAAAGAAAACAGATGAGGAACTGATTGGGGAAATCGTGGCAGGCAATACGGCTGCCATGGATTTTCTCATGGACAAATATAAAAATCTGGTGCGCGGGAAGGCAAAAGCGCTGTTTCTGGTCGGAGCGGATAAGGAGGATTTGATTCAGGAGGGCATGATTGGCCTGTATAAAGCCATTCGCGATTTCGATGCGGAAAAGGAAGCCTCCTTCCGGAGTTTTGCGGAACTGTGCATTACAAGACAGATGTACACGGCGATTAAAAATTCGAATACGAAGAAAAACCAGCCGTTAAACAACTATGTTTCCTTTGACACCATGGTGCTTCCGGATGAGTCGGAAGGTACGATGGAAGATGTTTTGTTTGCCGAAGCAGAAAAAATTAGCAATCCTGAACAAATGGTTATTGACAAAGAGAGTGCCAGTGTGTTAGAATACACTCTTGTAGGGCGTTTGAGTAAAATGGAACGCGAAGTTCTGTTTTATTACCTCAGAGATTATAATTATAATCAGATTGCAACGGCGCTGAAGAAGGAGCCGAAGGCAGTGGACAACGCGTTGCAGAGAATTAAAAAGAAGCTTACGCAGGTAATTTCCGAAGTATCGTAGGCGGTTCGCTTCCGTGGCACAGCTGGTAGCGCGCATCCTTGGTAAGGATGAGGTCGGCGGTTCAAGTCCGCTCGGAAGCTTAGAGGGTATCCAAATTGGATGCCTTCTTTTTTTATCTTTTTTTGTGGTTTGTGTGGAAAAGAGTAACAAGATGTGGTATACTAATAAACAACTATAAATATTTTTACGGCAGGAGGAGATAACATGAAGCAACTCAGTAATTTGACAAAAATTATGTTCTGTATCGTTTCCGTTCTTCTTGTCATTACTGTGGCGCTCGGCATAGCAACCGCAGTGAAGGATGGCAAGGAAAACAATGAAAATCAGGGACAGAGCACAACGGTAACACCGATTCCGGATTTGACCGGTGGTGCAGCCGGAACACCGGGAGCAACCGGAACACCGGATGGAACCATAACCCCGGACCCGACACCGACACCGGATGCAACCGAGACACCTTCTCCGACACCGACACCGGCAAACAAACACGTTGTTGCGATTGATCCGGGTCAGCAGAAGTCAGAGATGAAGGACCAGGAGCCAATCGGTCCGGGCGCAGAAAAGACGACAGCAAAGATGTCTTATGGTGCAACCAGCGTGACGACGAATAAGAGAGAATATGAATGGACGCTGCTTTTTTCAAAGGAACTGCGGGCAGAACTGGAAGCCAGAGGGTATGAGGTTATCATGACCCGTGAGGAAAATGATGTTAAAATCAGTAATGCGGAGCGTGCGCAGAAGGTCAGCGAGACCGATGCGGAGATTTACGTAAGTATCCAGGCGGACGCGGCAGGTAAGGAAACGGCACACGGAATATATGCACAGGTTCCGTCCAGGGACAATGCGTATGTAAAGGCACTTTATAACGATTCCAAGAAGCTTGCAAAGGCAATCCACACCCGTTTGATTGCCGAAACCGGAGCCTATGACCGAAGCGTAAGAGAAGACGATTCGCTTCCTGCACTGAACTACTCTAAGATTCCGGCGACAGTGCTGACCCTTGGATTTATGACCAATAACGATGAGGATACAAAACTTTGGACAGCAGAGTACCGTCAGAAGTTGATTAAGGCAATTTGCGATGGTATTGATGAATATTTTGGAGAATAGGATATGAGAAATTTTCAGCTAATCATTGAATATGACGGCTCCAGATATGACGGATGGCAAAAGGCTGCAACTCCGGCAAAAACGGTGAGCAAAGGCGGTGCCATTCAGGAAAAAATAGAAGAAGTATTGGCAAAAATGGAGGGAAAACCGGTGGAACTCACCGGTGCCCTCCGGACAGAAGCAGGCGTGCATGCGTATAAGCAGGTTGCAAATTTTCATACGGATTCAGAGAAGAAACCGTATGAAATCAAGCAGTACTTAAACCGGTATCTTCCGAGGGATATTGCGGTTTTGGAAGTACTTGAGGTGAATGACCGCTTCCATGCAGCGTTTAATGCAAAACAGTTTATCTTTGAATACCGTATTACGATAGGTGAGGTGCCGTCCGTATTTGACAGAAAGTATAATTACTATTGCTTTAAGCGGCCGGACATCGCGAAAATGAAGCAGGCGGCAAAAGCACTTTTGGGAACACATGACTTTAAGGCGTTTTCTGATAATAAGAGAATGAAGAAATCAACGGTGCGGACAATTTCTTCCATTGATGTTTATTCAGACGAAAAAGAAGTGACCGTGACGGTGGCGGCGGATGATTTTTGGCCGAACATGGCAAGGATATTAATCGGAACTATTTTGGACTGCGGGCTTTCAGAGATAGAGCCGGAGAGTATACCGGGGATTTTGGAGTCCGGAGACAGAGAGCGTGCAGGACGTGCTGTGGAACCGAAGGGACTGTTTTTGACAGATGTAAAATACTAATCGGATTAAGACTACTTTTGGGAGGTGTGTTATGGGAAGATACAGAGTCGTGGTAAAAGGAATTGTAAACTACGGAAGTGACTATTTGCTGTTGAAAAAATGGTATGATGACAGAATCGACGAGCCTTACCAGTGGGAGTTCCCAAATGGGGAAGTAGAGTTTGGTGAGATGCCGGAGCGTGCTGCTGAACGGATTGTATTGGAAGATACCGGATTGACAGCAGAAGCGTCGAAACCGCTGTATACCTGGCAGTATACCGTAGGGGAGGTCTGCACGATTGGAATCTGTTATCTGCTTCATGCACATACACAGGAAACAATGATTTCTGAAGAATATTGTGACAGTGTTTGGGTAAACCGTTTCGAGTTCGAAGATTATATTACGGATGCGAGAATATTAAAGGATATCGAACGGGCAGACCTATAGCGGAATATGGACTGTCTGTCTCTTTTTGAGGCAGGCAGTTTCCTTGAGGAAAGGGAGAAAAAAGATGAATTTATTGATAAAAGGAGGCCATTTGATTGACCCGGCGGCAGACAGGGACGGTATTTTTGATCTTCTGGTTTGTAACGGAACCATAGCAGAGTTAAGGGAATGGCAGGGCGATACAGCACCGGTTTGGGACGGTTTGCCGGAGGAGACGAAGATAATTGATGCATCCGGAAATTATGTGATGCCGGGTTTTATTGATTTGCATGTGCATCTGCGTGAACCGGGACTGGAATATAAGGAGACGATTGCGACGGGCTCCATGGCTGCAGCGGCAGGCGGTTTTACGAGCATCTGCCCGATGCCGAATACAAAACCGTCAACGGATACGCCGGAAAAAATTGCGGCGCTCCTTAAGAAAGCACAAACCGATTCCAAGGTTCACATTCTTCCGATTGGTGCGATTTCCATCGGGCAGGAAGGAAAGGAACTGGCGGATATCGAGGGCATGGCAGCGGCCGGTGCGGTGGCTGTCAGTGAGGACGGAAAATCCGTGATGAATTCTGCATTGTACGCAGAGGGAATGAAACTTGCAGCAAAGGCGGGGATTCCGGTGTTTGCACATTGTGAAGACATTGATTTGGTACGCGGCGGCGTGATGAATGCAGGAAAGAGAGCGGACGAACTCGGACTGCCGGGCATTACAAACGCGGTGGAAGATATCATCACGGCAAGAGACATTTTCCTTGCACGAGAGACTGGTGCGCAGCTTCATCTGTGCCATTGCTCTACAAAAGACAGCGTAAAGATGATTGCACTCGCAAAAGAGGAAGGGCTTCCGGTTTCCGGAGAGACAGGACCGCATTACTTTACGATGATTGATGAGGAAATTCCGGAGGACTTTGGCAATTACAAGATGAATCCGCCGCTTCGCGGACGGGAAGACAAAGAAGCACTGATTGCTGCACTGCAGAACAATGTGTTGGAGGCAATTGCTACCGACCATGCACCGCATTCCAGAGAGGAAAAGGAACAGTCGATGTTAAAATCCCCGTTCGGAATTGTCGGTTCGGAGACGGCATTTGCCCTTACGGTAACGGAATTGGTACGGACCGGGAAACTGACCATGCGTGAACTGGTAGAGCGGATGAGTGCCCGGCCGGCAAAGATTCTCGGCATTAGGAAAGGCAGTCTGCAGGTTGGCATGACGGCGGACATTACCATTGCCAATACGGAAATGTCCTATGTGATTGATCCTGAGAAATTTTATTCCAAAGGAAAGAATACTCCGTTCGGAGGAAAAGAAGTTTATGGTGTGATTTGCTATACGATAGTGGATGGCGAAATTGTTTACCGGAACGTATAGAGGCAGAAATAGAACCGCCGGCAGGCGGAAGCAAAAAAACAATATAGAAGATAAAGGAGATTAGGAAAATGATTGATAAGTTAATTGCAAAAATTAAGGCAACCGATGCACCGATTGTAGTAGGACTTGACCCAATGCTTGGCTACATTCCGAATTATATTAAGGAAGCTGCATTTAAGGAATACGGTGAGACCTTGGAGGGGGCTGCAGAAGCCGTATGGCAGTACAATAAGGGACTTGTAGATGCCATTTGCGACCTTGTTCCGGCAGTGAAGCCACAGGTGGCGATGTATGAGCAGTTTGGTATTCCGGGGCTGGTTGCGTTTGATAAGACGGTAAAGTACTGTAAGGAAAAAGGACTGCTTGTGATTGGCGATGTTAAACGTGGCGATATCGGCTCCACTTCCGCAGCATATGCAACAGGACACATCGGCAAGGTGACAATCGGAGCAAATACCTTTGAACCGTTTAACGAGGATTTTATTACTGTAAATCCGTATCTTGGTACCGACGGTATTAAGCCATTCGTAGATGTATGTAAGGAAAATGACAGAGGTTTGTTTATTCTTGTAAAAACCTCCAACCCATCCAGCGGTGAGTTCCAGGACAGACTGATTGACGGAAGACCGCTGTATGAGTATGTTGGTGAAAAGGTAGCAGAATGGGGCGCTGACTGCATGAGCGGTGATTACAGCAACATCGGTGCCGTAGTCGGAGCTACGTATCCGGAGCAGGGTAAGATTTTAAGAAAGATTATGCCAAAGACCTTCATTTTAGTGCCGGGCTACGGTGCACAGGGCGGAAAGGGCTCTGACCTTGCCCATTTCTTTAATGAGGACGGTCTCGGTGCAATTATCAATTCCTCCAGAGGAATCATTGCCGCTTACAAGCAGGAAGCTTATGCAAAGTTTGGTGAAACCGGCTATGCAGATGCAGCAAGACAGGCCGTGCTTGATATGAAGGCAGATATTAACGGTGCAATTAAGCACTAAGACCGATAAGGTTGCAGTTTGTTATTTTGTGTGGGAATCTTTGGGCGGCGTGTGCTTTAAATGCCCTTTGCGCATCCAGAATACGAGCAGGAGAGTGGCAGCGGTAAATATGAGGAGCATTTTGTATTCTTCATAGTACCGCTGTACTTCATTCCAATTGCTCTGAAACAGGTAGCCGAGGCTGATGAGAACACAGTTCCAAATGGTGATTCCGAGCAGGGAATAGGTCATGTATTGGGCGAGCGGTTGTTTGACGCTTCCGGCAATGAAGGCAATATAAGTACGGCAAAGCGGAATGACCCGGCCAAAGCAGACGGCAAAGGCACCGTAATGCTCTAACTTTTCTTCGGAGGCTTCAATGCCTTTGCGTGTTTTCGGAAACCGCGTTTTTAGAAAAGAAAGAACCCGTGTGCCTCCGATTCTGCCGACAAAATAGCAGAGGGTTGTGCCTGCCAGTCCGGCAAGGATGCTGGCGGGAATCAGGGTAAAGAAGGAAATGTCCATGGGTTCTGCAACGGCACCGCAAAACGGCAGGACGATTTCACTGGAAATCGGAAAACAGGCATATTCTAAAAAAATCATCATGCAAAGGCCAAGCAGACCATATTTATGTAACAGAGTCGTAAGAAGTTCCATGGGAAGCTCCGCAATATGTTTTGTATCTAGTATATTCCTTCATGGAAAAAAAGTATGTATGTTTTTGTGAACCATAAGAAATTATGGGAAAACAGGAGGAGAAGAAAAATGCACGAGCGCTTGACGGAAAGTGATGTAAAGAAAATAAGAGATGAAATCGAGCATCGTAAGCTTGTTGTGAGAAAGGAAGCCATTGAGGCAGTCAAAGAAGCCAGGGCACAGGGGGATTTGAGCGAAAACTTTGAGTATTACGCTGCCAAGAGGGATAAAAATAAGAACGAAAGCCGTATCCGGTATCTGGAGAGAATGTTAAAGACTGCGGAGGTGTTAAAGGATACAACCGCAGCGGATGAAGTCGGCATGAATAATACCGTAGAGGTTTATTTTGAGGAAGATGACGAGGTGGAAACCTACCGCATTGTGACGTCCATCCGGGAAAACTCCCTGGCAGGGATGATTAGCGTGGAGTCCCCGATCGGAAAAGCAATCTACGGGAAAAAGGTTGGTGACCGCGTGAAGGTGAAAGTAAATGATAACTACGAGTATTATGTGGTCATCCGGTCCGTTATAAAGACGGTGGATGATTCGCAGGATAAGATCCGGAGTTTTTAGTTGAAAACCGGATGAAAAACGATAGCAAGACCTGTATTTGCCCAAGTGGACAGATACAGGTCTTTTATGATACCGGGATATTTAATTTACTCTACGGTTACCGTGAATTCACATCCGCTTTCCGAAGAAACCAATGCACCCTCCGGTGTGTTTTCCATCATGACACCACCGGATACCGATACGCCCTCTTCGTTTACAAGAAGCACGGAGAAAGGCTTTTTCGCATCTACAGACACCCTGATTTCATTACCGCTCTTTGTCATCTGAACAGTCAGGTCAAGATTTGTCTTTGCATCAAAAATACAGGTGGAAGCAGTTTTACCATCCATAAGAGCATAAGCCTTGAGCGTCACACCGTCAGCAAAATCATAATCGGCAACAGCTGCATTGTCATTTGCTGCGATAATGCTGTTTTCTTTTACCATGAGCGGAATTTCGAGGTACGGACAATGTTCAGTGTACCAGGTGCCGCCGGCGTATTCTTTTCCGGTGAAATAATTGGTCCAACGGCCGGCCGGAAGATAAAACTCTGCAAGGCTTTCGTCGTTAAAGATTGGAGCCACCAAAAGGGAGTCACCGAGAAAATACTGCTTGTCAAGATAAGCACAGTTTTTATCTCCGGTGTATTCAAGTACCATGCTGCGCATCATCGGAATACCCGTCCGGGAGGTTTCGATGGCATTGCGGTACAGATACGGCATCAGGGCTGCTTTTAAACGGGTGAAAGCACGTACTACATCAACGGCTTCGTCGTCGTATGCCCAAGGAACACGGTAGGAGGAACTGCCGTGCAGTCTGGAATGGGAAGAGAGAAGCCCAAAGGCTGCCCAACGTTTATAGACATCTGCAGTGGAGGTGTGTTCGAAACCACCGATGTCATGACTCCAGTAACCAAATCCGGAGGAGGTTAAGGAGAGTCCGCCACGTAAGGATTCTTCCATGGACTCGTAATCCGACCAACAGTCACCTCCCCAGTGAACCGGGAATTTCTGACCACCCACGGTTGCAGACCGTGCAAACAATACCGCGTCGTTTTTGCCGCGTTTTCTCTCCAATAATTCAAATACACACTGATTGTACAGGTAGGTGTAATAGTTGTGCATCTTCTTCGGATCGGAACCGTCGTAATAAACCACATCGGTCGGAATTCTTTCGCCGAAGTCAGTTTTAAAGCAATCCACGCCCATGTCCATCAGAATTTCAAGTTTATCCTGGAACCATTTGCAGGCTGCCGGGTTAGTAAAGTCGACGAAAGCCATGCCCGGCTGCCACATATCCCATTGCCATACGTCACCGTTCGGACGTTTTACAAAATAACCGTTTGCGACACCCTCCGCAAACAGCGCGGATTCCTGGCCGATGTAAGAATTAATCCAGACACAGATGTTTAAGCCTTTCGCTTTAATGCGTTTTAACATGCCTTCCGGATCAGGGAAAACCCTGTCATCCCAAAGGAAGTCTGACCAGTGGAATTCCTTCATCCAGAAACAGTCAAAATGGAATACCCTAAGAGGAATGCCGCGATCTAACATGCCGTCGACAAAACTCATAACGGTCTTTTCGTCATAATTGGTGGTAAATGAAGTGGAGAGCCATAAACCAAAGGTCCAGGCTGCCGGCAGTGCCGGTTTTCCGGTCAAATCCGTATACCGGGTTAAGACTTCCTTCATGGAAGGACCGTCAATTAAGAAGTAATCCAAGTATCCGCCTTCCACGGAGAACTCCGCCTTGGTCACCATTTCGGTACCGATTTCAAACGAAACCTTTTCCGGGTGGTTGACGAAGACACCATAACCTTTGTTGGAAAGGTAGAAAGGAATGTTCTTATAGGATTGTTCGGTGCTGGTACCGCCATCCTCATTCCAGATGTCAATGCTCTGACCGTTTTTAACAAATGGAGTAAAGCGTTCGCCAAGACCGTAAACCAGTTCGCCTACGCCAAGACTTAACTGCTGGCGCATGTAGGTATCGGAATAATCCCCTTTGTCATAATAGAGTCCGGACCAATTGGTTTTCATCAGAGCAAGGTCTTTGCGTCCGCTCTTTGTGATAACCTTGTCGCCGCGTTTGTAGGTCATGCTCCAAGGGTTTTTGGTAATCTCTAAGGAAAGGGAGCCGCTTTTGATAATAATTTTATCGTCAGTTTCCTCGGTTTCCATTGGGGAGGATTCGGACATATGTAACTCAAATTCCGGAGCCTTTTTTTGCTGACCCAGATGATGCCAGGTTTGGACACGGATAACTTCTTTCATCGGAGAAGTTATTACAACGGTTAAGTTGATACTGCCGAGTGTGTCGCCTCTTTGTGTAATGTGAATGGTCGGAGCGCAGATGGTTACTTTGCCCGGTTCCACTTTGGTGTAATAGGCTTCTTTGGCATCGAAGCATTCGCAGTTCTCTTTTTGAAGCCAGCATCCGTTACTGAATTTCATAGTTTGATTCCTTTCTGTGTTGTATTTTATGTGCACCCGGGATAGGTACGTTATTTCATTCTTTTTCTATTATAACTGAAAATTTATAAAAAGCATACATGGATTTTTTGCAACAAACTACCCCCTTTTTTCGTTATTGCGCAGGAAAGAAAATTGTGCTACCATTTTTTTATCCGAAGAAGGGAAAACGTTTGAAACGGGCAGGAGGAACTATGGAAGAAAAGATACTTCCGAAAAAGAGAAAAAAGCGGTGGAGAATCGGTGCACAGATGATGGTGGTATACCTGTTTGCCGTACTTGTGCCGGTGATGATTCTGGTAGCGGTAACAATGCATAATACTTACACGAATCAAAAAAAGCAGGAAGAGGATGCATTAAAGTACAATGCAAATCTTTTGAAAACATACAATTCGGCAATCAAACAGACGCTGTATGAAATTTCCACACAGATTTACACGATTTCCGACAGCATTGTGTATAATGATGAGTTGCTTTCCTTTTTGCGGGGAGAGTATGAGAATGAACAGGAGATAAGAGAGGCAGCCAACCGGATTACCCTGATGGATAAATACATGGGAAATTATGCCGGTATTGAAGAAGTGTACGTTTATGTGGACCGGGCTGACATGGTGGATTTTAAACAGTTCCGCGTACCAACGGACGAGATTAAGGAAACCGACTGGTATCAGAAAGCGCAGGAACAGTATGCCCCTTTCTGGGTGTGCAGCTGGCTGCCGGATAATTACGGAACCTATGCGTGGCGTCTGGCTCTGGTGCGGAAAATGGTACTGGTTGGCGGGGAGGGGGAAGCAGTGATTGTGATTACCATCCGCGATGCGTATCTTTCCAGCCGTATCAACAATCAGGAATATATTACGATGATTTCGGTAGATGATATGCCGGTCTTTTTCGGCAGTGATAAGAAATATTGCGGAAATTCCCTGCCGGAACCGGTGATACAGGGAAAGAGTTATGACGACAGCGGAGTCGGAGTCATAGAGGAAAATGAGGCGCTGTACCATCTGTCCTCCCTGGATATTTCAAAAACATCTTCGGATATGTACCTGCTGACCTATGCAAAGGTGCAGCCTGCGGAAGAACCGGTCATGTGAAGTTATTTTTTACTTCTGGGTGCGGCGGTTTTACTGCCTCTTGTGATTCTCTGGGCATTTATCCAAAGTGTAGTGGCACAGGTAAAGGGAATCCGCCACGAAATGGGCAAGGCAAGCCGCGGAGACTATGCGGCGATGCGGACGGAATTTGCAGGAAGTGAAGAATTGTCGGAAGCGTTCGATGAATTGCTGGTCATGGTAGACAACATCCAACGGATGGAAGCGGAACAGTATGAGACGAAGCTGCGCGAACAGAAAATTGAAGTAGAACAGCAAAAAATGGAATATAAGATGCTGGCCAGTCAGATTAACCCGCACTTTTTGTACAACACGCTGGAGACAATCCGCATGAAGGCCTTTACAGCCGGAGACAAAGAAGTGGCAACAGCGATTAAACTTCTCGGGAAGTCCATGCGTTATGTGTTGGAGAATACAGGAACCGTGGAGACTACCTTTGCGGAGGAAATGGAGCATATTCTTACCTATTTAAAGATTCAGCAGCTGCGGTTTGGCGATCGTGTGAATTATAAGATTACGATTCAGCCGGGGCTGGAACTTGAAAACTACAGAATGTTACCTCTGCTGCTTCAGCCGATTGTGGAAAATGCCATTGTGCATGGCCTGGAAGCGAGGGAAGAGGATGGCTGTGTGTGGATCAGTATTTACAGGATGGATGACGGAATTCATGTGGATATCTCCGACAACGGAAACGGCATGGACGAAGAAACCATGAAGGAAGTCATGCGAAAGGTGGAAAACTATACGAGAGAACGCCGCACCAGCAGCATCGGCCTGTATAACATCAACCGCCGGATTAAATTGAATTACGGGGAAGAGTACGGAATCAGCATCCAAAGTACACTCGGTGAGGGTACCATGGTAACGGCTCTGCTTCCGGTGCGGGAAGTTTCCGAGGAAGAAAAAGAAGGGTAAAAGTATAATTTTTTATGTATTTTCTCTATAAATTGTTCTGTGTTTTTTGTAAAAAGCATTTGTTACAATGCTAATGTAAAAAAACTTTCATTTATGGAGGAGGCTAAATATGAACAAAAATTGGAAAAGATTTTTCGCCGGACTTCTTGCTCTTGTTATGGTATTTGCAATGACAGCAACCACAGCACCAGCGAAGGAAGCAAAGGCAGACGGTGAAAGCTACTATGCATTTGTGGCTATGGGCGCCGACACTGCAGCAGAAGGCTGGGGGGCTGAGTTCTACGGAACAACAGCAAGGGGACCTTTGACAGCAACAACCGCAAACGTTACTGTCGGGGAGACCTTTACGATTGGTCTTACTTCCACAGAGGAACTTCCGCAGGCATGGTTTGTCAGACCGGTGATTGTGGTTCCGGGAGGTGTAAACGTAGAATATACCATTGATAAGATTACAATCGATGGTACGGAAGTAACAGCAGATATGTCCAAGGGAAAAACTTGGTGGAATGAAGGCTGTGGTGATTATGCGAAGGAAGAAACTTTCAACCTTGGCGGCGGTTACAATGAGTGGGGAGACCAGACCATTGCAAAACCACAGAATTTCAAGGAAATTATGTATACCATTACCTTAACAAAGGTAGAAAAGGCTCCGGAATATTTTGCATTTGTGGCAATCGGTGCAGATGCAGCGGACGGAACAAGCTGGGGAGCAACTTACTATGGTGAAGAAGCTGCCGGCGGCATTGTTCCTACGACAGCGATGGTAAGAGAAGGCCAGACCGTGACAATCGGTGTCAGCTCCGAGGGAGCACTTCCTGCTACTTGGTTTGTCAGACCGGTTCTTATTGCACCGGGTATGGCAGATGTAGATTTTACTATTGATAAGTTAACCATTAATGGCGTAGATGTAACATCTTCCATTGATATGACAGCGGGTCAGAAGTATTGGAAAGAAGGTTGCGGTAACTTTACAGTGGAAGAAACCTTTAACTTAGGCGGCGGTTACAACGAATGGGGCGACAGATGCATGCCAAAGCCGGAAGCAGTAACCGAAATCATGTATACGATTACTTTTACAAAGATTAGCGGAAAGGCAGCACTTGACGTGGGTACAGAAGTCGGTACTCCGTTTACAGGCGAATTCCAGATGTTCCTTGGCATGGATGGAGACATGGAAGTAAGTAACGACTGGTTATTCTCCTGGGCTAACAGCTCTACAGATAAAGGCAATGTTACGGGTAATGTAGTAACAGCTAAGGTTGGTGACACGGTAACACTGAGTCTTAATTTTCCGACACCGGTACTCCATACATGGTGGATTGCTCCTATTTTAGTTGTTGATACAGCAGTCCAGCAGGATATTGCATGGGTAAATTATACAATTGATTCCTTAAAGATTGATGGTGTAGATGTAACAGATACCATTGATTATTCCAAGGCAACAAAGGCATGGTCGTATGAGGGCTCTGCTGACTGGCCGGTAACAAAGACCATCCGTCTTTCCGGTGGTTACAACGAGTGGGGCGATCAGGTAATCGCAAGTCCATCCGGCTGTAAGAGCATCGAATACACAATTACAATCACAGGATTAAACGAAGGCGCTTCTCTCTTAGTAGAAGAAAAGCCATCCGTAGATAAGAACGGTACATATCATGCATACATGGGTATCCAGACGGATATGTGGGAGTTCCGTAACGCATGGGATGATGCATCATATGGCTTAGAGTCCTTAGAATATCCGGAAGCTTTCGGACAGTTCAGCTATGTTGACAGCGTAGAAGGTCTCGTTAAGAAGGATGGTACCTTCACAGATGTTGAAATCGCAGGTAACGGCTCTTATTCCTTAAAGTTCGAAGGTTTTAACCTTCTCGAGGGAACAACAAGATTGAATCTGTTATTTATCTCCACGGATATTCCGAACTCCGGAGAAATTACAGTTTCCAACGTTAAGGCATATTATGACGGAAAGGAAATCCTTTCCTTCGCAGAAGGTGTGGTTGATGGCGATTCCAAGGATTGGTTAAAGATTCTTTGCGCAAACCTTTGGAACAACGCTTTGGAAGGTTCCTATTCCGTAGCTGATATGGTTCCTACAAAGACGGTAGAAATCACATTTGATGTTTCCGGTTTTGATTATGACAAGGCCGGTGCTGAAACTCCTGCAGAACCAACACCAACAGAAACTCCGGCAGCACCAACAGAAGCTCCTGCAGAGCCGACACAGGCTCCTTCCCAGAGCACAGATACTCCTGCTTCTTCCGGCGGTGTGAATCCGGTGGTTATCGTTGTGATTGTAATTGCAGTGATTGCGGTAGCAGGCGTAGCAGTAGTTGTTTTGAAAAAGAAAAAATAAATAATTTCCTTCTTTTTTGGGTTTCCCGGCTCTTTGTGGCCGGGAAATCTTTTTTTGTATATTACAGAACAAAAATTGAATGTATTTTGTATCAAGTAATTGCGGTATTCAGAAAAAGTCAGGGCGTGTATAATACAGGTAAGATGAAAAAAGTATGGAGGGAAACGAGGAGGATAGTATGAAAAAGATAAAACGGCAGAGTAACGGATGGACCGACAGGGTCTATTACATAACGAGAATCGGTACGCTTTTGGCGCTTGTCATGATGTTCTTCCCTGCAGCCAACCCGGCCTATGTATCCGGTTTGATTAACAAAAATTTATCGTTGTTTACAACGGCGATTTCTTATGATTCCCTGACCTCCCTGGCGGGAAGACCGCTCCGTATGGGCTGGGTACAGTCGGGAGATTTTGTGGTGCTGATGATTGGCGCTGCAGTTCTGTGTCTGGGTATTGCCCTGACGGCAGTCTGTGCCTGTATGTCGCTCGGTAATTTAAAGATGAAACATGTCGGGAATTGGTTTGGTCTTGCGGGAACCGTCACTATGTTTGGCGGTATGGCAGGAATTTATCTTGCTTATCAGAGATTTTGTGCGACCGACCGTCCGGATAAGGTTTATACAACCAAACTGGAAAACGGGGAGTATATCAATGAGTTCCCGGTCCCGATGTATTTATTCCTTGCACTGGCTGCAGTTCTTTTGATTTCTACGCTGGTTATTATCGTTTGCCAGCCAAAGCCAAACAAGGAAGATAAGTATGAGATTGCGACACCTTACAAATTGTTCCTCTTCTTCCTCCCGATAGCGGCATTCGCATTTGTATTTTGTTATCTGCCGCTATACGGTTGGAGGTATGCATTCTTTGATTACAATACCGGGGAAACTTTGAGTTGGGATAAGTTTGTAGGTTTTAAATGGTTTACCTATTTGTTTGAAAATGCAAAGACCAGATCGGATATAATCAATGTATTAAAAAATACCCTGATTATGAGCGGTCTTGGTATTGCAACCAGCTGGGTGCCGATGGCATTTGCGATCTTCCTTACAGAGATTAAGTGCGGATGGTTCCGGCGTTTTGTGCAGACGTTCACCACGATTCCGAACTTTATCAGCTGGGTGCTTGTCTATGCAATTGCTCTTGCAATTTTTGCAACGGATGGTTTCCTGAATAACTTTTTGACTTCCGTGACAGGAGAACTTCATGAAGTGAACCATCTGTTAGACGCAAACGGCATCTGGTTTAAGATGCTTGCCTGGGGCATGTGGAAGGGCGTCGGCTGGAGTGCCATCATTTATGTGGCAGGTATTTCCGGTATCGACCAGCAGCTTTATGAAGCGGCTACCGTAGACGGTGCGGGACGGTTCCAGAAGATGTGGCACATCACGGTGCCGGGGTTAATTCCTACTTTCTGCGTATTGTTGCTAATGTCGGTAGCAGGGATTTTAAGTAACGGTATGGACCAGTATCTGGTGTTTGAAAATGCCTCGAACAAAGACGCTATCCGTGTGCTGGATTTGTATGTATATCAGATCGGTATCGGTGGCGGACTGGTGCCTTTGTCCACTGTTGTCGGTATGGTTAAGACGATTGTCAGCGTAATTTTGTTATTTGCGGCAAACGGCATATCCAAACTCGTCCGTGGCGAGAGTATTATGTAAGGCGGGGGTGAAGAACTATGGCGAAGACAAAACAGGAAAAACTGGACTTGAAGGCAGAAAAGTTATATTATAAAACGCATAAGAAGAAACAGCATTATACGGTAAAGGATATCGTGTTCTTTATCCTGAACTATTCCTTCTTCGGTATTTTTACACTGAGCTGTATTTTCCCGTTCTATTACTTGTTTATCAAT
This sequence comes from Lachnospiraceae bacterium, assembly GCA_015057585.1. Lineage (GTDB taxonomy): Bacteria > Bacillota > Clostridia > Lachnospirales > Lachnospiraceae > SIG299. The sequence continues at coordinate 11,623 of SVEF01000009.1, read as the reverse complement.
ACGATTTCAAGCAATTCCCTGGTGCGGGCAGGCTCCATTACATTTATTCCGAAGGGAATTCACTTACAGAACTACATTGCAATGCTTGGTGCGGAGGAGGTTATGACGGCGTTTGGTGTTTCCATTTCCCGAACGATTATCGGTACGGCATTGATGGTTGCCACTTCGGCACTTGCCGGTTATCTCATGACACAGCAGGATTTGTGGCACAGAAAGTTCTGGTACCGTTTCCTTGTTATTACGATGTACTTTAATGCGGGACTTGTTCCTACTTATTTGAATCTGTTGATGTTAGGGTTGACGGAAAATTATCTGGTTTATATTTTGCCGGCGATTGTACAACCGTATAACATCATTTTGGTGAAGACCTACATAGAGTCGATACCATCGGAATTGGAAGAAAGCGCATTTATCGACGGTGCAGGGCATATGACCATTTTTCGGAAAATTATCTGGCCGCTCAGCAAACCGATTTTGGCAACGATTGCGATTTTTGGTGCGGTAGGTCATTGGAATTCCTTTATGGATTCGATTATTTACATGAGTGGTACACCGGAATTGCAGACTTTGCAGCACAGACTGTACATTTATTTGAATCAGACCTCCAGTCTGGGTGCGGTTGTCAGTGGCGGTGTCAGCGGCAGCCAGGCGGCAGGTATGATGGAGGGAGTGCTTGACTCCAAGGTCATCAAGTATACCATTTCCATGGTTACGGTGATTCCGATTCTCATGGTTTACCCTTTCATGCAGCGCTATTTTGAAAAGGGTATTATGCTTGGTGCGGTAAAGGGTTAAAAAAGAATGCAGCGGATTATGTGTCCGTTTCAGATAAAAGGAGGGTAATTAAAATGAAGCATTTATGGAAAAGAGTGTTAGCAGTGGCGCTTGCCATGATGATGGTGTGCTCCATCGCAGGCTGTGGCGGCAGGACCGGAGGAAACGGCGGGGATCAGGAAAAGGGCGATCCGATTGAACTTACGGTTTACAGTCAGCTTGCCAATATTTCCGGCGAACAGGTTGGTTGGTTTGCAAAGGTAATGTTAGATAAATTTAATGTAAAGTTATTGATTGTTCCGGATACGGAAGGCGTATTCGATACCCGTATGGAGTCCGGACATCTTGGCGATATCGTGATTTTTGGCAGCAATGGTTCGGATTATCAGAGAGCAGTAGCAGCAGATATGCTGTTTGACTGGGAAGAAGACGGAATTTTAGAAGAGTACGGCTCTTATATGGCAGAAAACATGGCAACAGCACTGGAGACGAATCGGAATCTTACACCGAAAAAGGGAAAGATTTACGGTATCGGCCACAATGTTGCCGCAAACAGTGAAAATTTCGAGGAATTTTTCTATACCTGGGATTTGCGCTGGGATTTGTATAAAGAACTCGGTTATCCGGTAGTGAAGGATTTAGACGACCTGGTTACCTTGTTTAAACAGATGAAGGAAATTTGCCCGACCGATGAAAACGGTAAGGAAACTTACCCGATGTCCTTATGGCCTGACTGGGACGGCAATATGGTAATGTATGTTAAGGCAATGGCGACTGCTTACTATGGCTATGATGAACTGGCGCTTGGTGTATACGATTCTGACACAGGAAAGTTCTATGGCGCACTCGATAAAGAGGGTCCATACATTGAGATGTTAAAGTTCTTCAATAAATTGTACAGAGAAGATTTGCTCGATCCGAACTCCATGACACAGACCTATGATGAAATGATTGCCAAGGTTTTGGCAGGCGGTGTATTCTTCTCCATCTTTAACTACGCAGGCAATATGGCATACAATACACCGGAGCACATTGCAGAAGGTAAGTACATGGGAACCTTGCTTCCGGAAGAAGCAGTGCCGCTGACTTACGGTATGAGTGTGTATGGTGGTAGTCGTGTATGGTGTATCGGCGCAAACACACAGTATCCGGAACTTTGTATGGAAATCATCAACTGGTTTGCAACTCCGGAAGGAAGAATGGTATCCGAATACGGTCCGCAGGGTCTGACCTGGGATTACGATGAAAACGGTTATACCTATTTCACCGAATTCGGACAGCAGTGTATGAAGAACGGTGAAGAAACCATGATGACCGGCGAATATGCAGGCAATAACTTTGCAGATGGCCGTTAGCAGTTGAATAATGTGATTTATTCGATTAATGCGGTAAATCCGGATTCTGCTGCAGGGGAAACCTTTAACTATGTAAACTGGAAGAGCAACTTAACAGCTGCAGCCAGTGATATTGAGCAGGATTGGAGAAATTATACCGGTTGTGCGAGCGCGATGGATTACCTCAGAACAAAGAATTTTAAGGTGGCTCCGGCAACGACTTATGCAGAAAGTACAAAGAGTGCGGAACTCGAAGTAATCTGGGAACAGGTAACCGATTGTATCGTAGACGGCACATGGAATTGTATTTATGCAATGTCCGACGGTCAGTTTAACATGCTGTTAAACAAGATGATCAACGATGCAAACGCATACGGTTATGATAAGTGCCTTGAGTGGTGTGAGCAGGAGGCTGCAAGACGCCACGAGTTAGAGGAATCGGTAAGAAAGTAAGATAATATAAGATAGAAGAAGAGGACAGGAGGCTGTTACGGGGGGTAGCGGCCTTTTGTTCCATAATAAAGAAGGACATCGGACATGAATTTTTTTAGTACGGACGGACCATTGTTCCATTTCCTTTCGAGGTTATGGGATATGTTAAAATTAAATATTCTGTGGGTAATTTGTTCCCTCCCGGTGGTAACCATCGGAGCGTCGACGGCGGCAGCGTTTTCGGTTACATTGAAAATGGTGGATGATAGGGAGGGCTATGTGGCGAGAGACTTTTTGAAAGCGTTCAAGGCAAATTTAAAACAGGGAATTCCGGCAGGGATATTAAATATGGTGTTTGCTTATGCGCTGTATCTGGATTTTCAGTTGTTTCATGCGGTGGAAGGGAATCCGATCTGGTTTCTGATTTTAGGCATTGTAGGGACCGCGATGTGTGTCGGATATTTTCTTTATACCTATGCCCTGATGGCGCGCTATGAAAATACTTTGATTGCCACGATAAAGAACTCTATGGAGATTTCTATCAAGTACTTTGGCAGGACGGTTTTTCTGATTGTCATTCTGGCAATTGAAATTTTGATTTTCTTCTTTAATACGACGACCCTCTTTTTATGGGTATTAATCGGACCGGCGGTGCTGTTTCTCACCATCAGCGGGCCGGCGATGTATATTTTTAAAGATATTGAGAAAAAAGCGAAGGAAGGTTAAAACTATGATGCATTGGAAGAGAAGAGCAATGGCGCTTTTGCTTGCGGTGACACTTGCGTTTGGTGGTTGCGGCGGAGGCGGTCAGAACGATACGACACCGACACCGGAACCGACGAAGGAGGCAGAAACACCGGTGGGACCGGAAACCCCGGAAGTGACAGGACCTGTAGTGAAAAATAATAAAAATGACTTCCGTGATTTGACGGCAGGTGAAATCGTCGAAGAAATGGGAACCGGTTGGAATCTTGGTAATACAATGGACGGACATACCGGATTTACTCCGATGGAAACGCTTTGGCAGCCGTATGAAACCACAAAGGAACTGATGACGGCAGTACATGATGCAGGCTTTAACACGGTCAGAATACCGGTTACCTGGGGAAACATGATTGACGATGATAACGGATACGTCATTAACGAACAGTGGCTGACCAGAGTGCAGGAAATTGTAGATTACTGCGTGAGCCAGGATATGTATGCGATTATCAATATCCACCACGATGGTGCAGAGCAGACCGGATGGTTAAGAATTGCATCGGAGGATATGGCGCCTGTAAAAGAAAAGTTTGCGGCGGTCTGGAAGCAGATTGCAGAGAGATTTAAAGAATATGATGAACATCTCGTTTTTGAATCCATGAACGAAGTGACCGGTGATGACAATTCGGCAGCAGGAATTACCAAAGATATGCAGGTCATCATGGAATTAAACCAACTGTTTGTGAATACGGTGCGTGCAACCGGCGGAAACAATGCAAAGCGTTGGCTTTCGGTTCCGGCAAGGTACACCAATATTACAAATACCTGTAAGAAAGAGTTCGGCTTCAAGATGCCGACAGATGCCGCAGGACGTTTGTTCCTTGCAGTACATGAATATGACTGGACCTTTGGTCTTCTTGAAAATATGGGATCCACCACATGGAGCCTGCAGAGCTCCCAGGCGTTGGAGATTCATTTTGAGGAGTTAAAGGATTTCCTTTCTGCGGGTTACCCGGTTATCCTTGGTGAGTATGGTGCGGTGGACAAAAATAATACCGCAGAGCGTGCCTATCACCTGGAGGTCGTGAATTATATTTGTGAAAAACTTGGTATCGTTCCGTGTCTTTGGGATGCGGGAGCGTTTGACCATATAAATAAGGAAGTGGACTATTGCTTTACGGTGATAAACCGTGAAGATTATACGCAGCTGTTTCCGGAACTTGTCTCCGGTATTATGAGAGGCACTTTCCTTGATTATACGAAGCTGGAAGATATCGTAAAGAATCCGACGGTGACTTCTTTGACAGGAATTAAAGTATCGGAAGAAAAATTGTCGTTAGCCATTGGAGATTATGTTACGTTGACAGCAGAAAAGACTCCGGCAGAGGCGAACGACCTTGTCCTTTGGAAGACATCCAACGATGCGGTTGCAACCGTTTATAACGGTATGGTGCATGCAAAGGGTATGGGTACTGCGGTGATTACGGCTTATTCCATGAGCGGTAGTACGACCGTGGAAATTCCGGTGGCAGTCGGGGGCTTGACATCAGAAGTGCCGTGCACGAAGATTGCGGTTCCGGCAACGACAGTGAATGTTCCGGAAAACGGACACTTAAATCTGTCCGCAACTGTGGAACCGGAAAATTCGGATGCGTTCCTGACTTATGAGTCGACCAATACAAGTGTATGCACGGTGAATGAACACGGTGAAGTGTACGGACATGTTCCGGGCATTGCTTATGTAATTATCACTTCTTCGACCGGACTTACCAGAAGTATTAAAATCAAGGTATTTGAAGTGGCATCCACAGGAGAACTGGAACTTGCGTTGAATGCATACTTCTCTGACAGTAAGAACAATTACTTCGGCAATGATGTCGGCGCAAGAATTACCGTAAACGGCGAAGGACAATACACGGTAGTAATCGATGCGGAAACGGATTTGTCGGATGCTGCCAGGGCTGCAGGTGTAACCAGCTTTGCGGGCATGGGTTCCCTCTACATTAAGGATTATCTTGTAACATCGGGCAAGAAGCCAAACAGCGGTCTGGCCAGCTGTGACATTATGTTTGATAAAGTTGTGGTGGACGGAGAAGAACTTGTGATTACGCAGACGGCTCCGAAGACTGCTATCAAGGCAAGCACGCTGGATACCGGTGACCCGATGAATGCGTGGGACGGTTCTTCTGTTGCAGGAGTAACTGCAAATTCTGATTTTACGCTCAGTATTGACGGACATCCGGAACCAAAGAGAATTGAGGTCACTTTTACGCTCAGCAATATCGCGTTCCAGACAACGGAGACGGCAGAAGTGATTGAGATGACAAAGATTACTCCTTCCGAAAAGACTTCGACCATGAAGGTGGGAGAGACTAAGGAATTTACTATTAATATGGAACCTTTGAATGTAACGGAGAATATTGCGTTTATGTCGGAAGATTCCTCGGTTGCGGTTGTGGATTGTACGGCCGTGGCACCGGAGAACGGAGTGGTTACGGTGAAAGTGACAGCGTTACAGCCGGGTCAGGTAGTCATTACTGCGATGGGTGAAGTAAAGGGTAAGACAAGAATTACAATTACAGTGGAATAAAATTGTTTGGGCCCTGCTTTCTTGCGGGGCCTTTGCTTGCCAAGAAAAACGAAAAACGATATAATATAGGAAACAAAAGAAAATAAGAGGTATGTCATGGCAGAAAGATTGGAAACTGTATATATAGCAGATGATGAAGTGGCAATCCGAGAGGGCTTAAAGTGTATTCTGGATTGGGAGGAACTTGGATTTACGGTGTGCGGCGAAGCGGGGAACGGCGAGGACGCACTGAAGGATATCCTTGCATTGAATCCGACGCTGACTTTGATTGATATGCGTATGCCATCCATGTATGGCAACGAAGTGATAGAGAAAGCGAAGGCACAGGGATATCGCGGGACCTTTGTCATTTTATCCGGGTATTCGGATTTTAAGTATGCACAGTCTGCTATGAAGTGTGGGGTAAAATACTATCTGACCAAACCGATGGATGAAGAAGAACTGGAACAGGTAGTCCGTGAAGTATATGCGTCGGTACAGGAGCAGAAGCAAAAGGACGAAGACCATGATTTTTTCCGGAGAAAGTCTAAAAGAGAAATACTGCTTGACATTGTAACGGGCAAGGTGGATTTCGGACGCTTGAATGTAAAAGAACTGGAACTGGAAGCAGACATATATCAGGTGGTATTGTACGAAAATTTTCGTATGGAAGAGCATGAAATACCATATCAGTTTGCGGATATGTTTCAGGTGGCAGACGGCGGACACCGCTCGTTTGAGCACTTTGTCGTAAAGGATAAGAATGTTCTTTTGTTAAAGGGGCAGTTTGCAATCGAAAAGTTTGGCAGATTCTTAAAGCACTATGACGCCGCACCGCAGAAGGGCAGCCCGTTAGATACATTGTTTATTTCGTACGGTGCGCCGGTGAAAGAAATCCGGGAGTTAAAGGAATCCTACGATCAGGCAGCAGTACTTATGAATCGCCGGTTTTTCTGCGCGCAGGGACAGCATGTACTCGGGTTTGCGGATTTGCCGACAGAGAAGGAAACGGCAGAGGCGCTGGATAAGACCAGGGCAGAGTATTATGCAACCGCATTGGTAGATTATCTTCAGACATTTAATCGCAGAAAAGTGACAGAACTTTTGGCAACCCTGGAAGAAAGACTGTACCATCTGGATACCAATACGACAGAGGCGAAGGTGTTTCTGACGGATTTGTTTCTTCGTTTGAAGGAGGCTATGAACCGGAAGTATACGTCAGTGGAGCTTCCGCTGGCATCCAATCAGGAGGCAATTGCCTTTATCAATGAGCAGAATTATTTATATGAGATTGTGAATTATTTTGCCATGCAGTTTGAACAGGTAATGAATGCACTCGGAAATTCTTCCAGGGACAGTGTACTGGATGACATCCTGCATTACATCGAGCATAATTACCATACGAACATAAAACTGGAATCTATCGCAGCGTTGTTTGGATATAACAGCTCGTACCTTGGAAAGATTTTTCATAAGACGGTGGGGGAGAGTTTTAATTCCTACGTGGACCAGGTGCGTGTAAAGCATGCGATTGCGCTTTTAAAGGAAAACCGGTATAAAGTATATGAAGTGGCAGAGCGTGTCGGTTACAAAAATGTGGATTACTTTCATAAGAAGTTTAAAAAGTATGTAGGGGAAAGTCCGGCGGAGTATCGGAAGAAACTCGGGATGACGGACGCAGAGTAGGAAAGAGACAAACGAATTGCCCCAAAACGGATGAAAAAAGAGCAGGAAGATGAGAAATCCTCCGGCTCTTTTTTGTGAACATCTGAAAGAACTTTCATGACATTGCGATGTTTTTTGAAACTTCTTTCAAGTAAGTTTTGAACATGTCGGGAAGCAAAAAAGCGGACAGAGGGAGAGTTTTTTGTATTCCAAAGCGCAAAAGGGCATAAAATCAAGGGTCTACTTCGGTAGGACAAATTCACGACGTTTTTTGGGACTATCGCCCTATTGACTTTTTTAAAAAATATTTGGAGGTTTTGTTCAAAAACGCTTGCAATCTAAAAAAAAGTAGCGTATAATGACTTTCACAGTGCAAAAAACGTAGGGGTAGTTTGCGTTAAAACTCACTGTAAAGTAGCTGAGAACGGCAGTTGCATTATCGCAACGTCGCTTCAAAACAAAAGCGAATTTAATGAATGAAACGGCAAACCGGCGGAAACGCCGGGACGCAAAACCAGGGGGCTAAGGCGGAGATGCTATGCTGGCCCAGTCGCCAAGTCATTTTAATCCAAATTAAAATCTTAATTAAGGAGAAAAATGATGAAAAAGGCAATGAAAAAGTTGTTGACCATGTTATTCTTAGTTGCATTGGTCACAGGAGTATTACTCCCGACAACCTACGCAAAGGCTGAAAATGAAGCCGGCGTAGAAGCAACATCTGGAGAATCTAATTCTGAATCTGAAGAAATGATTTCCAATGAAGTAACTGAAGTGACAAAATCGGGTCGTTTCCTTCGCAGTGCATATTTAAATGCAAGCAAAGGAAGAATTTATGTTGACCTCGGTGATCTTACTTTCCAGGAAAGTGTAGTATTGGAGCTTTACGCGGGCGATACATTGCTTGCAGCAGCATCCTTAAACACAGCGGAGCATGCACCGGGTACCCGTGGGGAAATGACAGGATCTGTTAGTGTGGATCCGGCAAACTGGAGCGATACATGGGTATGTGAACCATGGAGAGCCTATAAAAATGTTGTTCCGACCGAAGTAAGACTTGTAGTAGACGGTGAAGTTATGGCTACTTCCGGAATCGTTTCTACAATGGGCGGTTCCAAGACTATGGACGCAGCAGATTGGGCAGCTTGTGCCGGTACTGTAAGTCCTGCAGGCGGCAACGTAACACGTACATATCTTGATGCGACAAACGGCCGCATTGTGCTTGATTTGGATTCTATATGCTTCTATGAAAGCGTAGTGTTAGAACTTTATACCGGAGACACTTTGCTTGCATCCAGCAAATTACATCCATATTATGGACCGGGCGTTTACGGCGAGTTAACAGGTTCTATTCTGGTTGGCCGTGCAAGTGGTGAAAACGCAGCTTGGATTTCTGAAGAGTGGTTTGCAGACAAGGATGTAGTACCGACCGAGGTTAGACTGGTTGTTGACGGTACTACCGTAGATACCAATGATATGATTTATGAGCGCATTCCAAACGAAGATCCAACGGTTGGTCGTATGGATGCAGCAGACTGGGATACATGTGCAGGTACAACAGGAGTTTCCAAGGGTACCTTAGACAGAGCATATGTAGACAAGAGCTATGGCAGAGTTTTTGTAGATCTTGTAAACCTCAGATATGCAGAAAGTGTAGTATTAAAGCTTTACAGCGGAGCAGAACTTCTTGCTACAGCATCTTTAAATGTAAATGAGTATGCACCGGGTTACCGTAAGGCAATGACAGGTTCTGTTAGCGTAGAACCAAAGAACTGGAGCGATACTTGGATTTGTGCACCATGGGTTGCAGATAAGAAGGTAGTTCCGACTGAAATGCAGCTTTGGGTAGACGGAGTACTCATGGGAACCAGCGCAATCACCACGTACGCAGGTAAAGTGGTAGATGCAGCTGATTGGGCAGCTACTTCCGGTACGGTATCTTCTTATGTAGTAGTGAATGGTAAGAAGTACGCATCTTTAGATGATGCAGCAGCAAATGCTACAGCAGTAAACGGCGTTGTTACTTATGAAATTTACGGAAATGTAACAGCAACAGGAACAAATGTAAAGTATACACCGGATCTTGCAGTTGCAGGAGCAGATACCGTACGTCTGGTAGGTATGTCCGGTGCAACCGTTACATTAAACGGTGTATATTATCAGAAATTAAGTGCATCCGGAGCAACTTTAGTTGCAGAAGGTGTAACTTTTGTGGATAACAGAAGAAAGTCCGGAGAAGGATCTGATCCGGATCCATGGGAATTCTGCTACATCATGTTAGATTGTGCAGCAGCAGAATTTACCGGCTGTACTTTTGTAGAAGGCGTTATGGTAAGCCAGGACGTAACCTTCACAGGTTGTGCCTTTACCATGGGATCCCAGACATATGAGGGAGACAGCAAGGAATACAATACAGACCATTACGGTTTGTGGATTTATAACAACGGTGACATCGTAGTAGATGGTTGTACATTCAGCGGAATGACTTACGGTGCAATTAAGAGCACATGGAATCATTACGGAAGCGGAGCTGATTTGTCGATCGTTGTTAAGGATACTTCCTTCAGCGCAGCAACAACATCGAAGAAGGCACCGCTCAACTTAGACGGAGCAGTGTCCGTAGAATTAAGCAATGTTACGGCAAACGGCTTTGCAACAGGAAACAGAGCAGAGTATGTTGAGTGTGATTTGGAAGACGTGACAGTTATCGTAGATGGCAAGACAGTTTGGCCATTACCACCGGTTGCAATGGTTGGTGATAAAGCATTCACCAGTCTTCAGGAAGCAATTGATGCAGCAGGCTATGGCGATACCGTAAAGTTAGTTGCGGACGTTGAATTAACAGGAACTGTTAAGATTGCAGCAGATGATTCCATTATTTTAGATTTAAATGGCAAGACTATCAGCGGTGTAGATACTGCCAGCGGTAGTTTCAGCCTGATTAACGTAAGCAAGGGTAGTCTGACCGTTCAGGGTAACGGTAAGATTACATTAAGCGCAACAACAGACCGTGGTTGGAGCGCATACTCTTCCGTTATTTCCAACAATCAGGGTACAGTAACTATCGTAAGCGGTACCATTGAGCATGACGGTGGAACTGCCATGGCGTATGCAATCGACAACTTAACCAACAGCGGAATCGGTGCGGCTACCTTGTACATCGAGGGCGGCTACATTGTTTCTCCTTACCGTGCAATCCGTCAGTTCGCAAACTGTGTAAAGGAAAACAATACACTTAATGTTAGCGGAGGTAGAATCGTTTCTACAAGCGGTAACAAGGGAGCAATCTGGTTACAGAGTTCTAATGTAAAAGCGAACAAGGCAGTGTTAAATATCACAGGCGGAGATGTTTCTTCCGTGTATGTATATGTTCCGGAGAATGGTGACGCAACAGGACTTAGCGTTTCCGTGGTAAAGGAAGCAAAAGAAGTAACAACTTTAGGACTTCATCCGTCCTACATTTTTGAAGAGGCATATGGTCTTTTCAACCTCACGAAGGATGTAACTTATGGCATGGTTGCTCAGGTGGGTGATACATACTATGCAACCTTACAGGAAGCAATTGATGCAGCAGGATATGGCGAGACAGTAGTACTGATTGCTGATATCGAATTAGACGGAACTGTTAAAATCGCAGCAGACGATGCAATTGTTTTAGATTTAAACGGCAAGACAATCAGTGGCGTAGATACTGCCAGCGGTAGTTTCGGTCTGATCAATGTTAATAAGGGTACTCTGACTGTTCAGGGTAATGGTAAGATTACTTTAAGTGCAACAACAAACCGTGGTTGGAATGCATACTCTTCTGTTATTTCCAACAATCAGGGTACAGTAACTATCGTAAGCGGTACCATTGAGCATGACGGTGGAACCGACATGGCTTATGCTATTGACAATTTAACCAACAGCGGTATCGGCGCAGCAACATTGTACATTGAAGGCGGCTATATTGTTTCTCCTTACCGTGCAATCCGTCAGTTTGCTAACTGCGTAAAAGAGACAAATACTCTTAACGTTAGCGGCGGTAGAATCGTTTCTACAAGCGGTAACAAGGGAGCAATCTGGTTACAGAGTTCTAATGTAAAAGCGAACAAGGCAGTGTTAAATATCACAGGCGGAGATGTTTCTTCCGTGTATGTATATGTTCCGG
>SVEF01000035.1 GCA_015057585.1 Lachnospiraceae bacterium | reverse complement strand
TGGTTCCGTACTGTCTTACTTTTGGGGCGTATTTGGTAAATACGTGATTGATATCGTTCAATCCGGAAACAGCAAAGAGGCGTGTCTGCGCGCTTTGCTCAATCTGATTTTGCTCGCCGGCAGTGCTGTTGCAGTACTTACCTTAGGAAACATTACGGCGGAGAATAAAACATGGTACCGTTTTATTAAGATTCGTATGCATATGATATTGGAGCGTATTGATAAGGCGCTTCATATGAGTTATCAATTGCTCGAGCAGCCGGAGGTGTTGGACATCCACCAAAGAGCGACGTCTGCAACAGGCGGTAACAGCAATGGCGTTGAGGGTATGATGCGCCTGATGTCAACACTTGGCAGGAATCTGTTTACTGTGATTGTGACCTCATTTGCCGTTGTCGTTCTGGACTGGAGACTGATTTTTGCGCTGATAGTGATTACCGTTGTACAGTATTTGTATTTTATGCGGATCATTAAGCTGGATAAAATCAATTATTGGAATGTGTTGACACCGGTAAATCGTGAAGTGAATTACATGGAACGGGTTACGCAGGATTTTGACTATGCGAAAGAAATCCGCCTGTTCCATATGAAAGATTTTTTGTTGGCGAAGCAAAAGTTTATCTATGCAAAGCAGGAAAAGCTGCATGATTATCATTTTGAAATTTGGTTTTGGCATGCACTTGTGATCAATTGCCTTTATGTGGTAGGAAGGGCCTTGGTTTACGCTGCATTGTTCGTGGCAGTATTGAAGAACGGAATGTCAATCGGTGATTTTACGATGTTTTTGGCACTTGCTATATCGTTTTCCGAGAATCTGCTTTCCTTTTTACATAGATTCGGTGATTACCGGAACGCATCCATGCAGGTGGATGATTTTCGCTCATTCTTGGAAGTGAGCGACGAGGAGAAGGAGAAACAGTACCTCCCGCTTCCGAAAGCAGATGCATATGAAATCGAATTCCATGATGTGACTTATCGTTATGCCGGGGCAACCACCGATGCAGTCAGTCATCTGAATCTGAAACTGCATCCGGGAGAAAAGCTGGCTGTCGTAGGATTGAACGGAGCCGGTAAGACGACCTTTATCAAGCTGTTGTGCCGCCTATATAATCCAACCGAAGGCTGCATTACATTAAACGGAGTTGATATACAAAACTACAGCAGAGAAGATTATTATCAATTATTCTCTCCGGTATTTCAGAATGTTGAGGTATTTGCATTTCCGATTGAGGAAAATGTATCGATGAAAACACCGGAGAAGACCGACGCAGAAAAGGTGGTTGCTGCTGTAAAAGAAGCCGGACTGGAAGAAAAGATATTTGCCTTACCGGAGAGTATTAAGACGCAGCTGTTGAAAATCGTGGATGAAAACGGCGTGGACTTTTCCGGCGGAGAGAAGCAGAAGCTGGCACTTGCAAGAGCACTCTATAAAAATGCACCTGTGGTAGTGCTGGATGAGCCGACGTCTGCGCTGGATGCGATTGCGGAACAAAGACTTTATGAGAGTTTTGACAAAATGATCGGAGAGAAAAGTGCAGTATATATCTCCCACCGACTTGCGTCGACAAGATTTTGCGACCGGATTGCCATGTTTGAAGGCGGAACAATCATTGAGTTAGGTACGCATGATGAGTTAATGGAAAAGGGCGGTGCCTATGCCCATATGTTTGAGGTACAGGCGCAGTATTATCAGGAGAACGGGGGAGAGGAGGCAGAAGAAAATGGCTGACCGGAAGAAAGAAAAAGCATTTCATAAAATATGGCCGGTAATCAAAGTTTTGTTTCCTACTGCCTGCAAGCGATACCCTTTGTTTTTTGTGCTGGAAGCGTGTAAGGCTCTGGTAGAGATTGCACAGCCTTTCTTGGCGATTATTGTTACGCCTCTATTGATTGATGAGCTGTGTACGACAAGAGAAATCAAGAAGCTTGTGATTTATGCGGCGATTCTGATCCTCGGGGAAAGCTTATGCCATATCCTGTTGGAACGATTGAGTATGACGTTGCAAAAATACCAGAAACGCCTGGATAATTATTTTGCCATGCAGCTCGGACTCCGGTCTATGGGGCTTGATTTTCAGCTTACCGAGGATAAGAACGCCTTAGACCAGTTGGAAAAAGCAAAGACAGGAATGACCTGGTATTCCGGTGGTGTATATGGTATCGCAGAACAGGTTTTTATGTTTATCGGAAATGTGATAAAGATAGCGGGTTTTGTCACTTTAATTACCATGCATGCCCCCCTTTTGTTGCTTGTAATCGGCGGGTATATCGCAATTAACAGTTTTATCACCGCCAAGCAAAACGGTTATGAATTAGAGGCTTACAGCAGACTTTCCAAAACGAACCGTTTGTTCAGTTACTTTGGATGGAACATCGTAGATTTTCGTTACGGAAAAGATATTCGTCTGTATGATGCCGGAGAAATGATGTCTACCCGGTGGAAAAAGAACACGGAGGAAAGCATCGCAACATGGAAATGGCAGGCAGATAAGAATTATATTTGCGGTCTGTTATCCGGCGGGTTAGCATTGATAAAGACGCTATTTACTTATTTTTATGTGGGAAAACTTGCGATAAATCAGGTGTTTTCCATCGGTATATTTTCACAGATGATTTCCACCGCCGGGGCGTTAGACGCTACCTTGGGAGGCATCGTGTTCAATATACAGGAATTGTTGAAACGCTGTAATTATGCATATGAATATGTTGTGTTTATGGATTATCCCGAGGCTCTGCCGAAAGGCACAAGGAAAGTAACGGGAGAAGCGCATAGAATCGAGTTTCGTGATGTATCATTTGCTTATCCCGGAACAGAAAAAAAGATACTGGATCATATCAATATCACAATTGAGCCGGGAGAGCATTTATCCATCGTTGGTCTCAACGGAGCAGGGAAAACGACGTTTATTAAACTGTTATGCCGCTTGTATGATCCTACGGGTGGAGTGATTTTGCTCGACGGAGTTGATATCAGAGAATATGATTATGCCGACTATATGAGTCGTTTCGCTCCCGTTTTTCAGGATTTTAAGCTGTTTTGTGTATCGCTTAAGGAGAACATCACCTTACAGGAGAATGATGATACCGATCTTTCTGAACTTCTGAAATTGGTAGAGCTGGACGGCTTTGCAGGAAAGCTAAAGAAGGGAACCGATACCTGTATCTATAAGTTTTTTGATGAGGAGGGTGTGGAACCTTCCGGTGGGGAACAGCAGAAGATGGCAATTGCCAGAGCTTTATATAAGAAGGCTCCGATTGTGATACTGGATGAGCCTACCGCTGCATTGGACCCAATTGCGGAATACGAGATCTATCGCCAGTTCCATACACTGGTCGGCGGGAAAACTGCTTTTTACATATCCCATCGGTTATCCAGCTGCAAATTCTGTGATAAGATTGCGGTTTTCTCGGAAGGTAAGATAGCGGAATACGGGAATCATGAAGAACTTGCTGCAATTCCGAACGGAATCTATGCAGAGATGTTTGAGGCACAGGCACAGTACTACAGATAAATGAGAAATTTGAAATGTCTGTATGTCACATACCATAATAAAGAGGGTTTCCCTCAAGTCATGTTGACTTTTGGGACACCCTCTTTTTGTATTGCATCATTCTTCTTCAAAACGTTCAACAAGTTGTGACGGAAGAAAGCTTAAAATCAATTCCTCAGCGTCCTTATATATGATTGGTTTTGGGAGGAAATCATCAAAGCCCTCATTGATGTATTGCTGTCTGGCACCTACAAATGCATTTGCCGTAAGAGCGATGATAACAGAGCGTTCACTCGGATAGCCTGTCATTTCTCGTAAACGGCGTAAGGTTTCTGTTCCGTCCATTTGCGGCATCATGTGATCAAGAAACACGATATCATAGCGATTTTCTTTCATTTTATCAATACATTCAAAACCGCTTTCTGCCTGGTCGATTTGCATTTTTGTAGGTTCTAACAGCTTGGCGAAAACTTTTCTGTTCATTATGTTGTCGTCGACTACAAGAAGTTTTGCATCCGGTGCTGTAAATGCGCAGGTTCGCTGCTTTGGATTCTGATTCTGTTTCTGTTGCTTATTATAATCTGCGATTGTCATGGAATCCGTGATGAGCTGTTTCAGTTCAAAAAAGAATTTGGAGCCTTTTCCGTATTCACTTTGGACCTGTAATTTACTGCCCATTAAGTTCAACAGGCGCATCGTAATGTTGAGACCAAGACCGGTTCCTTCAATGTGATGATTCGAACCGTCCTCAATTCTCTTATACTCTTCAAATAAATTGGTAAGGTGCTCTTCTTTGATTCCGATTCCGGTATCTGTTACACTGCAATACAGGGTAACCGTATTATCTTTGATTTCTCCTTTGACAGATAATTCTACTCTGCCTTCTTTCGTATATTTGATTGCGTTGGAAAGCAGATTGGTAAGAATTTGGCGGATTCGTATGTCATCTCCATATAAATGAACCGGGAGTGAGTTGTCCACATCGATATCAAAGATTAAATTTTTCGCTTGTGCCTTGAGCGATATCATAGCGGTTAAGTCTGCGATAAGCTTACTTAAGTTATATTCTGTTTCTACGATTTCCATCTTTCCGGATTCGATTTTGGAAAGGTCGAGAATTTCATTGACGATGGAAAGCAATAATTGTCCGGCTGTGTTGATATCATCAGCGTATTCCAGTATGTTTGCGTCCTTGCATTCTCTTAAAATGATTTCGTCCATACCGAGAATCGCATTGATCGGAGTTCGGATTTCGTGAGACATCTGTGCTAAAAAACGTCCTTTTGCTTGGTTTGCCAGGACCGCTTCTTCTCTGGCTTCTTCTACTTTTTTCTTTTCATCTACCAATAATTCTATTAATACATTGTCCGGACTTTCTACGGTGAGATAAAAGCCGATACAGAGCAGTGCGACACCGACGCTGGATAAAAGGTGGGTAGGATTAAAAACCTGATATACTCCAACGCCGATTTCACAAATAAGCGATATGGCAATTGCCTTTTTCTTTTTGGTCGGGATAATTTTTCTGAAACGGATTAAATAGGTTGCGGCGGTTATTGCTAATATATAGACACTGATATAAACGGCAATAATCCCCGGACCGTAGGAGTAGCTTGCGGTTTCTTCATGTCTGTAGTAAATGGGAAGAACGAGTACCCCAACCGTAGATAAGGCGAAGGGCAAAAGAATCCAATTGCTTTTTTTGATAGGTTCTTTTGTTTTGTCAGCAATCATGGCAGGAATATATAAATATACTTCACAGAAGAGTACCAGAAACAGAAGAAGGAATACCTGGTGTATGCCACGCGTGATCCATGCCGGAACGGTATCCACATGTGTCAAGGTGTAAAGTGCTCCCTGCTCCGCAAGCAAGTGTGCCAATGCAGTAATAATCATAGCGCCGTAAATCCGGTGCATTTTTGTGTTTTTTCTCTTGACGGAGAAAAACAGATATGCAATTACGGAAGTGATAATGATACAACCGATTCCTAAACTATATATTCCCATGCGATTCTCCTGTGCATTGCATAATGTATCAAACAGTAATACTATATTCTATAAGTGTGCATATTGTAAATGGCTAAAATATATAATATTTTAGATATGCGCTTAGAAAACATATCAATGTAAATACTAAATAATGAAGAATCAGGATTGGAGGGTATCTATTATGAAGTATTATGTATGTGAGCACTGCGGCAATATCATTGAGTATGTAAAAGATGCCGGGGTTCCGGTTATGTGTTGCGGTCAGAAGATGACGGAACTCATACCCGGA
>SVEF01000008.1 GCA_015057585.1 Lachnospiraceae bacterium | reverse complement strand
TTTGCCTGAGCAAGAATACGATTGGACGTTACTCTACCGATACCGTAGATGTAAGTAAGTCCGATTTCTACACGTTTCTCTCTTGGTAAGTCTACACCACTAATACGAGCCATGTGTATTGCACCTCCATTAAAATAGTAAAATAATAAGTTTGCGCGATGATTTTCATCACGCTGTCCATCGTGGCGACACTCTTTGTCCACCCGTGGACTCCAGCCGCTTTAAACCGTGACCGGCCAGTCAATTCCGCTGACCCGAAAGAATCTCATTGGAAAGATTCTAAAATACCAAAAGTACTCTTTCAAGACAATAGGCTTGTCTTTTCATCATCCCGCAAGTATTAGATACATAACCTGAAATGGTTACATACTTGCTTCGCGCACTCCGGTACCCACGATATCACAATCTCTCCTATCATTCTCCGATAGGCATCTGCCCTGCAACGCAGGCAGAACATTGTAACACAGAAAGCAAGAACCAGTTTCTATATAAGCACCCTCCGCTGTGAAAATCTTTTATTGATTCTCCGTTTCAGGCACCGTATGAAACGACTCTTCGGATTTTTATTATCCGAATATCGGCATTAACCCTGTCTCTGCTTGTGTTTTGGGTTTTCACAGATAACTCTGATGCTACCCTTTCTCTTAATGATTTTGCACTTTTCACAAATTGGTTTTACAGAAGATCTAACCTTCATTACCTTTCACTCCTTTCGCAAAAAAGTCCATTTGTTATTGTAGCACCAAATGAATTATTTGGCAAGAACTTTTTTTGTGTTTTTCAAAAGTTTTTTTCTTCTATATTAATGGAGCAGAGACTCGTGCATTATCTTACGCGGACACGCTTGCGTTTTCGCCCGTAGCGCAAGCGTGTCCGCGTAAGATAATGCACGAGTCCCTGCTCGCCATAATATAATGAATAAGCCATAGAAAAGCCAAAAAAAGTTCTTGTCTTCACATAATGCATTATTGAAACTCAGGCTAAGAAGTATAATATTCTTTTATAAGTTTTTCTATCCGTTGTTTTTTCTCCTCAAAGGTTCCGTCGGAGCTCTTAAATATAGTTACAATTTGATTTCGAAGTTGGCCCAGCGCTGTCCATTTATCTTTTGCCTCTGTCTGCAATTTCTTTAAATTCTTTCGCTTTTTTACCGACAGGGCCAGACAAACACCTCCCACAATAACAAAAACAGAACTGACAAGAAGCGCTTCCAGTGCGTCCCAGGCATCCGTCAGGATAACAAAAAGAATAATGGCAGCAATCAACTGCAGGATACCGACACTCAAAAAAGCGATATACTTTATTTTTTCATTATGCAACACTCCTGCCCTATCGGCAATATCCCGAACAATCGTTGCATCTTCCGGAAATGCCTCATAAAACAATTGTGACTTATCCGTACCGTTTATCATAATTTTGTAATCCCGATTCTCATGTGTGTATACCACCCGATACACAGGAACGTACACGGTTTCTTCATTCGCCGCACAGTTTGGCACACATTGTAAATCCTCATACCGATTTCCCGGAATTTGACTTTGTGCCATAGAACTCACTGCCTGAATTGCTGTTTCTTTTAATGTACCGATTACCTTTTGTACATCACCTGTTTTTTCAATATACCTTACACCGGTGACTCTATTGTCTTGTACCTGCTTGCGTGAAAATGACATCCTGCTAATCCAATTTGCAAAAGGAGTGTTTCTTTGTCCGTCAACAAACACAACCTTCTCTTTGAAGGTTTTGGTATCTGTTGTTCCGTTTGTCCGCTGAGTTGATGTTATCTCCGTTTTAGACACCATCTCGGTTACTAATTTCTGCTGGGGTGTATAAGGGACCTCTTGCCATTCTCCGTTTATTTTAACACGATCGCTTCCTCGATATGACCACTCCCAACCATTCCGGTCAATAAAAACCGTCTTGGTTTTTTGGACAGGAATCTGTGTTACCTTCTCGTAAATACTAAGAGCGCTCCACTTGACGCTGCACTGCACGGAGAGGAAGGAAATCGGATACATTTCCCTGACAATCGATTTTATATCAAAGGAATACATAATATCTAAAGGTGCTGTTTCCTGATTCATCAAAAACTCCCGGAGCACCTCTCTGATTTGGTTTTCTTCTACTTGAAATGGTACAGATTTTTCACTGCTTCTCATACGCCCTTCCCCCTACTCATACTGCTCATATATTCTTCCGATATATTCCTTGAACTCAGCAACCCTGTTTTCCGGACTGAGAAGTTTCAGGTTTGTCCCATAACTTGCGAGCCACTGATAAAATCCTTCATTCACTGCCACCTTCATATGAACAATAAACTTGTCCTCTCCTTTGCTGTGAATCGTAATATCATTTCCAAACTTATCGGACACATTCACTCTGCACCAATTGATACCTTCCAGGGTTACATTCTCTTTCACACCGGCCCAGGAATGTGTGCTGATTCTCAGATAGTCACCGTCCGTCATTGTGTGGCCGATTTCTTTGAGTTCCTCCACCTCTTTCTTCGGCTTAATGTCGAAATCCGTCATTTGAATATTGACCATGAGATCCAGTCTGAAATTATGCACTGACGTCGACTGGTCCGTACAACAGACAGCATAGTATTTCCCATTCATCGGAACCAGATAATACGGCGAAGCCTGTATCACCTCTCCATTGTTTTTAACTGCCTTTTCACTGCTCATACGGTCAATATACTGAAATGTGATTTTTTTACCAGCAACAATTGCTCTCATCACCAGGTCAAAATAAATAGACAATCGGTGATTTTTCTCTTTGATTGCCGGGTCAACCACTACCGTGTTGTCAAGGAAGTTTTCTGCATCCGGCGTTGCAAACCCTTTGATTCTCTTAATCAGGCTCCGGGTGTCATCCATGGTAAGCAGTCTGGTAGATGCAATCGCATCTGCAATCAGTTTCAATTCAAAATCCTGAAAGGTGTGTTCAATCATATACCAGCCATCATTATGATTTTCACACAACACAATCTGAAAGCCGGAGTCCCCTAACACTTTTAAGTCTCTTGCTATGGACTTTCTTTCAGCCTCAATCCCGTATTGGTCCAGTTTTCTCCGGATCTCATCAATTGTTAACGGATGATTTTCATCGGTCTTACGCATGACTTCAAGAATCTTTAAAAGTTTAATTTTACTTTTCCCTTCCATTCGCTATCCTTTCCCCATAATGCATTTGGCTTTTGTATAAAATTTATTTCTAAAAAAAGTATATCATATGGGATATACCAAAACTGTCCCAACCGTCTATTCTTTATCCCGGAACTGCTGCCGCTGTAACTCCGTCTTTATTGCGGCCGAAGCAGCATGTGTTCTGTTTTCATCACAGAAAGCAAGGATCGACGTTTTCGCCGAAGCGAACGCAGTCTGCGTGTGATAAAGTTTTCATAAAATAAAATACCGCAGTGGAAACAAATATCACTAAGCCCGATTTCTGCCATGAGGGCGTATGATATTTGTTTCCACTGCGGTGTATTTCATAAAACTCTTACTTATCTTCTCTTAATTCAAACTGGCTTACAAGCTCTTCCATGCTGATAGCCTGTGCGGAAAGCTCTTCGCTGGTAGCGGAAGCCTCCTGTGCGGTAGCGGAGTTTGCCTGAACCACTTCGGAAATTCTTTCGATACCGATGTCTGCCTGTTCCATTGCCTCTGCCTGTCTTGCAGAAATTTCACTAATCATCTTGGATGTCTGTGCAATTTCATGGATAGAAGCCACAACGCTTGCAAGTACTTCAGACGTCTTCATGGCTGCCTTATTACCTGCTTCTACTTCCTGGATGGAGCCTTCGATTAACGCTCTGGTATTGACTGCAGACTTTGCACTCTGCTCTGCAAGATTTCTGATCTGGTCAGCTACTACTGCGAAACCGCGGCCTGCTTCACCGGCTCTTGCCGCTTCAATCGAAGCATTGAGCGAAAGTAAGTTGGTCTGGCTTGCGATATCTTCTAACTCTGCAATAATATTTCCGATCTTTAAGGAAGTTTCGCTGATGCGGTTCATGGCTTCCATCATGGCTTCCATTTCGCCACGGCTCTTTTCTGCCTCGTTCGCACACTGCTCTGCCTTCACATAAGCACCGTTTACTTCTTCTACTGCCTTTTCGAGGGAAGAAGTGATTTCATCAATCGTTGCCTGCATTTCTTCTACGGAAGCCGCCTGGTCAGTTGCACCTTCTGCCAGGGACTGCGATGCCTCAGCCAGATTTGCCGCACCGTAAGATACCGTATCTGCTGCACCTTTGACATCTCTTAATGTACCATCCATCTGACGGTTCATCTGACGGATTGCTAAAAGTAAATCACGGAATTCACCGACATACGCTTCTTCACAGGAGGTTCTGATATTGAACTTACCATTTGCCATCTTGCCAAGAAGTTCAATCATATCCTGAATAATCAACTGCAGTGTTGCTGTTGCTTCACCGACGGTCTTTAACATGTCTGCGATTTCATCATCAGTATCATGTTCCGGGAACGGTGTCGTAATATCGCCCTTCGCAAATGTCTGCATACGCTCAATCAATGCAGAAAGCGGCCTTGTAATACTTGATGTGATGGTTGTACTCAGTTTTGTAGAAACAAGACCCGCTGCAATAACAACTACGATTACGGAAAGTACCATAAATGTAGTCGCCCGGTTCAGATTTGCCTGAGTCTCATCACCTAAAGAAACGTTTGCCGTCATTAAACTCTCCAAAGCAGCATATGCAGCTGCATATGCCGGTGCCATTTCCTCTGCAGCCAATTTCTGAGCTGCCTGCCAGGATCCCTCTTCATTGCTTGTCCCCATTGCTAAAACCCGGCCATCTATTTCAAAATATGCCTTCAGTGTAGTTTCCATCTGTGCAAAGCTTTCTCTTCCTACATCTGTTACAATCGTATCCCAAATAATTTCCATATAATGCTGGAGTTCATTTACATTCTCGTCATGCTCTGCTATCATCTTCTGTATCAGTTCCTCATCCTCATAACCGATAGCACCTCTCGTTGCACTACGTACGTCTGCCAATGCTGTCATCGCATGTCCGATATCTCCCTGTGGGAAAGCATAGTACGTCAGAACATGATTATACTGTCCTCTCACATACATAATACCTGCAAGTGCCAAAATCGCTCCAACCAACATAACCGCTGCGGTAATAATGGAACTTGCCAATAACCGCTTACTTAATCTTAGGTTCATTACCTTCTTTAACATACCTTCTCTCCTTTGCTTTCGTATTCTGCCGAGCTTTTATCGTCCACACATATATATTTTCAGATAATTTTAGCCCTTTAATAAAATTATACATTTATTGCAAAATATGTCAAGATATTGAACAACTTTTTCTCCGGTTCATTTCCTCACCATCCAATTTTCCCTCCGTCTACAACTCATTTGGAGAGATAAATAGGATTTTTTCTACATAAATCAAGGACCGGGTTTTATATTTTCTCTAAAGCAGACTCTTAGAAAACGTCGGTACTTAGTGAGGTTAAGCGAATTTCCCAAATTCGCTCGAACTTAGTACCGCTACGTTTTCGCCGAAGCGAAAGCGCGTCTGCGTAGAAAAAATATAAAACCCGGTCCTTATTAATATAGTAAATAAAATCCTACTTATCTCTCCAAATAATTCTACCCTTTGTTAAATCGTATGGAGATAACTCTAATGTTACCTTATCGCCGGGAACAATCTTGATAAAGTTCATACGAAGCTTACCACTGATATGTGCTAGCACCTTATGACCATTTTCCAGTTCTACCTGGAACATTGCATTCGGAAGCTTTTCTATTACGGTTCCTTCGATTTCTACTACATCTGCCTTCGACATAAATCCTCCTTGTGATATCCAAAAATTCTATTTCTTGCGAATGGACAACAGCTCCGGTTCTCCATCCGTAATCAGTATCGTGTTTTCATAATGTGCGGAAAGTGTTTCGTCTTCCGTTACCACAGTCCAGTCATCATCCAGCCAGCACACTTCCGGACGTCCAATGTTTACCATCGGCTCGACTGCCAGTGTCATTCCCGGCACCAGCTTCGGTCCTCTTCTTCTCTGGCGGAAATTCGGAATCTGCGGATCCTCGTGAAGTTCTCTTCCGATGCCGTGGCCTACCAAATCCCTGACACAGGAAAATCCGTTTGCCACCACATAATCTTCAATTGCTGCAGAAATATCATATAAATGGCAACCGGCCTTGGCATACTTCATGCCTTCATAGAAGCTCTGCTCCGTTACTTCCATTAAACGCTTTGCTTCCTTGCTTACTTCCCCGACTGCCCATGTTCTGGCAGCATCCGAATGATATCCTTTGTAAATTACTCCGGCATCCAGACTGACAATATCACCGTCTCTCAAGATGCGTTTCTTGTTCGGAATTCCATGCACCACTTCATCGTTTACGGAAACACAAATAGAAGCCGGATAACCATTATAATGTAAGAAGGATGGAATGCATCCAAAACTTTTAATGATTTCGTAGCCCTTTTTGTCGATATCCATCGTGGAAATCCCCGGACGTACAAACTCTTTCAACTCTTCATGTACGATGGCAAGAATTCTTCCCGCCTCTCGCATCAATTCAATTTCTTTCTCAGATTTAATCGTTACTGACATAATTTAAGCCTCTAAGATAGTAATGATCGCACCAAACACATCTTCCATGTCCAGTGTTCCGTCTACTTCTTTCAAAATTCCCTGCTCACTATAATAATCAATGAGCGGCTGTGTCTGTTCATGATATACGTTTAATCTCTTTAATACGGTTTCCGGCTTATCATCCTCACGAAGCACCAGCTTACCGCCGCAGGCATCACAAATGCCTTCTGTCTTGGTTGGATTAAATTCTACATGGTATGTTCCGCCACAGTTTAAGCAGGCTCTTCTTCCGGACATTCTGCTTACGATTGCTTCATCCGGAACATCTACGTTAATTGCAAAGTCTACTGCATCCTGCTTATCAGCAAGTGCCTTTGTCAAAGCCTCTGCCTGCGGAATGGTTCTTGGAAAACCATCTAATACATAGCCGTTCTTACAGTCATCCTGTGCAAAACGGTCCATTACCAATTCCAGTGTCAATTCATCCGGAACTAAAAGTCCCTGATCCATATATTCTTTTGCTTTTTTACCAAGCTCTGTTTCGTTCTTTAAATTTGCTCTGAAAATATCTCCCGTCGAAATGTGCGGAATACCATATTTTGCTGCAATTCTTTTTGCCTGAGTACCTTTTCCTGCACCCGGTGCACCTAACATAATGATTTTCATTGAAGGCTCCTTCCTCTTTACGGTAAACATAAGGGTGGAGAAAAATAACTCCACCCTTATCAGTTTTTTCAGTATCTAACTATTCGTTCGATAAGAATCCCTTATAATGACGTTCTCTCATCATGGTTTCAACCTGACGAATCATTTCCAGAATAACACCTACAACGATGATGATGGAGGTTCCACCGAAGCTTACATTTGCATTAAATGCACCTGCAAAGAAAATCGGAATGATGGAAACGATTGCAAGGCCTACTGCACCAATCAGGATGATGTAGTTTAATACCTTTGTCAAATATTCAGTTGTCGGTCTGCCCGGACGAATACCAGGAACAAATCCACCCTGCTTCTTTAAGTTGTTTGCAACCTCCATCGGATTGAAAGTAACCGATGTATAGAAGTATGCAAAGAATACTAAAAGTGCAAGATAAATAAGTAAACCGAATGTATAAACGAATTCGTTAAAATCGCACCAGTTCGCCTGATTCAGAAGATAAAGAACCTTCTGCCATACAGTACCGTTTGCAGAACCTGCTACTCCGAATAAAGAAGAAACAATAATCGGTGTCTGCATTAAGGAGCTTGCGAAGATAACCGGGATAACACCTGCGGTGTTTACCTTTAACGGAATATGGGAGGACTGTCCGCCTACCATCTTTCTACCCTGCATCTTCTTAGCGTACTGAACGCTGATCTTTCTCTGACCATCCTGTAATACGATAATTAACACAACAAGTGCAACTACTACTACAACGATGATAACTGCTGCAATCACAGCCTTTAATACATTGTCAGCTCCGACGATAAACTGGCTGTAAAGGCCGGAGAAATCTGCCGGAAGATTTGCTACAATGTTAATTAAGAGGATTACGGAGATACCGTTACCGATACCCTTTTCTGTAATCTGCTCACCTAACCACATAAGGAATGCGGAACCTGCTGTAAAGGATGCTGTAATTACCAGAATGTTAACGAACAGGGAATCACCTGTTAACAGACCGCTGTTATTGAAACCGATGGTCATCATTACGGATTCAAATACAGCAAGACCGATAGTTACGTATCTGGTATACTCTGCAATTTTCTTTCTTCCTGTCTCGCCATCCTTCTGTAATTCCTCCAACTTCGGAATCGCAATCGTCAGAAGCTGAATGATAATGGAGGATGTGATGTATGGAGAAATATTAAGTGCAAAGATGGACATCTGGGAGAAGGAACCACCGGTTAAGGTGTTTAAGAAACCTAATCCTGTCTGTGTAGCCATCCAATATGCAAAGTAGGTTCTGTCAACTCCCGGTACCGGAAGCTGACAGCCGATTCTTACAATGATTAAGCAAAGTAATGTAAACAATAACTTTGTTCTGATATCCTTGATCTTGAGGGCGTTTGCAAATGTCTTAAACATTAGATCACCTCTGCATTTCCACCAAGAGCCTGAATCTTTTCAACTGCACTCGCGCTGAACGCGTTTAACTTAACGTCAAGCTTCTTAGTAAGTTCGCCGTTTCCAAGAACCTTAACACCATCCTGTGGGTTCTTGATGATTCCTAATTCCATCAGGGATGCAACGGTAACCTCAGCACCGTCCTCAAATCTGTTCAGTACATCAAGATTAATTGTTACGATTGTCTTTGTATTTCTGTTATGGAAGCCTCTCTTAGGAAGTCTTCTGTATAAAGGCATCTGACCACCTTCGAAACCGATTCTCGGAGCACCGGAACGAGCCTTCTGACCCTTATGACCCTTACCAGCGGTCTTTCCGTTTCCCGAACCGTGACCACGGCCTCTTCTAAAGTTCTGGCTCTGCTTGGAGCCGTCTGCTGGTCTTAATTCAGATAAATTCATCGTGCGCACCTCCTTGCTACTTTATTAAATTTCTTCAACTTTTACTAAGTGTCTAACCTGCTGAAGCATACCCTTAGTAGCATCGTTGTTCTTCTTTTCTACGGACTGGCCGATTTTCTTAAGACCTAATGCTGCTACAGTAGCCTTGTGCTTTGGAATTGCACCGATTGTAGACTTAACTAAAGTAATTTTTAAATTTTCTGCCATTTTTTCTTACCCCTTTCAATTAGCCTAACTGCTCTACAGGAATACCGCGAAGTGCAGCTACTTCCTCAGGAGTCTTTAACTGGCCTAAACCGTTGATGGTTGCAAGAACAACGTTCTGCTTGTTGTTGGAACCAAGAGACTTTGTACGGATGTTCTTGAAGCCTGCTAACTCGAGAACCATACGAGCCGGACCACCTGCGATGATACCGGTACCTTCAGGGCTTCTCTTTAATAATACGTTTGCACTTCCGAACTTACCGATGAAGTCGTGTGGTACGCTTCCGTTCTCATCCAGTGGCACGTTGATTAACTTCTTTGTAGCGTCTTCCTTAGCCTTACGAATAGCTTCCGGAACTTCGGCAGCCTTACCAAGGCCTGCGCCTACATGACCATTTTTGTCACCAACTACTACTAATGCGGCAAATCTCATCTTACGTCCACCCTTAACTGTCTTGGATACACGCTTGATATTGACTACCTTATCTTCTAACTCTAACTTGCTAGCGTCAATGATAGAATGTTTCATTGTTTCTCCTCCTTACTTAGAATTCAAGGCCAGCTTCTCTTGCTGCCTCTGCTAATGCCTTAATCTTACCCTGGTATACAAAACCGCCTCTGTCAAATACAACAGTCTTGATGCCCTTGTCTAATGCTTTCTTGGCAATTACAGTTCCTAAGTAAGCTGCAGCTGCAACATCGTTTGTATGCTCAAGCTCAGCCTTAACATCCTTTTCTAAAGTGGATGCTGCAACTAACGTGTTGCCAACTGTATCATCAATGATCTGTGCATACATATGGTTGTTACTTCTGAATACAGCTAAACGTGGTCTTTCAGGTGTACCGGAGAAACGATTACGGATCTTCATGTGCTTTTTAACACGAATTTTGCTTCTAGATTCTTTGCTTACCATTTTAATTCACTCCTCCCTTATTTCTTACCTGTCTTACCGACTTTACGTCTGATCACTTCATCAGCATACTTAATACCCTTACCCTTATATGGTTCAGGTCTTCTCTTATCTCTGATTTCTGCTGCATACTGGCCAACTTTTTCTTTATCAATACCCTTAACGGTAATCTTGTTCTGACCTTCTAATACAGTTTCAACACCTTCAGGATCGATCATAACTACCGGATGAGAATATCCGAGAGTTAATGTGAGTTCCTTACCAGCCTTAGCTGCTCTGTAACCAACACCGTTGATTTCAAGAACCTTTTCGTAACCATTTGTTACACCAACAACCATGTTGTTGATCAAAGTTCTTGTAAGACCATGTAAAGACTTCATTCTCTTTAAATCGTTTGGTCTTGTTACAATAACTTCAGAACCTTCTACCTTGATTTCCATTTCTGGTGCTAACACTCTCTCAAGTGTTCCCTTAGGTCCCTTAACGGTAACCTTATTATTTTCTGCCACACTAACAGTTACACCTGCTGGAATGGCGATTGGCATTTTACCTATACGTGACATGCCCGTACCTCCTATTATAATATTGACAGAATTATCTCTGTCCCCGTAGGAATAGTTTCAATCATTGCAAAATGCAATTTTGACTTTTTTCCCGTGCTACGAAATTACCAAATAAATGCTAATACTTCGCCACCAACGTTAAGAGCTCTTGC
The DNA here is from genome assembly GCA_015057585.1 of Lachnospiraceae bacterium. Lineage (GTDB taxonomy): Bacteria > Bacillota > Clostridia > Lachnospirales > Lachnospiraceae > SIG299. The sequence continues at coordinate 126,112 of SVEF01000008.1, read as the reverse complement.
TTCCTTATCGGTTAAGATACCCTTGTTTGTGGAGATGATAGCAATACCGAGACCGCCAAGTACTCTTGGAAGCTCTTCCTTGCTTGCGTAAACACGAAGACCCGGCTTGGAGATTCTCTTTAAGCCTGTGATAATCTTCACGTTCTTGTCCTTACCATACTTTAATGTGATATGGAGATTCTTTGCTACGCCATCTTCAACGATTTCATAGCCCTTGATGTAACCTTCCTTCACAAGAATGTCTGCGATAGCAATCTTCATCTTAGAAGCCGGTACATCTACTGTATCATGCTTTGCAGTGTTCGCATTACGAATTCTGGTGAGCATATCTGCAATTGGATCTGTCATTTGGATATTCCTCCTTATAAAATCTGACTTTATACATGTCTAAGTTTGCTCCGTCTTTTACGGAACTATCATGTAAAGTATCAAACTCCGCCGCTCCCGAACTGCGGCGTAACAACCGGTTCCTTCCGGAACCTCACGAATACTCCGATTTGCGGAGTGTTCCATTCTGACCAGAAGGTCAAAATATGTTTACCAGGATGCTTTCTTTACGCCTGGAATTTCGCCCTTGTATGCTAATTCACGGAAGCAGATTCTGCAGATTCCGTACTTTCTTAAGTAAGCATGTGGACGACCACAAATTCTGCAGCGGTTGTACTCCTGAGTGGAGAACTTAGCCTTACGCTGCTGTTTTAACTTCATAGAAGTCTTAGCCATGGTGTTACCTCCTTAATTACTTGCTAAATGGCATACCAAATAATGTTAACAGTTCACGAGCTTCTTCATCGGTCTTAGCGGTAGTAACGAAGATAATGTCCATACCTCTAACCTTGTCAACCTTATCGTATTCGATTTCAGGGAAGATTAACTGCTCCTTGATACCAAGTGCATAGTTACCTCTGCCATCGAATGCGTTTGGATTAACACCTCTAAAGTCACGAACTCGAGGTAACGCAAGGTTAATTAAACGATCAGCGAACTCATACATCTTCTCGCCTCTTAATGTAACCTTACATCCGATTGCAAGACCCTCTCTAATCTTGAAGTTTGCAACGGACTTCTTTGCCTTTGTGATAACAGCCTTCTGACCGGAGATGATTTCCATATCTCTTACAGCGGACTCAAGTGCCTTAGCGTTTTCCTTTGCTTCGCCGACACCCATATTGATAACGATCTTGTCAAGCTTCGGAATTTCCATTACGTTCTTGTAACCGAACTTCTTCTGCATTGCAACAGCGATCTCGTTCTTATAAGTTTCTTTTAATCTTGCCACGTTTTATGACCTCCTCTCTTAGAATTAGTCGATAACTTCGCCAGTTGCCTTAGCAACACGAACCTTCTTTGTGCCCTTCTTGTCTTCCACGGTCTTGAAGCCTACTCTTGTAGCCTTACCCTTGTAAACGAGCATAACGTTGGATGCATCAATAGCAGCTTCCTGATGAACGATTCCGCCCTTTGGATTCGCCTGAGATGCCTTTGTGTGCTTAGTCACGGTGTTTACACCTTCAACCAGTACCTTACCGTCGGTAACAGAAAGAACTTTGCCTTCCTTACCCTTATCTTTTCCGGCGATAACCTTAACGGTGTCACCCTTCTTAATCTTTAACATTGACATATTGACACCCTCCTATAATACTTCCGGAGCGAGAGAAACGATCTTCATAAACTGCTTTTCTCTTAATTCTCTTGCTACTGGTCCAAAAATACGTGTTCCCTTTGGGTTCTTGTCTTCCTTGATGATAACTGCTGCATTGTCATCGAAACGGATGTAGGAACCGTCCTTACGACGAACTTCCTTCACTGTACGAACAACAACTGCCTTTACAACGTCACCCTTCTTAACAACACCGCCTGGTGTTGCATCTTTAACAGAAGCAACGATGATATCACCAACACCTGCATATCTTCTAACGGAGCCGCCAAGTACTCTGATGCAAAGTAATTCCTTAGCACCGGTATTGTCAGCAACCTTAAGTCTGGTTTCTGTCTGTACCATGTCTGATACTCCTTTCCGAAATTTGGTTTTCTATAAAAACCTATCTTACTTAGCCTTTTCAATGATTTCAACGAGTCTCCATCTCTTATCCTTGGACAGCGGTCTTGTTTCCATAACCTTTACTCTGTCACCGATACGGCACTCATTGTTCTCATCATGAGCCTTTAACTTGTATGTTCTCTTTACGATCTTGCTGTAAAGAGGATGCTTTACGTTGTCAACTACTGCTACAACGATTGTCTTATCCATCTTATCGCTAACTACTTTACCGATACGAACTTTTCTCAGATTTCTTTCCACAACAGTTACTCCTTTCTTTTATGAGTCTTCTATGATCAGAATTAAGCTTCCTTGCTGGAAATCACTGTCTGGATTCTAGCAATGTTCTTTCTAACGTCCTTAATTCTGCTTGTGTTGTCTAACTGATTCGTTGCGTTCTGGAATCTTAAATTAAAGAGTTCCTTCTTAGCAGCGACTAATTCTTCATTGAGTTCAGCAACAGACTTGTTTCTTAAATCTTCTACATACTTATTAGTTTTCACTGCCCGCACCTCCTTCTAAATCTGCGCGAGATACAATCTTGCACTTAACAGGAAGCTTGTGTGTAGCGAGACGTAATGCTTCTCTTGCTGTTTCTTCCGGAACACCGGCGATTTCGAAGAGAACGCGGCCTGGCTTAACAACTGCTACCCAATATTCCAGAGTACCCTTACCGGAACCCATACGTGTTTCAGCTGGCTTAGATGTAACAGGCTTGTCAGGGAAAATCTTAATCCAAACCTTACCACCACGCTTAATGTAACGTGTCATTGCAATACGGGCTGCCTCGATCTGATTACTCTTGATCCAAGCTGGCTCCACAGCCACGATACCATATTCACCATTACTAATTGTATTGCCTCTTAAAGCCTTTCCCTTCATAGTGCCGCGGAACTGCTTACGACGCTTTACTCTTTTTGGCATTAACATTATTTATCGCTCCCTTCCTTTTTAACTGCCTTGGTTGGAAGAACTTCACCGTTATAGATCCAAACCTTAACACCTAACTTACCGTAGGTTGTATCAGCTTCTGCAAAACCATAATCGATATCAGCTCTTAATGTCTGAAGAGGTACTGTTCCCTCAACATAGTGCTCGGAACGTGCGATATCAGCGCCGCCCAAACGACCGGAAACCGCTGCCTTGATACCCTTAACGCCGGACTTCATAGTTCTGGACATTGTGGACTTCATTGCACGTCTGAAGGATACACGATTCTCTAACTGCTGAGCAATGTTTTCAGCTACGAGCTGAGCACTGCTGTCTGGTCTCTTAATTTCCTTGATTTCAAGGTTGAGCTTCTTGGAAGTGTACTTGCCAAGTTCTGCCTTTAAGTTCTCGATTTCAGCACCGCCCTTACCGATAACTACGCCCGGCTTAGCTGTGAAGATGATAACCTTAACCTGGTCAGCTGCTCTTCTCTCGATTTCAATTTTTGCAATTCCTGCGCTGTATAATTTCTTCTTCAGGAATTTTCTGATATTGTAGTCTTCTACTAAGTTATCAGCGAAATCAGCTTCTGCGTACCACTTGGAATCCCAGCCGCTAATAACACCGACTCTTAATCCATGAGGATTAACTTTCTGTCCCATGATTGCTCCTCCTTATCTTTCATTTAAAACGATTGTGATATGGCTCATTCTCTTTAAGATTCTGTAAGCTCTACCCTGAGCTCTTGGCTTAACTCTCTTCATTGTTGGTGCGCAGTTTGCGTAACACTCAGCAATGTAAAGCTTTGCCGGATCCATACCATTGTTGTTCTCTGCATTTGCGATTGCAGATTTTAATAATTTCTCTATTAAAGTCGAAGCGTATCTTGGGTTATATGCTAAAATACCAAGTGCTGTCTGTACATCCTTGCCTCTGATAGCATCAAGAACGAAACAAGCCTTCTGAACAGATACTCTTGCGTAGGATAACTTTGCAGATGGTCTGTTATCTCTCTTCTCATTTCTTTCTCTCTTTATCTGGGATCTATGTCCTTTTGCCATGGATGTTACCTCCTTTCAATTTTTGACGGCTCTCCGCCACTATTCTTCCGCCTCTCAGGGCTTTCCCCGGGGCTAATTATCTGGCTTCAGGTGAAGCGTTAGCAAACTAACGCTTACCTGCCTTCTTTTCATCTTTTCCGTGACCACGGTAGGTTCTTGTTGCTACGAACTCACCTAACTTGTGTCCTACCATATCCTCAGTAATGTATACCGGAACATGTCTTCTTCCGTCATGAACAGCGATTGTAAGACCAACCATCTCAGGGAAGATTGTGGAACGTCTGGACCAAGTCTTGATAACCTGCTTGTCACCGGACTTATTTACTGCATCTACCTTCTTAAGTAAATGTGCATCAGCGAATGGACCCTTCTTTAAGGAACGTGCCATATCGATTTACCTCCTTTTAATTACTTTGTTAATGCCTTACCATCGCGTCTTCTGATGATCAACTTGTTGGACTGCTTGTTCTTCTTACGTGTCTTAAGACCAAGAGCAGGCTTGCCCCAAGGTGTAACAGGTCCCGGACGACCGATACTTGTTCTACCTTCACCACCACCGTGTGGATGATCATTCGGGTTCATTACGGAACCACGTACTGTAGGTCTGATACCCATGTGACGCTTACGACCAGCTTTACCAATGGTAACTAATTCGTGATCGATATTACCAACCTGACCGATTGTTGCACGGCAGCCGATTGGCACCATTCTCATTTCGCCGGATGGAAGACGAAGTGTTGCGTACTTTCCTTCCTTAGCCATGAGCTGTGCAGAGTTACCGGCGGAACGAACGAGCTGACCGCCCTTGCCCGGATGTAACTCAATGTTATGAATAGCGGAACCAACAGGAATGTTGCTAAGCGGTAAGCAGTTACCAACCTTAACTTCAGCTGTTTCACCGTTCATTAAAGTTTCACCAACCTTTAATCCGTAAGGAGCAAGGATGTAGGACTTCTGACCATCTGCATAGCAGATAAGAGCGATGTTTGCTGTTCTGTTTGGATCGTATTCGATGGTTAATACCTTTGCAGGAATTCCATCTTTATTTCTCTTGAAATCTACAAGTCTATACTTTGTTCTGTAACCACCACCCTGGTGTCTTACAGTAATCTTACCCTGGTTGTTACGACCAGCGTTCTTCTTTAAAGACACTACTAAGGACTTCTCCGGGCTCTTTGCTGTGATTTCCTTGAAATCAGAACCTGTCATGTGTCTTCTGGAAGGTGTATATGGGTTAAATGTTTTAATTCCCATGATGTGTACTCCTTTCAACTATATCTGCGCAATATTTTTTGTGACTTCCGGTTTCGTACCTCGCCGGAAACCCTTGTCTGCGCTGCTAATCTTACAGGCCTGCAAAAATTTCGATTTCTGCGCTGTCAGCTGTTAACTGAACAATAGCCTTCTTTGTCTTTGCTGTCTTACCGAATGTCATGCCACGTCTGCGTGTCTTGCCATCGAGATTCATTGTGTTTACCTTTGCAACCTTAGTGCCCGCAAACATCTTTTCAACAGCTTCCTTAATCTGAGTCTTAGTAGCATCCGGATGAACGGAGAATGCGTACTTCTTTTCGCTCATGGAGTTCATGCTCTTTTCTGTTACGATTGGAGCTAAGATAACGTCATAATACTTTAAGTCTGCCATTATGCGTACACCTCCTCAATCTGTGCAACTGCGTCCTTAGTAATAACAAGGGAGCCATACTTTAAGATATCGTAAACATTGATACCGTTGCTCAGTGTTGTTCTTACACCAGGAATGTTCTTTGCGGAAAGGATTACATTTTCATCCTTCTTATCAAGAACTACGAGTGCCTTTTCTACGTTTAAGCTGTTTAATACTGCAACCATCTTCTTTGTCTTGATTTCATCAAGAGTCAGAGCGTCGAGTACGTAAATCTTTTCTTCAGCTACTCTGGAAGTTAAAGCGGACTTGATTGCAAGTGCCTTTTCCTTCTTGTTCATCTTTACAGAGTAATCTCTTGGCTTTGGAGCAAATACTACGCCACCATGTGTCCACTGTGGAGCTCTTGTGGAACCCTGTCTTGCATGACCTGTTCCCTTCTGCTTCCATGGCTTTCTGCCGCCACCGCTAACTTCTGCACGTGTCTTTGCACTCTGTGTGCCCTGACGCTTGTTAGCAAGCTGGCCTACAACTGCTAAATGCATTAAATGTTCATTTACTTCTACACCGAAGACTGCGTCGTTAAGTTCGATAGAACCAACTTCCTTGCCTTCCATATTATAAACTTTCACGTTTGCCATTACTTAGTTCCTCCTTTCTCAAAGCTTCTAGTTTGCTTTCTTTACAGTTTCCTTTAAAGTAACCAGAGCCTTCTTGGAACCCGGAACAGCGCCCTTAACTAAGATCAGGTTGTTTTCAACATCAATCTTAACTACTTCGAGGTTCTGAACTGTTACCTTAACTGCGCCCATGTGACCTGGCATGTGCTTACCCTTGAATACACGACCCGGAGTTGTTGCCGCACCGTTGGAACCTGCATGTCTGTGATACTTGGAACCATGCTTCATAGGTCCTCTGGATAAACCGAATCTCTTGATAGCACCCTGGAAACCTTTACCCTTGGAGATACCAGTAACGTCAATCTTGTCACCTTCTGCGAAGATGTCAGCCTTGATTTCCTGACCTACTGTGTACTCAGCAGCGTTTTCAAACTTGAACTCTCTAAGAAATCTCTTGTTTGCAACACCAGCTTTAGCAAAGTGTCCCTTTCTTGGCTTGTTCACAAGAACATCTCTGATCTCGCCAAAGCCAACCTGTACTGCAGCGTATCCATCGTTTTCAACACTCTTAACCTGTGTTACAACGTTTGGAGTAGCCTGTAATACAGTAACCGGAATTAAACTTCCGTTTTCATTGAAGATTTGAGTCATTCCGACTTTCGTAGCTAAAATAGCTTTCTTCATGCTTTTGCACCTCCTGTTAATCTACAGCGGACCGGGTTGGTTATTGCCCTGAGCTCTCTATGAGCTCCAGCGACCTTTGGTCGCTTGATCCGGTCATCCTAGACGGTCTATCGGATGCTTGGGCCCTGCTTTACCAGCAAGACGCTTGGACCCTTTATAATAAACCCTAAGGATTACTAACATTTTTTGTTACTTTTGGAATTTGCATTCCCGTTTGGATGCCGTTCGCATCCGTACCTGCCGGCTCTTATTTCATCTTGATTACGATGTGAACACCAGCTGGCATTTCAAGGCTGGACAGCGCATCTACAGTCTTCTGTGTAGGTGCAATGATGTCGATCAGTCTCTTGTGAGTTCTCTGCTCAAACTGTTCTCTGGAGTCTTTGTACTTGTGTACGGCTCTTAAGATTGTAACAACTTCCTTCTTTGTCGGCAACGGCACCGGACCGCTCACCTTGGAACCTGTTTTCTTTACAGTTTCAATGATTTTTGCTGCAGATGCATCGATTAACTGATGATCATACGCCTTGAGTGTGATTCTCATTACTTGACTTGCCATAAAAAAAGTCGCCTCCTATTCGCACTTAATTTCAGTACGACAAGCGGTGACTGTACACTCAACCGTGTGTTTCGCGCTCATCGGAATAACAAGTCAAGCACATAGCTTGACCCTTGAAATCTCAGCCTCCCGAAAAGCTGATACAACACGTTTCTGCTTTCGCAGAAATATTTGGTTCTGTACAGTGACTTGTCGCCAGGTATCATAACTTGACATTCGCTCCACGGAAAACCCACACGATAGTGCTGTGTGGCAACCTCACGCTTCATCGCTATCAACTCACAACGTAAGTCATTATACAATACTTTGCAATATTTTGCAAGCATTTTTTTCGTGTTTTTGAGAAGTTTTTTCGATTTGTGAAATCTGTATAATTTCATCTGTTCTTTCGTTCTTCTTTTGGGCACATACGCGCTTATCTCTTCTCCATTGCCCACTTTCACTCCTGCTCCCGGGGCTCCATCTTCTTCTTTGGACAATACAGAAAGAAATCCTCTCGTCTTGCCCAAAAATCCCAGAAGTTTGGGCAAGACCTCAAACATTATCCTGCATATTGCCCATTCCTCCTTCATACCCGGCAAAAACCAAACAAATTGGGCATATGCAGACAAAAACATCTGCATATGCCCAAAACCTTCAAGCCCTATCATATTCTGAAATTATAGTATGCCACATAAAATACATTATATATAGAAGAAACTCATTCAAACTTTCTTATTCCTTCACCGCAATAACTTCCATTTCAAACAGTCCGCCCTTTGGAAGTGCCGCTGCCTGCACACAGGAACGTGCCGGCTTATGCTCTCCGAAATGCTTTGCATAAATTGCATTTATTACTGCAAAGTCCTTCATGTCTGCCAGGAACACGGTCGTCTTTACTACATTATTTAATGTGCAGCCTGCTTCTCTTAATACTTCCTTTACATTGGCAAACGCCTGCTCTGCCTGCGCTTCCACACCCACTGCCAATTCTCCTGTTTCCGGAATCAGTCCAAGCTGTCCCGACGCATAAATAGTATTGCCTGCCTGGATGGCATGTACATACGGGCCAACTGCTGCCGGTGCTTTCTTTGCATTGATTGCTTTCATACGAATCCTCCTTGTTTTCCGAAGGAAAATGCGAGCCGCTTATTGCGAGCAGAGGATTTTCCTCCTTGTTTTCCTCTTCATTTTCCTCTACGTTTTTAAAAAGGGATGACCGCGGCCATCCCCTTAAATTTCAGTTATGTATTACGCGCGGTTTGCAGAACCGAACAGTGTAATCTTTTCACGAACGGTTTCCTTGATTGCCTCTGCACCCGGTGCAAGTAACTTACGAGGGTCAAATCCCTTACCTTCTAAGTCCTTACCTGCTTCGATATACTTACGGGTAGCTTCTGCAAAAGATAACTGACACTCAGTGTTTACGTTAATCTTTGCAACACCAAGGGAAATTGCCTTCTTAATCATATCCTCAGGGATACCGGTACCACCGTGAAGCACGAGCGGCATAGCGCCTGTCTGCTGCTGAACTGCATCCAGTGTTTCAAAGGAAAGACCCTTCCAGTTTTCCGGATACTTACCATGAATGTTACCGATACCTGCTGCAAGCATAGTCACGCCAAGGTCAGCGATAGCCTTACATTCGTTAGGATCTGCACATTCACCCGCACCGACTACACCATCTTCTTCACCGCCGATGGAACCAACTTCTGCCTCCAGGGAAAGTCCCTTTTCGTTACAGATAGCAACTAATTCCTTTGTCTTTGCAATGTTCTCTTCGATCGGGTAATGGGAACCGTCGAACATTACGGAAGAGAAACCTGCTTCGATACACTTTAAGCAGCCTTCGTAGCTGCCGTGGTCTAAGTGTAATGCTACCGGAACCGTAATCTTCATTTCCTCTAACATACCGTTTACCATACCAACAACTGTCTTGTAACCGGTCATGTACTTACCAGCACCTTCGGATACACCAAGGATAACCGGAGAGTTCATCTCCTGTGCCACAGCAAGGATGGACTTTGTCCACTCTAAGTTATTGATATTAAACTGGCCAACCGCATAGTGGCCTGCTTTTGCCTTTTCAAGCATTTCTTTTGCTGATACTAACATTTATATATTCCTCCTAACTTAATGTCTTGTACTATCTTAGCATAACCCGACACAAAAAGAAACAGTTATTTTTTGAAATTGTTATTTTTTTATCATAGAATGCAGCCCTGACGAGATAAGCACACTGAAAATCCTTCGGATTTCCAGTGGCGCGTTGCGACCAAATTCATTACATAGTCGAGATAAGCACACTGAAAATCCTTCGGATTTCCAGTGGCGCGTTGCGCGGTCTATAAAAAAACCTGCCGAGAAACACATGTCTCTCGGCAGGTTTTTTATATAGACCTTTGCTTATCTCGACTAATCTTCGGTTGTGTCGTCGGTTTCTTCGTCGAAGCCGTCAAATGCGTCATCTCCGTCGAAATCACCATCTTCTTCATAACCTTCTTCAAAATATCCTTCTTCGGAACCGTCATAATCGTCACCGAAGTCCTGATATTCCTCTTCATAGCCAAAATCTTCATAATCCTCTTCGTAGAAGACTTCTTCATCTGCATCGGAGTCTAACTTAATGTTACGGTACTGCTTCATACCGGTTCCGGCAGGAATCAGCTTACCGATAATAACATTTTCCTTCAGACCGATGAGTGGGTCAACCTTACCCTTGATTGCCGCCTCAGTAAGCACCTTTGTGGTCTCCTGGAAGGAAGCTGCGGATAAGAAGGAGTTGGTTGCAAGGGAAGCCTTTGTGATACCAAGCATTACCTGCTTGCCGTCTGCCGGCTCTTTTCCTTCTGCAATCATTCTCTCGTTAGTATCTTCATAATCGAGAATATCTACCATGGTGCCCGGTAAGAAATCGGTATCACCATTGTTCTCAATACGAACCTTCTTAAGCATCTGACGAACAATTACTTCAACGTGCTTGTCATTGATTTCTACACCCTGTAAGCGGTATACTCTCTGAACTTCCTGAAGCATGTAGTCCTGCACCGCACGTACGCCTTTAATCTTTAAGATGTCGTGTGGATTTACGCTACCTTCGGTAAGTTCATCACCTGCGCCGAGAACCTGACCTTCCTGAACCTTGATTCTGGAACCGTAAGGAATCAGGTAAGACTTGCTTTCTGCTGTCTCCTCGTTTGTGATAACAACTTCACGTTTCTTCTTTGTTTCCTTAATGGCAACACGTCCGCCAAACTCAGCGATAATTGCAAGACCCTTTGGCTTTCTTGCCTCGAATAATTCTTCGACACGCGGAAGACCCTGGGTAATATCGTCACCGGCAACACCACCGGTATGGAAGGTTCTCATGGTAAGCTGTGTACCCGGTTCACCGATGGACTGTGCTGCAATGATACCAACTGCTTCACCGACCTGAACTGCTTCGCCGGTCGCCATGTTCGCACCATAACACTTTGCACACACACCAATGTGGGAACGGCAGGTAAGCACGTTACGGATTTTAACCTTAGCATCCATGCCTGCTTCCTGGATTGCCTTTGTGGCAACGATTCTTGCTGCTCTCTTTGGAGTAATCATGTGGTTTGCTTTCACAATGATTTCTCCGTTATCATCTAAGATAGTCTCGCAGGAATATCTTCCTGTGATTCTTTCTTCCAGACTTTCAATCACTTCTTTTCCGTCTGTGAATGCCTTAATCCACATACCAGGAATTTCAGCACCGTCTGCCTTACAATCCATCTCACGGATAATTAAATCCTGGGATACGTCTACCAGACGACGTGTCAGGTAACCGGAGTCGGCCGTACGGAGAGCGGTATCAGAAAGACCCTTTCTCGCACCGTGCGCGGAAATGAAGTACTCGAGTACGTCAAGACCTTCACGGAAGTTGGACTTAATCGGGAGCTCAATGGTTCTACCGGAGGTATCTGCCATGAGACCACGCATACCGGCAAGCTGCTTAATCTGCTTATCGGAACCACGGGCACCGGAGTCCGCCATCATGAAGATGTTGTTGTATTTGTCAAGACCGGTAAGAAGAGCCGTCGTGATTTCATCATCGGCCTGCTTCCAGGTCTCAATTACTGCTTTGTATCTTTCCTCTTCAGTGGTAAGACCACGCCTGTGGTTTCTGGTAATCTTTTCGATGGTCGCTTCTGCTTCTGCAAGGATATCCTTCTTTCTTGCAGGAACGGTCATATCGGAAATAGATACGGTCATAGCCGCTCTTGTAGAGTACTTATAACCCATTGCCTTTACAGCGTCCAGAGTTTCCGCAGTCTTTGTTGCACCGTGTGTATTGATACACTTTTCAAGAATCTTCTTTAACTGCTTCTTACCTACTAAGAAGTCAACTTCTAACTTAAGAAGATCTTCCGGTGTTTCTCTCTTTACAAAACCAAGGTCCTGAGGAATGATTTCGTTGAAGATACAACGTCCGAGTGTAGTTTCCACAATACCGGAAATTTTTTCACCCTCTGCAGTTGTCATCTCACGACGAACCTTAATCTTTGCATGTAATGTGATGGCACCGTTTTCATAAGCAAGTAACGCTTCGTTTACGCTCTTGAAAATCTTGCCTTCTCCCTTATCGCCCGGCTTATCCAGCGTCAGGTAGTAAATACCAAGTACCATATCCTGGGAAGGAACGGCTACCGGACCACCATCGGATGGCTTTAACAGGTTGTTTGGAGATAACAGAAGGAATCTGCATTCTGCCTGTGCCTCAACGGACAGCGGAAGATGCACGGCCATCTGGTCACCGTCGAAGTCCGCATTGAACGCGGTACATACGAGTGGGTGAAGTTTGATTGCCTTACCTTCTACTAAGATTGGCTCGAATGCCTGGATACCGAGTCTGTGGAGTGTAGGAGCACGGTTTAACATAACCGGATGCTCACGAATTACTTCTTCTAATACATCCCACACTTCCGGCTTTAAGCTTTCTACCATCTTCTTTGCGGATTTAATGTTGTGTGCGGTTCCTCTTGCAGCAAGTTCCTTCATAACAAAAGGCTTGAACAGCTCAATTGCCATTTCCTTCGGAAGACCACACTGGTAAATCTTAAGTTCAGGACCTACTACGATAACGGAACGTCCGGAGTAGTCAACACGCTTACCAAGTAAGTTCTGACGGAAACGTCCCTGCTTACCCTTTAACATGTCGGATAAGGACTTTAATGCTCTGTTACCAGGGCCTGTTACGGCACGGCCACGGCGGCCGTTGTCAATCAGGGCATCGACTGCTTCCTGCAACATTCTCTTTTCGTTACGAACGATAATGTCCGGAGCGCCGAGCTCTAACAGTCTCTTTAAACGGTTGTTACGGTTGATGATTCTTCTGTATAAATCATTCATGTCAGAGGTAGCAAATCTGCCACCGTCTAACTGAACCATCGGACGTAAATCCGGAGGAATTACCGGGATTACATCAAGTACCATCCATTCCGGTCTGTTACCGGATTCGCGGAATGCTTCCACTACTTCCAGTCTCTTGATGATACGTGCACGCTTCTGGCCGGTGGATTCCTTTAAGCCCTTCTTTAACTCAGCGGACTCTGCCTCAAGATCAATTGCCTCAAGAAGTTCCTTGATGGACTCTGCACCCATACCTGCCCGGAAGGTTGCGCCATACTTATCGTATGCTTCCTTGTATTCCTTTTCGCTCAATACCTGCTTGTACTGTAAATCAGTTTCCCCTGCGTCCAGTACGATGTAAGAAGCAAAGTACAGTACCTTTTCCAGAGTTCTAGGAGAAAGATCTAAGATCAGACCCATTCTGCTAGGGATTCCCTTGAAGTACCAGATGTGAGATACCGGAGCTGCAAGTTCGATGCAGCCCATACGCTCACGACGTACACTTGCCTTTGTTACTTCTACGCCACAACGGTCACAAATAACACCCTTGTAACGGATTTTCTTATACTTACCGCAATGACATTCCCAGTCTTTGCTTGGTCCAAAGATTTTCTCACAGAAAAGGCCATCTCTTTCCGGCTTTAAGGTTCTATAGTTGATTGTTTCAGGCTTAGTAACCTCGCCCTTTTCTCCTCTGGAGTTGGTAGCCCATCCTCTGATTTTATCCGGTGAAGCCAAACCGATCTTTATTGCGTCATAGGTCATTTCCTTTGCGCTATCATTCATCATTTCCATCGACATTCTTTGGCACTCCCTTCCACTTATTCTTCGTAACCGTCTTCGTCGTCAGCACCGAAGCCCATATCGCCGTCATCGAACATTCCGTAGTCAGCGCCGTCTTCCTCCGGTACCACTTCGCTGTATCCGGCATCTGCGAAACCTTCGTCGTAACGATAGTTGTTTTCACCCTCAATCATTGGGGTTAAATCCGCATCGCCGTAATCAATAGTTTCTGTCATAATCACTTCTTCGCCGTTTTCATCAAGTACGGTTACGTCCAGTGCAAGAGACTGTAATTCCTTTAAGAGAACCTTGAAGGATTCCGGAATACCAGGCTCAGCAATGTTGTCACCCTTGATGATAGCTTCGTAGGTCTTTACACGTCCTGTTACGTCATCGGACTTCACAGTCAGGATTTCCTGAAGTACGTGAGCCGCACCATACGCCTCGAGTGCCCAAACTTCCATCTCACCGAAACGCTGGCCGCCGAACTGCGCTTTACCACCCAGAGGCTGCTGTGTTACTAAGGAGTAAGGACCGGTGGAACGTGCATGAATCTTATCATCAACCAGGTGATGAAGCTTTAAGTAGTGCATGAAACCAACGGTAACTGCACCATCAAAGTACTCACCGGTTCTACCGTCACGAAGTCTTACCTTACCGTCACGGTTAATCGGAACGCCCTTCCAATCCTCTCTGTGCTCAAGGTGTGTACCCAGATATTCCATAATTTCAGGATGAAGAATATCCTTATACTTTGCCTCGAACTCTTCCCAGGAAGTATTTGCATAATCGTTTGCAATCTCAAGTGTATCCATGATGTCTTCTTCGTTTGCACCATCGAATACCGGAGTTGCTACGTTGAAACCAAGCACCTTGGCCGCAAGGCTTAAGTGAATCTCAAGTACCTGTCCGATGTTCATTCGGGAAGGTACGCCCAGTGGATTTAAAACGATATCAAGCGGACGACCATTTGGAAGGAATGGCATATCTTCTACAGGGAGCACGCGGGAAACGACACCCTTGTTACCATGACGACCAGCCATCTTATCTCCGACCTGAATCTTTCTCTTCTGTGCAATATATACGCGAACGGACTGATTTACTCCCGGAGGAAGCTCGTCGCCGTTTTCTCTTGTAAATACCTTGGCATCTACGATGATACCGTATTCGCCGTGAGGAACGCGGAGGGAAGTATCTCGTACTTCTCTTGCTTTTTCACCAAAGATTGCTCTTAAGAGTCTCTCTTCTGCAGTAAGCTCAGTCTCACCCTTTGGTGTTACCTTACCAACTAAGATATCTCCGGCACGAACCTCAGCACCGATGCGGATGATACCGCGCTCGTCGAGATCCTTTAATACATCGTCACCGACACCCGGAACGTCTCTTGTGATTTCTTCCGGTCCGAGCTTTGTATCACGTGCTTCTGCTTCATACTCTTCGATATGAACAGAAGTGTAAACATCCTGCTGTACGAGTCTTTCACTTAAGAGAACCGCATCCTCGTAGTTGTAACCTTCCCATGTCATGAAGCCGATGAGAGGGTTCTTACCGAGAGCAAGTTCACCCTGCGCTGTGGAAGGACCGTCAGCGATTACCTGACCTGCTTCTACATGCTCACCCTTAACAACGATAGGTCTCTGGTTGATGCTGGTACCCTGGTTACTGCGGGCAAACATTAAGAGTTTGTAGGTTTCCTTTGTATTATCATCGTTCTTTACAACGATTTCTTCGGAAGTAGCACGCTCCACCACACCGGACTTCTTTGCAACAACACAAACACCGGAGTCAACTGCGGTCTTTCCTTCCATACCGGTACCTACTGCAGGTGCTTCGGTAAACAGAAGCGGAACTGCCTGACGCTGCATGTTCGAACCCATGAGGGCACGGTTCGCATCGTCGTTTTCCAGGAACGGAATCATGGCTGTAGCAACAGAGAATACCATCTTTGGAGATACGTCCATCAGGTCGATTTTCTTCTTCTCGAACTGGGATGTCTCTTCGCGGTAACGACCGGAAATGTTGTTTCCAAGGAAGTAACCGTTTTCATCAAGTGGTTCATTCGCCTGTGCAACGACAAATTTGTCCTCTTCATCCGCAGTCAGATAAACTACCTCATCGGTTACTCTCGGATTTGCAGGATCTGTCTTATCGAGTTTACGGTACGGAGCCTCAAGGAAACCGTACTCATTAATTCTTGCATAGGAAGCAAGAGAGTTAATCAGACCGATGTTCGGACCTTCCGGAGTCTCGATAGGACACATTCTACCGTAGTGTGTATAGTGTACGTCTCGAACTTCGAAGGATGCACGGTCTCTGGAAAGACCACCAGGACCTAATGCAGATAAACGTCTCTTGTGGGTCAGTTCACCGAGTGGGTTGTGCTGATCCATGAACTGGGATAACTGGGAACTGCCGAAGAATTCCTTGACAGCTGCAGTTACCGGCTTGATGTTGATTAAGGACTGAGGAGTAACACCCTCTAAATCCTGTGTGGTCATTCTTTCGCGAACCACACGTTCCATTCTGGAAAGACCGATTCTGTACTGGTTCTGTAACAACTCACCAACCGCACGGATACGTCTGTTGCCCAGATGATCGATATCATCATCATTACCCACGCCATACTCTAAGTGCATGTTATAGTTAATGGAAGCAAAAATATCTTCCTTTGTAATATGCTTCGGAATTAAGTCAACTACGTTCTTCTTAATTGCTTCTAATAATTCTTCCTTATCGGTATAGGTCTCCATAAGTTCCTTTAACTTCGGATAATATACCAACTCTGTAATGCCAAGTTCTGCAGCATCACAATCTACCCAGGCATTTAAATCTACCATGTAGTTGGAAAGAACTCGGCAATTTCTCTCCTCTGTCTGGATCATAAAATAAGGAATCGCTGCGTTCTGAATCTTATCCGCAAGTTCTTCTGTGATTTCTGTGTCAGCTTCAGCAATCACTTCACCCGTTGTAAGGTCGATTACATCTTCTGCAAGACGGAACCCAACCACACGGTTCTTCAGAGCGAGCTTTTTATTGAATTTATAACGGCCTACCTTAGCCAGGTCATAACGTCTAGGATCAAAGAACATACCATTGATTAAGGACTCTGCACTGTCTACGGACAATGGTTCGCCCGGACGGAGCTTTTTGTATAACTCTAATAAACCATCCTGATAACTCTCAGATGGGTCCTTTGTAAAACTTGCTAAAATCTTTGGCTCTTCACCGAACAGATCAAGAATCTGCTGATTTGTACCAATTCCGAGAGCACGGATGAGTACAGTAATCGGCACCTTTCTGTTACGGTCTACGCGTACGTAGAAAACATCGTTAGAATCTGTTTCATACTCTAACCATGCACCTCTATTCGGAATCACAGTGGAAGAATACAATGTCTTACCAATCTTGTCATGTCCGATTGCATAATAGATACCAGGGGAACGTACCAGCTGGCTTACAATAACACGTTCTGCGCCATTGATGACGAAGGTACCTGTCTCTGTCATAAGAGGAAGGTCACCCATGAAAATGTCATTTTCCTTGATGCTGTCATCTTCCTTATTATAAAGACGAACCTTTACCTTTAAAGGTGCTGCATATGTCGCGTCACGTTCTTTACACTCTTCAATCGTGTACTTTTTATCTTCCTCACAAAGCTGAAAGTCTACAAACTCCAGACTTAAATGATTGGAATAGTCAGAAATCGGAGAGATGTCTTCAAATACCTCATAAAGTCCTTCCTCGAGGAACCAACGATAGGAATCCTTCTGAACTTCAATGAGATTTGGCATCTCCAAAACTTCTTTCTGTTTGGAATAGCTCATTCTTACGCCTTTGCCGACTTTTGTTGGACGTATTCTGTTTTTATCCATTGACGTTTTCACCCCTTGATCTAAATTTGTATATCTTTGCTTTTGTGGCTTTTCAAATCCATGAAAGTGTGCTATAATAAGGCATATGGGCACACAATACCACAATAGTGCATTTTTCATATTAGCACGTCCATGTCAAGATGTCAAGAACTATTTTCATAAGTTTTTCCAGTATAAAAAATTGTAAACTTTATTAATAGAAAAACCGCCGGTTGTAACGCCAACCGGCGGTTCTTTTTAGCAATCAAAGTTTTTGTTTCCGTATTCACTTTAATTCGGTTACTTCCCATCCGGTATGTACACTTACATTCCATCTTCCCGAAACGCTTCCGCAATTGTATTATTTTTCAGAACCGCTTGCAATGTCAATTCTGCCAAAAAAATCGAAATGGCAACCACGAGTAAGCTCATTCCTGCTCCTTCCCACGGCGCACACCAATCCAGTCTGTATTCCTGAGAGTACATATAATAAATGCACTGATAGGTAAGTATGCCCAGTAACGTTCCCAGCATCAATGCTTTTCCAAACTGCATCAGCAATTCCTGCAACCGGACTCCTCTGATTTCCTCCGGTGTCAAGCCTACAGACGCAAGAATAGCAAATTCTTTTTTTCTTGTTCTGCCCACAGTCCACGAAACAATAAAATTGCCACATACACAAACAAATGCAATCATCAACGCAAAGCCGGTCATCAAAAAGCGAAATCCGCTTATGCTTGCATTTTCTTTTCTTATCATCTCAGCATAATTATTCACTTCCGCCCATACTTCGCCTTGCCTGTCAATCAACCGCTTTGCCTCCTTGGCAAATTCATCCGCATCTTCCACATTTCCTCGTATCGAAACGTAATACTGTCCTTCTTTGCCATGCACCGACGCCTGCTCTCGTTCTAATTCCACTATGGTTTCCCGCGTTACAAGCATTGCCATTCTGGTTGGCTCCTCAATCTCTGTATACAAAGGGAATTCACTCAGACAACCCACTACAGAAATTTTTATTTTCTCTTCTGCGCTGCCAAATCCGTAATTTCTGTACACCCAACATGCATCCTCATCAGAAAGTGCAAAAAGCTTATCTTTATAGGCAACTCCATCCAACATCCAGACTCGGTCTGTATCAATATATATTCCTTCTATCTCTCCTGTTTCCGCAACTTCAGTCCGTGCAGAGTCAAAAACGTCCTCGTATTCGCTTCCATCTGCACTAATTAGTACCACAGTTGGTATTTGAACAAAATTTCTCCTAATATCAAGCTCTGCACCTGTTTCCGATAACGGATACGGCTCTGACAACACAAGTTCAATCTCCCTGATAGCGTATAACTCCGAATCAGAAAGTCCCTTTATCTTTCCGGCTAAACTTTCCAGCCCTTCAAGATTATCACTGTAAAGCTCAATACTTACGTTATATCCATTCCCGCCATACATCATATCAACAACTTCTGTTGTATACTTTTGAAACCCATTTAGCATATAGCATAATACAATCGTCACAATCATCGTACCAATAATAGGCCGATAACGTTTCTGAAATCTTATTTGATTTTTCTTTGCCAGCCAATGTACAACCCGGATTTTTTCATCCGCATGCATTTCTTTTTGCCGTACTCTCTTGCGCTCCGGAACATAAATATCCCTTGATTGACGCATCGCTTGTATTGGGCGAAGTCTTTCCACCTTCTTCATGGATTTCCATGCAGCTCCTACAATCAATACGCTTCCCCACATTACCAATATTACCAAATAAGGAACCGAAATTACTAATGTAACCGGAGGAAACCGTTCCAACGAAGAAAGCAAATTATCTATCTGCTCTTTCGAAGCCACAAAAAGCAATATTCCCAAAAAGCAACCGGCCGGCAAAGCAAATACAACATAAAGCGCGCTTTCTAACAGCACCATTCCTTTCATTTGCCTTTTGTCCGTTCCCACACTCAATAAAAGCGCAAAATCCCGCTCCCTTTGAAAAGTCGATACTTCGAACACTGCCCCCAGCACCAATACGGAAGCAACCGTTATAACTCCAAATACAAAAAAGAAAATCATCAAATAAGCATACATCCCATTATCTTTATGCAAATCTCCATAAGAGACCAGCAACTCATAATTAGGGTCTGAGGATATCATAATATAAGCATCTGCCCCTTCCTGCATATGCTCCAAACGATACTCCGTCTTATAATTATCAAATTTTCTTTCCATCCTTCTGCTCGTATTAATCCCCGGCAAGGCAACCGTCAGGTTTAGTTCTACTTTTTCCTCTGTTTCCTCAATATGCACCTCTGAAAAAAAAGCATCCTCCGAAAAGTCCTCTGCCATCTGTCGTAGCATGTCCGCTCCCTGGTTCGTTGCAGGAGATCCATATCGGTAATGATAGCTTCCGGTCTCTTCCAAAGCATATTGCCGTAGCAACATCTGAAAACCCGAAGTAAAATGAATTAAAAATGACATCATTGTTACAACGAGCACTGTAATAAAGAAAACTAAAGCCGTCTGACATTTATGCTGCCGTATATGTCTAAATATTGTTTTAATTAAAAGTCCCATTTTTACTTCACCGTATCTCCAACAATACACCCATCCTTCATCACAATCTGACGTTTCGCTTCTTTTCCCACTGCCAAATCATGTGTAACCATCAGAATCGTCTGTCCATACATCTCATTTGCCTGCTTTAGAAGTTTTACGACTTCCTTGGTGTTCTGGATATCCAGATTTCCCGTCGGTTCATCCGCTAGAAGCAGTCTCGGCTTAGTTAACATAGCCCGTCCAATCGCCGTTCTCTGCTGCTGTCCTCCTGACAACTGGTTCGGCAAAAGTTTTCTGAACTGCGTCAGGTTTAAAAATTCCAATAACCTTTCAACTTCTCCGTCCGCCGCCTTTTTCCCCTCTAACGCTAACGGCAATATCATATTTTCCTCTACCGTAAGTGTAGGGACTAAATTATATGACTGATAGATAACTCCTATATTGCGACGTCTGAATATTGCCTGCTCAGATGCCGACAACCGGTGAATATCCACATCTCCTATTACAACTTCACCCGCATCCGGCGTATCTACACCTGCAATCATATGCAACAATGTGGATTTTCCGGATCCCGAGCTTCCCATAACCGCAACAAATTCGCCTTTATTCACTGTCAGGTTCACTTTATCCAAAGCATATATCTTTTCGTTTCCCACTCTATATATTTTAGATAAATTCTTTACCTGCAACATTCCTTCTGTCCTCCTGCAAAATATTCCAAAAGCCTTCTGCAACTAAATTATCACAGAAAGCTTTTGGTCATATATTTCTATTTGAATACTAAATTTGTCTACCCTTTTCACTTATGCGAATAGTCACCGAGCAATCACGTTCAATTCCAATTACATTTGTAACAGTAAACGAAAATGTCACACTTGCATAGTTATTAAATATTCCCAAATATTTTCCGGTTTTAGCTTCCAGCGAAATGTTTGACACTGTAGCGTTACTCGCCATATGATCCCAGCCACCGCTATAATTACTAACACTTACTTCGCCGTCTCCCCATACAAAATAGCCTTCCGCATAATAAAATGTAGACTGGCTCAGCCCATTATCCCAAGTAAGTTCCTTTGTTTTTCTAAACCACCCCGCACCAGATGATGCTGCTCTTGCTTTTACGTTATACCCATAATCCGGGACAAAGTAAAGGCATTCTGTCACGAGACATCCGTCTTCATCTATGTATGAAATTTCCTCAATAGGCTCTCCATACTCAATTACCGTTTCTGCCGTCTCCATAGTCATCTCTTCTGCTTTTGCAACAGCCGGATTAAAAAGTAATACCCCAAACAATGCTGCAAAGCATGCAACTAATACCTTTTTTAATCTGTTTTTCATGATATCTTCTCCTTTGGATTGTAATTTTGTAACACAATAATTATTATGTGCCTTTATCCTAATCCTTTCTCTTTCCAATATCTATAACAAAAAAGGCGCCAACTATTATTTTTTCAAAAAATCTTTTGGCTCCCTTTTTGTTATAGCCTTTTCGGAAAATCCTTATTATTCTTGTGTTATCAAACAACTATTCAAAGGAGATTCTTATATGAAAAACTTATTAAAAAAAATGATGACAATTCTTACTTTATGCATGGTGCTTTCTGTATCGGTTATCCCGTCTGTCAATCCTGGGATAGCTATCCCGACATCGGATGAAGATATTGCTGAAACAAAAGATATACTAAAGTGATTGTTTCAACTCTTCCGGATAACACTCCTGCAATCTTTGTCCATACCGTGGATGCAAGCCACCATGAGCCTGGTCAATGTAGTAAGCTCTCAAGAGACATTGTCTGCATCGCTCCTCTTCTTCCGCCGACAATGTTTCTTGTTTCTTTAACATAAGATAGTTCCAAAAGAGGTCGTAATACACATCGGCAAGATAACGAAACTCTTTCTTCTCTTCGCATTGCTTCAAATTTTCTTCATCCATCTTAATTGCTTCCCGATGCGCACCGATATTTCCAAGCATATCTGCCCACAAAACAGAAGCAATAATTTGGTACAACTCCTTATTTTCATTATTCATGTAATCATGTTCCAAAACCGTTTTTAATTTAATCAGCAGTTCCTTTTGCTGTTCATATTTTCTTTCTTTTTTCAATACGTTGTTTAAAGCCGATACCATCTGACATTCCTTAATATGTAAGGGCCAACTGGACATATCGACAGAATACCCCTTTGTTACTCGAAGTTGCAACAGTTCTTCCAATACCTTCTCATATTCTTCCGCAGTTATCTCGCCTTTACCATAACGTATTCTTTCTTCCATATACCTAAGATATTGATAGTTCCGCATATCTTTCTCATCTAATTTCTCTTTTAGGCTCTCTATCTTCTGTTCTGCATTCTTATCATTCTTGCTCCAAAGTAAATATGCAATCTCATATGTCACCTGAAGCTCATTCAGCTTTTTTGTCTTCAGAATTCCCTGATACGTACTCTCTTCAATTCCCATACTCCGCGTCAGACTCCGATAGGTCCGTTCCGAGGTTTTGTGCTTTCCCTCTTCAATCCGGTACACCGTCATCCCGGTCGGTCCCTCTGCATCAAATTCCTCCCGCTTTACCCCCAGCGCCTTTCGCCGCATTTTCACAACCTTACTTAAGTTGTAATACGCCATCCGTATACCTCCTCACAATACGCCTGCATCTGCCTTGCTATCTCCTCTCTGCCAAACGACATCGCCGTATAATATGCCGTCTTTATCTCCTGTTGCAGGCGTTTCTTTTCCTCTTCCGACTGCATCCTATGCAATCCGGCAATGGCAGAAATAAAGTAAAATTCCGAAATAAAATCAAATCGATTGCCTCTTCTTAGTTCTTCTATTGTCTGTGTACACAGTTTGCGGCATTCCTCGTAGTTTTCCATCCGAAACAGTTCAACTACAAACTCAAACATTGTTTCAAAGTAGCACCTCAAACAAATCTGCTCCGAAAGGAATGTCTGTTGCAGCTTCTCAAGAATTTCCCGATACTCTGCAAGCGAACATCTCTGCACACATTTCCGGTACAGTAAATACAGTTCCAGCTCCATTTCAGACAAAATAACCTTCCCTCGCAACCGTTCTTCTGCTTCACTTACCGGAAGTGTCAGCTCTAAGGCCTCTTTTGCCATTTGTCCTGCCGCCCGTGTCTCGGTTTCCTTTAAGAACTCTGCCTTCTTCCATAAAATGTACTGACGGTCCAAAACACTCTTCTTTGCCTTTGCCTCGTATTCCGCCAGCGCTTCCTTTGCCTTCTCTGTCTGTCCTTTTTGAAGCAGTATTCCGATACGGTATCTGCTCTCCTTTCGCTCAAAATCTCTCTCCGACAAAAAAATCTCCAGTAACCGGTATTGTACATGCAGTCTGGAAAGCAGACATTCCGCCATCCACTCATCCCCGATTCCTTCTCCGTTCTCCAAATCCTGATACGCTTTTTTCGTGCAGATTCCTTCATACAGCTCTTTCTGTGAAATCCCCTTTTGCTGTCTGATATCACAAATCATCTCACTTAACTCTATTCTGTTTTGCCGCAGTTCGTCCAAATACCCCATGATTCTTTTCCTCTCCTGTGTTCCTTATCATAAAATTACCATATTTCTCCATGCAATGCAATTCGCTTTAAGAACATTTTATAGTCCGACCATACATTTACATCAAATGTAGAAACCGCCGATTGTTTGCACAACCGGCGGGAATCAATGTTTCTTTCTATTTACTTTCTGACAACTGTGCCATTACGCTCGCTACAGATGAAATAATTTTTCACGATATTTCCCTCTCCTATTTTAATCTATAGTACCTGTTTCTGTTTGCACCTTCTGCAACAATAATACCCTCTTCCGCCATTTCGGAAAGTAATTTTCTTGCACGCGCCTCTTTTACTCCAACCAATCCGGCAATTTCCACAGTTTTTGCCGTAACTTTTTCCGTCAGGTATTCGATTATCGCCATCTTTTTTACTTCGGTTTTTATTAATGATTTTTTATCGCTACTTTTTATCGCTACTTTTTTATCGCTACTTTTTATCGCTACTTTTTTATCATCACCCTCACCAATATGCAATGATAATACAATCCTCTCCGGCTCAAAACTTTCTTCAATCATTGGTGCAAACCACCCTTGTTTCTTCCAAACATAAAATATATTCGGTATACCGCTGCCCGCTCGTTCACCAACATCAACCAGATTGAACATTTTAAACAGCGCAGCGTTTCTAGGATCAGATACACCACCGCTCTTCGCCGTTTCTACATCAATACGAAATCCTCCCGGATTTGAAAAACAGAAAGAATCCTTTCTCTTAATAATCACAATTCCCTGTCTTCCATAGTAATCCGCATTAATAAGACAGTTCGCAAGAGCTTCACGAAGTGCTTTATGAACCGGAGTATCATCAATCCTGTCACCGCCTTCAAGCTTGAATGGAACTTTCACATCCTGGACAAGTTTATTATAAACACGGAAATAGAAATCATAAATATTGCCACTCCAATCACCGGAGGAGGAGACAATTCTATCCGTCCATCGATTATCCTCGTCAAATCGTTCTTGATAATCGAGAAAATAATTCGGATATTCCTTTACGATTTCATATTCATAGCCAAACATTAAAAGTCCTGCCGCGGTAGGACGCATTTTGCCATCCGAAGTTCTTCCTAATGCCCCGAGTCTATATAAAAATTCTTCATCTTCAAGTTCTTCCCATACATGACCCGGACGATAGTTTTTCATTCGAATCCGATATCTCCGAACACTGTCATAATCCAAAACTTCAAGACCCATTTCTTCCAGCACAAGCATGTCTTGTGTTTTTACGGAAGCATCACGAGTCATGGCGTGAATCTCTTCCTTCGTACACCTATAGTCCCCTTCTCCATTTCTGCGATAGGAACCGGTTAGTGGATTACCATCTATATATACAGGTTTGTCACTTCTATTAGCCCTTGGAACCTCTATAGAAATAAATCTACTTCCATCAACCTCATGAATAGTAACATTCTTATCCGAAAGAATATTAACGCTGACTTTTTTCGGATTATTAATCGTATTCCAAAATTCTGTAATCATGTTCTCCGGTTCCGGCAGATTCACAACATGAAGTGACTTATCTTTATATTCTTCCACTCCAAGCAGAATCACTCCACCAAAGGAATTTGCAAATGCCGAATAGGTTTCCCATATGCTATTAGGAAGGCCCCCGAGTGCTTTCTTTGCCTCAATACGATTATTTTCACGATATTTTTCTATGTTATTGAAATCAATCATCTTTCCGCCTCCCTTCTGGAAATCCTCATTCTATTTTATCATATGAAAAGATAGGTTGCAAGGTGGCCAAATCTGCAAATGGGACCGAATTAAAGTGCGCCTATCCGGCGCAACAGGGGTCATCGGCATATCGCTTCGCGACATGCCGATGGGGTTTGGCGGGGAGTGCGAAATGTTGCGGTCCTTTATAGCGCCCGTTTACACTTGGAAAAACATGCAGGGACATACCGCAGGGCTCTGCCCTCGGTGCTTTGGGACAGGCAGGAATAGAAAAACCGGGAGCCGGTTGTTTGCAGTGGTCGGGAGAGGAAGAGATGGCAAAAGAGGATGGTACGGAAAAAGTGCGCAGCACTTTTATGAAAAGGCAGTAGTCGCCTCTGGAAAACCAGGGTTTCCCGAGAGCGACCATTGCCTTTTCTAAAACCGCGTCCTACGGACGCTTTCCGTACCATCCTCTTATTCAAAATTTATACTCTCCCGACCACAAGTTCCGGGACCGGGTTTTCTGTTTATGACTGCCGGCAAAGTGCCGGAGGGCAGGAAGCCCTGCGAGTATGGCAACTGCGTTTTTGCAGGTGCAAACGGGCGCAAAAAAAGAGGAGCGCGAAATTCGCACTCCCCTTGTTAAGATACCCTATTACTTTAATGTAACTACAGCACCTTCAGCTTCTAACTTAGCCTTGATTTCATCAGCTTCTGCCTTGGAAACGCCTTCCTTTAATACCTTTGGAGCTGCTTCTACAGCTGCCTTAGCTTCACCTAAGCCAAGACCTGTGATTTCACGAACAACCTTGATAACCTTAATCTTCTGGTCACCAGCGCTTGTTAACTCAACGTCGAACTCTGTCTTTTCTTCAGCTGCTTCTGCTGCTGGGCCTGCTGCTGCAACTACAACGCCTGCTGCTGCGGATACGCCGAATTCTTCCTCACATGCCTTTACTAAATCATTTAACTCTAAAACTGTCATGCTCTTGATAGCATCGATAAATTCCTGTGTTGTCATTTTAATTTACCTCCATTAAAAATTTAAAATGTGTTTTGCGGTCATGCCGCGTAATTTCTTTTGTTTCTTAAGCTGCTATTAAGCTGCTTCGCCGTTCTTCTCTGCATATCTGCAAAGCAGATTGCGCCACAGTTATTATGCAGCCTCGCCGTTCTTCTCTGCAATCTGCTTGAGAACACGAGCCATGTTTGCGATTGGGGACTGTAAGCTGCCCAAAAGCTTGGAAATGAGAACTTCTCTGGATGGAATCTGAGCAACCTTCTCAAGACCCTTGACGTCATAATAAACGCCTTCTACTACACCAGCCTTGAACTCTAACTTAGGAGCCTTCTTAGCGAACTCAGCAATGATTCTTGCAGGAGCTGTTGCATCGTCAATACCGAAAGCAACTGCTGTAGGTCCTTCTAAGTCCTTGTTCAGCTGTGCGAAATCAGAACCTTCAAATGCACGAGTGAGATATGTGTTCTTGTATACCTTGTACACAACACCAGCTTCTCTTAATGCCTTACGAAGTCTTGTATCTTCTTCTACTGTAAGACCACGGTAGTCAACGAGGACTGCTGCGGAAGCCTTTTCAACATAACCCTTAATCTCGTCAATGATAGGAGCTTTAATTTCTACCTTTGCCATGATAGCGCACCTCCTTATAATATTGAATAAAGCGGTTTTTTATCAACAAAAAAACTGCTTTAAAACCGAAACGGATTTAAGCAGTCGAATAGATTCTAACTTTAGCTTTTATCCCTCGGCAGGCGACCATGCTTACGCGGAGAGTTCCGCACCTGCTGTCTTCGGTTTAACTGTATGTTTTATACAGTCGGGCGTGCCGTGTTTCCACAACACGCCCATTATTGTATTACAGTTCTATTGGTTTGTCAACCATATTTTTGAAAAACTGAAAAGTTTTTCGTAAGGCCTTTCCTCACATCCATGCGCCTAAACACGGGTGCTTGGAAATTCAGCCTCAAGTTAAGTAATTAGCTTAACTTAGCAGCGTTTACTTTCACGCCAGGACCCATTGTGGAAGCGAGTGTTACGCTCTTTAAATAAGTACCCTTTGCGGAAGCCGGCTTAGCCTTGATGATTGCACCCATCAGAGTCTGGAAGTTGTCTGCGAGCTGTTCTTCTGTGAAAGAAGCCTTACCTACCGGACAGTGGATGATGTTTGTCTTATCCAATCTGTATTCGATCTTACCTGCCTTGATGTCCTTAACAGCCTTTGTAACATCCATGGTTACGGTTCCTGCCTTAGGGTTTGGCATTAAGCCCTTAGGACCGAGAACACGACCAAGACGACCAACCACGCCCATCATATCCGGTGTAGCAACAACTACGTCGAAATCAAACCAGCCATCGTTCTGGATTCTTGGAATGAGTTCGTCTCCACCAACGAAATCTGCACCAGCTGCTTCTGCCTCTGCTACCTTATCGCCCTTTGCGAATACTAAAACTCTAACTTCCTTACCTGTACCGTGTGGCAGAACTACTGCACCACGAACCTGCTGGTCAGCGTGACGACCATCAACACCGAGTCTGATGTGTGCTTCAATTGTTTCGTCGAACTTAGCGACTGCGGACTTCTTTACTAAGCTGATTGCTTCTGCTGCTTCGTACTGAGCGCTCTTGTCAAACAGCTTAACTGCTTCATTATATTTCTTTCCTCTTTTCATTTCTTTAACCTCCTAGTGGTAATTGCGGAATGTATCCTCCCACGATTTAATTAGTCTTCAACAACAATGCCCATGCTTCTTGCTGTACCAGCAATCATGCTTGTAGCTGCTTCTAAGGATGCTGCATTTAAATCAGGCATCTTTAACTGAGCGATTTTTTCTACTTCTGCTCTCTTGATTGTAGCAACCTTGTTCTTGTTCGGAGCACCGGAACCGGACTTAAGGTTACATGCCTTCTTTAAAAGAACTGCAGCAGGCGGAGTCTTTGTAATAAATGTAAAGCTTCTATCCTGATATACAGTAATAACAACCGGGATAATCATGCCTTCCTGATCTGCTGTTCTTGCGTTGAATTCCTTTGTAAACTGAGGAATGTTTACACCGTGCTGACCAAGTGCCGGACCTACCGGAGGAGCCGGAGTTGCCTTTGCAGCAGGGATCTGTAACTTAATATAACCTGTAACTTTCTTTGCCATGATAGCATTACCTCCTAAAATGTGGTGTTATCGGAGTACCGAACCCGTAGGTTCTTTTCCTCCCACGGACCGCCCATCTGACGGTCAATTAACTTGACTTTAATTTACTCTTACATCTGTAAAGCTGATCTCTACAGGTGTTTCGCGACCTAACATTTCAATGTTGACTGTTACGCTCTGCTTATGCATATTGATTGCACTGATGATTCCGTGTGCACCGTCAAACGGTCCGGAAACGATTGTTGCAGCATCGCCCACAGAGAAGTCAACCTCGATTTCAGCTTCTCTTACAAGTCCCATGTTTCTCATCTCAGTTTCGGTGAGCGGAACAGGCTTGGATCCCGGTCCAACGAATCCCGTAACACCTCTGGTGTTGCGGACAACATACCATGTCTCATCGTTCATTTCCATATGGAGCAGAACGTAGCCAGGGAACAATTTTCTCTGAACCTTTTTCTTCACACCGTTCTTAATCTCAACGACTTCTTCAAGAGGAACGGAAACTTCTAAAATCTGATCCTGAAGTTTTCTGTTCTCGATCGTCTTTTCGATGTTGGCTTTTACTTTGTTTTCATACCCGGAATAGGTATGCACAACGTACCAATTAGCATCTGCCATTATACTACCTCCATCGCATTTTCTTAGAAGATTACGTCAATACCGAACTTCACAACTGCATCAAGTAAAGCAATAATCACGCTAAGAACTGCGGTGATGATAACGACAGCTACTGTCTGCTTTGCAAGGGATTCCTTACCCGGCCAAACAATTTTCTTGTACTCAGCCTTAAGACCCTTAAACCAGCTCTTTACCGGAGCCTTTTCGTTTGCAGCATCTCCCATTTCTTCACTTTCCTTCCTAGTCTGATGACTAATTACTTTGTTTCCTTGTGTAATGTGTGTGCCTTGCAGAATCTACAATATTTCTTTGTTTCCATTCTGTCCGGGTGATTCTTCTTTTCCTTTGTCATGTTGTAATTGCGCTGCTTGCACTCTGTACATGCCAATGTAATCTTAACTCGCACGACCTTCCACCTCCGTTATTATTTTTTTAGGCATAAAAAAAAGACTACTTCCATAGCCGTTTAACTATATCATACAATTTCAAGTACGTCAACACTTTTTTTATTCGTTCTACTTTTTACTCGACAAAACGCTTCTCCCGTGCTATAATCACAGTAGGTGAGTGGGTTTCGAAGGAGCGGAACCCGACTTTTGTTAAAAGTTTAGGCATTGTGCTATTCTGGGAAAGGAGGTCCCTTACGTATGCCGTTACTGAGTGTCTATAATCATTTATTGCAGGGCTATGCCATGATGCGTCCGACACGCTTTGACTCTCACAAAAAATCGGAGTTGAGGGACGTGTACCAGAACATTTTGCGCATGTCATCCGAGCAGCCGCTTTATAAGATTACCTTTGATGAGTCTGCCCAGGCTTATACTCTGGGTATTAAAGATTCGGCTCTTTCTTTGTCTTCCATGATTAAAGAATTAAATATTGACGATGGTACCTCCGTGTTCGAAAGCAGGACCCTTATGTCTTCCGATCCGGAAACACTTGACATTTCCTTATTAAATGGGTCCGACGTAAAAGATGAAATGCTTCCTCTTTCCGTTACAGTATCCTCCCTTTCCTCTGCGCAGGAAAATAAGGGTACCTTCTTACCGGAACAGGATTCTGCATTGCCGGCCGGCGCCTACAGTTTCACCATCGGTGTGGAGAAAAACCTGTATTCATTCCAGTTTAACGTTTCTGCAGGTTCCACAAATCTCGAATTACAGCAGAAACTGTCCGACTTTATCAATAAAACCTCCATCGGTTTACATACCCGTGTACTGGGTGACCACGAAAACGGTACTTCCCGTTTGGAATTATCCGCTACAACACCGGGCTCCTCTGCCACGGGTCTTCCTGCCTTTACAGCACAGGACACCCGCTATCCAAAGGATTCCCTGGTGGGTATTGTCGGTCACTTTGGCTTAGACAACATTGTCCATATGCCGGAGAACACGGTCTTTTCCATCAACGGGGAAACTATGGAAACCCGAGCCCATTCCTATACGACAGAATACGGTCTGTCCATGGAATTCCACGCCACAACCCGGGAACCGGTTACCATCTCAAAAGTGACGGACGAAGGTCCGATTACCGATAAAATAAAATCCTTCGTGGACGGCTACAACGCATTCCTGTCTCTTGCAAAAGAGAACCGGGATAAAAATCACCGTGCAAGGAAGCTTACTCACGATCTTACCTGCACCATACGAAACTATGCGTCCGAATTGGAACAGTGTGGTATCCATACCGAAAAGGACGGTTCTCTTTCCATGAACAGGGAAACCGTATCCGCCGCAGCAAAGGACGGTTCCCTGGAGCACTTTTTCTCTTCGGAGCACACCTTCGCAGATGAACTATTGAAAAAATTGTCCTCCATCTCGCTCAATCCGATGGACTATCTGGACAAAACCGTTGTCACTTATCCGAACACGGCCGCAAAAAAGAGTTACAATCCTTACGTATCCTCGATTTACAGCGGCCTGTTGTACAACAATTATTGTTAACCTTCTACTTAAAATAAAGTAATAAAAAATTACAGGGGCTTATAATTTAAGCCCCTGCAGTTTTTTCAGTACCACAGCAGAAATCAGTCCGATTAAAACTCCTGCAATCAATCCTCCGAAAAACAGAACCGGAAAATAGTACATCATGTTAGCCCCAAGCAATGCCATCGCTACCAGCGTCTGTCCGATGTTGTGGGCAACACCACCTGCTACGCTCACCCCGGCAAGACCGAATTTATCGCTCTTCTTTAATAACACCATAACGCCAAGACTGAGCAGTGCCCCGGCAAGGCTGTATGGCAATGTGTTAATTCCAAATGCAAGCCCTGACAGCAAAATGCGCACCATCGAAATTGAAAACGCCTCCTTCACCCCCAACAGATACAATGCTATCAGCACTACGATATTGGCAGCTCCCAGTTTTACCCCGGTCGGCAAAGGGAGCGGAATCAGCATTTCAATATAACTGAAAATAAACGCCAGCGCAACCAGCAATCCATATAATGCAATTCTTTTTCCTTTCATAACAACCTCTCTTCTAGTGTACGATGGCATCCAGCTCAGATACTTCCCCGTTTTCAATCATCACAACGATGCCTCCCGGGATGCATACAATCTGTTCTCCCTGGTATCTGATTTTTCCATGTATATTTCTGCAAATCTTGTCCGGGCAGACCGCAGAAGACATATAGGCAGTACCATCCTTAATCGTCAGTACATTTGTCCCGATGTTTCCCGGTATCGGTATCTCCCGGTCCTTTGCAAGAGGATATCTTCCGTATACAATTCCGTTGACACGGATGACCGCCTCGGGTTCTTTTGTCCCCTGCTTCATAAGAAACAGTCCAAACAAGAAACAAAGTGAAACCGCAAAAAGCGCCACAATTAAAATGATATCATTTTTTCTTTTTTTCATTTCCATACCTCATCCGGAATGATAAATTTTATTTCGCCATACTTTTCCGGTGCCAGTTCGCCTGCCGGAAATACAATCACAAGCTGTCCGTTCTCATCCAGATAGTGGTCCGCATCCTTTTCTTCAAAATCAAGCAATTCCGAAGATGCGCCAATGGCAGCCAGGGCCTCTTCTCCGCCGAGACCGCGGACTCTAATCTGACGGCTCATTTCCGCTTCGATTTTTTCACGGGTTGCCTCATCCGAAAAAGCAGACGCCCATGTTCCCTTTTGTTCCGATGCCTCCGGAAACCATCCGGGTGCAACCGCCCCGTCATCTGCGGCCGGTTTCTCATAACTGTACCAAGGCTCGGTCACCGCATCCGACTCTGCCTTTATTCCGCCATTCAACATATCTTTTCCCATACTGTCGTATCCCATACTTGCCGATTCATTGGCAGAGCCACCTGCAAACATAGAAAGCATAACTCCGGGTGCAACAAAAACTACCAACATTGCAGCCGCTGCCATAGAGGCATACGAAACTAAACGTTTTCTCAGCCGTTTCTTCTTCCTAGCCTTTTCAATTGCAGCCTTTACTCCATCTATACCATGCTCAGGAATCGGGATTTCCTGATATTCTTTTTTCAGTTGTTTCATCTCTTCTATATGTTTCAAGAAAATCCTCCTTCCGATTCTTCCGTAACTTCCAAATCTAACCGCAACTTTTTTAATGTACGGTATAGCCTGCTCTTTATCGTACTTAACGCCTCTTCACAAATCTCTGCAATCTCTTCCAGTTTTTTATCCTCATAAAAACGCAAAACAATCAGTGTTTTTTCCTCCGGCAAAAGTTTCTCGACCGCCGACTTTAAATCCAGTTTCTCTTCCTTTGAAATCTCTTCCGTCGTAACCGCAAGTTCCGTCTCTTCCTCCGGCGCAGGAACCTCTCTTTTATGTTTCCGTAGGAAAGAGATGGCTTCATTCATCACTATTCTGGTCACCCAGGTCTGCGCATATTCCGGTTGCTTTAATTTATTTGCATAATAAATCGCTTTATATGCACTTTCCTGCACAATATCCTGCGCGTCTGCTTCGTTGCGGACATAACTGTATGCAATTCGGTAAAAATAAGCATATTGCTCCGTCAGCAATCCGCTTAGGATTGTTTCATTCCGATTCAAACCGTTTGCTCCTTCCATACATTAGATAACCCTGATGATAAAAAAGTTTCATCCGACAAAAAATAAGAGGAAACTTACCGTTCCCTCTTATTATATACGTTTCTGTCTTTTCTTTCAATTGCAATTATTCCTTATCCAGACAATCAATAAATGCCTTGATACAATCTACGGTGTTATCGATACCGATGTGGCTGCTCATTACGGATAAATGATAGTTGGTTGCCTTGCCCCACTTTTCTCCGGAATGATAATTGTAGTAATTGCCTCTGCGCTTATCCATCTTTACAATCTCTTCTTCCACACGCTTTGGATCCAGACCGTCAATCCGGATGGCACGTTCTTTTCTAAACTCCATATCCGCATAAACAAAGATATTAATCACATTATCATAATCCTTCAGAATATAATCCGCACAACGACCAACGATAACGCAAGGTCCCTCTTCGGCCACCTTGCGGATGACATCCGACTGTGCAAGATAAATACGGTCGTCCAGGGATAACTGTGTAAATCCGATTTCCTGATTGCCATATGCGCTCATTCCCATGGCAATCGAATACAGCAGGCTGTTGGTTGCTTTTGTCTCTGCATTATGGAACGCTGCTTCGGCATAGCCACTTTCCTTTGCCGCACGGGTAATCAGTTCATTGTCATAAAACGGAATACCAAACTTCTCGGCCAATTTTGCTCCGATTTCTCTTCCCCCGCTGCCGTACTGTCTGCTGATGGTAATCACCTTTTTCATAACAATTCCTCCTCATTAAATACACATTTATTTTTTCTTCTTAGGATCTACTACTTTTATGGTTACAACCGCATACACGCCACTACCGTCAGTTGCCTCTACCCAAATCTCACAGGTACCGGCTTCGTGTGTCCGGATTTTTCCGGTTTCCGTCACTGTTGCCACCGACTCATCGGAAGACCAGTACTCAACTTCCTTATTCTCTGCCGTCTTCGGAAGCACCACCGGCTTTAAGGAATAATTGCGGTTGGTCTTTAATTCCAATTCTTCTTCTACAATGATTTCCTGTACCAAAAGGTTGGACACTTCGTGTACTAAAATATACGCCCCCGGCTCAAAGATGAAAAATTCATATTCCTTCTTTTCCTGGTCTAAAAACCTTCCGTCCAGTTTTGCCATAATGGTTTTCTGGTTTGGTGTGTAATATACGCCAAACCGTTCCGGCGAGTATCCGTTTGGCAGCGTTACCTTCATTGCCAACGGAAACTTGGTCACCATCTCATCGTCATCATATGCCACTACAAACGGAATATATTCCTCCGTCGGCACTACACGCTGTACCACTCTTCTTGCTATCAGTTCATCCAACGGTTCCATACGAAACTTGTCCTGTGAAACATCTGCCGGAAGTCCTAATGTCACCTTGGAAAACGAATAGTAATTCGAACTGAAGAAGTAGTTAAAAATATGGTTATCATAGTTTGCCACAAAGCCTTTGACACCGTTTACCGTAACAATCTCTACAAAACTTTCACAGAAGATAACAACTACGTTCTCACCCTGCTCCATGATTTTGGCTCCGGTCATGGTAAAGTCAGCAATTTGTGCAGTAGAGCCGTCGTTATAGGTAGCAATGACCCGAATGTCGTCCTTTGGTACCTCCGTACCGACAATCACACCGCCACCGATGTACTCTGCTTCAATGGAAACAATCTCCTTTTTCAGACCCTGAATAGTGACGGTAGCCGTCTTTCCGCCGAAGGAAATCTCGATTTTATTCTTTCCCTGGCTTTCAATTGTCGCCGGGGAAACATTAAAATTTTTTATCTGTACAAAATCACCGTTATTATAATGCGCCCAAACCGAAAGCTTTGATTTATCAATCACACTGCCTACAATTAAAGGCTCTCCGTAATAACTTACCATCAGTTCCTTTACGGCAAGCGGTTCTTTTCCTTCCACATAAATATAAGAAACGCAGCCGCCGTACGACACCGGAAAAGTATTCAGTCCCTTTTCGGTCACCAATGTGGAATATAGAATGAAATCCTCCACTTCTTCCGTAGTACCGTCCGTATAATACGCGGTCACAACCACATCCCCCTTAGCAAAGGACTGGCCCATCGTCACGGCACCACCACGGTAATCCGCCCAGATTCTCTTTACCGTCTTTCCTTTTACCGTAATCTCTGCCGTCTTTCCTTCATAATAAACCGTCAGTTTATTATCTCCTTCCGCAGTCACAAAATTCGGCAGGATGGTAAAGCCTTCTTTTACTTCTTCTACCTTTGAGGTAGTGGAAAAGCCGTTAAACACATCATAATATCCGATGACATATACATCCTCCGGATCCACTTCTTTTCCAACCTCTAACGAATCCCCTTCGTAATACGCCTCAATCTTCTTTAATTGTTTATATGTTGTCACCGCTGCACCTGCACTCATGGAATCCAGCGACAAAAGCGAAACCATAGCCACGAGCAGCAACCAAGCGATACCTTTTTTTATTTTATGTAATCTCATTCTCCGCATCTCCTTTTTTCAGGGCATAATTCTACCTACATTATACTATATCGGACAGTTTTTCGCAATTTATTATGGAATCCGTCTCTTATTTTTTTCTTTTCCAATCGAAGATTTTGTGTTGACAAACACATATTTCTTTGGTAAACTATATAGGCATTCGCAGATGTGGCGGAATTGGCAGACGCGCATGATTCAGGTTCATGTCCATGTACTTGGGTAGGGGTTCAAGTCCCCTCATCTGCACTTTATACAATTTTAAAAATTAGGTCTTTACAAACCGGTTTTTGTGTTGTATAATACCAAAGTGCTCATTGAGCGAGATGCGGAAATGCTGGAATTGGCAGACAGGCATGACTAAGGATCATGTGGTCCCCGACCGTGAGGGTTCAAGTCCCTTTTTCCGCATTGGCTAAGACTCCTGAAGATTTCTTCAGGAGTTTTCTTTTTTCCAAATACAGTATCAGAAAAAGACGCCTGCCGGCAACCGCCGCAGACGTCTTTTGTAATTTCATCAGTCGATATAAATTTTTTCATCCCACTCTCTGCTGATTAAATGGTCTGCTTCCGTTACCATCTCATCATAGAGCCGGTACAAATCGTCCAGTTTCAGAGACTCCTCCTGAAAATACTTGTGCTTTGCACAAAGAGCCTCGGTGTAATCCGACAGGAAATACGTTGTAATCTTGTCTCCGCTTGCAATGTGCGTAACCACTGGTGTCATGGTATAGTCAAGCAGTTCAATCGTCACATCTTCCGCATCCTTAGTAATGCCAAGGGTAATATCCGCCATACCGCCAATCATGCGCGGAATCTTATTCTGCGAGGAAACGAAATTACCAAGGCTGTAATACACCAGTGCCTGATTTCCCTTGGATGTGGTTCTCATCCCGTAAGTTTCCACGACATGCGGATGCGCACAGAGCACGATATCAGCTCCGGCATCAATAAAGCGGTCGACCTGTTTGATGGCGTAACTTGACGGGGTATACACATACTCTGTACCAACGTGCAGCACCGCAATCATCAAATCCGAAGTCGCCTTTGCCTCAGCCACCGTCTTCTCAATATTTTTATCGGAAAGCAGATCCACAATATAGGTCTCATCTTCCATATATTTGTCGAGGCCGTTTAAGCCGTAGGTATAATTCACAAACGAAATCGTGATTCCCTCACAGGAAACATAATCAATATCGCTTTCCTCCTTGGTTTCATGGATACCCAAAACCGTTACCGGCTTGTCCTTCCAAAAAGCCAATGTTTGTCTGACACCCGCGAGACGTTTATCCAGAGTATGATTGGTCGCATGTGCAATCACGTCAAACCCTGCATCCACCGCCGCCTGTCCGATGGCATACGGACTTCCGAACTGCGGATAGGTCGAATAATCGTCCTCATCTTCCACAAGAATCGTTTCCTGATTTAAAATCGCAATATCTGCCTCTGCAATCACATCCTTCACATGCTTGTACAAAATATCAGCATTATAGGTACCGTCGCTCTTTTTACACTGTTTATATACATTCCCGTGAATCAGGGCATCTCCCACCATACGGATGTTTAAAACTGCATCCCCGTTAAAGGCAATCTCCCGCGGAGTCGGCGTTGGGGTTGCCGTCGGACGAGGGGTCGGGGTTGGGGTTGCCGGTGCTGTCTTCGTCAGATAATCATTGCAGACATAGCCGTTCTGACCATTGTACGCAACCACATACCAGTTAGTCTCATTGCACTGCCCGGTCACGGTCACTTTATTTCCTTTCCGGACCAGATCCAAAACCTCTCCGTCTTTGGCCGGAAGTGATCTCATATATACATTTGTGGTTGCCCACATCGTTGTCTTATCCAGTTCTTTATAGGTATACGCAGGCGTTGGTGTCGGCGTTGGCGTAAAAGTCGCCTGTGGAGCCTCGGTCGCTGTCGGCTCCGGCGTAGGTGTCGGCGCAGGTGTTTCTGTCGGGCTCGGTATTGGCGTCGCTGTCGGACTCGGCATCGGTGTCGGCGTAAACGTCGCTGTTGGCTCCGGCGTCGGTGTTTCAGTCGGCACAGGTGTCTGTGTCGGCGGCAGTGTTGCCGCCCGCGTCACTCCCGGCTTGTTCCCGGTCTCTTCTTTTCCGGCCGAAGGCCCGTAGGTTGGCCGAGCATCTCCCCGGTTACAACCCGCTATAATTAATATCATCGTGATACCTATCATCACTGCCATTTTCTTCTTCATGCAGATTTTTGTCTCCTGTCTGTCTCTACTGTTTTTCTTTTGCCTTTTTCCCGCCTGATGTCAGTTTCCGCAGCGCACTCTTTAAGAAATCCTCCGGTTCCTCGGCCGGAGCACTCTCTTCTGCCACCTGCTCTGCCAGTGCCGCCTGCTGTTCCTCCTGAAACGCAAAATACTCCGCATCGAGTTCCTGGCTCGTTACCTGTCCGGACTCATCCGGTGCCTGCTTACCTTTTTTCTTTCTCTTTCCCTTGCCGAAGCCTTCCGGAATCTTTGGCGTCTCATGTACCTCTACCACAATCTGAGCCGACATCTTGCTCTCAAATTCATCCTTTGGTATCTCATCCGCGCCACTGTCTGCCGCGCTGCCAATCTTTTTGGAATGCGTCGCCTCCTCTTCTGCGCGTTCTTTCTCCGACATCCCCTTACGTTTTGCATTAATATCCTCAATCATGTGCAGATAAACTTTGGCGTCCGCCATCGCAGACAACTGGGAAACAATCTCCTGAGAATCCTGCTCCAGGTATTGCATCTTCTCCTGATATCCCTGCATCAGCATCTCATATTCTCTCTTTGTCTTCTCAAACGTGTACTCCAGAGCGTTCTGCATTTCCGCGATTGCCTCCTGCGTATATAAAAGCGAAGAGGCATACACTTCTTCAGCACGGTGCACAGCATCCTCTTTAATGTCCGCTGCCTGGCGTTCCACCATGGCAAGTCCGCGGTCTCTTGCAGCCACGGTTGCCTCATACTGCTCCATCACCTCATAAACTGCATAATTCAAATCCTCAAGCAACGAGAAAATACGCTTCTTTGACACAATCAGTTCTTCACTGGAATATGCACTTTCCTTACAGTTCGCAAGGTAAATATGTATTTTTTTCATAGTCTGTTCAAGTTTTTCTGACATGTCTTCCTCCTAATTTCCCTTCGGATTACTGAATAAACTGTTTGGCACGCTCAATCGCTGCATCGATATTCTCACAGAAATTCTCTTCGCCTACCTTATCCACATAACCCGCTTTTTTCATTGCTTCAAACGGCTTTTCGAGCGTATGCGAAAAAATCAACCTGATATTCTTCTTCTGACACAATGCCAACAGATTTTCCAGCGCGCGAATGGCAGTAAAATCAATTGTCTGTACCCCACGCATACGAATAATGATAACATCTGTGACACGATGAATCGACATGTGACTGATTAACTCATCGATTGTTGCAAAAAACATCGGTCCGTCAATCTCATACACCAACGTCTTCTCCGGAATCTGCTTAAAGTGACTGTTCTGCGGGTTTTCCGGATCCGGTACATCACAGGTATCCGTCCACTGCCGAATGGTAGTTGTGTTG
Source organism: Lachnospiraceae bacterium (assembly GCA_015057585.1). GTDB lineage: Bacteria > Bacillota > Clostridia > Lachnospirales > Lachnospiraceae > SIG299. The sequence continues at coordinate 86,965 of SVEF01000008.1, read as the reverse complement.
GAAATTTTACGCAGGAACAATACGGCCGATAATAACACGCCTACTTCCACCGCAAATAACAAATCCACAACAACACCCGCGACGAATGTCGTAATCAGAACAAGAAAGTCTGTCTTCGGCGCTGTTTTCCCAATTAACACAAACTCTCTCCAGTTACTCATGTTGTAAGCCACCAAAATGAGGATGGCTGCCAGTGTCGGCATCGGGATATAGCCGGCAAGCGGCATCATGCAGAGCAAAATCACCGTCACTGCAATACTGTGCACGATTCCCGCAATCGGGGTACGTCCGCCGCTCTTCACACTGTTGGACGCTCTGGCTACCGCACCGGCTACCGGCGCAGCACCAAACAAACCACAAAAAATATTGGCAACTCCCTGTGCAATCAGTTCCTGATTGGAGTCATGTTTTTCTCCCATAAGACCATCGGTGACCACACAGGCAAGTAACGATACGATAGCAATTAAAATTGCCATCGTAAATGCTGACGGTAAAATATTTTCAATTAACTGCCAGGAAAACTGAGGCAACTTCGGTGTCGGAAAATGACTTGGAATTTCCCCGTACACGCTTTTAATTGTCTCAACTTCCATCCCACGGGCATTCATTGCCATCACCACCGGAGTGGTAATTAAAATTGCCGCCAGCGAATTCGGAATCTTGTTGATATATTTTATTTTCGGAAGCACAATCAATACAACAAGTGCCAGCAAACCGACCAGTAATGTTGGTATATGGATGGTATCTGTCACTTTCGCATAAGCAGCAAACTTATCCAATACCTTGACCGGGATTGCCCCCATGTCAAGTCCGAAAAATCCCTTTAACTGACCCGAAAAAATACCCATGGCAATTCCGGCGGTAAATCCGAGGGTAATCGTTCTCGGAATATACCGAAGCAGCACACCGGCCTTCAGAAGACCCAAGACAATTAAAATCAGCCCCGCCAGAATCGTGGCAAGTGCAAGACCAACCAGACCGTAGTCTTCAATAATCAGAAAGACGGTCATTACCGTTGCTGCAGTAACACCTCCGATGTTTACCTTACTTCCGCCGAGCAACGATACAAAAAAACCTCCCACAATTGCCGAATAAAGGCCTGTCTCCGGACTCATACCCGAAGAGATGGCAAGTGCTACGGACAACGGAAATGCAATCACCGCAACCAAAATACCCGCAACCACATCTTTCGTCAACTGCTTTGCCGAGTATCCCTTCATGCATTCTATGATTTTAGGCTGTAATCTTAACTTCTTTTTTGTCTCTGCTGTTTTCATAACTCTTTTGTATTCCTCTCCCTGTTAGCTAAACTGAAACCACGCAAAATCAAAGCGGCTGCCCGGCAGGAAAATAAATTCTACCGTACCTCTTCCCTGCAATGGTTCTATCTCAAATGTCTGTTCTTCATACCTTTCGCTTCCCGGTACTTCCACAACCTGTATACTGTCGCCGGACTCTGTTTTAAAGCGGAGCTGTACCGGACTCTTTTGTAACGGTGAACGGCTGCAGATAGTAATTTTAGTAGTTTTTGTTTCTGAAAAATCCATTCCTTCAAAGCCAATGGTCACGTTGTTTCCGATTTGCTCAATCCTATCGCCTGCTACCGAAAAACTGTCTCCGTACAATGTTGTCCGGTCAGCCATGGAAAGCTTTGCAAATGCCTTCTCCTGCTTTTCAAACACGATGCCCTTGCACTGATAGGAATCCCTGGTCGCAAGATACACCGAGGTTACACCTCGAAGTCTTTTTGACAGCGTGTAGGTCTCCGGCTGAAATACCATCCACTCACTCTTTTTATGGTAAATGCCGTCATATAACATCACACTGCCTTCACATCCCGGTCTGCCCTCCCAAATCTGCAACATGACAGGATCATTGGTATTGGCAAAAATAGAAAGTGTCACCCGATCGGTACCGTAGTCGCCGAAGTCCATGTGGTCAAAGCCTGCCACACACAGTGCTTCCGGTCCGTCATTACCAAGGAAGTTGACGCCGTGTTCCACTCCTTCCACCACGTTTTCGGTACGATAATCAAACAGCCCCGTACTGTTCTCCACGTATGGATCAAATGCCGCCGCACCGATTCCCTCTGCCATAAACTCATAGGCAGACTGTACGCTCTCTATCGCACTGCCGTTTAATGCAGCACAACGCAGGCGGAACTCCCCGTCGCCTTCTGCCGTCACTGTCACCCGGTTTCCGTCTCGCTGCAGGGTTACAAAGTTCACTTCAATTCCGGTATCCGTAAGCGCCTTGAAAACAAGGTCATCGTACGTTGCGTTTTCCGGATAAATATGTGCTGTCACCGTTACGGATGGCTTTTTCTCCGAGCCATCTTTTTTCGTCATATGACGGTCGCCGTCACAGACCAGTTCAATTTTCCGTACCGGAATTTCTTCAATTCCCTGTAAAAGTTTCTGCCCTCCGGTACCTCCTGAATATACCGGAAGTTCGGTATTCTCCTCCAGACAGGAAACACCCGGAATTTGCGGGGCCTCATCCGCATAAAGAGTCAGCACCTCTGTCGGAAGTCCCGGAGAAGTCACCGTCACCTTAATCTCTCCTGCGGTCTGCTTACTTCCGATGACTGCAAGCAGTTTCCCTCCGAATAAACGCCTGGATACACCTTTGTGCTCATCAAAATCCGTGCTGTCACCGTTGTCCAGACCAATCAGTCTGCCGGCGCCCTCCACAGAAACCTTCACGCGGTTTCTCGCATTTTCCACCGGATGTCCGTCCGCATCCCATGCCAAAATCTCTACAAACGCAAGATCCAGACCATCCGCCTTGATTGTATTTTTTTCTGCTGTTACAGAAAGCTTTACGGCATCCGTAAAGGAATGGCGCTTTGTTTCTGCCACAACTTCTTTTTCTTCATTATAGGCAACTGCGCAAATACTGCCCTTTTCATAAGGTACCTGCCAGCAAAGCGTCAGGGTTTTGTCCTTTTCATGATCCACATGCTGCATTCCCTGACTGACACCGTTGACAAACAGCTCCACATAAGCCGCATTCGTGCATGCCTGCACATCGATTATTTGTCCTTCGTTAAAATCCCAATACGGGAATACATGTACAAAAGGCTCTGCATTCTTATCCCACGCTGCCTTAAACAGGTAGAAGGAATCCTTCGGAAATCCGGCGGTGTCAATCTGCCCGAAATAACAGTTCTTTGTCTGATACGGCGTCGGTTCTCCAATATAGTCAAATCCGGTCCAGATAAACTGTCCCAGAGAAAATTTTGCGTCGCGGTCATCTGTGATACACGCATCATAAGACTTTGCACCCCATCCGGTAATCGTATTACCGAGCGCCGAGCAGTGCTCATCCGCATCCGACAAAATATGTTTTTCTCTCGGGAAGTGGTAAATTCCACGGCTGGCAAGCACCGATGCCGTTTCACTTCCGTAGATCACCCAATGCGGATTCTTTTTGTGATGTTCCTCATATAAATACTCCGCATAGTTATAGCCCTGTAATTCCAGTTCCCCGGCACACCCCTGTGCGCAATCCCATTTCATAAAATTCGATCCGTGCGTAATCGGCACATGACGTTTCGGATCGTTTTGAATCACGGCATCTCGCAAATTTCTGGTGATTTCCTGTCCTCTTTCTTCTCTCATGGTGTCCGGAATCTCATTTCCGAGACTCCACATAATTAACGATGCATGATTCCGGTCACGTCTCACCCAGGAAGCCACGTCCTTTTGATACCACTCGTTAAAGAAACGTCCGTAATCATATTCCGTCTTGGAACTCTCCCACATGTCAAACGCCTCGGAATCCACCAGAAATCCAAGTTCATCGCAAAGCTCCATCAGTTCCTTTGCCGGCATATTGTGCGAGGTCCGGATGGCATTTACACCCATTTCACGGAGTTTTAACAGTTTTCTCTTCATTGCAGGCACAGAAAATGCCGCGCCAAGGCAACCCAAATCATGGTGCTCACACACACCGAAAATCTTTTCTTTTCTTCCATTAATGAGGAAACCTTCATTTGCATCAAAAGTCAGCGTCCGAAAGCCAATCTTTTGTTCCTCACACTCAAGAAGGTTTTCTCCCTGCCAAAGTTCCGTGCAAACCGTATACAGATTCCCCTGTGCAATATCCCAAAGCAACGGTTCTTCCACAAACAATACCTGGGAACAGGTCTGTTCCGGAGCAGTCATGATAACCGAAGCTTTTGCTTCTGTCACCAGGTTTCCGGTAGTATCATAAAGTTTCTGCCATAACGTCAGTTCCTGGTTTTCATCCGGATTTTCTTTTACCGCAAGTTCCGTGTCAAATTCCACACGCCATCTGCTGTCATTTTCTTTGATCTCCGTAATATAGATACCATCGGAGACGATATGCTTAGCTGCACGTTCCTTCCACCACACATTCCGGAATATTCCGGCTCCGGAATACCATCTGGTATTTAAGTAACGGTAAACCACCCTCACTGCCACCAGATTTTTTCCTTCTTTTATGTAATCCGTAATGTCCGCTTCAAACATGGAGTAGCCATACTTCCATTCCTTTACGGCAACACCGTTTACATACACCGTAGTATCCATGTAAACACCGTCAAAACGCAACAGAGTCTGTCCGGCGAATTCTGTTACGATAAACTCCTTTTTGTACCAGCCGATGCTGTCACGATATAAATCATGTGTTTTATAAATCATCCAGTCATGCGGAACATCCACACGGTTCCACGCGACCGTTTCGGGAAAGTCATATGACTTTTCTTCCACCGGAAGTTCTACAAAACTCCATCCGTCATTCCATAACTGTTTCTTCGCCATCCAAACAAACTCCTTTTACCTGTATTCAATGTGATATGCATTCTTTCCTTTTTCTTTTGCAACGTACATCGCTTCGTCCGCATCCTTAATCAGCTGTGCACCTTCTGTCTTTCCTGCTTCTTCAAATACAACACCGATACTGCACGGAATCGACATTCTCTCACCGGTCACTCCGTTGATAACACCCTGATTCAACTTGTGCATCAGCATTTTCACCGTCTGCTCTACAATTTCCCTGTCCTGTGTTTCCATGCAGAATACAAATTCATCACCGCCATAACGCCCCACATCTCCGTGAATACTGCCGCGTAATGTATTTGCCACAAATTTAATGACATGATCCCCTTCCATGTGTCCGTACAGGGTATTGTAGTCTTTAAAATCATCGATATCCACAAATGCAACCGCAAGTTTGCTTCCGGAACCGGAGAGACGCTCCGACTTTTCCAAAACCATTTCCACAATTGCCTTCTTATTATAAACACCGGTCATCGGATCCTGCTCCGTTTTTCTGGTCAGCTGTGCCTGCTCCTGTTGTTCGTTTCTCTTGGAATCCGCCACACAGCCCAGCAGATGATTGATTTCACACTGCAGTTCACCCATTTCATCTGCACTCCGGACAGGAATCCGCAGGAAATAATCATCCTCATCCTGCACTCTTCTGAGCACCTCACAGATTTCTTCAATCGGTGTGGTCATGCGTTCCGTAATAAAGTAATTTACGGCAATCATTAAAAACGCGCCCACCGCGAGAATTGCAAAGAACAATACCAGATACAGGGACCTGAGATTTGTATAGGAATCCAATTCCAGTGTCACGCGGATCATCCAGTCCGTGTAATCCAGTTTGGAATAGCACGTAACATAGTTGTTATTTCCAAGAGAATAGCTAAAGGCACCGGAGTTGGCAAATCCCTTTACCTTCTGTTGCTGCACTACCTTGGAGTCATGGCGTTCCTGCAATTCGTAAAATGCCGTATTTTTCTCTCCTTTGCCTCCAACCGTAATATGTTTTCCGTACTCATCCGTAATCTGGATCACACCGTGCTCCCACAGATTATTTCCTGTGTGATATTTATCAAAATACTCTGCAAGAATCTCTTCCACAATAAATCCAATCAGTTTTCCGTCAGCGTATACCCCCTGACAGGCAAGCATCGCCGAACGCTTCTTTCCATCGATTTCTCTGGTGTATACATTCCCTATTCGGAATGCACCGGAAAGCAGTTTTTCATTTACTTCGGTCAAATCACTGATTTCTCCGGCCGTATAACTTTCACTGGCGGCTACCACACGGAATTTTACATCCACAATCGCAATCGATTCCAAATAATCATAGTAATTTTTTCTTTCTTCCAAAAGCGACTCGATATGCGAGCGTTCCGTATCGGAAATGATTCTCCCATCCATGCTGGAAATCAGACTTTCCTGCACCAAATTATATTTTGCAATGATGCTCATGTCGCCACGAACCTGCTCACAAAATGTCTCAATGCTGTCAATCTGATAACCACAGGTCACAATCAGGTTTTCCGTCACTACGGCTTCTATATTTTTCTTGTTCTGATACAGCAGAATCAACCCACACAGAAACAGCGGTATCAGGGAAACCACCAGCAATACTGCATACAGTCTTTGCCTTAATTTCATTTCACTCTTCTCCTTTGTCCGTTCCTCTCCCGATTACTGAATGGAAATCACCGGATAGTCCTGATCTTCCACTGCTTTTTTGAGCACCTCGTCTGCAATCGGTTCACTTAATGTCACCACTGCACACCCCTCTGTATGACTCACTTCTGCAGATACTACACCCTCAATTGCTTCCAGTGTTTTCTTTACCCTTGCTTCACAATGGCCACACATCATACCCTCAATCTTCATCGTCTTTTTCATGGTTTTATCCTCCTTAAGCGGCATGGTTTCAACCGCCGTTTTTTCTTTTTTGTCTTTCCTTTCATTATATACCCGAACAAGGTTCAGACGCAAGGCATTTGTTACAACACAAAAGCTCGACAAACTCATTGCGGCTGCACCGAACATCGGGTTTAACTGCCAGTCAAACGCCGGAATAAAAACGCCTGCTGCCAACGGAATTCCGACACTGTTATAAAAAAACGCCCAAAACAGATTCTGATGGATATTACGCAGTGTCGCCCGGCTTAACCGGATAGCTGCCGGCACATCTCTTACGCTGTTTTTCATAAGCACCACATCTGCCGCATCAATCGCCACATCCGTACCTGCTCCGATGGCGATTCCGACATCCGCCTGTGTCAGCGCCGGTGCATCATTGATTCCGTCTCCGACCATGGCCACTCTGCCCTGCTGCTTTAATTCCCGGATGACACGTTCCTTTCCCTCCGGCAAAACGCCGGCGATGACTTCATCCACACCGGCCTGCGATCCGATGGCACGGGCGGTCTTCTCGTTGTCCCCCGTCAGCATTACTACACGGATTCCCATCTGTTTCAGTTCCGAAATTGCTTCGGCGCTGTCTTCCTTTATGACATCTGCCACCGCAATCACGCCCAGAAGTTTCCCCTCCAGTGCAAAATAAAGCGGCGTTTTTCCTTCCTGTGCCAGTTGTTCTGTTCTGCTTAAAAGTTCTTCTGTTACTTCAGCCTGTTCCCGGATCAAAACCTCATTTCCGCCAAACAGCATTCCTTCTTCGGTTTTTCCTTTCAGACCGTTTCCCGGCAGAATTTCAAACTGCTCCACTTTGACATTGCACAGTTCTTTTCCTTCAGCATAGGCTAATACCGCCTTTGCAAGCGGATGCTCACTCTTTTGCTCCAGCGCTCCTGCATATGCCAGCAAGGTATCTTCTGTCACCCCTTCTGCCGGTAATACATCCGTCACCTGTGGTTCCCCTTTTGTGATGGTGCCTGTCTTATCCAGTGCCGCAATCTGTACCTTCCCCATCTGTTCCAAAGACACTGCCGTTTTAAATAAAATTCCGTTTTTAGCCCCAACTCCGTTTCCTACCATAATGGCAACCGGAGTCGCAAGTCCCAGAGCACACGGACAACTGATGACCAATACGGAAATACCTCTCGCCAGGGCAAAACCAACCGTTTCCCCTGCAAGCAGCCAGGCTACGGTTGCTACCACTGCAATCGAAATTACCACCGGAACAAATACTCCGGACACCTTGTCCGCAATTTTTGCAATCGGCGCCTTCGTTGCCGCCGCGTCGCTCACCATTTTAATAATCTGAGAAAGTGTCGTATCTTCCCCAACTCTTACTGCCTCACACTTTAAGAACCCGAAGGTGTTCATTGTCGCTGCAGAAACCGGATCTCCGGGTTCTTTCTCTGCAGGTATGCTTTCTCCGGTCAATGCTGATTCATTCACCGCACTGTGTCCTTCTGCTACAAATCCGTCCACCGGAATCTGTTCTCCCGGACGGACAATAAAAATATCTCCTTTTTTTACCTGCTCTACCGGAACCGTCTGTTCTGCCCCGTCCCGCTCGACAACCGCAGTCTTTGGTGCCAGTTTCATCAGCCCTTTTAAGGCATCCGTCGTCTTTCCTTTGGAACGGGCCTCTAACATCTTGCCAACCGTAATCAAAGTCAGAATCATGGCTGCCGACTCAAAATACAGTTCATGCAGGTAATGATGTGCCGCCATGTAATCCGCATCCAGCAAGGCATACGACATGGCAAATAATGCATACGTACTGTATACAAATGCCGCTCCGGAACCAAGTGCCACCAGCGTATCCATATTCGGAGCTCCATGAAGCAGACTTTTACATCCGCTCGTAAAGAACTTCCGGTTAATCACCATGACAGTAATCGTCAGAAGTAACTGTAGCAGTCCGATTGCCATCGGGTTCTTTGCAAGTATTTCCGGCAACGGCCACCCCCACATCACATGTCCCATGGACAGATACATCAGCACTGCAAGAAATCCGACGGAAGACAGCAGCCGTTTTTTTAACAGCGGAGTCTCTTTATCTGCAAGCGCATCCTCTGCCGGAACATTACCGTCTGTTTCCTTCATCCGGGATGTTTCTGCTCCTTTTTTCACTGCTCCATAACCGGCATCTTCCACTGCCTTTATAATATCTTCTGCTTTTGCCGTTCCCTCTACTCCCATAGAGTTTGTCAGCAAACTCACCGAACAAGCGGTCACTCCTTCTACCTTTGCCACTGCTTTTTCCACTCTGGCACTACATGCTGCACAACTCATACCGGTCACTTTATATTGCTCCATTTTATTCCCACCTTACTATATTCTATATAAACTCAAAAAAGGGCGTCCGATATTCAAAACGCCCTCCTCTTTTGCATTCAGTTACCCGATGTACTTGTCCATCTTGTGGGAAACCGTAAGAACTCCCGTCAGCAACTGCTGTGCTTCCAGAGAATTATTCAGGTTCTTTTCTGTAATTTCCGTTGACTGCTGTGCTGCCGCGGTCACTTCTTCCGTTGTTGCAGATAACTGCATGATATTATCTACAATCTGGTTATTTGCTGCAGACAGGCTCTCTAACATGGTATCAATTTCCGAAATATCTGTCACCAGTTCATTTACATTACGGTTCATTTCATCAATCTGCTCTGCCACGCTGCCAATCATGCGGTCCTGTTCTTCGGTTGCCTCTACCGATTTTGCCACCGCTTCCGCAGTCTGGTTTGCGTTCTGGTTTAATTCTTCTAATATTCTTGCGATGTTTTCTGTTTCCGTTCTGGTTTTTTCAGAAAGTCCACGGATTTCATCCGCAACGACTGCAAAACCACGACCTGCTTCCCCTGCTCTTGCACTTTCAATGGAAGCATTGAGTGCAAGAAGATTCGTCTGGGAGGAAATCGCGAAAATCGTCTGTGTAATTTTCTTTACATTCACTACGTTTTCCTGCAACAGTTTCATAGACTCTGCCACCTGGCTGTTTGTCTCAGCCAAAACATCTGCCTGCTTCTTTAACTCACTCACCATAACAACATTACTTGCGTTTAATTCGCCCGAACGCTGTGCCATCTGCACCATGTGCTCGGAACGCTTTACCGTCTGCTCTATGTTCTCCTGGATGTTTTGAGTCATTACGGTCTGTGTCTGAATATTTTCTGCCGTCAGATTAGTGCTTTCACTGATATCACCTACGGAATGCTGCACCACCTCTGCGGAGTCCTTTAAATCATTTACGATTCCCATGGCATTTTCTGTGCCGCGTCTGACTTCTTCCGCAATGGTAAGTACGTCATCCACCAGTTCCTTCTGCTTCGCCGCATCGTCCTTCATCTGGTTCATGGAGTCCTTGTTAAATTTCCGTCCGATCATTGTGGTATACCAAACAATGAACATTAACACCGCAACCACAATACAGGAAGTCAGTTTATTGGTAGCATCGCCGCCGGTAAACTGCTTCATCAGATACACACGGATAAACATGGTAACAAAGTTAATTGCCGTAACCGAAATTGCAGCCATCGCCGAAAACTTTACATCATAGTACATAATGGTTCCGACAAACGGAATCAGCGCCATAAAACGCATATAGTCTGAATTATAAGACCAGACAATCAAAAAAGTAATAATCATCATGCCGGCAAATGCTATGTACCGGTTAATTTTTCCTTCTTTCGACTTTTTCAGTAACACAAAGTCGGTTACATTCAGTCCCAACATCAGGGCAAATAAAACTCCCCAATACGTCCATGTACGGTATCCATTAATACAGGACCCGGTTACGATGGCAATCGTTACTACACAAAATACCAGGATACCGATAGCAAGAAACCGGTTAATCTTTTTAATCTGTTCCAACCTGTCTGCATATAAATATTTTTTTTCGTTCATGAGCAATTCCTTTCTTTTGTTTATTCTTTTCCACTCCAGCAATACGTACAGAGTTTACACGGCGAAACGCCAATGGATTCTACCATGTCATCCAGCCGGTGGAACTTCAGCGAAGTGAAATTCAACTCCTTGCGGATTTCCTCTACCATTGCCTTGTAATTTTCACTGTCCGGATTTGCATAGTCCCTAAGAACCTCCTCCGAAACATTGTCCCCTTCTCTTCTCTGTATGATTCTTCTCGTAATCAAATCCATCTCCGAAGAAGAACGGGAGAAATTTAAATATTTACATCCGAATAATAATGGCGGGCATGCCGGACGGATATGTACCTCTTTTGCCCCGCTCTGATATAAAAATTCGGTTGTTTCCCTAAGCTGTGTACCGCGGACAATCGAGTCATCAATCATCAGCAGTTTTTTGTCCTGAATCAGGTCATGTACCGGAATCAGCTTCATCCTTGCAATCAGACTGCGCTGTTCCTGACTGGTCGGCATAAAGGAGCGCGGCCAGGTCGGTGTGTATTTGATAAACGGTCTGGCAAACGGTATGCCGGATTCATTCGAATATCCAATGGCATGCGGTACGCCCGAATCCGGAACACCGGCTACCACATCCGGCTGCACGTCATCTCTCCTCGCAAGCATCCGTCCGCACTCATAACGCATGCTCTCTACATTTACTCCTTCATAGCAGGAGGTTGGATATCCGTAGTATACCCAGAGGAAGGAGCAGATTTTCATTTCCTCCCCCGGTTCCTTTAACTGTACCACTTCTTCCGGGGTCACATAGACGATTTCTCCCGGACCCAGTTCTTTATAATCTTCATATCCGAGATTCAAATAAGCAAAACTTTCAAACGAAACGCAAAATGCATTGCTCTTCTTTCCTACAATCACAGGGGTACGGCCCAAACGGTCTCTGGAAGCATAAATTCCTTCCGGCGTCATCAAAAGCACCGTCATGGATCCTTCCACCTTTTCCTGCACGTTCTTTAAGCCATCTAAAATGTTCTCCTTCTGATTAATGAGTGCGGCTACCACCTCTGTCTGGTTAAGGGCACCCCCACTCATCTCGAGAAAATGAGTATGTCCAAGTTCAAAACACTCTTTCACCAGTGCATCCATATTATTTATTTTTCCAACCGTACAGACTGCGAAACTTCCGAGATGGGAAAATACTCTGAGTGGCTGAGGCTCAAAATCAGAGATGGAACCCAGTCCGATATTTCCTTCCATTTCATCCACGTCCCGTTCAAACTTCGTCCGAAACGGAGAATTTTCAATATTATGGATGGCACGGTTAAACCCAGCCTTTCCATAGACGACCATACCACCTCTTCTGGTTCCCAAATGAGAATGATAGTCGGTTCCAAAAAACAAATCCATAACGCAGGATTCCTTAGATGCAACTGCAAAAAAACCACCCATGATGTGCCTCCTGTACCTGTCACTTATTCTTACCCCATACATAGTTAATTTTATTACATCTTCTGTTATTTCGTCAATCAGTTTCTAATTTAATGTATAATTTCACATCTCATGCATAAAATTCATCTTTTTTGTATTTTTTTCAAAAAAGGGGTTGATTTTTATGCAATGTAGTGGTATATTATGCACAAACAACGAATAAAAATACATTTTAAACAAAAAAGGAGAGTCTATCATGAAAAAATTAGTAGCATTATTTGCAGCAGTTATACTCACACTCAGTACCTTCGCAGCATGCGGCGGTTCTTCCAAATTAACCGCAAAGGTTATCGATATCGAATTAACAAGCGAAGATTATGCGTTTGGTGTTGATAAAACACAGCCGGAATTATTAACTTCCGTAAATGCCTTCATTGCAAAGATTATGGAAGACGGTACCTTCGAAGAAATCTGTAACAAGTACTTCGGCGACGGCACACCGACACCGGTCACTTCTGCAACAGAGGATCCAGGCAAAAATCAGCTGGTAGTTGCCACAAACGCAGAATTCGCTCCGTTTGAATACATGGAAGGCGCTTATTACTACGGTATTGACATGGAAATCGCGGCAAAGCTTGCTGAGTACCTCGGCAAAGAGCTTGTTATCGTAAATATGGATTTCGATTCCGTATGCCTGGCAGTCGGCCAGCAGAAATGTGATATTGCCATGGCAGGTCTTACCGTAAGTGAAGACCGTTTAGAGTATGTTACCTTCTCTACTCCTTACTACAAGGCTTCCCAGAAGATTATTGTAAAGAGCGATTGTACCGAATTTGACGCTTGCAAAACAGCAGCTGACGTAGAAGCCATCTTAAATGCAAAAGAGGAAAACACAAAAATCGGTGTTCAGAACGGCACCACCGGCCAGCTCTATGTAGAAGGCTATGCTGATTGGGATTTCGCAGGTTTCCCTGTAAAATGCATTGCTTATAAAAATGGTTCTTTAGCAGTACAGGATATGTTGAACGGAAACGTAGATTATGTTATAATTGATTCCGATCCTGCAAAGCGTATTACAGACGCAATCAATGAGATGCAGTAATCAGAAAGAGGTCATATGGGAGATTTTAGTCGTAAGATTGACAAATTTATTGACATTTTAATAAACCAGGATGGCTATGTAAAGGTATTGGAGGGGTTGCAAAACACCCTCCTTATTGCCGTTTTAGGTTTAATCATCGGTATCTTCATCGGTACCATCATCGCCATTGTGCGCGTGCTTCCAAAGTATAAAATTCTGCCGCGTATCTTAAATGGCATTGCAGCCTTTTATGTCGGTGCATTCCGCGGAACACCGATTGTTGTGCAGCTGCTGATTTTCTACTATGTACTGTTTCCGCTTATGGGAATACGAATTACCGGACTGAATGTATCGATTCTGGTCTTTGGTTTAAACAGTGGCGCTTACATATCGGAAATCATGCGAAGCGGAATTCTCTCCGTGGACCACGGTCAAATGGAAGCCGGGCGTGCAGTTGGTCTTAGTTTCTGGACCACCATGGTACGTATTGTCATTCCGCAGGCCATCAAAAACATTCTGCCGACTCTCGGCAATGAATTTGTTGCCCTGATTAAGGAGACCTCCGTTGTAAGTTTTGTCGGTGCCACCGACCTTTACAAGGCATTTAATTCCATCGGAAGTAACAGCTATGAGTTCATGGTACCTTACCTTGCCATGGCATTGATTTATATTGTTCTGGTACTGCTCATCAGTATGGGCATCAAATACATGGAAAGGAGCTTGAGAAAGAGTGATCGACGTCATTAATTTAGAAAAACACTTCGGCGAAACCAAAGTCCTAAACGGCATCAGCATTCATATCGAAAAGGGCGACATCATGTGTGTCATCGGTCCTTCCGGCTCCGGAAAAAGCACCTTTTTACGTTGCTTAAACTGTATGGAAGACCCGACCGGCGGACAGATTATTTTCGGTGGTGTGGATATTGCTGACTTCAAAGTAGATATCAACATTCACAGAAGACGCATGGGCATGGTATTCCAGCACTTTAACCTGTTCAACAATAAAACCGTGCTCCAGAATATCATGCTGGCACCTGTTCTGGTGCGTACGCAGGATTTAAAGAAAGCAAAGCGTAACAACCGCAAAACCGCACTTGCAAATCTCTTCCGCAAGGCAGAAAAAAAACAGGCTCTTCTTCCGGTTACCGCAACAAAGGCTTCCATCAGGGCAGAGGCAAAAGAAGAGGCTCTTGCCCTCCTTGACCGTATCGGTTTAAGGGATAAGGCTGATGTCTACCCTTCTACACTCTCCGGTGGACAAAAGCAGCGTATTGCCATTGTACGTGCTCTTGCCATGAAGCCGGATGTCATCCTGTTTGACGAGCCGACTTCCGCACTGGACCCGGAAATGGTTGGTGAAGTACTCGATTTAATGAAGCAGCTCGCAAATGAAGGTATGACCATGATTATTGTTACCCACGAAATGGGCTTTGCAAGAGAGGTTGCAAATAAAGTCCTTTTTATCGACGAGGGACAGATTTTGGAATGTGCCGCTCCGGAGGAGTTTTTCGGCAATCCGAAAAATCCGCGTTTAAAAGAATTCCTGTCGAAAGTTTTATAGGTTCTGATGTAAAAAGCCCGGCGTCACCTGCCGGGCTTTCTTATTGCTTTTTTCTTTTTATCCTTCTTTGGTTACTGACGCCAGCATATCTGCCGATACTTCACTGATTTGTCTGGTGTCCTCCACAATCAGCTCTACATAATCTCTGTACGCAAGTGTTGCATTTACAATCGTCTCTACCGTAGCCTGATTTTCTTCCGCATATGCTGCCATTCCAAGCACGCGGTCTCTTAACTGGGTGAATATCTCATCCACATTCTTAATATTACCGTTCTGCTCTTCAATATTTCCATAGAGGGAAGTGAACTGGGTAATCAGTCCTTCAAAGCCCTGTTCCAGGCCGGACAGCGTCTGAAGGGAACTCTCGATTGCTACCGTACTTTCTTCAATGCGCTTGGAGGTTTCTGCAATCTGTGCTCTCATCAGCGCCACGATTTCATCTACCTGAATCGAACAATTGCCACTGTCAAGTGCAAGATCCTGCACCTTTGATGCAACAACCGCAAAGCCTTTGCCCTGTTCTCCCGCTCTCGCTGCTTCAATCGATGCATTAAGGGCAAGCATCTTTGTGCTGGTAGCAATGCCGCTTAACTGCTCTGTTACTGCCGCAATCTGCTCCATCTGCTCATTCAGACGCGCAAATACGTTGTTTACATCCGCAACCTCACGTTTCACCTTTTCCATTTGGAAATCCATCTCACGGATATTACTCTTGTTTTCTCCAAGAACAACTTCTACTTTCTTTACTTCTTCATTTAATGCACCAATCTGATTTTCTGTTACGCGGATACAATCATGTACTGCTTCGCAGGAAGCATCTACATCCTTGGTACCCTGCATAATTTCTTCTGAACCTTTTTTCAGTTCTTCCACATTACCATCCAGGCTGGAATTGATTTCTCTCATTCCACCGATACGTTCCGAAGACTGTTCGCAGTTTTCCTGCAGTTTTTCGCCGGTTACGTT
This sequence comes from Lachnospiraceae bacterium, assembly GCA_015057585.1. Classification (GTDB taxonomy): domain Bacteria; phylum Bacillota; class Clostridia; order Lachnospirales; family Lachnospiraceae; genus SIG299. The sequence goes on along the minus strand of SVEF01000008.1, from coordinate 71,359 downwards.
AATGGCGCAAATTAACTCTTCTGCTTCCTTTGCGCGTTGTTCACTGATATCAATAAATGCTCGGCCTCTCTTTACCAAAAGATACAGAAGCACCGATGTAATCACCATAATCCCCAGACACATCAGATACTGGGAAATCGGGTCTGCCTTTTCCGGATGCACAACATATAAAATCAAAAGAAATACTGCTGCCAAAATTCCCTGATAAATCGGGTACAGCGGTTCCAAATACATACCGGAAAGTGCAATTACCGCAAGAAACAACGGAAAGTCATCGCTGTAATAATTCCCGCTGTTTAAGGAAATACAAAACACCAGCACTACCAGAGCAATACTTAAAAAGAACTGCTGCTTTTCCCTTGCGACATTCATCTTTTTCATCAAAAGAACCACAATTGCGAAGGTAGTCAGACAAATACCGATGGTCAGCATTCCCATGATATTTTTTGCAGCAAGGTTTGTCATAAAAAACGCACCGCCGACTGCAAAGGTCATAATCATCATAATCTTAAAAATTTGCGCCGGTGAAGCCGGACTTTTGGTTTTTCCCATAACTGTTCTTCTCCTATTCTCTATTGCAACTCTGGTTACTCACTCAGCGTAAACTGTCCTACCAGGCTATCAAGCGAAATTGCCTGTGCCGACAATTCTTCGCTGGTTGCAGAAACTTCTTCCGCAATTGCCGAATTGCCCTGCACTACTTCGGAAATCTGCTCTACACCCTTTTCCAACTGTTCCATCATTTCCGCCTGCTGTGCTGAGTTTGCGCTTGCTTCCTTCGCTCCGCCGGCGATTGCCTGAAGACCTTCAATCACTTCTGCCATTACTTCCACGGTGCGGGCCGCAATCCGGTTACCCTCTTCCACTTCCGCCATGGAGGATTCAATCAGCTTCTTGGTATTCACAGCGGATTTTGCACTGTCCTCCGCAAGTTTTCTGATCTGATCTGCAACGACTGCAAAGCCACGTCCCGCCTCGCCTGCTCTTGCCGCTTCAATTGCCGCATTCAGGGAGAGGAGATTGGTCTGGTCTGCAATATCTTCGATTTCTGCAATAATCTTTCCGATTTCAAGAGAAGTACTGCTGATGCGCGCCATCGCCTCTGTCATCTTGTCCATCTCCGCACTGCTTGCCTGTGCACTGTCAGCTACGTCCGCTGCCATCTTTGCAGACATTTCACTTGACTTTGCATTTTCTTCCACATGATTTGTGATATCAATGATAGTCGCCTGAAGTTCTTCTACTGCACCTGCCTGTTCCGTCGAGCCCTCTGCCAGACTCTGCGCACCGTCAGCCAGCTGTGAAGCACCCATGGAAACCTCATCCGAACCTTCTTTGATTCTTTGTAAGGTATCTGCCATACGTACCTTCAAATCTCTTGCTGCAAGAATCAGTTTCACGTAAGCTCCCGTATAAGCCTCCTGTCCGATTCTGCTTCGCACGGTAAAATCACCGCCTGCCATTTTATCCAAAACATAAGAAATATCATCAATAATCGCCTTCTGCGATGTTACAATTTCCGTAGTGGCATCTGCTAAAACTTTTGTTTCATCCTTTGTTACAATCTCCGGAACCGGTGCATCCAAATCTCCTTGTGCAAGCAACCGGAGACGGTCTACGCAAAGCTGAATCGGGGTACCAATCTTATTTCCCAGCCTTTTCGCCAATTGTATGCCGACAATAAGTGCCGCCGTAATTACGATTCCGGTTATGGCAATCGCCTGTATGGTGCCTCCCATGAAATCTCCTCTTGGAGCATAAACAGCAAGAGACCAACCATTCAGCCCTACCGGGGTATATGCCATAATTTCGGTAGCTCCATCATAAAAATAGGAACCAAATCCGGTCTCTCCGTTAATCATCGCCGTTTCCAGTGCAGCAAGCTTTTTTAAACTCTTATCTGTCTGAGCATCTGCAATCGAATTTTCCCCATTCAAAACAGAATCATAGTCATCACTTGCAATTACGGTGCCGCTGCTATTAATCATATAAGCTCCGCCGCCCTCACTCACATGAATCTCCGACATCAAATCAGAGAAAACCTTTGCGTCTGCCGTCACTATCACTGCGCCGACCACCGTACTGCCTGCTTTTCCATCCTTCCAGATAGGAGCTGCATAGGTAATAATCAGTCCACCAAGTGCTTCCTGAAGCACCGGCTCATGTACGGCAACTTCTCCTGCCAGAGCCTTCTTTACGTACTCCTTGTCACTTAAGTCATAGTCTGAATACGGAACCTTTCCATCGGTCTCTACCATAACACAGGAAAGCCAGCCGTAATCCTTCGCATAACCGCTTAAGAGATTCATCTTTGTAACGTTGTTGGTGGACTTTCCTCCGATGTTTGACATACGTCCGATTAACTCTACCTGCTTTGCCGTGATGCTAATCTCTGACTTTACATAAGCTGCCGCCTCATTGGCAATCAGCGCCATCGAAGTCTGCAGATTATTCATAGTCGTAACAAAGGTCAGAACAGAAGCTAATGCTCCAACCACAACAAGCGATATCACCAGCACCATCGTCGTCATCTTCCGAATCTGCCCACCTATTGTAATCTGCTTGTTTCTTTTTTCCTTACCCATAAAAACACTCCTCTTCTTTCGCATTTTTTACATTAACAAATAAAAAGTATATTTGTTATATTGTACCAAATATGTCGCACATTATCAATCTAAAAAATCAAATATGCCGACGAAAGAAGCGGAGTGCTCCCAAAAAATCCATATCATACTTGTCATAAATCCCAAAGGCATTTCTAATACCTTGTATAAAGAGCCTCTCTCAGTTGTGCTCTTACTTCATCCTTGCCCAGAACCGCCAAAATCATTTCTGCAATCAGAAGAGAATATTTTTCCGGTGCCGCATGTCCCTTCCGTGCTACAAGTCCCTCCACACGATCGGCAATCTGTCTGCAAAGCTGATTATGTCTTCCCTTCATCTCGGAAGCCGCCGCTGCCGCGACAGAAGGCTGACCCCAAATCGGCGTATAAATACTATAGTATTCTTCCACAATTCTGCAAAACTCCATGACTCCGTCAGCCACGTTCGGCGCCACCTCAATTGCACGGTCCATCTTGTCCAATGTCTCCATCCAATCTTCCAGCATAATCGTGGCAATCAGCTCGTCTTTGTTTGCAAAATAATTGTAAATCGTTCCCGTAGCAATTCCGCTCTCCTTTGCCACCTCTCTTAAAGCCAGATGAAGATAGCCTTTTTCAAACAATCTCCGTTTTGCGTTCATCAATATTTTTTCTCTCGCGCCTTCAATAATCTTTGGCATAAATCCACATCCTTTCCGCTCAATATGAACGTGTTCATATTGAGTATACTGCTGATTTGTTAAATTTGCAACAAAAAAGGAAACATCTTTGCCGGATGTTTCCCTTTCTCTTTGCGTTTTATTATCGCAAAATTTATTAAATTAGGGTTTAACTTCTATTTGTCTGCAATCTGTCTGGCTACATATACGCCGCTTGCGGAGGCATGAGACAGGGAATGTGTAACACCACTGCCATCGCCGATAACATACAAGCCAGGGTAACGGGTTTCCAGGTTTTCATCAATATCTACTTCCATGTTGTAGAACTTAACTTCCACACCATAAAGCAGGGTATCATCGTTTGCCGTACCCGGTGCAATCTTATCGAGCGCGTAAATCATCTCAATGATACCGTCTAAAATTCTCTTTGGAAGCACAAGGCTTAAATCACCCGGAGTAGCTGCAAGGGTCGGATGTACCAGACCCTCTTCAATACGATTTGCATTACTGCGGCGTCCTCTTACCAGGTCGCCGAATCTCTGCACGATAACACCGCCGCCCAGCATGTTGGAAAGGCGTGCAATACTCTCTCCATATCCGTTACTGTCTTTAAACGGCTCCGAGAAATGCTTTGCCACCAAAAGTGCAAAGTTGGTATTCTCCGTGTGCAGTTCCGGATCTTCGTAGCTGTGTCCGTTTACGGTTACGATACCGTTTGTATTTTCATTTACAACAACACCATGCGGGTTCATACAGAAGGTACGCACTCTGTCTTCAAACTTTTCGGTGCGGTAAACAATCTTGCTCTCATAGAGTTCATCCGTTAGGTGGGAAAAAATCACTGCCGGGATCTCCACACGCACACCGATGTCCACGCGGTTCGACTTCGTCGGAATATCCAGATCTTCACACACGGTTTCCATCCACTTGCTTCCGCTTCTTCCAACGGAAATGACACACTGTTCGCATTCGTATGCAGCGTCTTTTGTGAACACCTTATATCCGCCGTCTGCCACTTCCAGTTTTTCTACCGGACAGTCAAAGAAGAAATCCACCTTCTCCTTTAACTTGTTATAGAGATTTTCCAGCACCACATAGTTAATATCCGTTCCCAAGTGACGTACCGATGCCGACAACAGTTTTAACTGGTTCTGCATGCAGAGCTTGTCAAACTTAGAGCCTGCGGTTGTGTACATCTTCGTACCTTCGCCACCATATGCCATATTAATCTCATCTACATACTGCATCAGTTCCAGCGCTTTTGTCTTACCGATATGTTCATAAAGCGTTCCGCCAAAATCGTTGGTGATGTTGTACTTCCCGTCAGAGAATGCACCGGCTCCGCCAAAACCGCTCATGATGGCACAACTCTTACACTTAATGCAGCTCTTTACCTTGTCCCCGTCAATCGGACAACGGCGTTTCTCCAGCGCATGTCCCGCTTCAAACACCGCAATTTTTAAATTTTCCTTTTTCTCTACCAGTTCATAGGCCGTAAAAATACCGCCCGGCCCTGCACCTACAATAATCACATCATACTTCATCTGGAATTCCTCCTCTTTTTTATTACTTTTGTATATTAAATCCTGTTTTAACTTTCTCTTTTAGTATCCAGCATAATAAATACAATCGACCCAATTCCCAAAACAAACGGGTAAACCAGATACGGAATGATTTCAAATGCGGATACACGAATTTCCATTCCGGCTGCTACCGAAATTGCAACCAGCATCTGGGCACCGTATGGAATGATTCCCTGGAATACGCAGGAGAATGTATCCAGTATCGAGGCTGCTCTCCTTGGGGTAATCCCATACTCCTGCGACATTTCTTTTGCAATCGGGTTTGCCATTACAATCGCCACCGTATTATTAGCTGTGGCAATATCCATAACACCGACCAGCAATCCCATTCCGAACGCTCCGCCTCTTCTTCCCCGGAATACCTTACGGATTGCATGGAGCAAGGCTTCAAACCCTCCGTATTCTGTAATCAGGGCACAGATAGCCGACACCAGAACAGCAACCATTGCCGTTTCAAACATACCGGCCGCCCCACTTCCCATGGAAGACAGTAATTCCGTTACCGGAAGATATCCGCCAAAAACCATAATCGCAGAACCGCTTACGATGCCAATGATCAATACCAGAAATACATTCATGCCGAGGATTCCGCCAGCCAGTACCAACAGATACGGCACAATCTGAATCAGACGATATTCCTTTAACACCGTTTGCGTGACATCCGCACGCACCGTTGTCAGCGCAAGAATGAGAATGGTAACCAGCGCAGCAGGAAGTGCGAGTTTAAAATTTTCACGGAATTTGTCCTTCATCTCACAACCCTGCCCGTTACATGCCGCAATGGTGGTATCCGAGATAAAGGATAGATTATCTCCAAACATAGCGCCCCCTACTACAGTCCCCAGACATACCGGCACTGCAAACCCTGAGCCTTCTGCTACCGCAAGCGCAATCGGTGCAATCAAAGTAATCGTTCCGACGGATGTCCCCATGGCAAGAGATACAAATGCACTTACCACAAAAAGCACCAGCACGGAAAACTGCGCCGGAATAAACGACAGCACAAAGTAGGCTACGCTTTCCGCACTGCTTCTGCCGACAACGCCGACAAACATGCCCGCCACCATGAAAATCAGTACCATCGTCACAATGTTTTTGTCTCCGACTCCTCGTGACATAATCTCTAATTTCCGGTCAAAGAACACGCCCCGGTTCTGAAGGCACGCCACCAACAGCGCAATCAGAAATACAACCACTATCGGGATTTTGTAAAATCCCATCTCTATTTTCACTACATATTCAAATACAATTCCCAGCCCCAGATAGAGTACCAAAAAAACTCCGATTGGGAGCAGGGCTTTTCCGTTTCCCTGTTTCATATGCTTTGTTTACCAGCCCATCATATTCTTGATTTTTGTTGTCAGCTTTTCAGCCGCTTTTGTCTGGGTCCGCTCGGTAGGATGCCAGTCTGCCGCCAGACCGTCTGCCGACGGATTCTGTTCTTCAAACCGCAAGGTGTCAATATTACCGTCTCCGGTTTGTGCCGAATACTCTTCTACTGCCTGCTCAAGAACCGGACACAATCTTGTTCCCATAATGCCAAGTGTACATAAAATTTTGGCCTGCGGATTGTTCTTCCGGATAACTTTTAAAAATTCAATGTAGTGTTCCTTGTAATCCTGTTCCCTGTCAGCAATTCCCTTTGTATAACTGTCGTCGTTTGTTCCCAGGTTTACCACAATCAGATCCGGCTGCCGTTTTGTGAAATCCCACGGCACCTCTTCCGGTGCAACACCGAGATACTTGCCTCTGGAATATCCCAGTTTTTCATAATATTCCGGCACCAGCTGCTCCGTCATCTTTGCTTCTCCGGTGCTTGTGTAACCGGAAATAATGCCCCAGCCCGAAAACGAAACCAGGCTGTAGTCCACGTCAAGCCGCTCCGCCGTTTTATATGCATAGGTCTTCATGGCATTTTCGGTCGAGGTCTTGAACGTATGATTCGGATCCTCATCCTCTACACCATACCCACAGGTAATCGAATCTCCGATAAATTCGATCAGATGCTTTTTATTTTCTGTCGGCCGGATACCCCCGCGCGAAATCACCTCAATCGTTTTGATTCCGAACGTAGACATCGGCGCCTCCGAAAGCTTCACAACACGCACCGTGCAGTTCTCTTCCGTTTCCGATTCGAATACGGTATAAGTCTCCGTCATTTTATTGATCATGTCATCCACGACGCATGTACCGTTTACAAAAATGGCGACTCTGGCCCGGTCATTTGTCCCGTTCATCATGGCACTGTCTGCCTGCAGGGTAATAACTGCCTTTGTCCCTGTGAACGTAAACTCAGCACCGGAACCGGAATGTACCATCCAGAGCGTATCTTCTAGAAAGTCAGCCCGACCAATTATTTTAACATTTGTTTCCGTTGGAGTCAATACTTTCATGCTAAGTTCCTCCTGTATCTCATCTTCTGTTTTCTGTCCGCATGCCATTGCAACGCAGACGACAAGCAGACAAATCAAGCATCCTATTTTCCGTTTCACTCTATTTTCTCACCCTTCTTCTGCGAATCATCAGAAGCACAACAACTGCCCCTGTCACAACCACAGTTCCTGCCACGCAAAGCAGAAGAACCATCGTCTTACCAAGCCCTGTATTTGCCGGTGTTTCCTCGGTATCATCGGTCTGATTGTTCTGCTCCGTGTCAGAGGTCTCTGTTTTAACCTCTGTATCTCCGCCTTTTCCATCCTCCATGCCGCAATCCGGTATCATAGTGCCATGGTTCTTTACAACTACAATGTACTGTAGTTCTTCTACCTTCGTGGTAAACAGGTTATCTTCCCAGGTACCGGAAAGTTCCGTCAACACACCATCCTTTGTGTAGGAGTAGACTTTCAATGCATCCTTTGCTGCAAGATACTCCTGTGTCACCGGCAACGTCACGGTATATCCGGCTGCCGCTTTTTTCGTCATTGCCATGGCATAAGCGATAAATTCCGCATCTGTTCCCAAACCGATAGAACGCATGATTTCTCCGTACAATGCCGCATTTCCGTTCATCTCGCTGACAATCAGTGTCGGAGAACCGCTTCTGCGGTCTCCGGTGTAGGACGAAGAAACAAAAATTCCGGTCTTCTCGTCCACAATCGTCAGTTTGCCGTTCACAGAGCCCTCTGCCGCCACTGCATTGCCAAGCAAGGACAAATCACAGCCCTGTCCGCAAACTGTTGTATGGATTCCCGCGGTCTGCACATAGACACCCACGGCACGCATTGCCAAAATCTCTGCCAGATTCGGAAGTGCAGCACGCACATCCCGCGGTTGTCTGATATGGTTCATATAATATACGTTCTTTGCAGTTTTCTCTGTTGCTGCCGCAAGGACATCTGCTTTTAACGTTTCCAGCACGGTATTAAAATATCCCGGCTCATAGTTCTTTCCGTTTGCTTCTGCCGTGCCGCCCAGTGCCACAATCTTTGAGCAGTCTTTCATGTAAGCATGGTATTTTTCCATCAATGTATCGTTCTGATAAATAACGTTAAACAGTGGGAAACCGACATAGGTTTCCTTTGCAATCTCTTCAGCATCGCCAAAGTCGCCCTCCGTCATACGGAACATCACATCCATCGGATAATTTGCCGTCAATTCCGCTGTGCTCGGATGATAACAGCCAAAGCTTAAATCATAGTCCCACGGAATGAGGAGCGCCTTCCCCTCCTTGTCCACATACAAGCCAAAGTTTTTCTGTCCGACAAACATATTGTCCAGCTGGCACAGCCAGGAATGTACCGCAAAATATCTGACTGCCGCATCCACATCCAGAATTTCATTTAAAAGTTCGAGGTACCGGTCGCTGTTGACATCCACTACGCCATACGAAAAATCCGTACCGTTGCTTAAGTGGTTCAATTTTTTTACCCAGTCCTTTACCACCGGCAGCATCTCTTCGACATCTTTTTTCGTATCCTCATCGTTTTCCCAAAGCGGTGAATCATCCGCCTGCAGGGCATAATAGTCAAACGTCGTATTTTCCGGCTTGCAAAGATAACTCGACAGTTCCTTTCCTTCAACGCCGTAATACTGCTCTAAAATGGACTCGTCCATTGCTTCAATCATTGCATAAACGCCGTAATAGTTTCCGTTGATATACAGTTTTGCCAACCCGTACTGCGGTGTCGGAAGTCCCATCTCTTCCATCAGCATCAAGGAAAAGAATTCCTTCATCATCGACTTATCAAAAAAGAAATTATTGAAACTGATTTTATTGGCACCAAAGAAGTTCTGTTTTTCGCCGTAGTCCTTCTTCTTTATGTACTTTCCGAAGTTAATCGTAAACGAAAAACGGTCACTGCCCGCATTGTCTGCATCGGCATGCTCTAAGGTGTAAGCTCCTTTGGTCTTTAACCCGCAATATCCAAGCGTTGCATCCCCAATCGTCACGCTCGTTGTCATAACATACGGCTCGTCTGCCGCATTCTGGAGCAGGTAGTTTAAGTTATTCTCATCGATGGTAATCTCCACCGTCTGTATGGCATCCTTTAAAAAGTAGGCGTTGTACCTTCCGTCCTTTGCCTCCCCCTGCGTGTCCGGATTGATTTTATACTCCTTTGGAGGCTTGTCCGTTAACATATCCTCTGTAATCCACACATCCGATGTGCCGTGCGGAATCTCCTCTGCCCCTGCCGTAACCGGTGATGCAAACGGCAAAAGCAGCACAACAGTAAGCACGCATAAGACCCATCGTCTCCCGTTTTTTCCTTTGAAATCTTTTCTCATTTTCTTCATCCTCATAGTCACAAACTCTCTCCTATAAACAAATACCGATATTTTCGCATCTGTGCGTACAAAATTTCTTCTACCCTATCGCGCTCTGCAGCAGAATATATGGCTGCCCCATCCAGTATCGCCTTAATATCTTTCTTACTAAAAGAAAACTTTAAATTTCCTCCGTAAAGCCGCTCCGACACCTCCAACTGTTCCTCAAAGTCCTGACAGATTGTCTTTGCCTGCACTCTCTGCACCATATGACCAACCTCTCCGCTTAACGGATAATCCATCGTCGTATCTGCAAGAAGCCCGGCCCCGTTATCAAAAATCGGGCAATACTTAAACTCTCCGACCCCATTCATCAATACAGCAATGTTATGTGTATGACGATCCTCATTTAGAAAAAAAGCATCTATCGTGAAAAGTTTGTTCATATATTTACCAAACTCCTTGAGCCCGGTAATACGCTCTGCCTGATTCACCAAAAAGTGCAACCGTTCTTCATGATTTTCTGTCCGGTAAATCGCCTTATGCAGACTCTCCCCAAAAAAGTTTTGAAACAACCGCTCCAGCGTAATCAGCTGCCAGTCATCCTCAAGAAAATCCCGGCTTTTTACACCTTTATAAATCACTTCGTTGTATTTTATTTCCTCTAAATCATATAAAACATATTCTTCCGCAGACAAGGTCGATTTCTTCAGCAGATGAGAAATCACATATTCCGTTAATCCTTCATAGCCGGTGTAATCTGCCTTATACCACAGCCCTATATTCTCCCATTTCAACTGATTTCCTTTGGACGACTTTCTGTCCGCCGTTTTTATGTCCCTTTCAAATAGCTCAACCATGTGCTACCTCTCAATCCGAATCCAAAAATCATCCTCCGCCATTCGTCCCTCTGTTTTTTCAATAATCATGAGAGGTTCATAAAACGGCAACCCTAAATCTTTTAATACCAATTTCAGTTTGTCCCTGCTTTCCGGAAAGCAACGCGATTTTAAAAACTCCGTGTATGCATCATAATCCGGTGCCTCTGTCATGCCAAATGCCCGAAACATCGCATGATTTGTATAATTTTTGATTTTAACCTGCTTCGTCATTTCATTTACGTCAATCATGGTGCAGACAGTCCCGCCGTGCATGTACCATAGTCTGAGCGGATATTCCTTCTCCGGCACTTTCAGCATCTCCATCTCCTCCGGATGACGTTCCAGCAATCTTAACAACAGCACAATCTGTCCCCGGATTGGTTCTTCACTTCTCTCCCAGCGTTCCACCGTCACTTTGGAGCTACCAATCAATGCTGCAAATTCTTTCTGTGTCAATCCAAACATCGTACGTACTCTTTTTATCTCTGTCGCAGTCGTATATTCCGGTGTAATAAATTTCTTCTCTCCCATTTTATCCACCTCCTACCATCATTAAAACACCTTTTTTGTGTTTTGTAAAGCAAAAAACAATCAAAATGATTGTTTTTTGCTTTACAAAAACATTAATTTTGATTGTTTTTGACAGTGTATTACAATTCTAGGCGCTAAAAACCCGCAAGAGTTTTCTCCTGCGGGTTCACCTTCTCTTATAAATTCGCCTTAATCTTTGCAATTATTTCCTCATACTCTGCGTCGGTCAAATATGTCTTGTCCGGATTCATCTGGAACGTGCCGCCCCATTCATCGCCACCGTTGTATTTTGGTACCAGATGCATATGCAGATGGCATCCTGTGTCACCATAAGCACCGTAGTTTACCTTGTCCGGCCGGAATGCTGCGTGAATGGCATTGGATGCCTTTACCACATCCGCCATAAACGCGTTACGCTCTTCCTCTGAGATATTTACAATCTCACTCACATGGTCCTTATATGCCACGATACATCTGCCGGGCTTTGACTGTTCCTTAAACAAAATCAGTGTGCTCACACTCAAATCACAAATAAAAATACCAAACTTGTCTAATAATTCCCCACGCATACAATACGCACAATTGCTATCCTTCATAACCAATCCTCCTTTTACATTACAGCATCCGCATTGAGCACAATCGCACCAAGCACCGGCTTATTCCACGCCTTTAATGCTTCCAGTTCCTTTGTGATATCAGAAAGCACCGAAGCCTCCTGCTTTTCTACCAATACCACACAGTCTGCTGCCACTACCTTTTCGACAGACTCTGCATTCGTCAAAATATCTGCTACTGCTGTTACCGTATAAATTCCATCAAATTTCATTGCCGCAAGCAATGTCTGCAATTCCTCCTCGCTGACCGTTCCGGCAAACGCAACCGTCTTCCAGTCCTTTGCCTCTTCCCTTGCGGAAAGTTCGGATTTTAACCCCATTGCCGCTGTCTGTGCCAGACGCTCATAGTCTTCCGGTACCATCGTAACACCGCCAAATGCTGCAAACCATCGAGACATAAACGCAAACGGTTTCTTCACACGGGTCGTCGGAAGTTCTCCGATCAGACGCAGTCCAAAACGCTTCTTTAAGTCCTCAGGATTTAGCAGTTTTCCGGATAACAATGCAGAAAATGCGACTACAACCGCAAATACCACACCGCCAATGACGCCACCGATGATAACCGTCTTAATCGCACTTTTGACAACCTCTGTCACCGTATATTCTGCTTCCGGTTCCGGCTCCTTTTTCCACTTCAAATATTCTTCATTCTTTTCCTGTAGCTTGATATCCACATCGGAAATATACTGGATATTCGCCTTCTGTGTTTCATCCAGGGAAAGATTCACCGTCTCATACTGTGCTGCATTCATCTCCAAAAGTTCATGCTCTGCAATCGTCTTTTGCACACTCTCATATTTTGACTGAATGCCTGCTGCTGCCAATTTCAAAATTTCCTGGCATTTCTCCGCACTCTCATGACGCACGGAAATAGAAATCATGTTGTTTGTATAATCCGTGCTCACCGCAAAAATTTCCTTAAAATACCGGAGTTCCATATTGTAACTCAAGTTATCAATGATATACTGATACATCTCACCGTTTGTCATATACGTTGCATATGCCTTAATGATGCGGTCAGAAAGGTCAATATTCTGATAAGAAAGTGACGGGTCAATCTGATAATCATAATCCACATATAACTGGAACGACGCATTGTATTCACGAAGCGGATTGATCTGCATCAGCACGGAATTTTCATTGTATTCCTTCTGTTTTTCTCTGGAATCCTGCAGATTCTCAATCTCTGCCTGTAAATTTGCTCCGGTTGCTTCCCAGGATGCATGCGCTCTCTCAAAGTTCTGCGTCTGTGCTTCTACATATTCCGGATCCGTAATCTTAATCAGATTGGCTGCAAAGCTAATCACTCCAATGACTCCTGCCGTAATCATCGCCCATACCGCAATACCTCTCCAGGCACGGAGCACACGGTATAATAACCACTTTAAATCAATTTCCTGTTCGTAGGTTTCGTTCATCTGACTTCTCCTTCACTCACATTTCACCATACGGTAGTCTATTTCTACTCATCCTGCTTTGGCACGTAGGTTGGTACCATTTTCTGCACCATCGGGCGGATGTTTTCCGGTTCGTTAACCACCGTCTGATACAGTTCTGCCAAATCGTTCAAAAACTTTTCCTCATCCATTTCAATCGGCTTTCCGATGTGGATTAACTTGTTTTCCGTATCCTGCATACCCTCTTCCTTCATCAGAAGTTCCTCATACAGTTTCTCTCCCGGACGCAGTCCCGTAAACTGAATTTCGATATCTTCTCCCGGCACATAGCCCGACAGACGGATTAAGTTGGTCGCCAGGTCTAAGATTTTCACCGGCTCTCCCATATCCAGCACGAAGATTTCTCCGCCCTTGGCATACGCCCCTGCCTGAAGCACGAGCGATACCGCCTCCGGAATGGTCATAAAGTAGCGGATAATGTCCGGATGCGTGACTGTCACCGGACCGCCTTCTTCAATCTGCCGTTTAAAGAGCGGAATGACGCTGCCGTTACTGCCCAGTACGTTGCCAAACCGCACTGCCACAAACTCTGTTTTGGAGCGGTTATTATACGTCTGTACAATCATTTCGCACATACGCTTGGTTGCGCCCATGATGTTGGTCGGGTTCACCGCCTTATCGGTGGAAATCAGTACAAACCGCTTTGTCCCGTATTTGTCCGCCGCCTTTACGGTCTTTAATGTACCAAATACATTATTCTTAATCGCCTCGTTCGGAGAATCCTCCATGAGCGGCACATGCTTGTGCGCAGCCGCATGGTATACAATCTCCGGACGGTAGGTCGCAAAAATCTGATCCATACGCAGGGTATTTCGCACCGAAGCAATCAACACCTGCAGATTCAATTCCGGATACTTTCTTTTCAATTCCTGTTGGATATCGTATGCATTGTTTTCATAAATATCCACAATGATGAGCTGTTTCGGATTGTGACTCGCAATCTGACGGCAAAGCTCGCTTCCGATGGAACCGCCACCGCCGGTAACCAAAACTACCTTCCCGGTCACATAACCCATGATAGAATTGATATCCACCGCAATCGGCTCTCTGCCAAGCAAATCCTCTACTTCTACCTTTCGCAGATTGCTTACGCTCACATCTCCGTTTACAAACTGGTAAAGTCCCGGCAGAATCTTTATTTCACAGGAAGTCTCCTGGCAAATAGCGAGGAGTTCCTTAATAATCTTTTTTGATGCAGACGGCATCGCAATGTCGATTTCCTCAATCGCATATTTCTCTGCCATCTCTTTGATATCGTAACGCGTACCCACCACGCGGATACCGTCAATGAACATGCCCTGCTTGTCCACCGAATCATCGATGATACACTTCACACGCTTATTTAAATATTTACTGTTCATCATCTCACGGATAAGCATGGAACCTGCCTGCCCCGCGCCGACAATCATCACGTTCACACCGTCCTTTGTGGAACGCTGTCTTTTTACCCTCCGGATGAAACGGTACGAAAACCTGGTCACTACCGTCAGTGCCATCAAAAACATGATGTAAGACAAATAACAGCTGCGCGGATAATTCGTCCCTGCCAGCCAGAACGCCACAATCTGCACTCCGCCGGAAAGGATGCTCGCAATCACTGCACTCTGCAGTTCTACCACGCCCGCAAACCGCCAGACACTCTGATAGAGATGGAAAAAGGCAAAGATGATAATCGTCGCTAAAATATTATACGGAAGATAATTCCACATGCTGTCGAGATAATTCGATTCTATTTTCTCAACACTAAAGTCAAAACGCAGCAGCAGTGCCAGAATGCTTGCCGCCACCACGCTACACACATCCAGCGCCATAAAGAATGCACGCCGTATCCATAATTGTTTATCCCGGAATATTTTTTTCATGTGCTTTTTATCTCCTTTGACTCTCTTTTCCTACAAACTCACATCTTATTTATTATAGCACGAATTTTGTCGAATGGAAAGAGTCAGAATGTGGGATGGTAGTGTTTTGTCATCTATCCTTTAAACAGTTCCAACAACTCCGGAATGTCTGTCTTTAACGTTTCAAACACTATATTTAAATCGACATTTCCATAATCATGCACAATACGATTTCTCAAACCATAAAGTGCACTCCAAGGAACTTCCCCATGTCTCTCTATATATTCGTCCGATAGTTTCTTTGCATTTTCGGAAATCTGTATCATTCGGAATAGCATAGAATCCAATAATATCTCGTTTGCGTGTAACTCTTCTGCGTCGACATCTCTCATATGTATCACTATAAACTCCAAATCCTTTCGGATTTTTTGAATATAGTAGTGATCGTTTTTTACATTATCCATAAATCTTTATTCCGTCCTTTAATATTTCTCCTGTCAATTCAATATTATCCTGCAATTGATTCATATCTAAAACGTCAACTTTTTTATGCAATACCATCCTTATTTCTTCCACCAATCCATAAAACTTTAGTCCTTTCACATTTGCAGAAACAAGGAGGTCGACATCACTCACAGGTGTTGCTTTCCCTTTCGCATAAGATCCAAAGAGGTAACAAAAATTCACATCATGCTTTGCAAATACCTCAGAACACCTCTCTTTGATATCCTGAATCGTCAGAATTCCATGTTCCTCATCGATGAAATTTATTTTCTCCAGTTGTTCCACAATATAACGGTATTTTATCGTATTACCTTTCTCTTCTTCGTTTTCATAAGATTTGTAGGAACGTATAGAAATACCAATCAAATCGGCAACCTGCTGTTGTGTTAACTTTTTCTCAAGTCTCAAGTCTTTTAATTTTCCCATATTTGCACCTCCGAATATATCTTAGTGCAAAATTTGCACCCTTGTCAATACAAAGGTGCAAATTTTGCACTTTTAATATCCTTATTATCGGTACAAACCCTCTGTTTTATTCACATTCCCCAGGAACTTTTGATCTTCATTTCACGCCATCATAGTTTTCCTGTACCCACCGGTAGTTCTCCATGTTGCCGATGTCATACCGTCTGCCCGCCATCTCGTACGCATGTACCGGTGTCTGTTTGCTTAACCATGCTGCAAAGCTGCCCGGTGCGTCTGCGTTACACCCCTTCGCCAATGCTTCCGGAATACGTGCCACATCCTGCGCCCGGTAAAAATAGAATGGCGGTACCGCATGATGTCCCTTTGGTTCCTTTGGCTTTTCTTCATAGGAAGTAATCAAATCATTCACATTCTTTGTGATAATAGCCGTCCGCTGCTGCTTTGCCGGGTCATTTTCTTCGTGGCACATCACACAGGATGTCCCTTTCTCATTTGCAAAATCAAGAAATCCTGCAAATGAAAAATCAAGCAGATTGTCTCCCGCAATCACCAGGACATCCTCTACGATTTGCAGCTGCTCCATGGCAAACTGAATATCCCGCACCGCACCGAGCCTGGTCTCGTTGGAATCCGTTCCGTCATCCACCACAGTAATCTTTCCGTAAGCAGCCGTCCTCTCTGCTGCCCACTTCTCAAAGTAGTGTGCAAACTTGTGGTTAGAAATCACCACATATTCTTCTATTCTTTTTGTCTGTACCAAATCCTCAATCAGCCAGTCCAAGATGGTCTTACCATTTACATCTAAGAGTGGTTTTGGAAAATTTTCTGTCAGTGGATAGAGGCGCGTTGCATATCCGGCTGCTAAAATGAAACATTTCATAAGTATTCTCCTCATCTCATATCTTTTTATATCGGATTATCTTAAAGCAAAAAAAGAGGGAGTCCCCGCAGGTTCTCCCCCGGTCGCAGGCCTCACAGGTTTCTGCAACGCGATCACTGCCATTATCACTCGACTTCTATTGTCAAGTAAAACTTGGAGCTATCATAGTATACGCGGTTCATACCCCTAGTATACTCTATTCGCTCCATGTTCTTCAACCCACCCACATGTAGAAAATCCGAGGTCCTTTTTGTGAAAAACCACCAACAATTCCTCGTGATATTCGTTAAATCTTTTCTACAGATTTTTTTCTTTCCGTAACTCTTTTACCAAAGCCGGACACATCGCAATCATTATAAATAAAAACGGTAAGGATGCTGCAATGGAAATCGTCTGTAAAGGCTTCAAACTTCCTGCAGATAATAATAAAAACGCAATGGCAGCTTCAATAACGGCCCAAACAACTTTTTTGTACACCGGTGGTTTGACATTTCCATCAGAAGTCATCATACTCAATGAGTATGTCGCAGAATCTGCTGACGTAATAAAGAAAATTGCCAGCAAAACAACTACCAAAACAGCTAAAAGTTTGCTTAAAGGATACTGTTCAAATACGATAAATACCGCCGTTTCAGGTGAAGCAACCATATTAGCCAATTCCGTAAGGCTCCAATTTCCAGCAACATTCAATGCAATGGTTCCAAATACAGAAAGCCATAAAATTGTAAAGATCGTTGGCGCAATGACTGCACCGATAATAAACTCTCTAATCGTTCTTCCTTTGGATATCTGTGCTATAAACATACCCACAAACGGACACCATGCAATAAACCATGCATAATAAAAAACTCTCCAGTTCATTATCCATGTATTATCGCCAAATGCACTTATCATTGTTACATCCGAAAAGAAGTTCTGTATATGCTGCCCTGTGCTATTTACCAACGTGTTCAGTATAGGAATCTTTGGTCCTACAATAAAAGCCAAGCCCAATAATGTTAACGCAATACAAGTATTTGTGGAAGACAAAATCTTGATTCCTTTATTCACTCCACTGATTGCACTCGCCAAAAAAACACATGTAATAATGGCAATTACCCAAAACCATGTATTTTTATTGTTTGGTATATCAGCCAAAAAATTCAGGCCCCCACAAATCTGAGACACGCCTAATCCCAAAGAAGTTGCAACACCGGCAAAAGTTACAATCACAGAAAAAATATCCACTAATTTTCCAGGTACTCCCTTTGTTGCTTTTTCTCCCCAAAGAGGCTCTAACATATTACTAATTTGTGCGCTCTTCCCTTTTCTAAACTGAAAATATGCGATTCCAAGTCCTACAATCGCAAAACAAGCAAACTGCGTGATACCCCAATGTAAAAAACAAGTCCGAATTGAAAACTCAGCAGCCTCCAATGTTCCCGGCTCAATTCCTTCTACCGGAGAAACATAATGAGATAATGGTTCTGCAATACTCCAAAACACCAACCCAATACCTGTGGCTCCGCAAAAGAGCATTGCAAACCAATTAAAATTGCTGTATTCCGGTTTATCTTCATCTTTTCCAAGTTTTATTTTCCCGTACTTACTAAATGCAATCCATGTCAAAAACAGAATGAAAGCAAAAACACCGGCAACATAGAGCCAGCCAAAATGATTGCTTACCCAAGCCATAACCACACCGGATATCTCCGCCAAGTGACTACTACATACAATTCCATAAATAATTAGTGCTATTGCAATACCTATCGAAACAATAAACACACTTTCCTTCTTAATCTGCTTCATTTTCATTCTCCTCACAATTGCTTAAATAGTATTCTTCTCTATAATGAATCATCTTATCCAAATCAAAATATCCCCAATTAGGAATCTTTGTTTTTCTCGGAACCGTAGAGCCTGTTACTACTATACAGCCCCTTCCTATCGTCACTCCGGACGATATTGTACTCCTGGCACAAATCACCGTTCCAATACCAATTTCTGTGTCTTCCGGAACAAATGCCGTGGGATGAATCAAAGTAGGTATAATGAAACCATTTGCTATCAGTTTCTCCGTCCAATATCTTCGAGTACCCTCATCCCCTACAGCCACTATTGCAACTGGATACTCTTCATGAAATTGTTCCAATTCGTTCCATTTCCCAATAACACCGTCTTTAGAAAGATTGTCATCCAAAAAAGCTATCGTTGAGAATATCCGCAAACTTTTAGCAATTTCATAAACATCCCTTCCATGACTACCCGCTCCCAGAATAAGTAGCTTTAAAGTTTTGGGCATTAGTATCTTTTGCAGTTGATAATCCCGTTTTTCCTTTGCTTCCTCATAAGTCTTACCATAACAATATCCGTATTGTATTTTTCCAGAGGCATCTCTGCTTTTTACATATCTGGCTTCATATCTGCCATCTGTTCTTAATCTAATATTGTCACCATTCCTCATTATTTACGCCCTCCAAATAATGGTCAATACCACTTATCTCCATTAGAATTATACGATATTATTATAAATATCACAATATACCAAAAAGAACATGACCACTTTTAAGTGGTCATGTTCTTTGATTCTCTTAGGAAATTCCGTTTAATATTATAAATTTACACCATCGGCCGTATCACAGACTGCAATCACAAAGTCTTTCATATACTCAGGGAACACCTTTGCATATTCTGTCGTAATATATTCACGGATGCTCTCCTCCTTTGCCGGATCAATGATTGCCATACAGCAACCGTTAAATCCTGCACCGGAAAATCTGCCACCATAAATACCATCTGTCCGAAGCATGATATCATACAATGCTTTGAGCGGTGCCGAGCCCGCCTCATAGTAATAGATAGAGCTCTTCCCCGAACGGAAAATCATCTCACCAAAGGTCTTGATATCTCCTGTTCTCCACGCCTCAATGCCCTTGCGGACACGTTCCTGCTCATGATAGAAATGATGGGCACGTTTCCGCCAGTTTTCCGGCAGTTTGTCCTTATACTCATCATAAACACTTTCCGGCACTTCACGCAGATGTGTGTCGAAAAACTTTCCGTATTCCATGCCACTATAGCCCTTTAGCGCATACGCAGCCGCCTTGCATTCCTCCACACGCAGATTGTAAGCAGACCCTGCCAATTTTCTCGAAACGCCCGAATAAATAATGGCAATTTTAAACGTTGGCATGTCCTTGCTACAAGGAATTAACTCCGTCGTGTCGTCCTGCGTATCTAAATACAACAACTTGTCCTTTTTACAATAGACTTCACAACTCTGGTCCAGTTTTCCAACATTCACACCGATAAACTCGCGTTCCACGCGGATTGCATATTGCACCACCTGTGGCTGTGTCAGGGTGATGGCATTCGCCTTACAAAGTGCATTCAGGTAGGTAATGATAACTGCCGCCGAGGAAGATAATCCTCCCACCGGCAGGGTTCCTTCGATTACACCTTCAAACCCTTTTGTCAAAGTATACTTCTCCGACAAAATTTTTGCTGCTCCTACGGCAAAGTCTCCCCAGTAAGATTCCTTCTCCGGCAAAACAGCAAGGTTAAAACTTACTTCTCCGTCAAAATTTTTACTTGTAATTTTTACACTGCCATCCGTTGTCTCGTTGAATTCCAGCGTAATGCCTTTGTCTAAAGCAAAACCGGTAACCAGACCGAGCTGGTGGTCAACGTGAGCGCCTAGCGGGCAGACACGATATGGGCAAAAGATTGTGTGTTGATAGGTTGACATGTTTTTTCCCTTCATAATTCCATTCCAAGTCTTCTCATATTTTTGTGCCAGACATTAAAAAATCACTGTGCTTAACTTCGTTTTTGATACTACGTAGTACAAAACACATGGACAAACTATTACCATAAGCAATGTCATTATACCGATTAGCACTTGATTTATAATGAACAAAGCCAGAACTCTTGTCCCAACTAAAATAATTCCATATTGCATCACATAAATCGCAGTGCTGGTTCCTCTCAAATATTTAGAACACTCCTTTGAAATCTGTATGTCTCCTTGTAGAAGTATCTTCCCCAAAAAATATATAAAGACCGGCATCATCAAATATAAACTGCAGTCTTCTCCTCTAGCATGATTCTGCACAAATGTAATCTCTGCAAAGAGCACAATTACACTACATAACAGCCCCATCCAGTTCTTTTTTCGTGTAAATTTATCTTTCATAGATATTTCTTTGAAAATAATTTCGCCCAAGCACAACAAAGGCAATCCAAAAAAGACACCATTCCTTGTTGATATAAAAACTGCCTCATAGGACGGCCATCCCCCGGTAAGCCAGGAATAACTCCCTCCCAACAAAGTGCCCATAATATATAATATACCGCCGCAAATATATAAAACCTTACGATTCTTAATAAAACAGAACGGCACAGCAGCAACCAGTAATGCCGCCAAATACCACAAATACCCCGGGGTCAAAAAAATAATATGTCTCCATGTTATAGAATTGTCCTTTAATTGCAAATAAAACACCGGCGAATATACAACCATCCATACCAAAAGCAACTGGGCAATCCTTTTACTATACCTTGTGTACGCAGACAACCTTCCTCTTTTAGCGACTGACTGACACAAAAAGAAACCAGACACAGCAAAAAAGAAGGGAACTCCCAGCCTTGATACATACTGTTGGAGCAGAAATAACACTCTGCTATCTCCAAAAGGAATATGCAATAACGGAATCAAACACGCAAATATAAATTTCCCCAAGTCCAACAATGGATAACCAGCATATTTTTTCTTGATATCCTTTGCTTCACTCAACCCCTTCATCTCCTTTTCCTTCGCTTTATAGAACTTCTATATTCGCTCGATTAACCACATTCTTCATTACATTTTTCGTATCAAATACCACTACCGCGTGTCTCTGCACAAAATCATAATCCACATTAGAATGAGCTGCTGTTACCATAACAATATCCGCGGAAGCCACCAATTCTTCCGTAAGTTCTTTCTCTCCATCCATTTTAAGATTTCCTTCTTTAAAACTGGCCACCCATGGATCATAGTACTTAACATCTGCTCCCACTTTGAGAAGTTCTTCAATCACATGAATTGCAGGGCTCTCACGATAATCATCAATATCATTCTTATAAGCAACACCGAGAACGAGTACCTTTGCACCATTAATAGCCTTTTTGTGCCGATTTAAAATATGCATTGCCCGTTCCACACAATACTCCGGCATCTTATCATTTACCATCATGCTACTTTCAATCATGCTGGTATGAAATCCATATTCTCTGGCTTTCCAACTCAAATAATACGGGTCTAGTGGAATACAATGACCTCCAAGCCCCGGTCCCGGATAAAACGCCTGAAATCCATATGGCTTACTCTTGGCAGCATCGATAACCTCCCAAACACTAATACCCATACGGTTACACAAAATTGCCATTTCATTTACAAGTCCGATATTAATATTTCTGTAAGTATTCTCGAGAATCTTTTCCATTTCAGCAACGGCCGGCGAAGATACACGATGTACCGGTGCCTCCAAAACTGCTTCATACATTGTTGCCGCAATATCCGTACATTTTGGTGTACAGCCACCTACAACCTTTGGTGTATTTTTCGTTTTATAAATCAAGTTTCCCGGATCAACTCGTTCAGGCGAAAACGCCAAATAAAAATCCTCCCCACATTTCAATCCGCTGGCGTTTTCCAAAATAGGTTTCAATAATTCCTCTGTTGTGCCCGGATAAGTTGTGGATTCCAAAACAATAAGCATATCCTTATGTAAATACTTGGCAATACTTTCAGTTGAAGCCTTTACATAACTGATGTCTGGTTGCTGGTGTTTATCTAATGGCGTAGGCACTGCAATACATACACAATCGCAACTTGCAACAGAGGCAAAATCCGTTGTTGCGCGAAGGTTGCCAGATGCAACAATCTGTGCCAAATCCTCATTTACAACGTCTCCGATGTAATTCTGCCCTGCATTTACCATATTCACCTTTGCTTCTTGTACATCAAAGCCTAAAACTTTAAAACCCGCCTTTGCTTTCTCAACAGCCAAAGGAAGACCTACATATCCAAGTCCACACACACCAAGCGTGGCGGTTCTATTTTGGATTTTCTCTTTTAAACTACTCATAAACATTCTCCTATCTCTCATCATATTACTTTATAATTGCGTTAACTACAAATTCGACTGTCTCCTCATCAAGATACGGATGCATCGGCAGACTCAAAACACGCTTTGTTGCAGCAACGGTATTCGGGAAATCCTCATCACTCAATTGCATCACGTGATACGCCTCCTGTTGATGCAATCCTCTTGGATAATATATCATGGAAGGTATGTCATGTTCCTTCAACTTCCTCTGTATTTCTTCTCGTTGTGCTGAACATTCAAGCATCAAGGTATACTGCGCCCAGCTAGAATAATATCCCTCCGGAACATATGGTGTTACAAACGTGCCAGATAATCGTTCTGTGTACCATTTCGCAACATTATTTACGGCATCCAATTCATAGTCAATAAATGCTTTCAATTTTGGCAAAAGAATAGCCGCTTGTAATGTATCGAGCCTTGAATTCATTCCGATTTCCCGATTATCATATTTATCTGTAGGGGATTTCCCCTGTGCCCGAAGTGAGCGAAGGCGAGCATCTACTTCTTCATCCTCTGTAAAAATCGCGCCGCCATCTCCATAGCATCCAAGTGGTTTTGCAGGAAAGAAAGATGTTGTTGCGATATCGCCAAAAGAACAGGCTCTTTTTCCTTTTATGTTTCCCCCGAATCCCTGTGCTCCATCCTCCAGAATTTTTAATCCATACTTTTTTGCAATTACTTCAATCTGCGGATAATTTGCAGGAAGTCCAAACAAATCCACAGGGATAATTACCTTCGGATTCAATTTTCCTTCTTCCAATACTTTCTTAATCGCCTTTTCCAAAGCCTCCGGACACATATTGAATGTCCTTCCATCAATATCAACAAAAACCGGCGTAGCACCTAAAATAGAGGACGTTCCCGCTGAAGCAAAGTACGTAAAATCTGTCGTAAATACCGCATCTCCAGGCCCTACTCCCAAAATCATAAGTGCAAGTTGCAAAGCATCTGTTCCGTTCGCACAACTAATACAATATTTTTTACCAACATATTCAGCTAGTTTACTCTCCAGTTCTGACACAGGTTTTCCAAGAATAAATGCCGTGCTTTCAATTACTGCCTCTATTCCTGCATCTATTTCCGGTTTCAATGCCTGGTACTGTGCTTTTAAATCCCTAAACTGCATTTTTATTCCTCCTCCAGTCCTTCCGAAGTCTCCCTATATTTTCTCTTACAGCAAGAGCAAACCAGTGTACTGTCAAGTAATTCTCCACATTCACACACCCAACCGACTCGCTTTGCAGGTACCCCCAACATCAGTGCATGTTTAGGAACATTCGTCGTCACCACTGCTCCCGCACCGATTAATGCCCCGTTTCCAATCACATGTCCACAGACTATTGTTGCATTGGCACCGATACTTGCACCTTCTTTTATCAGAGTCTTCTTATAATTTGCTCTACCCTTCGGGTACCTTGCCCTTGGTGTTAAATCATTTGTAAAGACACAGGATGGTCCACAAAATACACCATCCTCTATCTCCACACCCTCATACACAGAAACATTATTCTGAATTTTTACATCATTCCCAATGATGACATTATTAGCAATATTGACATTCTGTCCCAACGAACAGTGCCTGCCAATCTTGGCTCCGGTCTGCACATGACAAAAATGCCATACCTTTGTTCCCTCGCCAATTTCTACGCCATCATCGATGTAACTACTCTCATGCACAAAATAGTTCTTTTCTTCCATTAGAATTCACCCTTCATATCCGTACTTGCAAAATCGCTCAATGGGAATTTCACAATTTCTCCGGTTTTCTGGCTCTTATAAATTGCAAGAATCATTTCCAATGCCCTTCTTCCTGCATACGCATCCACATACGGTGCTCTATCCTTTTCAATGGCATCCATCACATCCGCAAACAGACTGGTGTGCCCATTTCCGTAAACATTGCTGGTTGCCTCTTCCAATCCTTTATTCTTACTGTCCGCATCAGTTTCATCTGCAAAATTCCATACATCAATATTATTCGTGGACTTCCCACCTAATTTTACGGTTCCGTTTTCGCCAAATAAATACAACGTTTCTTCCAGATTCTGTGGATATACATTGGTGGTGCCTTCAATTGTAGCTACTGCCCCATTCTTAAACTTCACCACTGCCATACCAATATCTTCTGCTTCCAGATAATGATGAAACTGCTGTTTGGTTACCCCGTAAACACTTTCCACATCATCCCCCATCATCCAACGGAGCAAATCAATTCCATGGATACACTGATTCATCAGTGCCCCACCGTCTTGCGCCCACGTGCCACGCCAAGGTGCCTGGGTATAATACTCCTGATTTCTATTCCATCTGACATGAATAGACCCATGGGAAAGCTTACCAAATCTTCCTTCCTCCAGTGCTCTTCTCATTTCCTGCACTGCAACATTGAAACGGTTCTGATGACAAGCGGACACTTTCACATGATACTTTTCTGCCAGTTCAATAATCTTGTCCGCTTCAGCAAGAGACATTGCCATCGGCTTCTCGATGATAACATTCACTCCACGTTCGATACAGTAAATCGCAATTTCTCCGTGAAGTCCACTCTCTGTTGCTATGCTGACAAGTTCCGGCTTTAACTCATCTATCATCTGCTTGTAATCTGTGTAGCGTTTTATACTCGCTTCCTCCTTCAGGCCATGCTTATCAAGTACCGCATCCATATGCTCCAAAATAATATCACACACTGCTACAATTTCAAGTTTATTATTCACTGCCGCCTTAATATGATTTGTGGAAATTCGTCCACAGCCGATAAGTGCATATCTCATACAATTTATCCTTTCTTAATCACACATTTCCGTTTTATCTGGAATTCGCCTAAATGTCAAATTTAAATATACTGTATTAACAATACTTGTACAAATCACAGTAATGATAGTAGCTAATGCTGCTCCTATAGACCCCCATCGCGGTATCATAAAAACATTCAAGGCAGTATTCATCGCGCCAGACAATATTGCGATAACCAAGTTAAATTTCAGTTTCCGTTGCGTAACAAGCAAATTTCCGGATATAATTCTAAACGTTCCGGAAAACAAAAAACTTGCTGACAATATTCTAAATGGAATAACTGCATCCAAATACTGCTCTCCGAATAGAATTCTAATAATAAACGGAGCAAATGCAATTAATACTCCTGATATACATACATTCACAATTCCCATTGCTCCTGTAAGCAATGCATAATGCTTTTGCAGCCATTTT
Source organism: Lachnospiraceae bacterium (assembly GCA_015057585.1). Lineage (GTDB taxonomy): Bacteria > Bacillota > Clostridia > Lachnospirales > Lachnospiraceae > SIG299. The sequence continues at coordinate 45,338 of SVEF01000008.1, read as the reverse complement.
TTATTATTTTTGTTTCTCGCAAAATACGGATATACATAAGTTATTATGGTCAGAGGCACAAACGTCAATGCTGTCGGAATCGTCGTAGCAATTTTATAGGACGCAATTACAGATTCGTCCTTAATCACTATACCAAGCACAAATACATCAATTAAATACATTAACTGCGACAACCCATTATTTATCATGGAAATTCCACTTACTGTCAATAAGGCTTTTTTATTTTCTCTGTCAACACTTACTTTTTTCAGAGAAAATGGTGTCTTATAATGTACTATTATGAAAAATCCTATTCCAACAGCCACCATATACTGCGCCAGAATAAGTCCCTCGGTTTTCCATAAGAGAGAAAACAAACTTGTCAGTATCAATGTAACAATTGCCGAAAGGGAGTTTGCATATGAATATTCTTTATTCCTCAATTCCACTCGCAAATAAGTTAATACTGCATCTACTATTAATTGTACCAGTGGCAATGCACACATTAGTCTTAAACAATAATTAGCCCCATCAATGGGTAACTCAATGCATAATCCAAGTATAAAAATAAAAACTGCCAATAAAACATCAAACAATACTCCGATTCTGCACCCGTATTGAAATATTCTCTCTCTTTTTTCTGAATTAGACACTTCGCTGCAAACTTGCAAAATTCCGGAGACAATTCCAAAACCGCTTACTATTTTGCAGAAACCGAGTATATTATTAGCGTAAGTATATACTCCGTAATCCGACTTGCTAAGTACATGAACAAGAATAATTCCACTTGCAAATGTTATAATCTTATTGATTACCGATGAGCTGACTATATGAAAAAATCCTGTTTCACTTAGTCTTTTTTTCGCATCAGATAAAACCTGTATCATGCTAGCTACTCATTCCCTTTCTTGCTAAAGTACCTCTTTAAAGCCCCCAATACCGTCAACGCAAGTAATTTATCCATAGTTCTGGAGGATGCCATCATTTTTTTAATATACTCTGTAGTTTGTTTATATGGCTCTAGCAACTTGGAGGTCTCTCTATAATAACTCTCAATAAAGTCACGTAATCTTTTGTCACTCTCGTACCAATAATCAAACGGATTCATATTATTAGCAGAATTGCAGTTTTTCACTATGCCTACCGTGTGCAACACTTTTCTTCCCAATCGTCTTATTCTTCGACAACCGCCTTCCAAATACAACTTGATTTTTTTTGTAGATCGACTACGGGTAGAAGCCATTTGTCCTGCCGCAGGATATTTCTTATCAACCCAAGCCCAATAAAGTTTATGATTCGCCCGGTATCTCATGGGAATATTACAACATATCTGTATGAAATCCGGATCAATAAACGGCGATGTTGTATAAAAATAATGGCGTCTTGTCAGATGCGTAGAAATTACTGACCGAAAGCCCCTATTACTGAGCGAAAACTCCTCTCTGCATTTATAGCTACTTAATAACTCTGCATCCGGAGAATATTCAATTAGTCTCGAATTTCTATCTATTTTGGCACTTGGCAATACATGTTCCGATGTGTTTCCGTAAGAACCCACAATAATGTCTCCCAATTGACCTGTATGTTCCAAGCCAAACTTCTCACGATTCAAAGAACTGAGGAGATTCTTGGCCCCTGTAAGACCACAATAATAGGTTAAGCCATAATTATAGTTAATAATCTGATCAATGTCATACACAAAGGAAACCTCATCTAACTGCTGAAACACAAATTGATTTCCCAATTCTCTCGAGACAGCACTCGCTATCTTCAATTCATCCGAAGCAGACTGTCCATAACTAATATTCACTATATTCTCATATCCCATATCCCTTGCAACCCAGTTTGTCATACGAGAATCCAGACCGCCCGACATATCAGCCAAATGATTTTCTATCCCATATTCTCTATCTTTATCAAAACAGCGTTTTACTGCCATTCTAAAGCCGGCATCAACTGCTTCAATAGCATCCTCAAACGAGATATCTTTTTCCTCAAAAGAAAATCTATGATATGAGCAATTTTGGAATTCACTCTTGCTCACACGCAAATAATTTCCAGCCGTTAATCGAGAAATCTCCGTTATCATAGTTCTCTCATCCAGCATGAATCCATATGTCAGGGCATAAAGTGCAGCCTGTTCGTCAAAAGTATATGCCATTGCATTCTCATAAAGGAAATCTACAATTAAATTCATATCATTCGAAACAATAAAAATATCATCATCTGAATAATAAAATACAGGCGCATCCCCTGTTTGATTTCCATATGCAATAAGCTCAACTCTACCTATATCAAAGCTTACGCCCGAAAACGGTCCCCTAAATTCTGCAAAAAATAACGGGTTCTCTTTCTTCATGTGTAACAAAACGTCCAAAGAATTACTCAACTGATATTTTGTTTTCAATTCTGACAAATTCAGCAATACTCCATCTAAAATACACAGTTGTGTTTCTGTTGACCAAAACACCTGATCATCTGCAAAGTGGTCCTCTCTTTTGTAATACGCATACACTTGACCACAATGCATAACAGAGAATTTATTATTTAAAAACCCATTATAATTGTACCTTTTATTGTTTTTTCCAAAAAAAACAATCCATTCATTCATCTTTGTGAATCTCCTTATTATATAACCTCTTTTTCCATATGCAAAAGTTCAGCAACAAAATTTCTGTAATTCTTTTCTGCATTATATCGTTCATTCCACACAAAGAGTGCCTTTTCACTCATCTGCTCATACTCTTGTTGTTCAAACTCATGAATTTTTCTAAAACAGTTCACTAAATCCTCTGTTCTAAAATCCTTGTCCAACAAAAAACCATTTTCCTTATCAAATATCATTTCAGATACACCGCCAACATCTGTGGCTATTACCGGAATTCCACACGAAAGAGCCTCCATAATGCTAACCGGAATTCCCTCCGTCTCGCTAACATTGATAAAAAAATGAAAATTCTCCGTACTATATAAGGAAACCACTTTGTCGTTAGAGAGATATCCTTTAAACACCGCCTTTACATTCTCCCCTAACATAGACGTGGCTTTTTCCTTTAATTTTTCCAATTCCACACCATCCCCGATATGCGTCCATTCAACTTCATATTCTTTTATTTCAGAAAGTGCTTCAATAATACGATGTATCCTTTTCAACGGAATACAATAAGAGCAGGACACAAGCCTAAATACCTGATCCTTTATTATTCTCTTTCTTACAGTTCCTACATCTTTCGATCCCAATCTAGAAACCACAATGTTATTACTACAATCCAAATACCTCTTCTCCAAATATTCTTTTCCATTTGTCGAAATAGCAAATATTTTATCCAATTGTCCGATTATATCATGATGAAACGGAATATAATCCGATTGATACCTATATTCATACAAATCATAGCCGTGACATCTGCTTACTACACTTATATTAGGTATCCTCTTCTTCAGCTCACAGGCTATTTTCGCATGTATACTCATCCAATAACAATAAACCACTACTTTATCATTAGGAAATTCTTCTATCACACTTTCTAATTTCCTTTCAACCAAAGGTAATAAGCGATAGACTTTATAACACTCTCTCAAAACCTGTTTGGTTGAATAAATATTTAAATTCTTCTTTTTTAACAAATATGCTATCTCTCTCCAAAACTCTTTCTCTGCAAAAACCCCTAGGCACTCGATTATTTTTCTGGCTTTTCTAACAGATTTCCCTTTTATATTAACAATTTCAATATTATTTTGTTTATTATAATTCTTTATCTTTCCAGGGTCATAATCTCCTAATGGAATAATATAAGTTTGGTCAAAAACACCATAATAGTTTGATTCCTCGACAAGGAACTCCTCGCCACTTCCATACGGAAAAGAACTCGTTAATACAAAAAGCCTGTTACCCATTTGTTTCTCCTCTTCTCTTGAAACTCCCTCTTGCTATCCTTGGGATGCATTCATCTAAAAATGCGATTGATTCCCAAACCGCACCTTTCTAAAAAGAATTCTATCATAAAAATAATATCCAATTATTCCATACGTCCAGACTAAATGCATTAAGACTTCTGTCGTTCCTCGGGCTATCGAAAAACTCATAGCTATAACAAACAATCCTGTTAGTCCCTCTCGTTTCTTTCCAAAAACAATCCCATAAAACAATCCAAAGCCAAAAGCAGCCACTAATCCACCCGATAAATATGCTTCTAATTGCGGCGTATATGCCAGTCCACCACCGCTTTCGTAAATAGACGGATAATGACTTGCCATCCATAAATACAAAGGCGAGCTTCCCTGGTCCATGCCAAACATCTGAACTATATGTTTCCCCAGAATAGGAATGGGTCTAAAAAAACCATATACTACATTTACAAGCATCCCTCCTGTTTGATTTTCCCGTACTGCAGTTAAAAGAGAATCATATGCCGGAACGCCGTCAAAAAGGCGTAATACATCTGATAAGTTTCTTGTACCGCTTTCAAAATTCATAATAACCTCCAACATATACAAGAAAACTATCGCCCCTAAAAAACACCCTGCCTGAACTATAGGTAATCTTTTCTTTTGATTTACATACCATGTAATATAAATCACTACAACGCAAAGAATAATGGCTATTACTCTGCCTCGCCGTGTAGTCAAAAAAGCTAATAGGCATTGGCTACCTAAGATGCTAATTATCACAGCCCACCTTGTTCTTGATTTTATATTTAATTGAAATATATAGAATACTAATGCAACAGTAGAAGCTACCATCATATCGGCCCCGAAAAACTTGTCCAAAATTCTCGAAGTAGATGACATATCGACACTATCAATTGTCCCACCTTCCAATATAGCCTTAAAGCCTCCATTAATAAATGGCCTTAACCAGTACAATGTCGAAACGATACAAACAATCGCCCATCCCATCACCAGCTTCTTTACTTGATTTTTGTTCTCCGGCAACGGACTGTACTGAAACTCGCATTTCTTTTTCCTTCTAAGTGTTGCGCTCTTAACTCCTAACAATATTCCCATAAAAAATAGAACACTTATTATCGTTGTCTCAAAGAGTTCCTTTGAAGTAAAAACCTGTGCAAACCATGCATTTAACGCTATAATTCCATTTTTCTCTACATTCGTCAACAAACCATAAACAGGCGTAACCGCAGTGTAAACAAGCATGATTGAAAAAATATAGAACCTATAATCACAAAAAACAGATTGACCCACACAATCCTTTTTAATTAATGTCACAATTCCATGATAACAGAGCCCAACTATCAACAGACAAATCCATATTAGTACTTCTGTTCCCGAAAGAAAAAAAACACCAATAGGCATAGCCAAAATCAGTAACAGTGCGACACTGTACCATAATCGATTTAATGTAATATTTTTCCCTCCGGTAACTTGCATATGCACTAACTCTCCTTATTTAAATCACACCGTTAATCATATTTACATAATGCTCTACAGATTTATCAATCATAAAATGACTTATGGCAAATTTTCTAGAGTCACATATAGCCAATTCTTTTTCCTGCTTCGTTTTGCGAATATAATTCAACATTTTTTCTGCAATATCTTTCTCTTCCAGTTTGCACAGCTCACCATATTCGTCCTTAACAAGAAGCCCTGTGTCCCCTTCATCTGAAGCAATAATATAGCAGCCACACGAGATGGCTTCCAACAGCGACTGAGACGGATAATTATTAATCACTTGCAAGGACAGAAAAACTTCCGCCCACGGCAAATAATCTTTCGAATCAACAAACCCCGGCAGTTCAAAAAGTTCATTGTATTTACATGTTGCAATCAACCGCCGTACCGTTTGACTTAAGCTATTCTCTTTTGCTTCTCCACATACATAGATTTTATAACCCTCTTTGTATAGCTCATCCTGAATTCGCAACATTGCACGCACAAACAAATCAACATTTTTTCCTTCCACCCAACGCCCTGCAAACACAATCGCCCGGGTCTTACTTGCTGGTGCATAAAGTTCTGTATTTGTAAAAGGGCATGGTGTAACTGTAATATTTTTATGAGGATAAAACATTCTAAATCTTGCAACAGAACTAGGGTATAAACAATCTATCCTGTTTGACAACCTCGCTACCATCTTAAATTCCAGTTCATTGGCCAAACTCTTAAACTGTCCCACCGATGCATATGTGTTTACTTGAAGTAAAACCGTCTCACTTTTTGCCAATTTTGCACCCACAAAAAAAGGAATCATTCCAAGATAAGCATCCGTATAAAATACACTATCAAATCTTTCTACGAGCATATAACGTATTATTTCAAATCCATGCTGAAATCCTACCATTTTTATATTCAATTTTTCGCCAATTACATGTTCATATGTCCTACAGATTTCTTCCATTGGTTCATACAATTTAAATATAAATTGCACTTCTATATCACTTTTAGCAACTTGATTCATTATTCTTCCAATCCGACGTTCTGCACCACCAAACTGCGTACGTCCACCGAAATAACAAGCCACTTTCTTCATCTGACATTTTCCTCCCAGTCACCTTCCAAGCAAATCACGTGAGCTATCTATTTAAAAATTCTATAACATCGAACCAACGATTCCAATAAAAAGTATCATTTTCAATTTGACCTTCATTTCCTGCCGGAATAACAAATGCGTTATCATACTCAGAAAACAATTTAGGCACAAAAATAATTTTCTTTTGCACATTCAGTTCTTCAAATTCCCGAACCATCTCATCCGTACAACCATTCATGTAACTAAATTTTAATATCAAATTGCTCCAATTTATTCTTTTTACTCTGCGTTCCCACTTTTCCTTTGCAACTTTTGGATCTTTATAATGCAAAAAGATAACTTCAATGTCACCTAATTTACCGATGGGCACCTCTAATTCACCACGCTTCTTTAATTCTGCGTAATGCTTTGACTTCTCCGCACTTATCATTTCCAAAGTCAAACCGGTGTAATATTTTAAATCAGATACAAACTTCAGATAATCCTCCGCATAAAAATATAAGCCAACGGTCGGACTGAGTTTCTTAAGCGCAAAATATTCATAACATACCCCCGCCCAACAGTTATTTGAAATTATCGTAAAATCCCTATTCTTTAATTTCTTTTGACGAATTCTCCCAAAAATCGGATTTGTTTTTTCTATTAGTTTATTCCATATTCGAGCATACAACGGAAACATTTTCTCTCCATTAACCTCCTACACGCCCTTGAATCCTAATTCTTTCTTTACCTGATTGTAAAAAGCATTTCTTTTCTCAGAAAGAACCGCGTCTTCATATTTTTTTGCCTTCTCATAATTTTGTTTTGCAAGATTAAACATACTTTTCTTATTTGCTACTTTAATAATGCTTCTTGCTATTGCCTTAGCCGATTTGCGTGCGAATATACACTCTTCTGGCAACAACTCCGGTATTCCTCCTGTACATGCTCCCAAACAGACACATCCTCTACTCATAGCCTCTACCAGGGCTCTTGGTAATCCTTCCTGTAAACTCGGCTGAACATATATATCCGTTTGATCCAAGTAATCTATTACCTTGTCTAAAGTCTGTACACCTAAAAATTTCACTTGTTCAGAAATGCCATATTTATCTGCTATCTTCTTTAGCCTTTCCGGATTTCCTCCTCCCACCATACAATACTTAACACGAATGCCAAACCTATTTAAAATCGGAATAGCCTTTATGACATATTGCTGCCCTTTAAAAGCCACATCTACGGCGGCGGTAGTCATCAATGTCAACTCCCGCACATTCTCTTGGAGATTCTCTAATTTTTCATTTAAGCGTTCTTCAGCCATTCTGTCTATCATTACGTCAGAGACACCAACATTCTTTCCTCTTGTCGGATATCTCCTCTGCAGAAATTCTTCTGTTACATAAAGCGCGTAGTCAGCGCCTTTGACGTTTTTCTTTGTAATCAAAAACATAAGTGGTGCAATGATTTTACCTTTCAGGCTATGATTCCAATAAGCATCCCACGGATCTGCCATCACTTCCGCATACATTGTCTTACCTAATCTGTCAGCTACTGATGCGCTAACTGAAGCAGCAAAAGAAGGATATCTTCCTACAACCATGTCACATTTTCGCACTTCATCCTCTATTTTCTTTTTAACAGGAAACGTTAAAAACTCGCTTAACTCTTTTACACCAATAAATCCGTCCAATAAATCATCAATATTAAACAGGCCCTCTGTTTCATCGCACTCAATATAACGCGAACAAAGCACAACACTTCCAAACTGTTCCCTATATCTCTTTATGATGTAAAAATATTGTGAAGCCAAATAAAAACGACCTCTACATTTTACCGTTCTGAAATCTGTAGCAACAAACAATTTCATTACAATACCTTCCCTTTTACATTTTGCATCAGAGACATTTTCCTCAATTTAATATCCTCTCTATTTCCTCTAAATAAATGCCAATAACTATGTCTCTGTCGAATTCTTGCTCCATTTTCTTTCTTGCAGCCTGTCCCATCTTCACTTTTTCTTCATGTGGCAGTTCAACAAACTTGATGATAGCTTCTACCATTGACTCTACATTCTTTACTTCAAACGTATAACCAGTAACACCATCTTCAATTCCATCTGCAACTCCAGGAATATCGGAGCCAATACACACCCGCCCCATAGCGCTATGCTCTAAAACAACATTTGTCATCCCTTCGTAATAACTAGGATGTATTACGGCATGCGCCTGTACAATGGCAGGTTTCATATCCAAGAGCACTCCTCCGTACTCAACAATGCCTTCGGCAACGCTCTTTTCTACCATATCACGGTAAGTATCATCATCATAATCACCATATATAACAAAACGCGTATTTGAATATTTTTGCTTAATTTGTTTTGCACCGGCTAAAAATTCGTTTATGCCCTTTATATCCACAATTCGTGCTACATAATTAAACGTAATTATATCGTCACTTTCCAGATAGGGTTTAAATTCAAACTCCGAAAGGTTCACTCCGGACCCCGGAATATCTCTATAGCGAACTCTATTGAACAATACTCTATTCATTACTTCTCGCTCCTGAGAGTTCTGATACATCATACAAGCCGCTTTCCGAAATCCGACCCAATAAAGCACTTTCATAAACTTATCAAATAAACCATATGTTTCCATCAATCCTGCATTATTAATAATATACGGAATCTTCATGCAGCCACATACATATCCCCCATAAATAGACGGTTTACTGGTATAAGTCAATACAAGGTCTGGTTTTTCGCTTGCAAGTAATTTTCTGTAAGCACAAATTAGTTTGTAGTCATTCACAACGCTTTTCCCACGTCGATCCATGGAAATATCGACAAACCGACAACCTCTTTCTGTGAAATAATCTATTTTCTTTCCATAAGGGCATACGAGTACCACCTCATGCCCTAATTCAATCAATTTCAAAATAAACTCACTTCTAAAATTATAAAAATTATTATCTTTTGACGAAATTAACATTATCTTTTTCATGCTATGCTTTCTCGTTTCTTCCATGATATAAATACATTTTTATCAAATGCATACCTACGTCAGCCCAGTTCCCCCCAATTTTCCACGCAAACTCTCCATGGCTCAACATCATCCGCACTATAATAGTAACCGCAGTTTGTTTTCTTAAATGCGATCATCCATTCTGCCAAAGTGATTTTACCTGTTTTAACGCGTTTTGCATAATCTACGGGTTCTACCATAGCTGTAAATCCGCTCGGAACCTCTTTATACATACTTTCAGAAATTTCTCCGTCAAGCATACATTGAGCCCACAAAACAGGCAACGGCATACCTGCTACTGTAGACGCATAACTCCATGTAGAATTTCGGAAATTGATTTCACAAAACCAGTAATTATCCTCTGCATCAATCAAAAATTCAGCCGAAAAAACGCCTTCAAAACCAATCTCCTTCATCATTCCTTGCAAGGAACGGCTCATCTCTCCCTCCGGAAAATTTGACACAGTCATATACGGACTGTAGTAGCCTGGAATCAGATAGTTATACACAGAGGATATTCCTCTAAACATTTTTTCTCCATGGTTAATACAAAATCCATCAATGCAATACTCATTTTTCTTCTCAATATATTTCTGAATCAACACAGTCGGGGCTGCAATATGTTCAAACGCTTCTTTCAGTTCTTCTTCCGAATGACAAATATGAACATCCGACTTCCATCCTCCGACATTCGGAGAAATGGACTTTGTAATAACCGGATATTCCAGACCCATCGGAATCTCTCCACGAGCTACCACCACAGAGTCCAAAACCTTCAATCCATTTCTCTTTGCGCATTCCAAAATCTCATTTTTATCCATGAACTTTGTAATACGCCCTTTTTCTCCCGCATTAAAGAATATAAATTTGTCCTTTAACTCATCATATCTTTCATCAAGGTATCCTGTTGTCCTATCATCACACGTAATCAGAAATGGCTTTTCTGAGCCCTGATTCCCATATTGCTCCAGCAACACGCGGTACCCTTCCTCCACCGATGCAACCTTATGGCAAACATTCACATATTTACTTTTCGTTCCTAACTCCATTCTATGCTTCACAGCAATAAAATCACATGCTATCCCTGCCTCCCCAAGGCTTCTGATAACCCCCAGCGGATTATAATGATCTAATGCAAATACAATATATTTTCTATTTCTGTACATATCGTTTCCCCTCTCAGTAATTACTCCTCTTCTTGCTCGGCTACTTCTTCCCGATACACATTTTTTCCGCTTACCACGCTCTTTACGATTTGCAGACAATATTTTATGTCGTTCCATAAGGACATACTATCTATATATTCGATATCCATAGTAAACTGTTCTTCTCTTGTTGCAGATGCCCTAAGATCAATATCCACCGTACAGAACAACCCCGGCAACACATCATATCTCCTTGCATATTCCAGATGATTTGCATATTCTTCGAACTCCCAATCTAAAATAGGTCTTGGACCTATGATTGCCATATCGCCTTTTACGATATTAAACAACTGTGGTAGTTCATCCAAACTGGTTCTGCGCAAAAAAGCACCTACTTTTGTAATTCTGGCATCATCAGAACGATTCGCAATTCCTCCCATCTGATATGCGTTATTTACCATCGTTCTAAACTTATAGATAGTGAATTTTTTCTTACCTTTTCCCAAGCGTTCCTGTCTGAATATAGCCGGTCCCTTACTGTCAACTTTAATCGCAATAGCAATCACAACCATCGGAATTAAAAGCACAATAATCCCCAAAAACGCTATTATCGTATCAAACAGCTTTTTTAAAAAATATCGATACATGTTTACTCCTATCTTAATCATGAACATTTAGCACACACTCAAATGCTTCTGCATATTTGCGGCCAACTTGCGTTCCGCGATATGCAGCTAACCCTTTAATTGCCTCCATGCTTCTCGGATGTGGATACGGACGCATTACTCCTTTATATGCTTCTAATGCTTTTATTTTCAGTTCAACACCCTCTTCTCCAATCTCCACAAAATAATTTGGTGCAAAACGATTCGTCGAAGAATCCAACGACCATTCTGTAGAGGATAATACCTCCATATACAAAAACAACTTTAATGCAGGTATTCCTTCTCTTCTCTGAAACAGTCTGGATGCTGCCTGCGCCGCATAGCTTGTCATCACATGGTCGTTGTTAGTATCTGATGGATGATGCGTAATGATAGCCTCTGCTTTGAAATCTTCAATAGCACTTTCGATAAACTGCACCAGATCAAGGTGTGGTACAGTATTCATCTTAATATTCGGGAAATCCGCCTGATAAACCTTTTCCACTCCCATAATCTCAAAAGCTATTTTTTCGTCCTCTGCAAGCGTGTCCGAAATGTTCGCTCTTGCAGCCGCATGGTTTGCCATAATACAAATCGCAACTTCATTTCCCTCTTTTATTAACTTATGAATGGTTGCTCCTGCCCCAAGGACTTCATCATCCGGGTGAGCTACTACAATCAAATATTTCATTTTTCTTCTTATCCCTCATCTAATTTTCTTTATCCTAATTATCAAACGATTCCAAAACCGGAATTATACACTTCCAAAGCCACTTTCTGGCATCATAATCATATAGTCCGGTACGTACCATTGTAACCAAATACTCTTCCGGCAGCTCTCTTGTTGCTACACGATATGACTCTTCTTTCTCATCAAACACACACTCTCTATGTTCAAATCGAAAATCAAAGTTTCTGTACCCATCTGTCTGATCCTTTTCGGGAAGTTTTTCCCTTTCCCACGTATACGTATGATATGGAATATATGTGGAACCTTCCTCATCAAACCCAAACTTTTCTCCGGCTATCCAGTACATACTTCCCTGATATTCATAAATCCACATATCTTCTTCGGCACCATAGAAATATAATTCGCCCTGTTTTACAACCTCTTGCATGAAAGCATCCTTGAATTCCGGCTCTGTGAATGTCCTTGAATCATACCGATACAATCCGCCATTATACAAATACTTTCCGCTTGCTATCTTCTTTTCCGATGTCACTGTCACAGAAGTTCCATCTTCTTTTTTCTGCTCTGTCTCATATTTCAAGTAAAGCAAGATTTCATAACAGGTATCTTTCTTTATCTCTGTCTGCTTCACCGTCGCATCAAATCCGACTTCTCCAAACTCCCAGCCTGGTTTGAAATATTCTTCCACATCCTCACGTTCAATTGTCTTTGTCTCCAGCAGAATCTGTTCTGTCCCGTCTACTTCATTTAGTACTAAATAAACATCCTTATTCACTGAATTCAGGCGCATTGCCCACCCGGCCAGAGTCATCACTCCCTCTTCCGTATTCACAGTTTCAACAGACATTAGAATATCATAATCCTCTGCAATCTTTGCATCCTGAATTCCCTTCTCATATCCTACCTTCTTCGCATAGCCTGACAATCCTACATATCCTCCCACAATCACTGTCATACTCACCACAAAAAACACTACCTGAAGCAGGATATTATTCTCTATTTTCTTAAAAATACTTTCCTTTTTATTTTCTTCCATCATCTTTCTCCTGTTCTATATTCTAACTTGTCTAATAATTTAACTCTCTAAAACCTGATTTTATTGCATACTTCCACGCATAAAAACATACAACGTAGAATTCTACTGACCGACCATATTATTCACTTGCTCCTTACCCAATTAACAATCAATCATTCATTTATCTCTTCTCTCTTCGCATCCATATAACTTCTGTATTCGTCCAGGTGTTGTCTGCCTTCTGCTCCATAATTACTTTTCATACGCATAAAAAGAATTTTAAATGTAGCAAAAATCACTTTAATATCAAGCCACAATGAAACATTCTCCGCATAATATACATCATACTCAAACTGGGTTTCCCACGCAGGTGTCGTTTCTCCACAAAGAACATCCGGCGGTATCAGACCACCTCTTACTTTATGGCGCTTTCTTTCTTCCTCCAAAAAGTAAGGTCCATAATATGTCGGTAACGGCCTCGGTCCTACAAAAGACATCTCTCCTTTTAATATTGCAAAAAGTTCCGGCAACTCATCCAAGGAAGAGCTGCGGAGCGCAATTCCTGCCTTAGTAAGCCTCTGTTGATCACCTAACAGTTTTCCGTTTTCATCTGTTTCATTTGTCATGGAACGGAATTTATACAATCGAAACGGCTTCTCATTTTTTCCGATACGCATCTGCGAAAATAACACCGGTCTTCCCATATATATCATCACGACGACCGAAATAATCAGGTACACCGGTACAAGAATCCAAATCAAAATGATTGAACCCACAATATCAAACAGTCGTTTAAAAAAATGGCGATACATCCTTATACTCTCCTAAACGTACACTCAACTGCCTCTGCATAATTGCATCCTTCCACACATAAAAACCCTAAGTTTAATCATAGCACATTTCACTTGATTTTCAAAGCATTTTCTTTCATTCTGAACTGTTGCATTTTTCCTGTATGACACCCACAAAGCCAATAAAAACTGTAACAAATCCGGCAATCAAAAAACCGCGGTATCATTTGCCGCGGTTTTCTCACTTTCAACTCAATCAATACTTCTGCTCGGAATATTGTCATTTCGCACTTCTTACGCAGAATCTTCACGCTTCTTTTCCGGTTATTTTCTCAACAAACTGTTCAAACTCATCCACTGTAAGGTTCATTTCTGCAGCAGCTTCTTCCACAGAAATCCGTCCCTTTCGTACAAGAGAATATAAGCCTTCTGCTTTTCCTTCTGCTTTTCCTTTCGCTTCCCTATAATCCAAAACTGCACACATTTTCAGTCCCTCCTTCTCTATCCCATCTTTTTCTGCAATCTCACTATATCTATCATCCCCGGTCAGTACCTTCATCAATTTCAAAAACTCATCCACATGAGTTATCGTTACATCACTCGGAGTGTATTCTTTATTCCTATATACATTCGTAAAATATTCCGCAACAATTCTAAAGTCACTTTGAAACTTCTGCACCGTTTCCTGTGATATTCTCGGAATATCAAACACCGTAATCTTATAATCCTGTATATACGGATCCAACAATCGCTCTAACGAACCATCAGTCAACGGCGGTTCCAAACAGCCTTTCAGATTCGTAGGGTAATTCCAAAGTTCTTTTCCAAAATACAAAACTATAGTCACGACCGGATGTCTTTCCTTTACCGGCCTGTATTTTTTCTCTCCGTTTACTTCATACTCCTCCGTCCGCAACAGCTGAGAACGATACGAAGCCCCGTCATAGCTTAACACCCGGAACGGCATATCCTTATCCGGTTTCGTCTGATTCTCTATCCCGGCAAGTACCAGACTAAAACCGTGCCCCTTCCACCGCTTATAAACATCTCTCTCCTGCTCATGCAGTTTTTGGTCATCAGCTTTATACTGTACAGCCGGCGCAATATCCTCCAGCGCTTCCTCTGACATAAGACGTTTTCCCTGAAACACAAGCACATTAAAAATATCCGCAAACACATCATCCAAGGCAATAAATGTTTTTTCCGCAATATCCTTTTCAGCCATCCGATCCTCCTGCTTCTGTGTAGATACTAAAAGCATGAATTTTCAGAGACTATCATAAGATAATGAGAACGACAACCCGCCAGATTTCAAAGAAAAACTATGCTTTGTGCAAAATATAACACAATCGTTAACCATTGTAAATAATGCACAAATAAAAATAGCAGAATACACAAAAACCACCCTGATTTTTGTGCACCCTGCTACAAATCCTCTGTATTTTTTCGCTTCTTTATTTTTCCGTTCCTTCCCTCTTCCTGCTATATCCCGTCAGCAGTAAAACAAAAATCAAATCCACGGCAATCACCACACCGACCGAACTCATGCCCATGGCAATACCGGACACCTTTGCAATCTTTCCGATGACAGACGGCATCAGGATGGAACCGAGACTGGCAAACGTCAGAATAAAACTCCACGCCAGGGAATATTTCTGAATCAGTTTTCCGGCAAAGGATACGGTTGTCGGATAAATTCCCGCCATGCTAAAGCCAAATCCCATCATGCCCAATACAATCATACCCGGAGTCTTACTTAAAATCAGTATCACAAAAAACACAACGAGTCCGACACTCATTACAGGAAGCAAACGGTCTTTTCTTACCTTGGTCGACAATCCGGCAGTCGTCAGTCTTCCCGCCAAAATCATAATCCACTGTACACTCGCCATCAGCTGTGCCAGGGACGGACTTAGAAGTCCGGTATCCTTAAAATAGGTCACCAGCCACCCGATAACGCCCTGCTCTGCACACAGGTAGAAAAACAGTGTAGCAAACACGAGATAAAACAGCGGCTCTTGAAAAAAACCGTAGTTGGCTGCTGCCTTTTCCTTCTTCGGAATCGTAAGTCCCTCCATCGGAATAAAAAAGTACAATGTCCAACTGACGATACCCATCACCATCATAAACAAGGAAGCGTACATCCAGTTTCCGGCATTCCCGTTTGTCATCACCATCAGTAAAATCGGGAACAGAAATGCACCCACGGAAAACATCGCATGCAGTCCATTGATAATTCCTGCTTTTCCCGGCGCCAGGTTGTTGATTACCGTGTTACAGAAATTGCTGGTAGCCCCTCTGGCAAGACCGGTCATAAAGAATGCCACAACGAGAAGCGGTAAATTCCCGGTCAATAAAATCATCGCATAAGAGATCGCAAACATCGCATTAAAAATCAAAATACTTCTCTTACGTCCAATCTTTTCCGCCAGCGCACCTGCAAAAAAGCTCGATAAAAAGTTTCCGACCGAGTGCAGGCTCACCATCATACCTGCCATCACATAGTCAAGGCCTCTTGCCTCCGACACAAACGGCATCAGCGAGCCAATAGATAATGCCAGCATGCCGTTGCAGATAAATACGATATAGCAGATGACTAATTGTTTTTTCTTTTCCTTGGTAAATTCTATGTTCATTTTTTGTCTCCTTATTTCCTTGTCCTTTTTCAGACTTCATGTTACTATAAAACCAACGGAATTTCAAGAAAGGAACTACAACCATGACCAAACTCGATGAACTGAAAGAATTATTACAGGAGATGGATCACCTCTCCACTGCCTGTGTCCTTTTGGACTGGGATTTAAAGACCGAAGCCCCAAAGGGCGCCGCTGACGTAATCGTTGCCAGTCTTACGGCCCTTTCCACGAAAGCATTTGAATTGTCCGTTTCCGAGAAGATGGAAACGGTAGTCTATGCTCTGAACGAAGAGGACGAATATGCAAAGCTTGACGATGTCTGGAAAAAGGCTGTCCGCAAAATGAAGGACGATTTTGAAGAAAACAAGCGGATTCCGGTGGACTTCTACTCACAGTTTGTGGAAGACTCCGCAAAAGCCGAGCACATCTGGGAGGAAGCAAAAGCGACAAACAACTATGCCCTGTTTGCTCCATACCTTGCCAAAAACATTGCTAACAGCATTCAGATGCACAAATACATGCACCCGGATATGGACCCGTATGCTTCGATGCTCGACACGTACGAAAAGGGAATGGACGAAGCAACCATCGACCGCATTTTCAGTGAATTAAAGGAAGAACTCATCCCGTTCGTAAAAGAAATCCTTTCCAAGCCGGAACCGGACGATTCCAAATTTAAAGGTGTGTTTGACAAGCACCGTCAGGAAGAATTGTCTAAGTTCTTACTCGAATACATTGGCTTTGATTTCGAACATGGTTGCATTGCCGAAAGCGTACATCCGTTTACGACCGGCACCGGACGCACCAATGTCCGTATTACCAACCACTATTTAAAGGATGACATTCTCTCCGGTATTTTCTCCATCATCCACGAAGGCGGACACGGTCTGTTTATGCAGGGTCCGGACGAGTGCTACAACCTGACTCCGTATTCCGACTGTGCCTATATGGGTCTGCACGAAAGCCAGTCCCGTATCTGGGAAAACATCTTCGGCAGAAACAAAAACTTCTGGAAACCGATTTACCCAAAGGTACAGGAGCTGTTCCCGGAATTTAAGGACATTACATTAGACGAGTTTTATACCGAAATCAACCACATCCGCAACGGCTTCATCCGCTGCGATTCCGATGAGGTAACCTATTGCTTCCACATTATTTTACGTTACGAGTTGGAAAAAGAGCTCATCTCCGGCAGACTTTCCGTCGAGGATTTACCGGCAGCGTGGAACAAAAAGATGGAAGAATACTTAGGCATCACACCACCGACCGATACTCTCGGTGTTCTGCAGGATACCCACTGGGCAGGCGGTGCTTTCGGTTATTTCCCATCTTACTTACTCGGCAGCATTTACGATGGTATGCTCCTGGAAACCATGGAAGCAGAGCTTGGTGACATTGATACAATCCTTGCAGAAGGACGTGCAAAAGAACTGACCAAATGGCTCCATGACAACATCCACCGCTACGGCGGCTTCCGTGAGCCGAAGGAAGTCCTGATGGCTGTCTGTGGCAAGGAAGCCGATGCAAAGCCGCTGATGAACTATTTCAGAAAGAAATATACGGAAATTTACGGATTATAAGAAATCCCCGAAGCAAAAACGCCGCAGACCATAAAGCCTGCGGCGTTTCACTATTCCAAAAAGGGCACCCGCCAAAGCGGATGCCCTTTCTTTATTATCACACTATGTAATAAAATTTTCTTTGATTACTGAACAACCGGGTTGCCAGCGCCTAACCAGCCGCTGCCGCCTTCGGAGCCCATACCGCCAGGCATGTTGTATGCTTCGTAACCAAGGAGACGAAGAACACCAAGTACCTGGGATGCTGTCTGACCGCTGTAGCAGTAAACGATAACCGGCTTATCCTTTGGAATTGTGTTGAAGGAAGCCTGCATGTTCTTACCGAAAGGAATGTTCATAGCGCCTGCAATGTGACCTGCTGCGTAGTCAGCTGCCTGACGAACGTCAAGAATTGTATAAGCTGTGCTTTCTGCATCCACAAGTTCCTTCACCTTATCTACGCCAAAGTGGAAGGATGCGAATGTACCTGTAGTAGCGTCTGTGAAGTACTTAGCGATTGCTGCTTCGATTGCATCGTCAACTGCATATGTCTCTGTAGGAAGAGCGTTTACTGTTGTTTCTAAGTAAGCATCAACGCCTTCTGTCTTGGAAATACCGCTGTTGAAACCGCTGGAAATGTTCACTGCGTACTTACCTGCTGCGCGAAGTAATGCAACAACCTGAGAGGATGTCTGACCACTGTAGCAGTTTACGTATACGGTAACATCATTAGGAATATGCTCTAAAGCTTCAGCAACTGCTGCACCATAAGGAGCATTCACAGCACCCTTTAAGTGGGATGTTGCATAAGCGTCAGCCTGACGAACGTCAAGAATGAACATATCTTCGCCATTAGCCATCTTTTCAAGTAACTTTGCTGTGGAGATGATGTTTCTGTCATCTGCGAAATTTGCAAAGTAAGCCATAGCTGCTTCTTCTACTACGTTAGTTGTAGTACCAGGATTTTCTGTTCCAGGATTGTTGTTACCCTGCTCGTTGCCGCCGTTATTGCCACATGCTGCCATGCTGAATACTAAAACAAGGCAAAGTAAAAGGGATACTAATTTCTTCATAATAATCTCCTCACTTTTCTACCCGATTTGGGATTTTTAAGTTTGTAATGTTTATTTATTTACGATGCATCGTTCTTCTTTGGTGGCTGAGCTCCTGCCGGCATTTCCAGCGGATTTGTGGAGTCAGAAGACCATTCTAACATTGCACCGTCATAAATACGGATGTTACGGTAGCCTGCCTCGTATAACTGAACGAATACCGGACAAGCTCTCATGGAAGATTTACAGAAAATGATGATTTCATTTTCCGGATAAATTCCAAGTTTTAAATGATCAATCTTTGTTGTCTGTACCGACTTGAATGTTCCGTCTACCGAATAGAAGTTGTTGATATACTCTCTCATAATAGCAGTCGGAATCTTTCCGTCTGTATAATATTCTGCGTCGGAACGAACATCATATAAAATAACGTTCTTGTTTGGATTATTTACCTGGTTTAAAACGTCCTTCTTTGTTGCCAGCCAGTTTTGGGATGGCTCCTTTGTAGTGAAGGTCGTCTCTGTAACTACAGGAACTTCTGTAGTCAGTGTAATACCTGCTGCCTTAATCGCATCAAGACCACCGTCTACTACCTTTACGTTCTCATGGCCATACATAAACAGGGACCAGAGAAGACGGGATGCACTCATCTTATTCGTGTCGTAAGCAATTACAAGCGTATCATTGGTAACACCCTTGCTGCCCATCAACGTTTCCATCTTCCTTGCGGAAGTCAACATAGTGCTTACCGGAACATTGATGGTAATATCAGCGTTCTGGATATTCACTGCACCTTCCACATGTCCTGCGGCATAACCGTCTGTAGACTGCATGTCCACAATAACAACGTTTTCTTTGCCGATGTAGTCCTTTAACTCTTCTGCACTGACAATGAGAGAATTCTCAGTCTTTGCATATTTGTGCGTGTTGCATCCTGCAAATGCGGATATCAACAGAACCATGGCAAAGAAGATTGTTATTTTTTTAGCAAAATGACGCATAGCAATCCTCCTTAACTTTTCAATTGTCCTATTAAGTTGAATCAGTAGTAAATGCACAGACGTAAGCTTGACGCCTCAAATCAAACTCCGCCGTATAATTCTCTTTTATTTTACTTCACATTTTCCCTATTGCGCCATAGTTTTTGCTTATATTACATCTGTTAATTTAATATCAAAGTTTTTCCATGACACAAAAAACAAACTATAGTATAATGAAAACACACCAAAAAGGAGGTCCCGCCATGAAAAAACTGAAATCGCTGCTCTTTCATCCGAATACCGGCATCCTCCTGTATTTGCTTTTCTATTTCCTTGTTTCTCTCCTGTTTTTGACCGATTTTCCGTGGGTCCACTCCGATGAAAGCTGGTTGGCCGGACTTACGAGAAACATGATGGAAGCAAACGATTTTTCTGTAACCGAAGCATTTTTTGACGCCCGTCCGCGCTATCCGCATGCAATCAAAATTTTATTCCACGCTCTGCAGATGGTTCTGATTTCGCTGTTCGGCTACGGCATTACCGCCGTCCGTATGCTCTCACTCCTGGCATCCGTTGTCTCGCTGTTTTTCTTTTATCTGACAGCAAAAAAACTGTCCGGACAGAGTCTTACGGCGTTTTTTCTTACGATACTTTTCAGTTTTGATATTCAATTTATTTATACATCCCACATGGCAAGGCAGGAAAGTCTGTTATTGCTTTCCCTGACGCTTTGTCTTTGGCTGTTCTTTCAGGGTACCTCTCCAAACACCCTACGGCGCGGCATTCTTCTCGGCATTGTGACCGGACTTTCCGTCGGCCTGCATCCGAACAGTTTTCTGCTTGCGTGTATGGTGGGCTGCTGTTACCTCGCATGGTACATGACGCACCGGGGCGAAAGCAAAAAGCCGCTTGCCGCATATGTCGGCACAACCGGTGTATTCGCTTTATTTTTTGTCATTTTAAGTTACTGCTTTGACCCACAGTTTCTGATGCACTACTTTGCAAACGGAGCGGATGAGTTTGGCATTGACGCCGCTCCCGGTGACCGCCTCTCCGGTCTGTTTGGTTTTTTTAAGCGGCTGTTTTTACGTCAGGGGGGTACTTACTACGTTGCCGAGCTTCGCCCGCAGTTTCTTTTGTTTGGATTTGCCGCGGCATTGTTACTTTGCTTTTTCCTTGTCATGAGAAAAGAAGCGGAGACAAAAGAGACTTGTTCCCGGATTCTTGCATTGCTCGGTTCTGCGTTCGGAATCATTGCCGGTATTTTCTTCATAGGACGTTTTAGTCAGCTTAGCATTATTTTCCTGTTTCCGGCCGGATGGTTGATGGTTTCGTATGTTTTGGCGCTGTTTGAACCTATAACTGAACGGATTTGCTACGCAGCACTCTTACTTATTATGTGCCTTATAAACATTTCCTGTATCCGCCCGTACTTATCCGGCGAAACCTATGAACACTACCTGACCCAGGTTGCTTCATATGCCGCCCCGGAGGATGCCGTCATTGCTAACCTGAATACTGACTTTTATTTTGAAAACGGCTCACTCCATGATTATAGAAATCTCCCCTATGTAATGCAGGCAGATGGTTCCTTAGATTCTTACATTGAAGAGAATAAAATCGAATACATCTTTTATACCGCAGAACTTTCCTATTACTATGAGCATCGCCCGTACTATAACGCGCTGTACGGCAACATCATGTTTGCAGAAGATTTGCTCCGGTATTGCGAGGAAAAATGTGTGTTTGTGGGATCTTTTCGCAATGCCCGATATGCTCCGCGTATTCTGGAACTGATTGACCGTGAGGAATTTGCAGAGGTACGCGTCTATAAAACGAACTATGCCGATTGTGACTCCGGACATTTTCCAACAAAACATTAAAAAGATAAAAAAGTTGGTAGAGCATTTTTCTCCTCTACCAACTTTTCTTTATTTTGCTTTAATTTGTTGGGATTTGCTTTTCGGCGAAACCCAATAATTCTTATGTTTCTCTATTTTTGTTGGATTGCTCTTTCCTGCGCTCACCAACATTTTCTCTCCATTTTCATTTTTGTTGGACCACCCCTGGCACCGGTGCTCCAACAATTTTTTATTTTCCAAAATTTATTGGTTGGCATTTCCATGGTGATACCAACAAATCTCTTACTTTTAAAATATATTGGTTCCAACGTCCGGTCCGGTACCAACAAATTCCCTGCTCTCCTGATTTTATTGGTTTCATCACTTCAACAGTTTCTCTTTTGTATCCCTTTCCTTTTACAACAATTCCTGCTTCAGCATGTTCACCAGCACGTCTTTACTCTCATACTCTTCCGCCTTATATATCGCTGAAATCCGGTGTGATGTCACATCTAAAATCCCAATCCGGTCCCCCAGTTCTGCGGCCTCTTCTATGTCATGTGTCACCAAAAGAACCGTGCAGCCCGTTTCCTGCGCCATTCTCAGGACCGTCTGTCTGGCTGTCTGACGTGACAAATAGTCAAGACTCGAAAACGGTTCATCCATCAAAAGCACCTTTGGATTCAGACAAAGTGCACGCGCCAGGGCTCCTCTTTGTTTCATGCCGCCGGACAGACCGGCCGGATACTGGTTTGCAAATTCTGACAGCCCTGCTGCCGCAAGAAACCGCTCTGCCGTCTGATTTCTTTCTTCCCTCGTCATCCCTGGTCTTGCCTTTTTCATCGCATAAATCAGGTTTTTCTTTAGAGTCATCCACGGAAACAACTGGTTAAAGTCCTGGAACACCATCATCTGTGATACTCCCGGCTTTGTCACTCTTTCTCCCGAAAGCAGTACTTCTCCCTCATCCGGAGTTAAAAATCCTCCCACCGTCCGGAGCAGTGTTGTTTTCCCGCATCCGCTCCTTCCGAGCAGCACAAAAAATTCGCCTTCGCCCACCGACAGGGAAACGCCATCTAACACCGAAAAGATTTCACCATCTTTCACAAAGTTTTTCTTAATCTGATTCAATTTAAGGAGTTCTGTTTTTCCCTCAATCATTTGTCTCTTCCCGTCTTTCCTTCTGTCCTTGACCTAACACTCTTTGGTTCCCATGTGGACACACTTTTTTTCCAACCATCCAAACAATCCGTTTTCGACTACGATTCCGATAAAAATCACAAGCAGGATTCCGGCAAACAGTCCTGCCGTATCCATGAAATTTCTCTGATTGAAAATATACCAGCCGATGCCGCCTTTGCCGCCGATGGCACCAAACACCATCTCCGCACTGATAAAAGCCCTCCAGCCTCTTGCCCAGCCGATTTTAATTCCCGAAATAATGTAGCCTGCCGATGCCGGAAGCTTGATTTCAAACAAAATGCTTTTCCGGGACATCGAAAGATTCTTTCCCAAATCGGTATAAATCTGCGGAACCTCAGAAAAACCGGTCAAAATATTAAGGAGCAGCGGCCAGATAGCAGAATGCACCACAATAGCAAGTACCGCGCCTGTTCCCGTGCCAAACCACATGATAATCAGTGGCAGAATTGCAAGACCCGGAAGCGGATGCGCAATAACCGTAAGCGTATCAACAAAACTTTCACTGACCTTACAAAGTCCTGATAACCACGCAAGCAAAAACGCCCCTCCTAAAGAAATTGCCAGTGCCGCCAGAAGTAATGCCACGGAAGAAGCGGTCTGAACAAGCAGATTCCCATGCACCAGATCTTCCAAAAGTGTTGCAAGTACATCCTCTACCGCCGGAAACAACAAAGGCGAAACACCGCTTATCTTCACGGAAATTTCCCATACAATGAGGAGCAGTAAAATCCAGCCTGCTCTTTGCACTCCTTTCTTTTTCTGCCATTGTTTTCCTGTTGCCATCTGTCCGTCTCCTCTGTTCCCTATTTCTCTGCCTTATATTCCTCTTTCCAGATTACATTCTCAAAGCAAAGGTCCTTATAATCATAATTTTCCTTCAAAAATCCCATGTCGTGCATCGCCTCTTTGATTGGCTCCACACCACACAAATCACTCGAGTAAATCGTACCGCCGTAGCTCATCTGCTCCTTTAATTCCGCCTCGGAAATCCCGTAAAGCGGCGCCAGAATCCGGATGGCCTCCTCGGTATTTTCATTAATATAAGCAATCGCCTCGTTCAGCGTCTCAATAAATGCCGCATAAAGCTCCGGCTCTTCCTCGTAAAATTTCTCCATCGCCACACCACTGATAAACGTAAACTGTGCGCCGGCAATATCCTCACCATCCGCGATGATGTGCATTCCGTTCTTCAACTCCTCCTGCAGATACGGTGGTGTCGCAAAATGTGCGCTCACCTCCGTATTTGACATCAGGGCATTCATGGCATCCGGATGGCTCATGGAAACCAGCTGATTGTCCATGGCCATGTAATCTCCCAACTGCTGCTTGCAAAGCATACACAAAAGGATATGCTGGGTGCATCCCGGAGAAAGTATCGCAATCCGGTCCTGTGCCGTGAAATCCTTCAGGGATTTCACACCTTCCTTATCCGTCACGAGCGCTACCTGATTCGCGCTGATACCGGTCGCATAACGCCACTGCATTCCGTTATCATATCCTATCATCACCGGGGCAATTCCCATAAACCCGAAATCCACTTCGCCGGCCAGCATCGCTTCACGAATTGCCGTCGGTCCGCCAAACTGCTTCCAATTAATTTCCACGTCCGGCAGCTTTTCTTCCAACATTCCAAGCTGCTCCATGATATTAAGCGGTGCGTAGGCAATCCCGAACTGCTGTGCAATGTTTAATGTGTTTTTTTCCTTTTCTCCGCAACCGCAAAGACCAAGAAGCAAAAGCACGGCAAACAACATGGCGATTCTTCTGTTTTTAAGTGTCAAAAAATTCATCTCATTTTTCCTTCATTTCTTTCCTGTTTTCCTACCGTCTCCCTAGCACTTAGGATACAACCGGTTCACTAATTCCGCACCTTCATCGGAACGCACGGATAACTTGTTATAAAACACTTCCAAATGTTCTGCCATCGTTTCCTTTGTCCCCGTAAGTACTGCATGACCGAATCGTGCTGTCGCATTTTCCATTTCCGGAATGGTACTTCCTACAAGGTAATTGTACCCGCAATCCAGCATAAACGGAAGTGTCCGGAGTGTCTCCTCAGGCGTAATCTGTGCGATTTTTCCCGGATGGCAAAAAAGCAGTTGCACTGTGGCAGCCTTTTCCGTCCGGTCACACCGAAAGTCATAAAATTCCTTCACATCCACCGGATATCCGAGCGCATTTTTCATCACCGCACCAAGGAAATCAAAACCGGTCAGATACGGAATGATTACATCCTCAAATGCTCCGCCGATACGGCACGCAAGTTCGTTGACCCGGATACCGTCCGCTCCCTTTAACAGTTGCAGATAAAACGGTCCGTTTTCTATCCGGAATGCCTTCACAAGATTTTCTGAAATCCCCCGGATTTCCTCATAGTCTCCCATATGCACGGACGGAAAGCGGTGTCCGATACATACACCGATATGCACCGGGTCCGGGTAAAGCAACCGGTCCGTTATCGTGAAAATAATCAGTCTGCCGTCATCCACGTAACCACTGACTGTCATCTCATCACTTTCATAAAACTCTTCCAAAAGCGCCTCTTTGCAACGCGAAAAGGACAACGTCTCCGCCAGATGTGCCTTGACTTCTGCTGCCGTATCCAGTTTAAAAATACCGCGCTGTCCCTGGGAATCGAGTGGTTTTAATACATACGGCGGACGTAATTTCTCTATCTCTTCCTCCGGCGTATTTTTATCAATTAACATCCATGGTGAAGTTTTAATTCGCGCCTCCAAAAGACGTGTTTTCATCTGCTTTTTATTCGTCACGTAAAGTGCCTGTTCTGCACTAAGACAAGTCGGCAATCCCAGAGCTTCACTCACCTTTGCCGCCGTCAGAACCGGCTGGTCCGTCCCCATGGTCATCACACCCTGAATGTGATGCCTGCTTGCTGCCAGAAGGCACGCTTCCACGTCAAAAGTACTGATTTTCTCATGTACATCTGCCACTTTTGCCCCCGGCGGAGCTTTTGTATAATCAGAAAGTACCGTATAGATACCCTCTTTCCTTGCCCGCTCCAGTGCATGCAGCTGGCAGTTTGAGCCACCAAGCACCATCAGCTTCGGATACTGTTCCGCCACCTGATACTGGCATTCTCTGCTTTCCTGTTTTGCAAACGGAAGGCAGTAATACCATACAATATTAAGAAATAACCGGAGACGCTTTGCAAACGTATAGCCGCTTTTTCTTGCTTCTGTCTCCTTTTCATAGATTGCATTTTCAATCTTTTGAAACTTCTTAAGTGCTGAAGCCGAAAAATAGAAAAAGTCCTTGTCCCATCCGGAAGCCGTCTCTGCCACCTCTGCCGTCATCACACGGAAACTGCTGACTCTTTTTCCCTTCGGGCAATGAAATGCCAGGCGAAATAACACATCCCGCATCCTGCTGCCAAAGGAATAGCTGCCGCCATTCTCCGGTACGGCATACACAAGGTCATGTCCCTCTGCCATCTTTTCATACATTGTAAAAAGCATGTCCGGTGAATGCGCAAAATCGTCATCCATCGTAGCCACGTAGTCATAGCCGGCGCAGGCCCTAAGCCCGCAAAGCACGGCCTTTTGCTGCCCGTAATTTTTATCCAGTACCAAAAGTGTTACATGCTCCCGCAAGCAGTGCTTCACAAGGTAATTCCGCACTTCTCCGGTATTCCCGTCGTCCACCAGAAAAATATGATACGGACAGATTCCGGAAAATTTCTCTGCAATTTTATCGATTAACTTTGCGACCGATGCCGTAGAACGGTACACCGGAATAATAACCGCAAGTGATTTTTTCATTGTACCTGTAAAACCTTTCTGAAATACTCTTTTACAGCATCTGCGACCTGCTGTGCCTCCTCCCGCGTCATGTCATAATATAACGGAAGCCGGAGCAGCCGCTCGCTCTGCATTGTTGTAACAGCATCCTCTCCGTGAAAACGTCCGTACTGTCTTCCCGCTTTGGAAGAATGTAACGGGATATAATGAAATGCCGCCCCGATGCCTTGCTCATTTAGAAACCGCATCAACCGGTCCCGTTCTTCTTTTCCCGGCAACCGTATCGCAAAAATGTGTCCGTTATGCGTACAGTCTGCCGGCACGGACGGAAGTGTCAACTTTCCATCTGCCTCAAGTTCAGCAAACGCTTCCCTATAATACGTCCATAGTTCTCCCCGTTTCCGGGTAATTTTCTCTGCCGCAAGCAGCTGCGGATACAAAAACATGCAGGCAAGTTCGGACGGAATACAGGACGCACCTTTCGCAATCCAGGTATACTCCATAGCCTCTTTTCTGCGGACCTTTTTCCGGTCCGTGCCACAGTCGGCCATTACTTCCGCCTCTGCAAAAGCTGTCGCATCCCTTACCAGAAGTGCACCGCCCTCTCCCATGCTGAAATTTTTGGTCTCATGAAAACTAATGCAGGCAAACTCTCCGAATGTTCCCAACGCCTTTCCACGGTAGGTTGCTCCAAGTGCCTGTGCCGCATCTTCAATCAACACCAGCCCGCGACGCCTTGCAATCCCGCATATCGTATCCATCTCGCACGCCACCCCGGCATAATGCACTACCACAATAGCCACGGTACGTTCTGTAATCGCCGCTTCAATTTTGGTTTCATCGATATTTAAGGTATCTTTTCTTATATCTACAAATACAGGCACCAGTCCCTGTCTGACAAACGCATTTGCCGTGGAGGAAAACGTAAACGACGGCAAAATCACCTCGCCGCCCGGCTTTGCATGCAGCAGCGCGGCTGCCATGTCTAACGCTGTGGAGCACGACGTTGTCATCAGACAATGCATCCCTGTCTTTTTGGAAATCCATCCGGCACAAAGGTCACAAAAAGAGGTCTGCCCGGGCTTATTTGCCATGGCAGACGCTATGTACTCCTGTTCTCTTCCTTGATAAGGGGGCCTGTGCAACGGAATCATATGAACAAATTTCCTTTCCCTTCCTCTAAAAAATGTGCTATACTGACTTTATCGTCGGCACGTAATGTGCCAAAAAAATTACTAACCGGAGAACACCCATGAAAGATGTTATTTGCCTCGGCGATATGTGTCCAATTCCTTTAATGAAACTAAAACAGTGCAAAGAACTCAAAAGCAAAGGGGAACAAATCAAACTGGTCACCGACCACAGTTGCTCTGTCGAATCCATTACCGAGTTCTGCAACAAAAACGGTCTTTCCATCACCGTAACCGAACCGATGAACGGTATCTGGGAACTTTTTATTGAAAAACTCTGATACACCCTTAGCAGATGTTTTTATTCACCGTAGTAATCATATAGTGAATAATTTCGTTAATCGTATTGCCACGGTCTTCTCCTGCAGCACTGTAAACTGAGTAAATTTCATAATTTAAATCAAATCCCGGAATCTCAACTATCTTAAACTCTTTCATATATAATTCTTTTTTCACCGCCATATACGGCAGGAATGCCACACCGTAACCTGCCGATACTGCACTCTTGATGGCCTCGGTGGAATTGAGTGTACTGCTGATTCTGAGGTCTTCGATTTCCAGCCCCTCCTGTTTTAAATAATCACAAACCAGCCGATACGAACTAAACGCACTGTTTAACATTAAAAGCGGAAGCCGCTTAATGTCTTTGATGTCCTTAATCTCCGGCACCTGCGTTGCGCTGTTTGCAATCAGATAAATACGGTCAGAAAACGCCGGAGTTTCTACCAGTCCTTCTGCCTCGGAATGTCCGACAATAAATCCGATATCCACCTGTCCGTTCTGTACCTGATGAATTACCTCACTTGAATGCTCGTCCACCATAGAAAACGCGCACTCCGGAAATCTCTTATTCATCTTGTAAAGATTGCACGGAAGCGCATAGTTACATACCACCGGTGAAGCCGCAATACGGAAAGTGACATTGCTGGAACTTAAGTTATCAATCTCTTCTTTCAGATTCTGATAATTTTTTTCGAACAAAAGAGCATACCGCTGCATAATGCGTCCTGCTTCCGTCAATTCAATACCACGATTGGAGCGAACAAACAATTTTGTTCCAAGTTCCTCCTCCAGTTTCTGCATCTGCTGGCTGAGAGCCGGCTGGGAAATATGGTTGGCCGCAGCTACTTTTGAAATACTTTTTTCATTTGCAACCTTGCTGAACATTATAACATTTTCCAATAACATACCACGTCGCTCCTCTTCTTTTGTCATCACGATTTATTATACAACATTTCCTTTTTTAATACAACCGGACGGATTGAAAAAAGTTATACAGCATAAGTATCTCTAATAGTCAAAAAAATAACAATGTGATATACTTGATTAATAGTAGTAATGCGCTATAAAAGATACCAATAGCAAAAATTGGTATCCGTCCTCAAAACCGAATATTTTAAGGAGGTATATTGGAAATGCCAGAAACAACAACTACTCAGGCAACTTCAATCCGCAGATCCTCCACACCAAGAAAGAAGAAAAAGAGCCAGATTCCGATCGCCTTAATCGTTCTGGTATTCATCATTGGTGTAGGCATCTTACTCGGATTAAAGAACAGTACGATGGCTATGTACTGGGGCTTCGGTTGTATTTTCGGTTTCATTTTGCAGAAATCGCGCTTCTGTTTTACAGCCTCAATGCGTGACCCATGCATTACCGGATCCACTTCCGTAACCCGTGCGGTATTAATCGCATTTGCCATCACCACCATTGGTTTTACAGCAATTAAGTACGGTTCCTTTATCACAAACGGAACCATTCCGGGACAGAGTTATGTCATGCCTATCAGCGTAGCTACCGCTCTTGGCGGTATCTTGTTTGGTATCGGTATGGTTATCGCAGGCGGCTGTGCTTCCGGTACATTAATGCGTGTCGGCGAGGGCTTCAGCATGCAGATGCTCAGTCTTGTATTTTTCATCATCGGTTCCCTCATCGGTGCAAACCACATGGGATTCTGGGAACTCAACTTTAATGCAACCGCACCTAAGGTTTTCCTTCCGGATGTATTCGGATGGTTTGGTGCCGTAGTCGTTCAGTTACTTGTTATTTTACTTCTTTACATTGCAGCTGATAAGTATGAAAAGAAGAAAATGGGTATCACTGACGAAGAATAATTTGGAATAGTACACAATAATTCATAACTTATATTTTTAAGGAGGATTTTTATCATGGCAGAATATGTAATTGATTGTTTAGGCGAAGCTTGTCCGGTACCGTTAATGAAGGTTCAGAAGCAGATGGAAAAGAGTGCAGTTGGCGACGTTATCATCGCTCAGATTGACCACAGCTGTGCTATGAAGAACATCCCTGAGTGGGCAAGAAACAACGGACACAACGTTGAAATCGAAGAAGTAGACGACGGCGAATGGGAAATCATCATTGAAAAGACAAACTAATAAATAATAAGGCAGGTGTTATTCTTGAAGAATTTTTGGGACAAAATCAGCAAGAATCCTTATTATAAGAAGATTTTCAAAAATCCGTTTACATATGTAACAGGTGCAGTTTTATTATCCTTATTCCAGATTGCTATTTTTGCTATTACCGGCTCCCCATGGGGCGTTTCCGGCGTATTTGCAAACTGGGGTGCATGGATTTATGAATTGCTCGGCGGCAGCGTGGATAAGTGGCACTACTTCTCCTCTGCCGGCGCTCAGGCCACACTGAATAACGGCATTATGAACCACGGCGGTTCCTGGCTGAACTTTGGTATCATTGCAGGTGCATTGTTTGCAACTTTAGCAGCATCCCAGTTCAAGTTCAAGAAAATCAAGGGGCTCAGACAGATTATCGCTGCTACCCTCGGTGGTTTACTGATGGGTTACGGTGCAAGACTGGCAGGCGGATGTAACATCGGCGCCCTGTTCTCCAGCATCGCATCCCTCTCCTTATCCGGTTGGTTCTTTGCAATCTTCTTATTTATAGGAGCTTTTATCGGAAGCAAACTCCTGGCAAAATACTTTATGTAATTTGCATAGGAATATGACATGAGTCTATCGGTCTGCCGCATTACATACGATGCGGCAGCCGTTTTATCGAAAGGTGAAAAACATGGAAAAGAAAATCGAACAGTATGACGTTGTCATCATCGGCGGCGGTGCAGCCGGCCTTACTGCAGCTATTTACTGCGGTCGTGCAAAATTAAACACTCTCGTAATCGAAAAGACACTGGTTGGTGGTCTGATTACTTACACAAATGAAATTGAAAATTACCCTGGTTTTCCTGAGGGCAATACCGGTCTCGGTCTGATGGATTTATTCCACAAGCAGGCAAAGAAGTTCGGTGTTAAGTTCAAACTTACCGATGTTAAGGGCGTTCAGTTAGACGGTGAAACAAAGGTAGTGGAAACTTTCCGTACCAACTATGAATGTAAGGCGGTTATCGTAGCTGCAGGTACAAAGCCTCGTTTAACAGGCGCTCTCGGCGAAGACAAGTACTTATATGACAAGGGCATTTCCTTCTGTGCTACCTGTGATGCAGCAGCAAACACAGACAAGACCGTTATCGTTATCGGTTCCGGTGATGCCGCTATCGAAGAAGGTATGTTCTTAACCAAGTTTGCAAAGAAGGTTATTGTCAGCGTTATGCATGATGAAGGTATCATGGACTGTAACGAAATCGCAAAGGCTGACGCTCTTGCAAATCCAAAGATGGAATTCATCTGGAACACAACCGTTCACGAATTCCGCGGTGATGATGAGCACTTAAAGAGCGTTGCATTAAAGCACACAAAGACCGGCGAAATCATTGATGTTCCGGTAGATACCTGCTTCTTATTCATCGGTTACATCCCGGCTACCGACATGTATCGTGACAAACTCGACCTCGTAGGTCCTGGTTACATTACCACTACCGAAAAGATGGAAACCAACATTCCTGGCGTATTTGCTGCCGGCGACGTTAGAAACAAGTGGTTAAGACAGGTTTCCACAGCAGTTGGCGACGGTGCGATTGCAGGCTGTGCTGCTGAAAAATACATTGCAGAATCCGAAACCTTCCATACACAGATTATGGGACAGAGTGTTCCGAATCTTGTTTACATCTGGAACGCTGTTAATCAGGAAAGCCGTAACAAGCTTGAAATGTTCGAAGAAATCGAGCAGGCTCACGGTGGTGCATTAAAGGTAACACGTATCGACGTTTATAAGTCCAACGGACTTGCAGTACGTCTCGGCGTGACCGATGCTCCTGCTGTTGTTTACATCAAGGACGGCAAGATTGCAGGCACCTTAACTTCCGACATTACAAAGGAAGCCGTAGAAAACTTAATCAAGTAAGTTATTTTTATGTAACTACCCGAAGAGAGTCGCCCAACCGGTGACTCTCTTTTTTTAGGCCCAAAGTCCCGTTCTTTTTCTGATTTACGTTTACTTTTGTTCAAATCAATGTTATAATAAAGGTGTCTATTTTTGTTATTTTTTTAACATTATAAAAGAGAGGAAATTACATTATGAAACTGATTAAAAAACTTCGCCAAAGTCTGGCATTTGAAGTCGTGGCATCTGTCATGGTTATTATCCTGATGTGCGGATGTCTGAACGGATATGTAACCTTTCAGATGAAAAAACTGAGCGGCTACAGCCAAAACATCGAGGGGCTTTATCTCCCGGGCATGCAGGCCATGAGCCGGATGGAACTTGCCATCACGGAGATGGATACTTCAACACTGAATACTTCTATGGATGAGTTAAGTACCATTAATGAAACCATAAATAATGCAGATTTCAGTATCTTATACGACGCAGTAAAAACCTCTTATACCGAATTTTCTGCTGCCCGTGCGGAAGCCTCGGTTTTAGATGACACTAATGGACAGACCCCTCGTCTGACCAAAGCAACTGCGGATTTGACCCAAAAAATCAAGGCACTTTCGGACGCCTACAGCCAGGCTACCTCCGATCTTGTTGAATTAAATAACAAGGCTGCAAATCAGACCTATACGGTAAACCAGATGACCGGTATCATTACCTTACTGATTGCCGGATTTATGATGTTCCTTTTGATCCGCACGGTTGTTACCCCGACTGTAAAAGCAAAAAACCAGTTAAATAAACTGATTAAAACCATTGAAAATAACGACGGCGACTTAACTACCCGCCTTAAAACAAACCAAATCGATGAAATCGGCCAGTTGATTCAGGGCATCAACCTCTTCATTGCACAGTTGCAGGACGTGATGTCCGAAATTCGCGATCATTCCACTGACTTACAGCAGAGCGCTGCCAATGTCAGTGCACGCACCGAAGAAGCCAATGACCGTGTCACTGACGTTTTCAGTGCAATGGAAGAATTATCTGCCACCATGGAGGAGGTTGCTTCCACAACAACCGAAATGGATGCGGCAGCAGAAAACATTACCGAAGCGATGACACAGATTACCAGTCAGGCAGACAGCGGTTCCGCCTTTGCCATCGAAATGAAAGACCGTGCTGTCGGCATTCAGAATCACGCAGCTGACAGTTATGCCTCCGCACAGAAGATGGTGTCTACCATCCGTGCCTCTTTGGAGGAAGCGATTGCAAACAGTGCAAACGTACGCAAGATTGATTCCCTGACCGATGATATTTTAAACATTGCCAGCCAAACCAATCTTCTTGCCTTAAATGCTTCGATTGAAGCAGCCAGAGCCGGTGATGCCGGACGCGGTTTTGCTGTTGTTGCGGAACAGATTCGTGTTCTTGCCGAGGAAAGCAAGCAGACAGCAAACGACATCCAGGAAATCAGCCGTCTGGTCATTGACGCAGTAAAACAGCTGACCGACAACGCGGACGAAATGTTAAACTTCACCGGAACTACTGTTATGAGCGATTACGAAGTCTTCCTTAATGCCACCAGGCAGTATCAGGAGGATGCGGTGGAAATGGAACACGAAATGGACTACTTCCGTACACAGGCGGACAGTTTAAAGGGCTCCGTTTCCGAAATGGCAAACGGCATCAGCGGAATTACCATCAGCATGGCAGAAAGCAGCAAGGGTGTCAACGAAGCCACCTCTGCTATCAGCCAGGTAACCGATGGCATGAAGGACATCGAGCAGGAATCCGCAAAGAACGATGCCATCAGCCGGAAGTTGACACAGACCGTCGGCAAATTCAAAAATATGTAGTTTTCTCTTACGCATACATACAAAAGCTCCCATGCAATCCACATGGGAGCTCTTCTTATTTTACATCTGCTTTCCTTAAAGATACTGACGCAAATCCCGTTCCAATTCTTCTTCGATGCCGATTAATTTCTCACAAATATCCTTGGCTTCCTTGTCTGCCGCCTTATACTGATTCAAATATTTGTAAAGCGACTTGATTCCCATATCACACCCGTCTGTGAGCAAATCTGCAATCGTTGCATCACTTTCATCCAGACCAAGTTTTACATTCGTCTTCATCCAGGACATTCCCTTTGCCATCGGATTCGGGTCCTTTTCCTCCGCATCATATTGATCCAGTTTTGCATGGATGTCTGCCTCCAAATCTTTATGGTGGCCCTTACTTTTCTGTAACAGGTCCTTTAACTTCTCCTCCTGCACCTTTTCTAAAATTTCATCGATGGAACTGACTGCCATTTTGGTTCCGGCATCACACTCGCGTAAAAGTCGTATTGTGTCAGAACTGTTCATACCTGATACCTCCGTTTCTTTTTTCTAAGCATGCCCTTTTTTTGCGGCCTTTATACCCTCCGTTCTTTTACCCGAATTGACTTTTTACGACATTTGAAGTATCATTAATTTGTTATGAAAATTTCTTGTTAGGGAGGAATGCATCATATGAAATGCTATGATCCAAACCACATCACCACCAGAGAAGGCTTGGTTTCTTCTTATACGGAATTTGACTTATCTCCGTCCGCAGAAGAAATTTCTACTGCGGAAGTTACCGATACACAAAACACAAATGAAGTATAATTAAAGAAAAACTCCTGTTTCTGTTTCAAGAGACAGGAGTTTTCTTTATTCATTGATATGCACAGGAAACCATTTAGGCTTCCAGTAACTCTTCCAAAAGGTAATCCCTTCTGCGAGCAGACACACCGGTATTGCCGCAAAAATATCTACAACCGAATGCTGCTTTACAAACGCAACGGAAATACAGACAAAGAAGCAGAATACAGTAACAAATATTTTTGTTCCCTTGGATGCTCCCTTTTCCTTTAACCACGTTGAGGCGATTCCGACGGAATATGCCACATGGAGTGACGGACAGACGTTGGTGCTGGTATCAAAGGCATAAATCAGTCCCAATATATCTGTAAAAATGTTATCTCTCGGGAACATCTCCGGACGCAAATCCTGACGGTTCGGAAAAATAATGTAAATCGCCATCGCGACCACCTGGGTCACAATAATGAATTTCATCAGGTTCTTAAAGTTATCAGGATTATAAAACATAAAATACAGGAGCGATACCACAATCAGTACATACCAGCCGACATACGGTATTACAAAGTACTCACAAAACGGAATTACATCATCCAAAGCACAATGCACCGGATAACAACGTTCTCTCGGTATCAGATTTTCTGTAATAAAATACAGTATAAAATATCCTACCCATCCCAGCAAATAAAGCAAATGGTAAAAGCGCGGTTCTCTCAGACGGGAAAGACGAAACTCTCTGTAATCAACGACAGGTTTTCTCATGCGGCACCTCCGTAATGTCTTTGTTCGTCAAATAATATTTTCTTGGAATGTTACGATAAGGAACTACCTTATGCCGCGGCAGTTCTCTCGCCATCCGCGTAATCTCCTCCGACAGGTATCCGGCAATTCTCTTACGTTCTTCTTGTGCATCATTTTCTCTGTTGAAAACTATTCCCTTTCCAATATACATTTTCCTTAAAGTCGGTGCAATATACATAGGGACAAAGGTAAGCGGCTTCCCTGTTTTCTTTTCATACAATCGGGCAATATCTACAAAATTCTCCTGAAACTGATAGAGAATATTATTATGTTTCTCATCCTTTTCCGGAAAAATAAGAAGATTTCCTCCTGCCTCCAGCAGTTTCAGACTTTCCTTAAATGTAGACTTAATCCGCATATCACGGTAAACCGCAATCGTTCTTGCATGATTGAAAAGAAATACAGCCACAGGCGCAATGAGGTAGGATGCCAGCCTGAAAAGCGGTTGCTGCCACTTCGGCTTCTGTGACCAGAAATCAGAAAAAGCATACGCAGGAACTTCCTTTAAATTCATCATCTGCCCGGCACACCAGGTGTAACAGTTTTCCGGCAGGAACAATTCTCCGCATATTGGTCCGTTCATCTGTGTATGGTTCCCAACCAATACTGCCTCTCTTTCCGGCAAATTTTCCAAACCAATCACTTCTACCTTCCCATAAAAGAATCGTACCATTTCCTTCACCAACCGAAACAACCCTGTTGTCTTCTTCATTTTTCACTCCCGCTTCCCATGTAAAATAATGAGAAATTATATCACAATTTCTTTCGTTTTTTTCGGTTCTTATCATCTTTTAATATAGATTTTATACATAATTTATAGAATTAAACCTTGTCATTCGTTCCCCTTTCATGTAAAATGGAAATGTTCATTTAAAGCAAAGATTTGTTAAACTATTATTTTCAGAAAAAGTGGGATAACATTATGTTTGGAAAAAGACCCGACGGCCGTCTCATCCGAAGCATTGATCCAATGCAGATGATTACCGGTTTTTTAATGAAAAAACGTTATGATTCCATGAACATGTATGAGGACACCTTCAACTGTGAAACATGGGATGTCTATATTAAAGAAAAAGAAGCCCAGGGCATTAAAATGGGCTATATGCATATTTTTATTGCAGGCATTGTACGTATGCTGGCTCTGAAACCGCGATTAAACCGTTTTGTCATGAATGGAAAGATTTATGCACGCCCAAAGATTTGGGTCAGCTTTACCATTCATCCGGAGTTACATATTGACTGCCCGGATACTACGATTAAACTCTGCTTTGAAGGCACCGAAACTATTTTAGAAATTGCTGAAGCCATCAACGAAGCCATCCGTAAGGAAACGGTTCTGCGTACCGAAGAAAATAATACCGACAAAATGGCCCGTTTCTTCACTGCATTACCAAGCTGGCTGTTAAACATTGTTTCTGCAGTTTTGATGTGGATGGACCGTCACAATATATTACCAAAGTCCATTATTGAGTTTAGTCCATTCCATACCTCGTTTTATATTACAAACTTAAAATCCCTCGGTATCAACCATGTTTACCATCACACCTGCGAATTTGGCACCAATGGTCTGTTCTTTGCCATGGGAAAAGAAAAAGAGGTTCCGGTTGCTGAAAAAGGTGAAGTAAAAATCCAAAAACGCATGGGATTCAGCCTGGTTTCCGACGAACGTTTCTGTGACGGTCTGTATTACGCTATTGCGTTACGTGAACTCCGAAAACTCATGCGCGATCCGGCTGTGTTGGAAACTCCGCTTGAGAAGAAGGTAGAAGATGTGAAATAGACAACGTTGTTACATAAGGAGGCTGTCCAAGGACAGCCTCTGTTTTTTCATATTCTTTCCTGTGGATACACCAGTCCCCACTGCGCTCGCAAACGATCCATCAGTTCCATCATATACACACTGTCTTTCAGCGGCATGGAATCACTCTCTGTTTTCTTCTCTGCAATGCATCTTCTGCACTCCTCAAACTGATATTCATACCCGCTGATCTGCTCAGGCACCGGTATCTGCTTTACCAGCCGGTCTTCCGTATCATACACGGTAACGGACTGCGGATTATTGATGTTCTCAACGATAATATAACCTTTATCTCCATAAAAAATTCCCTTTCGGTCGGAGCGTCCGTAAATTCCGTGGGTTAGGACTGCCATGCGTCCGTTCTTATAGAAAATCGTAATACTTTCCATGGCATCCACACCGGTTTCTGTCATCTGTACCGAAGATTCGATTCGCTCAATTTCTTCTCCAAAATGCATCAGGGCAAAATTGATACCATAGACTCCGACATCAAGCAACGCTCCGCCTGCCAATTCCGGGTCCTGAATTCTCTTTACCCCACTGATTATGTAAGACAAATTTGCGGTAAGCGTAGATACCGTTCCGATGATTCCGCTGTCAATCGTATCCTGAATCAGCGTTCTGGACGGCATATATCTTGGCCAGATGGCTTCTGTCACAAACACGCCGGCTTCCTTCGCCAGTTCCCTAATTTCCTTCGCCTGTTTTGCATTCATGGTAAACGATTTTTCACAGATTACCGGCTTCCCGTGTGCAATGCAAAGTTTCATATCGTCATAATGTCTGGAATGTGGTGTTGCAACATAAACCAGTTCGACCAGAGGATCTGCCACCAGTTCTTCATAGTTGCCGTATGCCTTCTCATAGCTATATTCCTCCGCTGCTTTCTCTGCCCGTTCCAAAGTTCTGGAAGCAATCGCATAGCACTCTATATCCTTCATCCTTTGCAGTGTAGGTGTTACGCTACGCACAATTCCGCCGGTTCCCAATACTCCGATTTTCATTCTTTTCCTTCTCCTTTTTCGCCTTTTTTCTCCCATGATGCTTTGTACCGCCTTTAGTATATCACGCTAAAGCATTAAAGACAACTGCTTTCATTACACAAAAAAACAGCCGGCTATTCACCGACTGTTTCTCTTCTTATGCCACCGCAAGTCCGCTTAAATCCAGCCCTGCAAACAAACTGCCAAGACAGAACCCACTGCTGCTTTCCTCTCCTGTAATGGCGTTCTTATAATATTTATTCAATACCAGCTCCGGTTCCCGCAACATTTTAGCAAACAGCAATGCGGTGTTGTGTGCATCCACTAAGCCATCATGCGCACCGTCTTCATAAATAATATCCGCCGCAACCAACGCTTCCGACAATTTATAACATCTTGTGGAATGCATTTTTTCCGCAAACAGTTTCTGACTGTCTACCCAGTTGTCAAGGATTTCTTCCAATCCACCGATTGTGATATTCTTTGCTTCCGCTTCCCTCTGTATCTGTAGCGCATCCGTCATGCTCCAGGATACTACCGTGACTCCCGCCGGCAACCACTCTGCAAACGCCTGTAATGCTTCCCGCAGGTCCGGCGCCCCCTGTACATCCTTCTGTGTAATGCCAGTCAGATTTTTAATAAAGTCATCCACAAAACCGTATTCCGGAGAAACGTACGTCATAAACGAATCCTCGATTTCCAGGTTTTCATCTAAAAGCACCGCACCAATCTGAATGATTTCGCTGGCACGACGATACGTTCCTTTTCTCAGTTCCTTTGGAACGTTACACATTTCTAAATCTATTACCGCATATTTACTCATATATGACACTCCTTCTTCCGTTTTTCCTTATGATACCTTAACCCACAGACAAAAAACATGGATGAAAGTGCGCAATAGGCTCCTCCTTTTCCGCGAAAAGCGCGGGATAATACTACTTGTTTTCCATTTACTTTCCCCTTTTTTCGAAGAATTTTATGAATGTGTTACACTGAGTCCGAATAAAACCACCCCAACGAAAGGAGTTCTCTATGGATCAAAAAGCATATTATACAATGAATAAAGACCGCGATGGAAATTTGTCATTTCTGATGGACGACTACCACTGTCATCCGGCAGACTCCTGGACTGATGTGAAAGAAGGAATCGTGACAGATATCGTCATCACTGAGACC
Source organism: Lachnospiraceae bacterium (assembly GCA_015057585.1). Classification (GTDB taxonomy): domain Bacteria; phylum Bacillota; class Clostridia; order Lachnospirales; family Lachnospiraceae; genus SIG299. Next base: position 5,732 of record SVEF01000008.1, on the reverse strand, counting down.
TTAGAAAAAGATATTTACGGCAAAGCCCACGTCCTTGTGACCGGGACCATGGTAGAAACCGCAGAATTTGACTTATTTTCCCCTCTGGCCTCCAAGATTTATAATCTGGTTGTCTTAGGCGACTCCGTCATCCTGCAGATTGACGATGACCCTTGTGCATGGAAAGGCGATCACATTGCCAAACTGACAAATGGTGATGTCATTACGGTAAATGCCAAGTATCACAGACTCTATCCGGGCAATCAGGAAAAACGCCGGGAATATCTTGCGCAGGTCACCGCTTACTTAAGGAAAGTGAACCGGCCGCTGAAAGAATACGATCAACAACTGGAAGCCTTTGCAAACAGTTACCGTCGTAAAAGGTTAGACGGTTGTACCTATGGCTGTGTACTGGATGGATGCATCTTATATGCTGTCTACCACGGCCCTTATCGCGACTGTTGCTCCTATTACGTCCTGGAGGATGACAATCGTATCCGGGTCGTCGGATTCGGTGATATCTATACGGACCAGATAGAAGCACAGCCTAAAATCTACTTGTCCTCCATGCAACGCTACCTTGCAGAGAATCATCTTGCAACAGGAGAAGATTCCGGCGACCCGGTGCCGGGTGCCACCGAAGAGGAACGGACTCTTCTCTCTACGCACCGCTTAAAAAGCGGCGGCATCGTTGTTCAGTTTTATGCGGACACCTTCCGGAAATCCTTTTTAAAAGACAAACACCTGTTGAGTCTGATCGATGAGGATCTTTCGAGCTGGCTTTATCGTCTGGATGAACCAAACGAATACAATTCGTTTTTTGACTGATTAAGATTCCAACAATCGGTAAAACCCATTTCCATCTTATAATAAAAAGTTGAATCACAGGAAAGTTTCCACTGTTTCTTTGCTTAACCCTCCATAGACATCCCACGGCGCTCCGTTTATAATAAACTTATACTTGAATTACACAAACAGGAGGATTTTTGATTATGGAACTTTCGATATTGGGAACACGCATTACAGAACAACGAAAAAAATGTAACCTGACACAAGAAGCTTTGGCAAAGGAAATTGGCGTATCCGCCAGTGCAGTTTCCAAATGGGAAAGCGGTGCATCGATTCCGGACCTTGCAATGTTATGCACCTTAGCTGACCTTTTCCACATTTCTGCTGATTATTTATTGGGCAGAACACCCTCCAATCAATTTCTAATCTGTGATGATTCGTATTTTATGGGAAGTATGATAACAGATATGCTTCATCACTCTGGTTACGCTGCAAGAGCCTTTGCAAACAGCGAGCAGCTTTTCAATGCGCTGGAACATATTACGCCACTTGGAATTCTTTTAGATGTCCATTTTCCAAACGAAAATGGTTTAGATATTTTAAAACAACTGAAGGAACAATATCCTTCCCTCCCTGTCATTATGTTAACAGCAGATATGAGTGAAGAAGTGCATGCAACAGCCCTTTCTTACGGTGCACAAGGTTTTATCTATAAGCCATTTTCCGCAGAGCATCTGCAAACAGCCATCGAGTCTGTATTTTAGAAAATTAAAAACGGTCAAACCGGGGACTTCCTCTTTCCTGATTTGACCGTTTCCTTTTTGTAATACAAATCTATTTCTTATAATTTCTTACAGATATACAGCAAATGACTCGAACTGCCGAGCAATTCTCTCTTTTCGCATGTAGCCAGATGATACTTAACAAACAACTCGAACTCTCCCTCTGACATTTGAAAATCAGCTCTTCCTTCTGCCAATTCTAAAATGTTATCTACAGCTACTGTAGTTAAATGTTTCACCTTATGTGTTTCAAAAATCCGTTCAAATTCCACAATATCATATCCTGTGAACAACTGCTCCTCGAAATGTTTCACCCTGAAATTCTCATCAAAGTTTTCCTCTATACCGGCTGCAAGTGTTCCGTTCAGATAATTGTCATTCATAATGGCATATACCGAAAGGAATGCCACTAAAATTATTCCGTCTTTTTTGGTAACCCGGATTGCTTCCTCTATCGCTTTATGTACCTCTTCTTTACTGTATAAATGATACATAGGACCGAACAATAGAGTGACATCAAATTGATTGTCTTCAAATCTGCCCAGATTTAATGCATCTCCCTGATAAGAATCCATATTTTTCATACCACTACTGTTTTTTCTCAGTACTTCAAGATTACTTTCCACCAATTCAACAGCTGTTACCTCATATCCTTCCTTTGCTAACGCAATAGAATATCTACCGGTTCCTGCGCCAATTTCTAACACCGTTTCCCCCGGCTTCACATAACGATGAATATATTCCATAGTCGTCACATACTCCAGCTGTCCGTGACGGCTCCTGTTTAGTCTGCTGTCCTCGTCAATCTTATCGTAAAACAAACTCACAAATTCAACTCTCCTGCTCATAGGGGTCCCCTCCTTTATCGCTTGATTTCACGCACCATATAGTAGGTGTTTAACAAGGTGCCGTCCTTTAAACGGATGGCATTCGTCTGGATTCCGGTAATCCGAAAGCCCATTTTCTCATACAGGTGTCTTGCTCTCGTATTTCCTTCGATGAATTCCAGTTCCATCTGCAAAACATCTTCCTTTTCTTCTGCCAGCCGAATCAGTTCTTCAAACATCCTGGTTCCGATTCCCTGATTCCAATACTCCTTGATGAGTGCAATTCCGATATTTGCTCTATGTTTTGTCTTGATTCCTCCTAAAAACCGGATATCGCAATTGCCAACTACCCTGCCATCTACCACACACATAATCATCGCATCGTTTGGCGATTCATTCTTCTGCTCGAACAACTTCTTTTCCCCTTCCGGAGTATATTTCGCACACTCCTCCGGATACCGTACGATAAACTCTGTCTCCCCTGCAGAAGTAACCAGATACTCTAATGTACTTTCAATATCTTCCTCTCTCGGACTACGAAGTACCGCCTCCCTGCCATCCTTTAATGTAAAATAAATATCTTCTATTCTCATTTTATTTCCCTCCCTGTTTCTTCTTCAAAATCCAGATGCAAGGCGAAGCTTTCTCATCTGCTTTGTTCCACACATAATCTTTATATATCTCAACAACTTCAAATCCACTTAATTCTACCAGCCACTTCATTTCCTGGCGATATGTCTGGCGCATGGTAAGCGGCCGGATGCGTTCCCCTACGATATTACCATCTTCCTCTAATGTCTCAAACTTCCAATTCCCGTGCATCACTTGTGAGACCGGATCATAGGTAATGGCATTGTATATTTTTTCTCTTTTTCCATCACTGTTTGTATACTCCAGGCGAAATTTATAATCCTCCGGTGAGGACGCCATCTGGGACGTCTGGTAAGGCGGAAACGGGTCAAATGTATTGAGTGTCAGGATTCCGCCATCCTCAAGCTGTTCATAAATATTTTGCAATGCTGCCTTTTGAAGCTCCGGTGTCGGTAAATGCATGAACCCGCTACGCGCAATAATTGCCAGCGAATACTTTCTTCCGGAAGAAAACTTCGTCATATCCGCCGGATAAATTGCAAGGGACAAGCCTCTCTCCTTTGCCTTTTCCATGGAAACCTTACACATCTCTTCGGATAAGTCTGTGCCATCCACGTCAATCCCCTGCTCTGCCAAATAAAGCATCACCGCACCCGTGCCGCAGGCAATGTCAACAACACCACCACTTCCGTACTTTCTGGCAAGCTCCAGATAAAATTCCTGAAACCCTGTATAATGGTTTTCTGTCTCATACATTACCTCTAAATATCTATCATAATTTTCTGCTACATCTTTGTAATCGTGTAAATCCATCTCGCTTACCTCCTTCATTATTTAATAAAATAAAGACCACCTACCCGAAAGATAAGTGGTCAAAAACAACGCTAGTTCTATTTTGTTTCTGAAAGCTTATTTTTCTTCGTAACCAAAATATTTACATACAACAGTAAGACCATACGGATTATTCTGCACGGTCTGAATAGCGGTGTATGTAGTTGTGGTTGCGAATAAATACATATCTGTGCTTCCTTTCAAAATATTAGGTTTACTATACGCCTTGCGGTTGGTTTTGTCAATAAGAACCTTTCATCTACACAAGTACCAATTTTTCATTTTTAAGCAACGTATCTATAAGTATTTTATATTTCTCAATCCCGTAATCTTCTACAATACTTGTCACTCTTGCCCCTGCATCCTTGGAAGAAGCACCACATAGGAAAACTCTCTCATCATCCGTACCATAATCAAGAACAATGAATCTGTCATGATATATTCCACCGGACCTTTTAAGTGTCATTTTGACGGATGGATATTCCGCACAAAAATCTTTATATTCAATACTATGTAATCTTCCTCCAACATTGTCACTAAAAAGAGTTATAGCAACATCCGAAGGAGCATTTTTCAAAAGAACCAATGTGCGCAAACCAATATAATTATCTACCACATAAATTGTTTTCTTTGCTTGTGCATATATTTCTGAATATGCTAAATCCGCAGCACAATACTTCGTGTTATACATCAACCAACCATTATCTTCATCATCGACAAAACTATTCATCATATCTGCCAAATCAGACTTAGTAACAACATCACTAAGCTGGTCCATTACATCACTCATCTGCTTTTCAACAGAACTAATATCTGATTTTAGTTTTGAGATATCACGCGCATTTTCCACAGTTTGCATAGATAACTGAATGTATTCTCTTTGTCCAATCAGCTCTCGATTATCAATGATGTAATCTTTCATTTTCTTAAATGTACGAACCAATGCTCGACTTTGTTTTATAGCAAGTTCTCCCCTAAGAACTGTCATAAGCATATAGATTCCTTGCTCTGTAAAAGCCATCGGCAAGTATCTTAATCCTCCCCAACTTGAGGTGAATTTTTTGCACCTCAAGTTTTCCCATTCATCTTTTGATAATTGAAACATAAAATCATCACCTTCAAATTTCGCCAAATTATTTTTCACTTGACGATTAAAGTTCTTTGTTTCATATCCGTATATTTCCGCAAGGTCAAAATCCAACATTACTTTCTGCCCACGTATAATATAAATTTTATCATATACATTTTCTTCTGTAACAATAGCAACCTCTGTATTTTCTGCCATAGTATACCTCCGTATCTTAATAAATTCTCAATTACACCAAAGACCGCAAAGTCATTTTATCGAATCGTAGGAAATACAAAGCATGAATTTTCAGAAAAAGATTAAAAAAAGAAAAAGGAATCGCTTTAGAACTTCCGGAAAAACTATGCTTTATAAAAAGTATAGCATCCAAAAATTCTTTCCACAATCCCTCTTCTGATTTTCTCTGTTTCAAACAAAAATGGTGCGCTTTTCTGTGCACTTTCGACAATGGATTTCACGTATCTTTATGTTTTTTACAACCCATTTTTATTATAGTGTTAAATATCTATCTTCAAGTTCATCTATTTCATTTTGTTCTTTTATAATGAATTCTTCCATAATATCAAGCAATAAAATTAATGCCTCTTTACTATTTTTCATATTCATAATATATTCTCTGTCTATTGTAATTTGTTCACCATTTTCTGTTTTTGGCTCATAAACAAAAGTTCCTATTAGATAATCAAACCTTTCAAGTTCGCCTTTCTCTTCAAGATATTACTAGAATGCTGAATTTAATTCCACATTGCTAAAGTAAATTCAGGGATAGCTGAATTTACTCACACAAACACTTTTTGTATAATGAGGTGGCAGTTGATTGCCTTGCCTGTGCAGAAAGTGAGGAAA
>SVEF01000007.1 GCA_015057585.1 Lachnospiraceae bacterium | reverse complement strand
CGTCGGCTGCACCCTTTACCTTTGGCACAGTCTCTTCCATGGACTTACCGGAAGTGGTAACATCCTCAATCATGATGACTCTGTCGCCATCCTTTAACTTACTTCCAAGAAAGCTTCCCTTATCTGCACCATGGTCCTTTTCTTCCTTACGGTCGGAACAGTAACGGATTTCCTTTCCGTAAAGATTGTGATAAGCCACCGCTGTCACAACACTAATCGGAATACCCTTATATGCCGGTCCGAATAATACGTCAAAATCATCACCGTAATTATCATGAATTGCCTTGGCATAATACTCGCCAAGTCTCATAAGCTGACTTCCTGTCACATAGGCACCTGCATTCATAAAGAATGGAGACTTTCTGCCGCTCTTTAATGTAAAATCACCAAATTTTAATACGTCACTCTCGACCATAAAGTCAATAAATTCCTGCTTGTATGCTTCCATATAACTAAACCATCCTTCCGGTAATTTTTTCTTTTGTTATAGTAGCACAAATACGGGGAGTTTTCAACCGCTTATCCCATTTGCTTTTCTAATTTAATTACATACCTTTCCAAATCCACCTTGTCCGTTTCCAAATAAACAGTTTCTATGTATTCTCCACCATTCGCAAGAATTGTTCTCCTGCTCGCTTCGTTCTCCGGCAGACAACTAACATAAATCTCCAAAAATCCGAAAGCCGAAAGATAGTCCTTTGCTTTTGCCAACATCTGTGTAGCATATCCCTTTCTTCTCTCAAAGGGACGAACAGAATATCCCACATGTCCTGTAATTTCTCTCATTTGCTGATTCAAAACATGATGTACCTGCATGCATCCAACCATTTTATTGTCTGCCTTTCGAATGCACAGAAGGACGGTTCCCCTAGCACCATTCTCCTTTAGAACCCTACTGGGATTCGCCCACTCAGTACAATACTCTGTGTACTCTTTCGGGTCTGGCATTCGCTTCATAGATAAACAACCATCAAAACTGGATTCCGCAGCTAACATCTCTTCCCTATAGGAACTTATCTCCTCTGCATACGTCATCGATGGTTCTACAAATAATAACTCATCCGCATTCTCCATCCCAGATTCTGCTGTATACTCTACAGTGAATTTCTCACACACGATAAGAGACTTGGCATTCAGAGGCTTATCAATTAACTCTAATCTTGGACGAAAAAATTTCGTATGAATATCTCGCCAACTTTCTAGTGATCGATTGGCCTCACCCTCCGCATATGCATGAAAGGGCGGTACCGATTCATAGGGGCGTATGTATACATCGTAATTTCTGATTACGCAGACAGCTTCTCCATTCGGCTTTAAAAGTACACTATAGTCACCAACCTTCGGTAAATCCTCCAGTGCGTCTTCTGCAACATACTCGTCATAAGCACTGGCGGTTCCAAATTTACGACCTTGAAGCACTAACTCCAACAAATTATCCCCCCATGCCGCTCCGTCTCCAAAAGCCCATGCTTCGTAAGGTGTTGCTTCATCTATTTTCATTTCACCGCAAAATTTATGCCATAATTCTTCTGCTGTCATTGTAATGCTCCTTTAAACTTTTTTCTCATCACATGCCAGATTTCCTCATCTGTAAATCCGCATGCTTTATATAAACCTCTTGGATTCGTCGGATTATTCACTTTACCCGACACCGTAACAAACTCTGCCTTGTCCTTCATCCTCCAAAGCAGTTCATTTACAATAAATTTCCCAAGTCCTCTTCCTCTGTAACCTGGTGAAACCTGAATCCATTCCAGAATTCCTTCTTTGATATCAGCATCCAACTCTGCGATACCACTGGCAACTATTGTGTTTTGTCTGCATTCCCTTACTGCAACCCATAACTCCCTGTCATACACAGTGTGCGCCTGATAACTCACCAATTCTTCGCTTGATATACTTATATCATCGTAGCAAGCGGCTATATGATCCGCATATTCCGCCGCCTCACAACACACCAATTCATATCCGCTATCTAACAGAGGCTTTTCCATGCCATTCATTCGATGAATTAGTTTAAAATAAGGCTCATCTATATATTCCCGCACATCAACACTCTGTGTGTCATCATCCAACACAATCTTCATATTATCTGGAATTTTTACCAGATTTGTTTTCCAAAAGGGCAGGCTGGATGCCTTACATGGATTTTCTAAGTAAACCTCCTTCTCCATATCTACAATTTCCCTCCTACAAGTACCTATAAAATCTTTTTCTTCCGGATTCGCAATCCAATACTCATACCAATCCGCCCAATCCTCCTTCGGCAACAGAATTCAAAAATAATTATGTTTCCATCTCAATCAAGAATTTCCCCATTGCAACAAAATTACTTGCTTGATAAAATCCCATCTTCTTGTAAAAATGCATATGATGTTCGTCGTTAACGCTACTAAGTTCCATCATTACCACACCATTTTCGCGCACTACTCTTTCCAATTCTTCCATAAGTGCCGCTCCATACCCTTTATTCTGAAACTCAGCAAAAACAACAATTTCTTCTAAAAAATATGCCTTTAAATCATCAAACTCTTTATAATACCCCATCACAAATCCGGACAATTTTCCATCCACATACTGCACGAAACATTCCGCATCCTCTATCGTCATTACTTGATGAATTCGCTTGTATGCTTTCTCATAAGTCCAGCAGCCATCTTCACAGTTATTGTAATAGTCAACATATGCTTTAACCACCATGTTAATATTTTCTTTTGTTAATTTATTGTATTCCATCTTCAATATCTCCATGTTTATATAAAATCAAAGTCCTTTCTCACATTCTTACCTCTGGTAAAAGCACCTATGTATCCATCCGCATATAATAAAGTGTCATCTCCGTTATGTTCCCAAATACAATTAATTTTCATATGCTTCTTCCTCTCACCCAATAAACTTCTTAATATCCTTCTCTTTGGCTTCAGGATTCAACAGCAAAATACGTCCCTTTATTTTCTCATACGCTTCCTCGGCAGATATATCAATCGACAAGTCCTCGCCCCAAAAATCTTCCGCCGTGGTAAACACTGTACTGTTCCAACCATACGGCTCTCCCGTTCGACTCAATTTTTGTTTTCTTCCACACATCGTAAGGAACAGATTCTTTTGCAGATTGGTAAGCGTCCGGTCAAATTGTCCGGAAGTTTCCTTGCTAATCCCACATTCTTTCTTTAAATCATGAAGCGCCATAGGCCCGTTTCGCTCTATGGTTTCATATATTCTTTTTTCGAGTTGCCCGGCTTTTCCCTCATCATACCACTCATCAAAAACAAGTCCCTGTCTGCGGACTGCCAGAAAATAAGGATACCACTCTTTTGTAATGTATCCGCTTGTCCCAAAGAAAACCTTTCCATAGGCAATATCATCCCGTTCCTCCAATACACGCATTCTCCATTCCCAAGGGTCGGTTTCCGCATCTCCCGTGTGCCAGCGAATCGGCCACTCAGGAATAGGATTCTTCCAATCAAAAGGAATGACAGCGTAGATTCCTTTTGCATTTCCGCCGCCCATGGAAAATCCGCTTTCTAATAATTTATCACAAAATTCTTTAAAAGATGTTATCATGTCGACCTCCTCGTAAATATATTCTGATTGCCGTAAGACCTCCCGGTCACACTCAAATATATAATTTAATTATTTTATAACTCCACCTTGTGTCTAATATATGTATCAAAGCTTTCCTCTTCCTGATTTATGAACAGGCTTTTCAATTCCATTGCCATGTCATCACAATCATCCGCTTCAAATGTAATCGAGTCATATTTTCCAAACATTTCTGCTATCAGCACCTTTGCAAACGCACGAAACTCCTGTACATTCTCACCGTATACATATGCAATTTCTTCATCTTCTACAAACGCAAAACTGGTTGGGTTTCCGCACATGCCAAAATACGCAACACACTCCGTCAATTCCGCCCAAAACTCTTCCTCACTTCCGCTCCAAGGGTTTATATCCTTATGTGTCAAAATGTATCTGTTCAGCATCCGTTCGCGGCACTGTTCATACACAACTTCTCCTGCATGAGAATATTGCACCTTGCCTTCACCTTTGCCGCCTATATAGTCCTGCTCCTGCGCTTCCACCTCATAACATTTCCTTTTGCAGACAAAGCCTGCCGCCTTCAATATCGCTATCCGTTCTTTTTCCCTAGACGAAAGCATGATTTGTAAAGGCTTGTCCAAACCCTTGGCAAACTTCTCAAACACCTCTTTTGCATTCTCTATATTGATACCTTCAAAATTCACATCCAAATAATAATTTGCGCTATGACGCGGATTTATTTTTATCTTAATATCCAAGTCTTTTTCTCCTTGCATCCAGTATATAAAATTCTTCTCTCAAATACGCTTACCATAATTACTTTCTTCTATCCACTCCACTGATTCTTTCAACGCTTTAATCGTTTTTGTCTCCAAAACGCATCTCAAATTACACTTTTTTGCAAAATCTAAACGTTCTGCCAAATCAATCTCTCCGTCTCCCAAAGCCAGATGATTCTTTGGAGGGTTTTCTTTTCCGTCATGAATATGAAAATGTTTCAACTTGTCCTTATGTAAAAGTATAAAAGGCACATCTGTTTCCTTCGTTGCTTTCGAGTGTCCGATATCCCAAGTCAATACAAAACAATCACTTGCAAGCATGTGTTCTATTGCTCCTTTTTCGTAGTCCCGAAACCCATCTGTATTCTCAATTGCAATTCTAATATCAGAATCACCTATCCACTCTTCGCAGAACTTTATAAATTTTTGAAATGCTGCTATGTATGTTGCAAAATCTCTTTCATACATTTGCACCTTCTTGTCCGGCAATGTAATGTAGATTCCATGATGCATATGCATATTTATCGTTACCGGTTGTTCTATGTTGCCATGTTTGTTCTTAAGTGATACAAATTGCTTTGCTACCTCTATCGTCCGCCTTACAGTTTCTAAATAGGCCTCTCTAACTAATGGATTAAAATCAGCAATATTTAAATTTTCATCCAAATGAATGGTATAATAAATGTCTGCTTCCTCTGCCTGTTTACAAAACCATTCTGTATCCTCGAGCTTATCTATTTGATACTCCGGAAAATTCATATTCAATTCTATAAAGGATAATCCTAATTCCTTACACAGAGCAATATTTTCCTCAAGTGTTTTATTCTCAATTAACGTTGGCATTCCAAATTCTATCATCTTTTATCCTCCATACTGAAATTCCGGATATGACACCGTTCTGCTATAAGTCTATTCACATCACCATCATACGTATTTTTAGTAAAAAAATCCCTCTTTTCTCAGAAACTTAACGCATTTATATATTTCCTCTGCACCTACATCTTCAGAAAACAGAAACGAAAATCCTATCTCCTTCTCTTTGCTACTTGCAATATTCTCCACAAGCTCCGAATAAGAATTTCCCTTCACATAAAAATCATCCAAATACTCATCTACTCCGTATGCTTCAAATTCATAGCCTAACAATTTTTCATATGAGTAATTTAATGCCACCTCACGTCTTAGCTTTGTTGATACCGATACTTTATCCAAATCAATTTCGATATCACACAATCCTTTAACCGTAACAACCGGTATCGGAAAGAAATCCATCATGTATTTTCCTTCCACATTCTTGTGATAATGCCCACTGTAATATCCACACGAAAAGTCATAACCTTTATGTAACGAAGCAAACGGAGCTATTATCTTATGCATCCGATTTTCCAATTCCCTATAGAGTTCATTCAATTCATCTCTGTTCATAGCATAGCCTCCCAATTCTTATCATCTCACTCCGCTCTTGACATGAGCCTCCATCGCATATGCTTTGATGACAACACGGCAATACTATGCCAGAGGCATCAGTTGCCATGACAAAAAAGTCTATCACATGCTACTCATGTAAAGAGCTTCATTCAAAATTTACTTTTACAATACTTCCCAATTTCACAAAAGGTTCGGCTCTGCCGCCTCACTAATGTGCAATTATTCATTTATCTCTGAATCGCAAAGCAACTCTGGAAACACCTCTTTTTGCATATTTGAACCCATTTTATAAAACAATATTTTATCTTCCTCATCCCTTCCGCTAGCAATACAGAACACTCGAATTTGTTTTGTTGCATCTCGTTTACATATCATCGCCCCGTTAAGTTCTAATAATTCATGTGCGATTTCTGGTCTAAAACACACATTATATTTTTTCTTATCTTGAACTGACGTATATGCCCATGCATCTTGCATAATTCTTGGTGGCAAATCAAAAAAATCTTTCGCTATCCGCTCTGATACCCTATATAAATATTCCGTCCCTTTACCTACATCTCTACTAAATTCATCACGCAAAAAGCCGTTATACATTTCATGTATCAGTTTTACTTTTTCATCATATATTTCCATTTGGTCATAGTCAAATTCTCCACCTATAAGGTTAACTTTAATATCTCTTTTAGCAGTATACTGAATAGCCGCAAAAAAATCGCTTTCTGTTATACGAACCTCATCTACTGAACAATTTAAATCTGGTGAAACATACAACAAAGACTCTCCCGGCTTATTTAATCTCCCATATGATTTTAAATATTTTGGATTTGTTTCCCAATAGTCCGGATATTCCCCAAATCTCTCATTCGGGATTTGACTCCCTATTAACTTTTTGACTTTAAAAAACTTTGTGCCGGCAGGATATATTCTTGTATTAGTATAACAAGCAAACACTCCTTCCCAACACAAAACATCATATATTGCACTACTTATTTCTTCATCAGTCATTTGTGCAACATTCAATTTTCTAAACTCCGCTATTTTTTTCAAAAGTATTAGTGGATCTATTCTTTTTAAAACCTCTTGAATATCTGCTGGTTTTGTCATCTCATATATCATAGGTTCTTCTTTAGTTGGAAGCATTTTGCATTCTCCTTTGAGAAATTGTATTCTTGCGCTATATGCACTTTAACTAATCGTTATTTCCAATATCGCTCTGTAAAATCATACATATATTTTTTTTGATAATCATTCCATAACCTCTCATCTCATGTAATAATATCGTAGTTTGATGAAATTATCTTTCGTACTAATTTGCGTACTATCAAAAAAATATGCTTGTTTCGACACTATCTTCAATATCATCCTTCAAAGAGAAGGTAATACAACTAATCCTACTCCCTAACATATCTTTGGTTTCTACTATTTGGCTTATCCGGAATTGTCATACGAATCAAGTTCATATCAATCGCCGGGCGCAAATAATTCCTACGGAACCCTTCTTTAGATTTCAATCCCAATTTCTCCATTAACGTATTACTTGTATAAGGAACATCATATTCCATAACCTCAAGCAACCTCTTGAGGTATTCAGAAAGCTGTTCGTTATCCTCGCTAACCTGAGCCGAAACATCATCCAATATCTTATCAATCTGAGACAACATAAACTCTATGAAAATGGTAGATTCCCCTTCCACATGACACCTTGCAATCGCCTCATAATATTCATTTTGAAACTTCTCTATCTGACTCTCTATTGGAATATATTCAAATACAGGTTTCCACTTCGCAAGCATTGCTGTATGCCACAATCTAGCCATTCTGCCGTTTCCATCCGCAAAAGGATGAATGAAAACAAATTCATAATGGAATACACTACTCATAATCAACGGATGGACATTATTCTTTTCTTCTTTCATCCACGTAAAAAGGTCATCCATTAACTGTGGTACGAACTGTGCTGGAGGTGCCATAAAGATGCATTCATCTCCATTAAACACGCCTTCCTCGCCTCTACGAAAATCTCCGGACTCTTCCACCACATATTTTGTCATAATGCCATGAAACAGTTTTATACTTTCTATACTAAACGGCTGTATTTCGGAAAATTTCTCATAGGCAGCATAAGCATTTTTAACTTCTTGAATTTCCTTTTGTTCACCAAGCACCATCTTACCGTTGATTACATCCCTTACCTGCCCCAAGGAAAGAGAATTTGCCTCTATCTTCAACGAAGAATGAATTGACTTAATTCTGTTATTCCTTCTCAAATGCGGTTTCGATTCTAAATTACTGATAGCTGAAATACGACCAACCTTCTCTGAAATAGATGATACATACGCCAATATTTCATTTGTAATTGTAAAAGGTGGTTTATATTCTCCCATAAAATGCCTCCAATAACTTCTCGCAATATCTTACGTATTATCTTGCGTACTTTCTTACTCTATTATACATCATAAACATAAAAATTCAACTGCCATACATTAGAAATTAACACTATAAAAAACCCATGCACCTGCCTCACGGCAAGCACATGGGTCTCTACACCATTTCAATATGATATTTGACGTCTCCGTCCCCAAATCAGCTACATTCTACTACACCATTTACTACACCATTTCGGTGTGAAATTACACCAATTTGCGATAAATTACGATACATCTGTCTTTTTAGAAATAATCCGCAAACCCTTGAAAATACTGCATTTCTCGGCATTTCAGGAAGTCCAGAAATCATGCAAGCATAAACTCAATAAATTCCTGCTTGTATGCTTCCATTGTCTATAACCTGCCTTCCGATATTTTTCTTTTGATATAGTAGCACAAATGAGGGGAGTTTTCAACCTGGTTAGTGAGAAATATGCTTCTCTACTCTATTATAAACCCCAGTTTCTCCATCTCCAATACCAGATTCCGACCATACATCTCACTACCGAGGCAATTCGGATGCAGATTATCCAAAAAATACTCCGAAAGATGCGGCACTAACGAAAAGCCCTCCACAACCATAATATTGTCGTAGGTTTGTACAATTTCCTTTAGTCTCTTACAAAACTTCTCCAATGTAGGAACACCTTCCGGATTGTCTCCGCGCCAGATTGGCAGAATACAAAGCACCGGTGTCTCCCCATAAAGTTCTTTCAGCCGTACATAATATTCTTCGATATCTTCCATAGCCTCCGTTCCGTACTGGTTTGTTCCCATGGAAATCACAATTTTATCCGGTCTGTATTCATGCATCGGCATCAGAATATTTTTGTCATATATGTATCCGCCAATTCCCAGATTAAGCACTTCATAATTGAGCAAACGGTTTGCTACACTAACATAGGTATGAGCCGACCGTAACGGACCAAAACCCTGTGTAATGGAATCTCCCATCCACAAAAGTTTTCCTTTTTTCTCTGTTGGCGTCCACTCTGCATTCAATTCAAAGTTTCTAATCAGCAGGGTAGCATCTGCAGGCAGATAAATTATGACTTCTTTTTCTCCTGCAGGAAGAAAGAAACGGATGGTTCCCTCTTTTCCCATATCCTTCAGATAACAGATTTCCGTAGCCAGTCCGTCTACCCAGACTTCTACCGAGTCACAGGAACCAACCCACTCCAGCTTGTACTCAAAAGTCCCTTCGGTAGCAGTCGTATTAAACTCCAACGTCTTTGCTGACGACGCTGCACAACGTTCATACCAAAAATCAGCGGCACCTTTCAAATAATCCATCTGCTGCTTTGTATACTGAAACGCGTGCAAGTAACCCTCTGCATCTTCTTGAAACCACAGTGCACCAAAATATATCTTTTTTAATTGTTCGCCGGTTAATTTCATTGAAATCTCCTCCGTTAAAACTTCGTCTTCAGAATAAACTTAAGCACATTTCCTGCCGTTCTCTGCAGTTCCGCACGTGTAATACCGTCCTTCTTACCAAGAGTTGCAAGCAGTGTTCCGTCTGACTGATACTTGTGGCTTACATGTCCCATGTTTCCCGGCATCAACACATCCACCTGTGCTCTCACACGGTACGCATTGTCACGAAGACCCGGGAACTCCGGACTCTTGCTTTTCTGCATCCACCAGTCCGTGATGACAACGCCGTCAAAGCCCCATTCCCCACGAAGCACGGTCGTTGCCAAATCATAATTGTAATGCGACCAGACACCGTTTACCTTATTATAGGAGGTCATAATGGTATTCGGATGGCTCTCCTTCACACAGATTTCAAATCCACGCAGATATATTTCACGAAGTGCTCTCTCTGACACTCTTGAATCATTTGTATTTCTCTTAGTCTCCTGGTTATTGCAGGCAAAATGCTTCGGACAGCACGATTTTCCTTCACTTTGGACACCGCGTACTACAGCTGCTGCCATTTTACCTGTGAGTAACGGATCTTCCGAAAAATACTCAAAATTTCTTCCGCACAGCGGATTTCTGTGAATGTTCATGCCCGGAGACAGTACGACATCCACGCCCTGCTTCTTCATTTCCTTACCGATGTGGGTAAACATTTCCTCTACAAGCGCATCATTGAAGGTGCAGGCAATCGCCGTACCGGATGGTAACAATGCCGTAAACTTGCGTAAACGCAGTCCGGAAGGCCCGTCCGAGGTAATCACTGCAGGTACTCCCTTCTTTCGAAGGCTTTCAATCACTCCGCCGAAGGCTCCTGCATTTCCGACTGTGCCAAGCGAAGAATTCATTCCTCCCTCACCGCGGGACAATGCTTCCAGTTCCTGATCCGATAACTGCGCAATAAATTCTTCAAGAGAAATCTTTCCCTCTGCCACCTGCGACAGTGTATTTCCCTTACTTTCAGCCTTCGGAAATTCCTTTGGCAGACGGTCAAGAATCCGCTCCCGTAAATCAACCGATGTGTTGCATGCATTTTCACATTGTTGCACACAAATCGTCTCTTCCACAACAATGCTGCCCGCATCCATGCTGTTGCAGGTCATCACGTATTCTCCCGCTTCCAGTACAAAAGCATGGGCAAAACCGGTCGCACCGTTCTCATCATAAGAAGCAAGACATCTTGCATCAAAGAAAAGCGTCAGGCGCTCCTCTTCTCCGGGCGCAAGTTCCCCGGTCTTTCCGTATGCCGCCAATGCCTTCACCGGTTTTGGCAAATGCCCTTCCGGCGCTGCGCACCAAAGAAGGACTGCTTCCTTACCGGCACAGGTTCCTGTATTTTTCACCTTCACCGTACACTGATAGCCGGTTCCGGTCTCATCCGGCCCTATTTGCTCCGGTTCTACGGTAAATTCCGTATAGGAAAGCCCGTAACCGAACGGATACAACACCTTCTCCTTTGCATAGGTTTCAAAATAACGGTAACCGACAAAGATGTCTTCTTTATACTCATTAAATTCCAAACCGCCGAAATTTTCACTGCTCGGATAGTCTTCATAGGAAACTGCCACGGTATCGGAAAGCTTTCCGCACGGATTCACCTTTCCTGTCAACACATCAGCAACCGCATGACCGCTTTCCATACCTCCCTGCCATGTAAGTAACACGGCAGACAGTTTGTCTCCATATTCCTTTATCCAGGAAAAATCCATAATACCGCCGATATTAAGAAGCACAACCGTATGAGCAAACGCCCCTGTTACCTTGGAAAGCAGTTCCTTTTCTTCTCCGGTCAGATAATAGCTTCCTTCCGTCAGTGTATTTTCCCTGTCTTCCCCTGCCGCACGTCCGATAACAACCACTGCCGTATCACATCTTTTGGCAATATCGTTTACCATTTCCTCCGAAACCGGCATTTCCGGATGATGCATCGGCCAGTGTCCCCACCAGCCATGATCTGCTTTATGCTCTTCACTGTTACACCAGGTTTTATACACACCGGCTAATTCCTTATCAAATAAAACGCCTGCCTCAGACAGACCCTCCATTAAATTCACACGGTACGGAGGATGCACATCCCCACCGCTGCCGTAACCAACATAAAACCAGTCAAGCTGACAGCGTCCAAAGACTGCCACACCTGTGTCTTTTTTTAACGGTAAGGTACCGTCATTTTCCAAAAGCACGCAGCCTTCTGCACCACACTGTCTTGCGAGTTCCGCCATCTCTTTCGTGACCGTATCCTCACCAAACGCCTCATTTTCCTCCTGCATCAGTCCGTTGCCGACTCCCAGGTCTACCAGTCTCTGCCCCAAAAGAGCAATCTTTTGTCTCAGTTTCTTCATTTGTTCTTCTCCTGCCCTATTCTTGATTTTAAAAAAGGCCGACAATCCTGCCAGCCTTTTTCTGCTTATTTTGCAGTATACTTATCAATCTTATGCGACACCTCTAAAATATCGCCTAAAATTTTCTTTACTTCATTTGCACTCTTTGAGTTGTTTTCGGTCATCTCTGCCGATTGCTGTGCCGAAGCGGTCACTTCCTCCGTTGCCGCAGACAGATTGGTAATATCGTTTACAATTTCAATGTTCGCCGTCTTTAAATTCATTAATACTTTTTCAATCTCTGCGATGTCTCTCGACAGCTGCGTTACATTTGCACTCACTTCTTCAAACTCTGCAGCAACCTCCTCAACCATCGACTTCTGCGTCTCACCGATGCGAAGGGACTGCTCAATGGCTCTTCCTGTTTCCTCGGTATTTTCCGTCAGGTTTCCGAGAATCTGTGCAATGTTTTCGGTTTCCTGTCTGGTCTTTGCGGAAAGTTCTCTAATCTGGTCTGCAACTACGGCAAAACCGCGCCCTGCTTCGCCGGCACGCGCACTCTCAATCGATGCATTCAATGCGAGCAGGTTGGTCTGATTGGAAATAGCAAAAATAGTCTCCGTAATCGCTCTTACATTTTCCACATTCTGCTGTAAAAGCTTCATGGAAATTGCTACAGCATCATTCGTCTGTGTCAGTTCATCTGCTTCCGCACGAAGCCGATGCATCTTTTCCACACTTTCTTCATTCAATTCAGCCGAACGGGTAGCTGCTTTTACCATGCCTTCCGCACGAACTACTGTTTCTTCCAGATGCTCCTGGATTTCGTGTGTCATGGTGCTCTGATTCTGGATGCTGTCTGCCGTTGAAGACGTACTGTTGCTGATATCACTTACTGCCTGACTGACAGTTTCCGCAGATTCCTGTAACTCCGTCACAATGTCCATTGCATGTGTCGTTCCTGTTCTGACACTCTCTGCAATGGCAAGCACATCCGTCACCATTTCCTGTTGCAGTTCTGCTTCATACTGGACTTTTCCAAGCGAGTCCTCATTAAAAGCCTTTCCCACTCTGGTCAAATAATAGGCAACAAACATCAAAACGGTTACTGCAAGACCCGCTACCAGATTCGGTGTAAATTCCTCTTCTCCGTAAGTATGGGAAACAAACTGACGGATCAGTGTTAATACTACATTTTCTGCTGCAACCAAAGTCGCCGCACGCATCATAAATTTTGTATCAAAAAACAAGATACAGCCGAGAAACGGCATAACTGCCAAAAATCTCATATAATAATCTACATATGCATAAATAAGCATTCCTGCCACAATACAAAGCCCAACCATCATATAATAGCGGAGCCGTTTGTTCCCGCTGTCCTTTTTCAGGGTAACAAATCCAAGTGCCAGCGTGGTTACCATGACCGCAAACATAATGATGCCGTAAGCCGGTGTACGGTTTCCCTGTAACATGGAAATGAAGACAATTGCATAACTGATTACATACAAAACAGATGTACTGATGCACAAAAAACGGTTCACCTTCTGCACCTGTGCAGCAGAATCCGCATATAAGAAATTCTTCCCTTCCATAACCTTCTCCTTTCTTATCGATCTATTCCGATACAGTACTCTCGCTACCCTCAAGCAGCTTCACGGCAAAAACACCCTCACAGGCCTCAATAAAGTCTGCCACGGTCTTTTCTCTCCATCTGGTTTCTGTCGGATAAAACAGTTCCTGATAACGTTCTTTGATAATCTGGTCTGTCACCTTATTTCTGGATGGATGCCAATGATTCTGATTCTCTTCTATTGTGTATTTCATAGAAATGACACTGTCCCAGAAACTATCGCCGATGGTTCCAAACTCAAAGCAGGTAGAAAACAAGGTTTTCTTCTCCGGTTCTTCTCCCTCCAGTTTCGCACGCTGTTCCTCTTCCTTTGTCATCTTGTCCCATAATCGGTAATAAAAATCCGTAGTATCTCCGGTCGTCGGATAAAAATCCTCCGAGTCGATAGCAATGACATTGTCATACTGGAAAAGTTCCTTTGTCTCCTGCTCCGTCATTGTATCAAAAGCCGAATTGAAAATCACCATACGATAGCGCTGTCCGTAACCGGAATGAATATCAATGTGCACAATGTTTTCATATTCACTTCGCAATGTCTTTTCGAATACATCTTTCACAAAGACCGTCGATTTCTGATCCTGCATTCCTCCGTAGTACACACCCTCCGGATATTCATACTGTCCTCCGAGCAGCGCATTTGTAATCGCATCTACACCATTGCCAATCAGTGTTGTAATCATCGAACCGTAAAATCCGGCTTCATGCCAAAACGCATTCCCCATGGCACTCTTTGGCCCCAGGAATTTAGAAACCTTTGGATAGTCCTTGTTCACAGTCAGATCAAAACTTCCCCAGTCCAAAATGAAGTTACGGTTCAAATCCACATTGTTTTCATTATATCTGCGATGGTACTTCATTCCATACGGATTCACATTTGCAATCACTAAAACGCCGGTTGTTTCTTTATCCAGGTCCGGATATAATTCCTGCCAAAAGACATCCAACATAACCGAACCGATATAGCCTTCGATTCCATGCACTCCCGTTGTCAGTACAATCAGATTTTTTGCCTCTTTTGTTCCCGGAATATACATAGTGTCAATATATAAATTATCTTCCTGGTCAATCACATGACTGTAAAAATCCACCTTGTGTCCCTGAGTAGTCAATTGCTCCGCAGTTGCAAACAAGTGCTGTCTGACCTCTTCGTATTCATTAAAAAATACATCACTGTATGCATATGTTTCCGCCGGTTCCTCCTGCATGTCCACAGACAGGATGATATATGGTGCAACCACAGTCACAAGAATAATAAATGCAACAATACAACCAATAATAACAATCGGTTTTTTTCTCATCTTCCGTTTCTCCTTTATGTTTATTTCACGCAGCCGATTAACTCATTTATGTCTGCTATGTTATATTTCTTCATATAATTTTCAATGCCCTCCACAACCTCAAGCGTTGCATAAGGATTGAAAAAGTTTGCCGTACCGACCGATACCATCGTGGCACCCGCCATAATAAATTCGAGTGCATCCTCTGCTGTTGCTATACCTCCCATACCGACAAGCGGAACTTTCACTGCATTTGCCACCTGGTATACCATGCGGACCGCAATCGGTTTTACTGCCGGTCCGGACATTCCGCCGGTTTTATTTGCAATGGCAAACGCACGGCGGTTAATGTCAATCTTCATACCGGTCACTGTGTTAATGAGTGATAAGGCATCCGCACCGCCTGCTTCTGCTGCACGTGCCATTTCGGTAATATCCGTCACATTCGGACTCAACTTCATCATCACCGGCTGCTTTGCAATCTTCTTAATCTGTGATGTAATGTGCTCTACCTGCTTTGGATCCTGACCGAAAGCAATACCGCCATGCTTTACGTTCGGACAGGAAATATTGATTTCCAACAAATCTACCGGCTGGTCTGCGAGTCGTTCTACTACTTCGCAGTAATCCTGTTCGGATCTGCCGCACACATTGACAATAATCTTTGTATCAAACTGCTTTAAATACGGGATATCTCTTCCAATAAACACATCAATTCCCGGATTCTGAAGACCGATGGCATTTAACATACCGCCGTAAACCTCTGCAATACGCGGAGTTGGATTACCTTCCCACGGGATGTTTGCCACACCCTTTGTCGTCACCGCACCCAGACGGTTTAAATCTACAAATTCACCGTATTCCATACCGGAACCAAACGTACCGGACGCTGTAGTCACCGGATTCTTAAATTCAATTCCTGCAATGTTTACCTTTGTATTCATATTCACCCTCCTACAGCTCTACATCCTGTGCCATAAACACCGGACCGTCTTTGCAGATTCTTGCGTTATTTACATTGGAATGGTGATCCTTTTCCTTTGTCTTGCAGACGCAGGCAAGACATGCACCGACACCGCACGCCATCTTCTCTTCCAGGGAAATCTGTGCCGGAATACCTGCTTCTTTGGCAAATGCCTTGACTCCACGGAGCATCGGGGTCGGTCCGCAGGAATATATGGTATCTGCTGTAAGTCCCTTTGCCTTTATTGCATCGATAACATTGCCCTTCACTCCTACACTGCCGTCCTCCGTTGCAATCACAACATCTGCAACTTCTTCAAACTCTTTTGCAAGGAAGTTCTTTGCATCGCGGTAACCAAGCACTGCAATAACCTTTTTACCTTCTGCATGCAACTTCTTTGCAAGTCCTAACATCGGAGGAATACCGATACCACCGCCGATAACCATGGAAACTTCATCCTCCGTATCGAAAAAGCCGTTTCCGAGCGGTCCGAGCACCTCAATGCTGTCACCTGCCTTAAGCATTGCAATCTGTCTGGTTCCCTCTCCGGCAATACGGAATACCATGCGGATGGTTCCGGCTTCCTTATCAATGCCGCAGATACTGATCGGTCTTGGCAGAAGTCTCGACTCATCCTCTAAATATAGCGAAAGAAACTGACCGGCCTTTGCAGCTGCTGCCATTTCCTTTTCTTCAATTACCAGATCAAAAATTGCGTCTTCAATTTGTTCCATGCGCGCAATCGGAACACGTACTTTTTTCTTCGAATTTTCCACGTCATTTCCTCCAGTCGGGCTCAAAATTTTCATAAAAAAACATACATTTTATAAAAATGCATACTATTACCTATATTTTAAATGATAACACTCAAAATAGCAAGCAAATAAAAAGAGAGTCCTACGGAACTGCCGTAAAACTCTCTCATTTTTATGCGTACTTTTTACAGAAACGAAATCGCATCCGAAATCGTCTTTTCGTATGCTTCTCTTCCGTACTTATCAACCTCTGCCTTGTTCTTTTCTCCATGCGTCAGACAACCGGCACCGCCGATACAGCCGCCGATACAAGCCATACCCTCGATGAAGTTGGCATCCAGCACATTTTTGCTCTTCTTTAAAAGTGCCATCTTGCACGCTTCAATACCGTCACATGCCACTGCCTTCACATCAAATTCAAGATTCTGCTCCTTTAACGCCTGTACAACGGCATCCGAAAGACCTCCGGAACGTGCGAAAATACGTCCAAAGTAAGAAGCATTATCGAGTACGCCCTCTTCCAGTGTCGTAATATCAATATCCTTACTGTCGATGAGTGCCTGTAATTCTTCAAACGTCAGTACGGCATCCACATATTCCTTAACACCTTCTAACTGTGCTTCTGCCTTCTTTGACGTACATGGTCCGATGAACACTACCTTTGCATTCTTAGTCGTATCCTTAATGTACTTTGCAAGTACCCCCATCGGAGACATGTTGTGGGAGATATACGGTACCAGTTCAGGGAATGCCGACTTAATATACTGCACAAAGGCCGGACAACAGGAGCTGGTCAAAAAGCCTTTTTCCACCAATTCCTTCGATTCGGACATGGCAACCATATCTGCACCCAGTGCTGCCTCGATTACAGTATAGAAGCCAAGCTCCTTAAGACCGGTAATCACCTGCCCTAACTTTGCATACGTAAACTGGCTCGAGATGGATGGCGCCACAATCGCATACACCTTGTACTTTTTATTCTCTTCACTCTTCTTAATCAAATCAATGACATTCAGTATGTAGGAACGGTCGGTAATCGCACCGAACGGGCACTGGTATACGCAGGCACCGCACTGGATACACTTTTCATTATCGATTGCTGCTGCATTGTCCTCATTGATGGTAATTGCTTTTACCTTACATGCCACCTGACACGGACGCTTACGGTTTACAATTGCCGCATACGGACAAACCTTTGCACACTGCCCGCACTCCACACACTTGCTCTTATCAATATGTGCTACGTGGTTATGGTCAAAGGAAATGGCACCTCTTTTACAAACGTCCTCACAGCGATGCGCCAGACAGCCGCGGCAGGTACCGGTTACTTCATATCCGGCAGCCGGACATTCATCACAGGCAATATCAATGACCTGAATGACATTTGGATTTTCCGAATCACCGCCCATGGCAAGCTTCACACGCTCACCTAAAATTGCGCGTTCCTTATAGACGCAGCAACGCATCGTCGGTGTCTTACCCGGTACAATCGCCTTCGGAATATCCATTACCTTTTCCAGCAGGGTATCGTTCCAGGCATGCTTTGCCACCTCACGAAGCACCTTATACTTTAAATACTGTACTTTTGTATCAAACTTTCTCATCTTACTTATCCTCTCTACTGCTGTCCCTAGAAATAACTTACCTTTATCCTCTTACCCATTTTTTTCAGACAGGTCGATAACTCCTCCACCAAATTCATCTTGATGTTAAAGTTAATCGGCAAATCCGGATTCTGGTGTGCCGGGTTAATCGCACGTCCCACATAAAAGTTAATGTCCGTAGCTTCTTCAAACAGCAACCGGCTGATTAAGGATGCACCGTCCCGTTTAAAGCTCCAATGCTCATAATGTACATTTTCGCCCAGGTAATCCTTGGCATATTCTACCACACGATTGATGGTAATGACACCCTCGGTTACCAAATCCACTCCTTCAATCGTTGCAATCGGCGGAATGTCCGACTGTTCAAAGCTGAGTGTCGGACGAAGCGGCTTACCTAAATATTTTGCTGCAATTGAGGAAGTCGTACCGCCGCACACAATGTGCTTTCCTGCTTTTCCGAAGAACAACGACATCATGCGTTCTCCGTCGTCCGGATTAAACGGTGGTCCAAACAAAAGATTCATCGGTTCCCGTTTACGGATTTTGATGATACATGCCGTTGCATCGTCGCCCGGCTTTCCGCCGTACAGCTTAAAGCACTCATCGATCAGCATGGTACAGAGATTCTTTGCCGTATGACCGCCAAGTGCCATGGTTTCTACAAAATCGATGATATCCTCTCTCTTCCATCCGAAATTGTATGCCGTGCCGATGCCGGCATGCGGACATCCGTCACTCATTGCCACAAACAAATCGTTTTCCTGCAGCTTGATGACCGACTTATAAATCTTCTTTCCGCTGATATTCAATTCTGTTTTCGGATAATCGTAATTCTTTTCATCACGGATGACAATGACCTGCGGATTGTCGTACTGCATAATCTCCAGTGTTTCATTGTCCTTTAAATGCATGATAGTAAAGGTGGAATACGCTACTCCTCTTACCGAGCACACCGGAAGTGTTGCCGCGATGGTAGCTACACACTCCTCCAACGACAGTCCCTCTGCCATCATCGTAGAAATAATCTTGGACGTCAGAGTCGATAAAATACTTGCCTTTACACCACTGCCCAAACCGTCTGCCAGTACGATAACAGTAGAGTTTTCATCCTGCTCCACAACATCAACATGGTCTCCGCAAAGCTCTTCGCCATAATGATTGATACTTTTATATCCGATATCTGCACACAAATCATTCATCTGCTATCGACTCCTTCAGTTTTGCAAGCGCAATCTTTGTCTCCGCTGCCGTCTCACCAAGTAAGGAGGCAATCTCCTGAACAATACGCATCTGCTTGTCTACTACCTTATCTGCAACCTCCATCGTCTGACGGCTGATTTTTTCTTTCTTCTCTTTCTCATGTTCCTCATCCGTTACATCACGCAGAATACCGATGAGCAGGTGGGAATCCTTATCATGTACTACGGTCTGTTCAACGTAACGCTCATAATCCGCCATATAAACTCGCTTATTCTGTACCTTTTTGCCTGTATTATATACCGACATAAATACACTCGGATCCATAATACGGGTTACCTGTTCTCCGAGAATATCCGATGCATAGCGGATGTTCATCAGTTTTCTTGCCGCCTCATTAATCTGCTGTACCTCCATGTTTTCATTCAGTACAATCAGACCATTCGGTGTATTTCTTACGATGGTATCCGAAAAGCTTTCTGCCTTATCCTTTAAGAACGGCAGACACATGGAAATCTCCGCCTTACCCTGACATACCGCAATTGCTTTTTCGCGACATGTGTTATAACCGCAGGAACCACAGTTCAACTCCTGGGCAGGTGTGTGTTTTCCCATCTGACGGAGTACACTCATAATATCTGCTTCCAACGGCATAGACAGCTTATGTTCAATATATTCAAACTGCTTCTTTAACTGCACCGGTGCCGGCTGTTCCACTTCAAAATCCTTTTCGCCCGCATAGTTTGCAATTGCCATGTAATCCTTAATCGGCATGCTACTTCTCTTTCCCATAATCGGTCCGTTGATACAGCTGCCTTCGCAGGCAGACATCTCGATAAAGCAGTTATGTACCTTTCCGCTCTCAATGTCTCTGAGTGCAGCCATACATTCTTCCACGCCGTCAATCGCAAGGTAAGTAACCCCCGGTACATTCTGTGCCATAGTCTTTAACACACCTCCGGTCGTTGGGAAGAAACGTGCACGGGAAGCCGGATTCTCATCCATCTGTCGGACGAGCTCAATATTTTCCTCCTTCAGCCACTGGGAAAGCTCCTCAAACGTAAGCACCGCATCCACAATCCCTGCATAATGCTCTGCCTCATCCTTTTTGGAAAGACACGGCCCGATAAAAACTGTTTTTGCATTCGGGATACGTTTCTTAATATCCTGACAATGCGCCTGCATCGGCGACAACACGTCCGCCAGATATTCCAGGCAGGACGGAAAATACTTCTGTATAAGCAGGTTAATCGAATGGCAGCAGGACGTAATAATCACGTCTCTGTGTTCTTCTCTTAACATTCTTTCATATTCATTTTTTACCATAGTTGCACCGATGGCGGTCTCCTCTACATCGGCAAATCCAAGTTTTACTAAAGCTTCCTTCATGGCCGCAATGCCCACACCCTCGTAATTTGCCACAAAGGACGGTGCCAGACTGACAACAACAGGAGTTCCTGCCTGCAACAGCACCTTTACCTTTTCCGTCTCATTTACGATTTCTCTTGCATTTTGTGGACAAACAACAAAACACTGACCGCAAAGGATACACTCGTTTCCGATAATCTGAGCCTGATTACCGGAGAACTTGATTGCCTTTACCGGACAGTGACGAATACACTTATAACAATTTTTACAATTTGATTTCTTTAACGTTAGACAGTTCGCCATGTCTTACATCCTTTCCGTATTCCTACTTACCTACAACCGCGAGTACCTTTTCGTTGAAAAACTCCTTGAATCCCTCTCTTGTGAGTCCGGTGTACACCTCATCATCCACCTGTACCGTAACGCCAATACGGTTACACTTGCCGGTACAAAAACTACCGGCAAGCGTAACCTCTGTTTCTAAATGATATTCTTCTACGGCTTTCTGGAATAATTCAACGATTTCTGCGGAGCCCTTTAAGTGGCAGGAGCTGCCCACACAAATCTGAATAATCATGTTTTACGCCTTTCCTACTACATTGTTCTCAAAAAATTCGTTCACGTTTTCCGGTGTTACGGAGAAAAGCTTCTCATCTACCGTAACGCAGACACCCTTCTGGCACTGACCCATGCAAAAGGTTCCGCCAAGCTCTACCTTGTCGCCCAGGTTGTGCTCTGCAATCAGACGCTGAATGCCTTCTACTACCTGACGAGAGCCCTTGATATGACAGGAGCTGCCGATACATACTGTGATTTTCATTTTTATTTCCTCCGTTTCTCTATTCGTAATCTACTACACTTACCCAGGAGAGTAAGAATTCACGTTCTTTTTCATTTCCCTTGACCGACTGGGATGCTGCTACAATCGGCATCCACTTCTGTACGTACTGCTTAGCTGTATCGCTCTTTTTGCAGAACATGTCAAGATAGAACTTTGCTCCGTCAATGTCACCGTTTAACCAGAACAAAAGATAAGTTCTTGCAGCATCTGCGGAAGCATTCCCCTGTGTGGCATGTGCCCAGTCAAGAATGTACGGAGTGCCGTCTTCCGCGATAATTACGTTGGACGGATTGAAATCACCGTGGCATACCTTATTGTGCTTTGGCATACCTTCCAGACGTGTGTGCAAATCATAGCGTGTTGTGGCATCCAATTCGGACATGCTGATTTTGCGTACCATCTTATCCTTTAACTTGTTTAACAGCGGACAGGTCTTAGACTGAACATTTAACTGTAACTCTACCAGAAGTTCAATGTATTCGTACTTCTTTGCCGGATTTTCCTGCATCAGCTGAGCCAGTGTCTTGCCCTTGATATACTCGGTAACAATCGCCCATTTACCATCTACCATTGTAACCTCGAGTACCTTTGGAATGTTTAATCCGGTTTCTTCGATTCTGGCCTGATTGAGTGCCTCATTCAACACATCGGCCTTGGAATAATTTTCATCAAATACCTTGACGCACTTATCACCGTCACGGTAAATTGTCTTATTGTTTCTTACTGCAATCACACGTTCCAAATTCATCGTCATTTCCTCCCCTTATGCTCTTTTTCCGTAATATGCGTT
Organism: Lachnospiraceae bacterium; assembly: GCA_015057585.1. Classification (GTDB taxonomy): domain Bacteria; phylum Bacillota; class Clostridia; order Lachnospirales; family Lachnospiraceae; genus SIG299. The sequence continues at coordinate 115,324 of SVEF01000007.1, read as the reverse complement.
CAGATACATCTGCTTGATTTCACTCATCAGCGGGTATCTTGGGTTCGCACCGGTACACTGGTCATCAAATGCCTGCTCTACCATTTCGTCAAGGTTTTCAAGGAAGTCCTTTTCATCAATACCGTAATCCCTGATAGTTTCCTTAATACCAACGGTTGCCTTTAATTCATTGATTTTTGCAATGAGACCTTCTAATTTTTCTGTATCGTTCTTACCCTTGATGCCAAGGTAATCTGCCACCTCTGCATAACGTGCCAGGGTGTGCGGATGATCGTACTGGGAGAAGGTACCCATCTTTGCAGGTGCTTCGTCTGCGTTGAAACGAAGAACCTCTTCAATCATCAGCGCATTTGCCACGCCGTGCGGTAAGTGATGGAACGCACCGAGCTTGTGTGCCATGGAGTGACAAACACCAAGGAATGCATTTGCGAATGCCATACCTGCCATGGTTGCTGCGTTTGCCATCTTTTCTCTGGCTTCCACATCCGTCTGTCCGTTTGCATAAGCACGTGGCAAATATTCAAAGATTGTCTTTAATGCCTTTAGGGCAAGACCATCGGTATAGTCGGTTGCAAGCATTGCTGCATAAGCCTCCAGCGCATGGGTTACCGCATCAATACCGGATGCTGCTGTCAGACCCTTTGGTGCGGACATGTGGAAATCGGTGTCTACGATTGCCATGTTCGGAAGCAATTCATAGTCAGCAAGCGGATACTTAACACCGGTTGCTTCATCCGTGATAACGGCAAACGGTGTTACTTCAGAGCCGGTGCCTGCGGAAGTCGGAATTGCAACAAAGTATGCCTTTGCACCCATCTTCGGGAAGGTGTAAACTCTCTTACGGATATCGATAAATCGCATTGCCATATCCATAAAGTCTGCTTCCGGATGCTCGTAAAGTACCCACATAATCTTTGCAGCGTCCATAGCAGAACCACCGCCAAGTGCAATAATGGTATCCGGCTTAAAGGCTGCCATCTGTGCAGCACCTTCCTTGGCACAGCCAAGAGTCGGGTCCGGAGCTACATTAAAGAATGTCATATGGGCAATACCCATTTCATCTAACTTATCGGTAATCGGCTTTGTATATCCATTCTCATAAAGGAAGGTGTCTGTTACAATAAACGCTCTCTTCTTGCCCATTACGGTCTTTAACTCATCAAGAGCTACCGGCAGACAACCCTTCTTAATATAAATCTTTTCCGGTGCGCGGAACCACAACATATTTTCCCTTCTTTCTGCTACTGTCTTGATGTTAATCAGATGCTTTACGCCAACGTTTTCCGATACGGAGTTTCCGCCCCAGGAACCACAGCCCAGGGTAAGAGACGGAGCTAACTTAAAGTTATAAAGGTCACCGATACCACCGTGGGAAGAAGGGGTATTTACTAAGATACGACAGGTCTTCATGCGTGCCGCAAATTCGTTAATTTTGTCTGTTTCTGTCACTTCATTGACATAAAGGGAAGAAGTATGGCCGTAACCACCGTCGGCTACTAAGTGCTCTGCCTTTTCCACTGCCTCTGCGAAGGTCTTTGCCTTGTACATGGCAAGTACAGGAGACAGCTTTTCGTGTGCAAACTCTTCGGAAAGCTCTACGCTTTCTACTTCACCGATTAAAATCTTGGTCTCTTCCGGAACTGTCACTCCGGCAAGCTCTGCAATCTTTGCCGCCTTCTGACCAACAATCTTTGCATTTAAGGAACCGTTGATGATAATGGTCTTTCTTACCTTGTCCACTTCGTCTCCCTTTAAGAAGTAACAGCCTCTCTTTGCAAATTCCTTCTTTACTTCTTTATAAATGCTGTCGAGTACAATCACCGACTGCTCGGAAGCACAAATCATACCGTTATCAAAGGTCTTGGAATGGATAATCGAGTTCACTGCAAGTAAAATATCTGCACTGTCATCAATGATAGCCGGTGTGTTACCTGCGCCTACGCCAAGTGCCGGCTTACCGGAGGAGTACGCAGCCTTTACCATGCCCGGACCACCGGTTGCCAGGATAATATCTGCTTCCTTCATTACCATGTTGGTCATTTCAAGGCTCGGAACATCAATCCAGTCGATGATACCTTCCGGAGCTCCCGCTGCCACTGCCGCCTCCAAAATCAGCTTCGCTGCTGCAATCGTGGAGTTTTTTGCACGTGGATGCGGGGAAATGATAATTGCATTTCTTGTCTTTAAGGCGATTAAGCACTTAAAAATTGCGGTAGAGGTTGGGTTTGTTGTTGGAATAACCGCTGCTACCACACCAATCGGCTCAGCAATTTTCTTAATGCCGTATGCCTTATCTTCTTCAATAATACCGCAGGTTTTGGTATCCTTATATGCATTATAAATATATTCTGCTGCGTAATTATTCTTAATAACCTTATCCTCTACAACGCCCATACCGGTCTCTTCCACTGCCATCTTTGCAAGCGGAATTCTTGCTTTGTTTGCCGCGGATGCTGCTGCAAGGAAAATCTTATCTACCTGTTCCTGTGTGTAGGTTGCAAAAATCTGCTGTGCCTTTCTGGTACGCACAATAGCTTCCTGTAACTTTTCTACACTGTCCACAATTTCATACATCTTGTTTTCCATAATAACCTCCTGATTTGCGTGCTGACACGTAAGATTTTTCATGTTGCCTTTCAAGTTCGTTATTATTTTAACAATGTTTCGTGATTTTTTCTATTCTCAATTTGTTAGTGCAGATATATCATTTTTGATATACCCTGTTTTTACATTGCTATGCATAGTTTCGCACACTGTTTTCTATATATATTTCCGTTTTGCATTACATAACTCTGTAATAAACAAATGGTCCAGTTCACTTAACCTGTAACCTTTTTTATAAATCAACATGTCTTTGTAAACTTTCTTATTTTCTACACATTGCTTTTCTACGAGACCGTATCGGTCCAATACCTTCTGCGGTGTCGGGGAAACCCACATAAACGTTTCCGGATTTTCCGCCAACAAATCAAACTGACTGGCACGCTCAAAAATAAAGATTCTGCGCTGTACATTGTCCGGCAATTCTTCCTTCACCACTTTTGCCAAAGGAAGCGACGGTACATAAGGGTCTGCATGTGCCACTTCAACGAAAGTCGCCAAATCATCAAAGGTAATCTGCTCTTTTTTCGCAAGCAGGCTGTCCTTACTCATCAAAATCCGGTAAGTAAACTCTGTCACCAGTTCGGCATGCAGTTCCTTTTCCTCTAGCATTACTTTAAAAAAGTTACTATAATTTTCCGCATAGCGGATAATTCCCAGCTTATAATCATGCTGCAACATATTGGTAATGACTCTTTGGGAGTTGGTTTCTTTATAAAAAATCTCTGCCGGATCTTCGGAAAGTTGCTTTGAAAACTGCACAAACGCCTCAGCAATATAGCAGGCACGAGGCACAGAAATAGAAAATTTCTGTTTCTTTGCACCACCATCCTTATACATCTTCTCCATCTGGTCAATCTGCAACAGAATACTCTTTGCATAACCGATAAACTCATCACCCTCCATAGTCAATGTCATACCCTTTGCAGTCCGTTCAAAAATGGTAATACCCAGGTCAGCCTCCAATTCCCTGATGGAACGGCTCAGATTCGGCTGTGCCACCAGAAGTTTTTCTGCCGCTTTACTGAGCGAGCCTGCCTGTGCTACTTCAACTGCGTATTTTACATGGAGAATGTTCATCGTAATTACCCCTTTCTTTCCGTATGCCTGACATAGAAAGTGTAGCATAATTTCCTCTATAAAAAAAGATATATTTTGAAACTCCCGCCCCTCGGACAACGGAGTTATCAAAATATATCTTTTATTATTTTACGGAAGATAAATAATATCGCCCGTTACAATGACATCCGGATTCTTAAAGGTGTTCTTCTTTAAGATGTCTGCCACCGTACAACCATGTGCCTTTGCAATCTTCTTTAACGTATCCCCTCTCTGCACAATATAACGCTTTTCGGTTTCTACCTTTGGAAGATACAGTTCCATGCCCTTCCGGATTTCATCCGGATTGGAAATTTCATTGACAGCAAGAATCTCCTGTACGGAAACACCATATGCCTTTGCTATCTTACGCAGGGTATCACCCTTTTGTACGACATAGACTTCACCGCTTGCCTCCGGCGCATCGCTTCCGCCACCGAAGATATCCACTTCTTTTCCGTTTACAATCAGTTTGATGTTACTGAATGTCACATCTGCATTTCTTGCTGCAAACATACCGATGTACACATAATCTGCATCAAAGCTTGTTAACTTGAAATCAAAGCCGCCGGTTACGGTTGTTTCTTTTCCGATGGTTGTAGCATAACCGTCTGCCGTACCGGAAAGTTCTAGTTTCACCGTATCACCCGGTTCATAAGTATGTGTCAGGGTACCTCCTGCCACAATCTTGCCGTCCTTTCTTGCATAGCAGTTATATGCCTTACCTGTCGACATATCCGCCAGTCTGAAGAAAGCCGCATTGACACTGTCGCCGTTAAAGTCCTTCGAATTTACGTCAATGTACATTGCATCTCTTGCCATGAGCCCAAACGCCACCTGATTGTTCAAATCAAATGCATTAATTGTCATATCCGCGCTCAATGTAAACGTAGCATCGGAAGGAATCCTGTAATAATACATGGCAATACCGTCTGTTGTACTTGCAATCTTGCCCTTGTTATTCGCTACTGCAATATGCATGTTACCGTTTGCATCGGTCTCAAGTATCTGGTTTTTCGTACTTGGAGTTCCGCCGACATCGCCAAACACCGTTCCCTTAAAGATACCGTAATCTGCCCAGAGTTCACTCTGTGCCAGGTTACTTCCGTCATAGGTCGGTTCCACATAATCCGGATTGGATACCAGGGTATCCGCCTTTGCCGGAGCCGCACCGACATCACCGATATATTCGGAAATACCGGCCAGATTCATTGCTTTTACAGCCTTTGCAAGCAAATAGGCATTGTACTTTGCCCCCCAAATGTTCGTATGCGTATTATCTACGCTACCCGGCTTAGAGGATGACCACGCATGCAGTTCTAACGTTCCCTCTGCTCCGAGACTGTCATAAACTTCCTTGGTTAAGGATGTCATATCGACAACTGCCGTATTGGTATCCTTTCCGAGTTTCCGGATTGCTTCCGCATAATCACCACCGGCAAATCCGTTGGAATCCGCTGTAATATGGAGATAAGAATTGTTCCACACTCCGTCCGGTGTACGTCTGACAATCGGAGTACAAAGAATTACCGTTACTCCTTTTTCCTTTGCCGGCTTTACATAATTTTCATACAGGTTGTAAGCAAAGCTTCCTGCTGTCTTATAATCACCGTTTGGATTGGTGTATCTTGCCGTTTCTGTCTTTTCATCATTATGACCAAAGCCGATGATAAGAACATCACCGCTTTGCATACCTTCTGTCAAAGTCTTATAATTTGCCTCGGAAAGAAAACTTAAAGAACTTCTTCCGGATAAGGCAAGGTTCTGTAACTCAAATCTCTCTGCACTGAAATATTCCAACAACTGTGTTCCGTAGCCGTAACGAGGATAGAAATAATTGTCGGTAAATCCGCATACCGTCGAATCACCAATCACCCAAAGCGTTGACTTTGTATAAGTTCCTGCCAGTTTTTCTGCCTCAAGTGCAATCTCTTCGACCAAAGTCTGGCCCACGCGGCTCCAGTATTCGCTCTTTGTATCAAATGTTCCGTCAGCATCTGCAGAATATGCTGTAAATGTACCGTTTCCGCTCATCACAAATTCATTTTCTCCCTTTGGAGTTTCGCCAAGCACCTGACTTGGAGCCTGTACGGCAATGCTCAGTGTACAATCCAGTTTCTGTACCGCCTGTGCAATATATGCGGCACTGATAAAGCCACCGAGTTTGCTGCTGTGTGTATTGTCCCCCGGTGTCAACGCCTGCTTTGCAAGCGGAGAAGTCTTTCCGTCGGCGCTGATTGCCTGGTCTGCTTTATACGCCGCTTCGTACATCTGCTTCGTCAATTCGGTCGCATCGATTAAGAGTACCTTTTCCTCTTCTGCGAGCTGCTTTACTGCCTCCACGTAGGCATTTCCGGAAGTCACCTGCGTACCCGTCGTGGTATCGGTAGCATCGTGTTTCGGTACAATATTGCCCTCAGCATCAAAATTCAGTCTGGAAACCGCAGTCACCAGTACCGGAATTGCCCCCGCCTCTCTTGCTACGTTAACATACTGTAACAGGTACCATTTGAAGGTTCCGCCACAGTCATAGGAATAAAATTCATCGCCATACTTACTCTGCAGGGAAGCAGGTGTTGCCACCTTCTCGCCTGCCGTCACCGGATAAATACCGTTTGCATCCGGTGTACCAAGCGGTACAAACCGGTCTTCCAGATGACCGCTTGTATTAGAACAGTCGTTGTGTGCAAACTGGATAAACAGATAATCGCCTTCCTTGATGGTTTCTGCAATCTTGTCAAGCGAACCTTCGTTGATGAAGTTTCTTGTACTTCTTCCGCCGTTTGCATAATTCACTACTGTTACCAGGTCTTCATTTAAGAACTCTGCAAGATATTCGCCCCAGGAGCCTTCGGTCTGGTTAGCTCCCTTGTTGTACATACCTTCTGCGGAATAATCCTTTACGGTCGAGTCGCCGGCCAGATATACATTGATGCCCTCGCCAAGCACTGCCTCTGCCTTTGTCGCATCCGGATTGTCATAGCCTTCGCGTACGGTTTCCGTTTCTGCGGAATCCTTTGCTTCTCCTGCAACATTTGCCGTATTTACCGGAGTGACGGATACCTTAATCTTTGCTCCGATATCTTCTTCCGTAATCTGATATGTTGCATCCGTCACCGCGGAAGAAATTTTGATTAGTGTTGCCTCACCATTTACGACACGATACCACCGGATAACGGAAGCATCGTTTGCATCTTCTGCACCAAGAGAATAACATGCCGTCAGGGTATGTCCCGGCTTTGGTGCATTAATGTCACCATTGTCCACAAGGTACGGTGCCGTTGCAAACGCTACCGTTGTTCCGGTATCCACTGCATTCACCGGCGTAAAACCGAGGAATTTCCCGTAATCAAATGTCACAGCAGTTTCCTGTACGGTTCCTGCAGTTCTCTTTGTCACATCTGCTTTATTTCCTGTTAAATCTGTTGTGTTATATTCTGCAAAGTTTGCCTTTTCCGGCTGATTTCCGCTCATCTGTGTCCATCCTGCGGCATTCACCAGTGCAAGGTCTGCCACCTTTGTATTTTCAAATCTCACCTTGGCATCCGCACCCCAAGGTCTTCCGAAGTAATATCCGTTTACCACCGGAAGAGAGTCTGCGGTAATGACACAGTTACGGAACAGGTAGCCGTTTGTTGTGCCGCTTGTGGAAGAATCGGTTCTTGCCGCCGTAATATAGCCTGCCACTGCCCCTGTGCTGTAACCGTAAAGACTGATTTCGCAGGTATCGAATACAACATCCCCGGAACCGAAGATGAAATCGGTATTGCCTTCAATGAAACAATCCTTAAAGTATGCGTCCGCAGCTGTATAGAGCGTATCCTGGCTGCTCAAGAAAGAACAATTCACAAATTCAGAACCGTCACCTGCCACATAAATCGCTGCTGCCCGCTCGGTTGCTGCCTTTGAAGTCACATCCGCACCGTATTTACGTACAAACAGACAAGTGTCGCAAACGACACCATCTTCGATTTCTTCATCCGTAATATAACGGTTAAAGGAGTTTTCAAATGTAATTCCGTCCGCCCTGAATGCCGTTGCCGTCTTGTCAATCTTGACTGCAACACCCCAATTTGCCGCAATGTTTCTTGCATACTTATCGTATGCATTTTCCGGATTGTAAAATCCGCTCGCATCTGCACTGTAATATTTATAGCCGATACCGTAGTACCAGGTTAAGAGAACTTCTTTGTTTGTCTCATTTACAAAAGAAATGTATGGTGTTTTTACGACAATCTGCTCTCTGTATGTACCCGGAGCGATAGAAATCGTAATTCTTTCTGCTTCACTCTTCGGATTCATTGCTGTCGCTGCCGCTACTGCTTCTTTTATCGTATCATAATTTGGTGTTTTGTCCGGATAACCGACATAAATCGTATCCACACGTTCCAATGTTACTACCGGTTCCGTAATCAGCACCGCCATGATATCCTTTGTTACCTCTGCACCGTTTATCACCACGTGGGTAGAGGTTTTGTGGGTTGCGGAAGTAATTACAATCCGATAGGCACCGTCTCTTAAGGTCGCCGTATAGCCGCCTGCTGTCACGGTACCCGTGTAGGTATAGCCATCCTCTTCGTGGATAAACTCTACCCCTGTCACATCCTTTGCCTCACATCCAAGGAAACCGCCGCTCACTTTATGTCCCGCTCTGGTTGCCACTTCGATGTTCTTATTCAAATTCTGGTTATCTTTTACTGCAATTCCGTTTACAATTTCATAATCGTTCACACCGGAAAGCTCCAGTGTATACTCTACGTCAGGTTCTAAAGAAGCCTTGAATGTAAGATCCGCATTAATAGTCAGATTTACATCCGTAAATGTAGTATCTGCCGGAGCCAAAAGGCGAATGGCTAATTTTGAAATATCATATCCTTCCGCAAATCCGGTAATCTTTCCGGTATAGTCATACACCGACTTTGTTTCCACTACAAGCTTAACATCCTTGATCTCTTTTAATACATCTTCTTCGGTGACTTTCACCAGTTTAGATGCATTCGTAAAACCAATACCGGTCACACCGGAAAGTACCGCTGTGTATTCATATCCTGCCGCCAGATTAACGGTAAACGTTCCGTCTGTCACAGCCACCGGTGTCTCAACATTTGTTTCGTTGTTTACAAAACTAAGTGTCGTTCCGGCAAGGTCAAACGCACCTGCGTCAATCGTTCCGGATACAACCACGCCCGGCATTCTTACCACACGGTTAAATGCCGTCTTTGCCGTGCCTTCGGTCCAGATTTTATAGGTACCGGAATACTGTGCCACAAACACATGCTTGGTAAATACCTTTTCGTACGCGTGCTTATCTGCCTGCGTTCCTTCTGCTCCCTGATATTCAAATACCAGATTATCTTCGCCGCTGTGTGCTCCCATATAGACAATAATCTTATCGCCTGCCTGCACATTGGCAATCGTCAAATATCTTCTGCTTGCACCACCGGTACCGTTACAGTAATACATACCGTTCGCCACGTAACCGTCGCCAAAGTCCGTGGTTGCATAACTGCTCGAACCGTAGTTCTTTGTGCCGATGCCGGAATACAAACGGTCATTTGCATTCATTGTAATTGTTAAATCCCCAAACACAGCTGTGCTGTTTGCTGCAAATTTACCGTCTGCCCCAAGATTTTCATAGGCATCCCAGCCTGCAGTTGTAATGTTGTTTGTGTACTTTGCGGCATCTGTCTCTTCTACTCCGCCAAAATCCCAAACGTCAATTTTTCTGTCGTCTGCCGCAAATACCGGTGCCGCCATACCAAAACCTGTACCGGTCATGATAAGGGCAAGCGCAAGCCCCGCTGCCAAAAGACGACGAAATGAATGTCTCTTCATCTCTTATTACCTCCTCATTCTTTCCTTTCTTTTTTGTACATATTGCACAAAAAGAAATCTTCCTTATGAACAAAACTATACACTATGACATACTGTCAAGGTCAAGAAGCGAAATAAAAAAATCCATGAAATCCCGTCTGATTTTTCAGATTGGTTTCATGGATTTTCGTTTATTGCACCGGCACACTTACCAGCACATACTGCTCTTCCGCATCTTCTGCCAAGGACATGGAAATTTTGATTCCTATGACATCCCCGGCCATCTCATATTGGTTTTCTTTCATGAACTCTGTCACATCTCCGAAAACCTCCTCAAACAGCGTCTGCTTTTGCTCTCCGGAAAGTTCACTGAAATTCAGCGGAAATTTGGCAATCTTCATAATACTCGGCTTCTGTTCATAGGCACAGGTAAACTCATTTTTCGCCAGGCCAAAGCGCTCCATATGCACTTCCTTTACTGCAATGCCTTCATTACAGTTTAATATCCCTTGTGCAATCTCTTCTTTTTTAAATATGTAAACATACCGGAGTTCCGACGCATTATAAAAGAATTCCTGAATTGTGTCCAAGCGTCCTTCTTCCTTTAACAGTACACCGTTTTCACTGTAAAGCACATAATTCATCGGAACACAGTCTCTCTGATAAAATCCGTCCTTGACTTCCTCTATTTTTTTCATAAGTACCAGATCATCTTTTAACATGTGACGGATGCCTGTCAGATACGCAAGTTCCTTGTCAATCGCAGCCAGACGCCCCTCATACATGGAAATTTTCTCATGATAGCCGCTTTTAAAAATCTCCGCAATCTCCGCATGACTGAAGCCGATTTTCCGATAGTGGTTGATGATGATCATCTTAGTCACATCTTCTGCCCCGTACACACGGTAGCCATTGGCATCCATGCGGTCCGGTGACAAATATCCCATGCCTTCATAACGGCGCACGGTATTGGAAGATATGTCCAGAATTTTAGATAGGTCACTTACTTTATAATTCAATGTCCGGGTCTCCTTTTTACTTTCCTGCTTTTTGATTTCTTGTTTTTGGTTTCTTGTTTTTCGGCTCACTCTTATGGCTTTATTTTAGCTGATTGTGCCTGTTTCGGCAAGGGAAATTCATTTTTTTGCTTGTTTCCTTCCTTGTTTCCCAACAGTTTAAGCATTTTCCCTTTTCTATTGGTCCAGCTTGTTCTTACCCAACCAACAAATCAAGATTTTCTTTATTTTATTGGTTCTGCTTTTTCTGCGCTTTACCAACAAATTGAAAGTTTTCTGTTTTTATTGGTTCGCTCTTTTCTTGCCGTACCAATAATTCATAGACTTTTCTTGTTTTGTTGGTTTGCTTCCTCCTGTGCCTCACCAACAATTCAGTTCTTTTTCTCATTTTATTGGTTCAGCTTCAATGCACCTCACCAACAATTCAATTCGTTTTCTCATTTTGTTGGTACAGCCTCCTTGCGTCCACCCAACAAATCAAAATCTTCTTTGTTTTGTTGGTTCTACTCTTTCTTAACACACCAACAATTTGCGCCACTTCCTCATTTTGTTGGTTTCTTCATCCCTATATAGACAATCTGCCGGTTTCGTGGTACACTATCGTAGGATTGTTTTGGGAAAACTCACATTCCCAAACACACAAAAAAACAAGAAACGGAGAGTATCAACTATGGCAAATCCTATTGTTACCATTCAGATGGAATCCGGCGATCTTATCAAGGTAGAACTTTACCCTGAAATCGCCCCAAATACAGTAAACAACTTTGTTTCCCTCGTAAAGAAAGGCTACTACGACGGACTCATTTTCCACAGAGTCATTGAAGGCTTCATGATTCAGGGCGGATGCCCTGACGGCACCGGTATGGGTGGTCCTGGCTACTCCATCCCTGGTGAATTCACATGGAACGGTTTTAAGAATAACTTACAGCACACCGCAGGTGTGATTTCCATGGCAAGAGCCCAGCATCCGGACTCCGCAGGTTCCCAGTTCTTTATCATGCACAAGAATTCTCCTCACCTTGACGGACAGTATGCTGCATTTGGTAAGGTAACGGAAGGTCTTGATGTTGTAAACAAGATTGCAGAAGTTCCGACCGACTGGTCCGACCGTCCGATGGAGACCCAGCGCATGGCAAAGGTTACCGTAGATACCTTCGGCGTTGACTACCCGGAACCAAAAACATTAGACAAGTAATTATGAGGAACCTGTTGGCAGGAGTGCCAGCAGGTTCCATTGTTTTTTGCTCTCACACATGGTATCCTTAGCACATCACAAGGTTCGTATTTGTTTATCCAATCAGCAAATGACCTGTGAATAAACTAAAAACAAAAGATTTGTTTTGGAAAGGAGTACTTATGTGTAACATTTTGAACTATTTATTACCATTCTTATGCGGAAACAATTCTTCTTCCTGCTTAAGCAACATTTTCGGTAACGGATGTTCCATCAGCAACATCTTCAGCGGAAACTGCTACTAAGCGAAAGACTGTTAAAATACAAAAGAACCCTGTAATGACATACATTTTCTTATGAAAAAGAGTGGCGCGGTATGCGTCACTCTTTTTTACTTCACTTATTGATATATCCCAGATCCTCGTGTCCGTCAATCTCACGGATCCAGCAATTTTTTGGATTACGCTCCTCATGATACCACTCCGGCGAGTAATGGAACCAACGGAGTAAAAACGTCCGAAGCGTTGTTCCATGAGTAAAGATGAACAGCGTATCAATTCCGTGTTTCTGATAATCCCGGTGAATGGTCCCAAGAAACTGATGGATACGTATGGCCACATCAAATGGACTTTCTCCCAAAGGAAGCCGGGCATAAAACTTACCGTAATTTGCCATTTGGCGTTCGTACTCCTCGTATTCATTCGGATAACGCTCGCCCCACTCTTCGTACGGGATGGAATCAAACAGACCAAACTGTTGCTCCGTCAGGGTAATGTCTTCCCTGATATCAGTGATTCCCAGGGATTCATTAAATGCATCGCAGGTCTGACGGGTCCTCAAAAACGGGCTGCGCCAAATCCTTGCCTTTGACAAATCAATCCCTTTTTCCTTACAGTACTGTGCCAGCCAGACTCCGTTTTCCTTTGCCTGCCGGATACCTTCCTCTGTCAATGGAACCAAATGGTCCGGAAGACGTTTTACATAATTATCCCCTACATTTGCAATGGATTCCCCGTGGCGTATCAAAAAAATATGCATATCAGCCTCCACATTACTTTATTTGCTTTTCCTTCTTTTTTCTTCCCCGGCATTCTTTAAGCCCTGCCACATACCCGGTAACATATAAATCATCGCGATAACAAACAATGCAACCACAACGCCTGTCAGTATCCAACTGAGAGGAGAAACCTCTCCCGCTACCATCGCTTCTACAAAACTCACCAAATCCCAAACTGCAGAAAAGATGACCAAAAGGGAAAGAATACCAAGACCTGCATTCACTTTGTCTGCCTCGTGACTCTTTTCTTCCTCGCGTTTCATCTCCATGAGTTCTTCTAACGAATGAAGGCCTACCGTCAGACTGTTAATGTCCTCATCAATGCGAAGTCTGTCCTTCACATAATTATAAAATCCGTTGTGATGCTCGATGAAACTGACGGACGTATATACCGTCTTTACAAGGAAGGTATTGATTTCCGTCTCCAGTTCCACCAGTTTTTCCTGGGTATCCCCGTTATTTTCCACGTAATATTTCGGGGTCGCCGGCATTCCTGCTGCAATCTTTTCCGAAAAATGCAACAACGAATATGTCTGATGAAGCAACAAAATGTACATATGGAAATAATTTCCCATCACGTTTTCTTTCATGCCATCCACAAAAAATGCACGGTTTTTCTCATTCACCGTTGCCATGCAGCCGCAGCCTTCTTTTACGGCGTACCAACTGATATTGGAGAACGGGCGGAAAATGCGCTCTTCCATATCTTCCGGCAGTTCATAACTGTCCCCATACCCGCTGCAAAGGCGGTACTGTAAATCCAGTCTTTCGTCTTTTTCACCATCTGCCACCACATAATTAAACAAAAGTGCTTTGTCCGGTACGGTCGGAGCAAACGGATACAACGCAATATTCTTTCTCTCCGGCAGGAAACGAAGCGTCAGATTCAGGGGCTCTAACAGTCTTACAATCCAGTTGCCCATCGTAAATTCCACACCGTCAAATTTCTTGTGCTTTTCCTGTGAACGTTTCGTAAACGTCTCTATCTCTTTCTGTATCTCTTCTGCCCGTTCTTCGGATGCCCCGTGTAACTCCACGCCAAGCTGCTGCATTCTTTCTTTCTCAGCCTGCAAACGCAGGACATAGTCGCTCGTGTTCTTAATGGCACCGGACTCCCAAACGGTAATAAAGCCCTTACTCCTGTGATACAGCCGGTTTAGTTCCTTAAATTTTTCCTGAAACACAACCAACTCGTCCGTCGTCAGTTCAGCACCGTCCGGACCGATTGGTTCGATTTCATACCAGAAGAAACCGACTCCGGTCTGAAACAGATATAACCCCGCATTTAAAACGGGAATCCGTACTTCCTCTCCCGTTTCCGGCTTGGTATATAAAAGCACATCAATCGCCTTACTATGTAAATAGTTCACATATTTCCAAGACGCCCCCATGTTGTTTTCGCTCTCTCCCACAAAAACATCCTGTAAGCAGTGCTCATAAAGATCCTGTTCGCCTTTAAATTCCGTTTCCCTCTTCCACTCCGGTCTGCCCTTAGCCTGCAGTGCATCAATGTGTGCACAGACTTCAGAAAACTCTTTTTCCTGCATTCCGAACGTAAACGGAACAATGTAGCGCAGTCTTGCTAATTCTATCATCGGGTGTGCCTCCTTACTCCTGTCTGTAATTCAGTTCATTCTTCAGATTCTCTAAAAACTCCTTGTTTCTTGCCGGAAGAACTACCGGTTTTGCCTTTGTATCCGACAATTTGTACGTAAACTTGTCTCCGGACAATTCTGCCTCCAGCGTCTGTGCTCCGCGTTCTCCGCCCAGTTTAAATTTCGTCAGCACAAAATAACGTTCCAGAATGGATGCGAAATTCTGCAATACACTTTTACGCATCTTTGTGCTGTAGTCAAAGAAATACTCATGGTATACCGCATATAAATCCATAATACTGCGGTCCGGCTTCACATAATAACGGAAATGGTCTACGTAGTTTCTGGCCTTTCTGGAAACCTCTTCACACGCTCCGTCGTCCACAAACAACCTAAGCGCCCGGTCCCAGCTGTTTGGATGTGCCTTGATAAATTCACCGATTTTTCCGGCCTGCGAACCGCCCTTTCCGTCCGGTGCCGCCTCGGAGTACATATTAAGTCCATAGGTGAATGCACTCAGCAACTGGTACAGTACAAAGCCGTTTTCCACCTGCAATTTCTTTCCGTCAAACACCCGGAGTTCTTCGCCCCAGTCACCGTCGCTCTGTAATGCCATATAGTAAAAACCAAGAAGCAAATACATCTCGTCACGCTCACGGAAATACGAGAAGGTCACAAGCTGTGACAACAAATCGTTGATTACTTCCTGAATTTCCGTAACATCCGTTAAGGTAATGCGGTTGCGGAGCTCCTGCTGTGCCTTGACACGCTTTTGGTCCTCCGCTGTCGCGCACAAACCGGCCTTTAACAGTGCCGCTACTTCCGCTTCGTTCTGATAATACCGCTTCAGTTCTTCCGCCGTAACTTTCTTTCGCGTGCGCAGTCCGATATCGCCGCCGGCATACATTCTTGCCACTTCCACGTTACGCAGGATGCGCGGATTTTTCTCATCCATGTAAACATCCATCACTGCACCGCCCGGCAAGGTATTCACACAGAAATCACGGAAGCTTTCAAATACCGTACTGCCTTTTATACGCGGAAACTCAATATACTGTTCCAAATAAGATGCATATGCTTCTTCACTCTCGTAATAATCCGAGAAGGTATTGGAAACACGGCCTGCAATGCCTCTTACAAACTCAGCGACACGAAGGATTCCGGAAATCTTTTGCAATTTTTCCTCTGTCCGTGCCTTCATTGCCGCCAGTTCCTCTTTCGTAAACTGCTCTACATAATCCGCACGACGCAAAATGTCCTGTTTAAACTGCATATAGTCTTTTAAGTTACCAACCAACTCATTTAAACGCTTCGGATGAATGAGGTGTGCCACGACAAACCAGTCATATTCATACATGCCGTCTTCCCGACAGAAATCATCAAAGCACCCGATATGAATATTCGTGAGGAAATCCTCTCTGCTTCCCATCTCGCGGATAACCGGCTGCAACAGTTCTTTGTGCTTTTCCTCGACATATTTCTGGAAGCCCTTTCGCATACACAACGGGAACAGCATCTTAAAATGCTGATAAATCGCTTCGCCCTCACTCTTTTCGTTCTGCTGCGTATATTCTGCCATAATGGTCTGGCAAACCACGCCAAATGTGATTTTTCCTTCCCGGTATAAATCCGAAAGGCCTTTTTGCACTTTGACTCCTTTATTGTTAAACGCACCGTTTACATAATCGTTAAAACTCTTTGCCGGATTCTTATATGGTCCGGTTTCATTCTCTTTGCAATAACGCTCCACGGCATCAAAGAAATACTTTGCCGCCGTATTTCCAACCGTAAATTCCCGGTAATAAATTTCTTTTAACAAGAAATAAAATGCGCCCTGAAAAATCACCCGTTCCTTTTCCTCGCCGGAAATTTCTGCCGGCATAACCTTCTTATCTGCCAGATACTTTGCCAGCTCAGCCTTTTTCCAAACCGTCTTAAACGCCGGAATCTGCGCCTCCCGTTCCTCATAGGAACGGTATCCCTGCTCAATCAGCGCTTTAATGCTGTTCGGCGAATAATACCGACAGGTGTTATTCGAATAATATTTATCCAGAATCAACTGTCTGTTGGCACGGATTGCCTGCATCCAAAGCTGCTTTGCCACCTTATAGTCAAGCTTCTTCTTTTTACCGAATGTATAATGGAAGGACTCGTTTCTGAGCGTGCTGAGCACCGTCCGCATTTCCCACGCCAGTTCCTCGGAGGTAACTCCCGAAAGCCCCTCGCAGGCACTGTAACCGCCAAAATAACGGAGCAGTCTTTTTTTCGCATCCGGAAGTAAAAGTTCCTTTAAATGCGTTTCCTTCATCATTAAAACGTCCTCGTTCAAACGTTCATTTCCCGGCAAACGCCTTAACTCCTCTGCCCGTTCCGAACTTAAATCCACCACACTCCGGGAATAATTCGCCACTGCCGAAACGAGCACATTAAAGATACTCTTCTGCAGATTTTCCTCTGCCTTGATATCCTCATAGTCAAAGCTGGTAATACCGTCCGCGTACTTTGCATGTACGTCGCCAAAGGAGCGCACTTCCCCCGGATTTGCCAGTAAATCTTCCGGAATCGCAAAATGATACACTGCCTTTCCGATGTGAATGTATTTCCCACAGATATATCGGATGATATCGTGCCAGCACTTTTCCATCATACGTTCTGCCTCGCAGTCGGTTTCTTTCAGTCTGCGCTTTCCGCCCGTCCGCTTAGCCTCACGAATCTTCGTCACATAATTTTCTTCAATATAATCCTTAATATAGGCGCACCAGAACAAGGTAAACTCATCCTCTGCCGCCTTTCTCATTCTGAGATAATTGCCGTAGTTTACATAATTAATCCGGTCCGCAATTCTTCGCTGGTTCCGGATGCCGTCATCCTCGGCAAACAAACAACCGAGGTCCGTATAAGAGCCTGCCTTTCTGCCACTCTCTCCTGCCCGTTCCTCCTCCGGTACAAAATCCGCGTCAAACAGCCCGGCACCGGTTCCACGGAACTTCCAGAGCAATTCCTTTGCCAAATGTGTCTTTTCGGTCAGCCGCAGGGTATTATCCTGCCTGCCGCCCAGAACATAGGTAAACAGAATCCGCTTGATACGATGCAGGGTCTCGTCGGAGCTTTCCTCAGACTGTGCATACGCAAATAAGGCGTCCTGCATGGCCCCCTTCGTCTTCTTTTTTGCGCCGGAAAGCTGTAAGGTATTATCTTCGCTGTGACTCACCGCCACCGCTGTGTTCTTTACCGACTTAATCACATGAAAATGATGGAAATCCTTGTTTACCGCAAGGATAAAATCCTTTAACTTCTTCTTTGACGCTTCCGTTTCCAGCATTTGCGTCAGCCAACCATCCCACGTTTTTCCGTCATATTGCGCCAGAGCCTGCAATAATTCCACTGCCACCTCTCTGGACGCACCCTTTTTCAATGTCTTACGCATGCGTACGACAACCGCTTCCATACGTTCTTTGGTTGCATCTTTATAAGAGAATTCGGACAGTTTCTGTTCGTCGCGAATGGTCTGTTTTGTTACTTTATCGAACCGTTCCTTCAAAAGAAGCGGCTTTGTCTGCAGGGACTTTAAAAGCGCAATCTGCTTTTCCAAATCCGCATCCTGTGCTTCCTTTGTTCCGCCGTTTACATAAAGCGAGGTATTACACTGCTCCGCGGTCAGACGGAGAATCACCGTAACGATGGTTTCCAGACGTTCTGTTTTTGGCACAAGAATGCTGCCCCCTAATCGGCTCACCTGCTCTAACTGCGTCACTGTCTGTTCACTAAGTTCCGTCAGCACCGGGCCGTCTGCTGTATTTTCCGTATACCGGTTTGTCTTTCCCTCACAAAGGCAGGTAAGCAGTGCTACCGCCGCCTCTGCCGCCTCCGGGTTCTGCCAGTTCTGTCCCAGACGCTCTTTCACAAACAGCCGTAATACCTGTCCCAACTCTTTTCCCGCCGGGCGGTACGCGCATTTATTCACATAGAAGGTATATGGTTTCCGGTTCTTCTGGCCTTCATAGCCGATGTACTCCTTCAGAATCTGAGCCCCCGACTTCTTTCCTGTAGCCATACGTTTTATGATTTCTTCAAAATGCCGCTCCGGTTCCTCCGGATAGGCACACCTAAAAAACGCCGAATATAAGCGGTTTGCGTTCCGGATACGCTCCTCAACTACCGCATCCACCGCCACCGTTTTATTTCCTTTCGGAGAACGATAAAGAACACCTCTCCCCTGCGAATTTCCGTTTTCTGTTTTCCCCGTTTTCCCCACTGCTACACGAATCCTGTCTACCTTCGAAAGCTTCATATGCCTTCTCCTTTTTCCTTCGTTTTAAAGTCCAAAAACATTTCCTGCTTTCTGATTTTATTATCGCTATTTCGCGCTTTTCCGTCAAGTGATTTTAGTATATCTCATCAGAGAAATCGTTCTGACAAGGGGGAGTTATATGTATATAAAAAATTTTTTTATACGGATAATTTCACCGGTCACTACACACCACCAACAAAAAAAGACCTCGAAAGGTCTTTTTTATAAGCAGATAGCGGGGATCGAACCCGTGATGCCGGCTTGGGAAGCCGGAGTTTTACCACTAAACTATATCTGCAAAAAATTCATATTATCACCGTCATGCTTTCACAAACACAAAAGGTACATAGGTTAAGAGTTCTCTGGTACCAGGTCTATCGGGTTCTACACTACTGTATTTATCACAGTTTCTGACACCATTATCAAATATTCCGTCAAAAAAGTCAACCTTTTTCTAAAAAAGCGCACCTTCCGATGCGCTTTCTTCTTCTATTCCCCGGTCAAAGCACATACGAATGCTTTACGGCTACTTACACAAAAACGAAGTCAGATAAATAGGTATATAATTAATAGTTCCTTCTTTTTCTTTACCGATATCTTTTTGAGAAAGGATAAAACTATCTTTGATATGTTTCGAATACTTTTTACCAAATTCCGTCAATGACTCATGTTTTCCGGTTCCGGAAGATTTTACTTCAATGGCAGATATTTTGGCTCCCTGAGATATCAGAAAATCAATTTCATAATAATGTGTGCTCTCTTCCTTCTCCCATGTATGATAATACAATTCCCGCCCGGATGCCGTAATCATCTGCGCAACTAAATTTTCATACAAATATCCCAGATTAGCCGGTAACTTGTCCGATAAAAGTTTTGCATATATTTCATTTTCTGCAACCGGTCTGTCAATAAACATTAACGTAATAAAGAGCCCTGTATCTGCAATGTATAATTTATAACTATCCAAATCCTTTGAAAGCGATAAACTTACCCTTGGATCTGTAGTGTTGTAAGATGGCAACACAGTTTTTGAATCAATTAGTTCATACACCAAATTTTCGTCTTTTGATGTTTTTCTCTTTCCAACAGCAGCAGATATACGATACCGCTTTCCATCTTTAGAAAGCTGTGCCGGAATCGAATGATACATCGCTGACAATTTTCCCGATGGGTCTAATTTTTTGAAATCCTCCTCATACAATTGAATAATTTGCCGTTTCACTTGATCAATCATGGAGAAGTTATCCCCATTTACATAGCTTTCCACTGCCTGAGGCATACCGCCGACCGCCATATAAATTCTGATGTCACGCATAAGTTTACGATTTACATGCTGTCCAACCTCTTTTTTCATTCCGTAAAGTTTTTCTAACAAAGAGTAATTATTTCCCGTTGCGGCACAAAACTCCTCGTAATCCATAGGATACACTTGAATTTTCATTTCTTCCGATGGAATCAATATATTCTTTACATTCTTCTTAATGGATATTAAAGAGCCTGTTTCTATATAATGATATCTTCCGTCCTTCACCAGATGCTTAATCGCCTGTCTTGCTTTCGGAAACAACTGGACTTCATCAAAAATAATGACGGATTCATGTTTATATAAATCAATCCTTCTCACTGCCTGCAAACGTAAAAAGAACATATCCAAATCACTAATATCATCAAAGCATGCCATTTCTTCATCTGATGCCTTTGAAAAATCGATTAATATATATGACCTGTACTCATTGATAGCAAATTGTTCGGCAATCGTAGATTTACCAACCCGTCTTGCTCCTTCAAGCAATACTGCGTATTTATCGGCATATTTTTCTTTCCATTCCAACAACTGATCATATGCTTTTCTCTTAAAATACATATTTTACCTCCCGGTTTCTATGATTTGTGCACTTCTTCAAAAGTATTTTATTATAAAATATGCACTTCTTCAAGATTTTATCCGCCGATTTTCTGCATAATTTCATTTTTTTATATCTTAATGGTATTTCTCTTTCCTCAAGTTGCTCAGCCTCTCAGAGTTTTTTCTTTATAGGACTATAAAGAAAAAACGAACCCCTAAGGGTCCTTTCTCAAGCAGATAGTAGGGCTCAAACCCGTGATGCCAGCTTGGGAAGCCAGAGTTTTACCACTAAACTATATCTGCAAAAAATTCATATTATAGTAGTCCTACTTTTTTAGCAAACGCAAAAGATACATAGATTTAGGAGGCGATAGTACTCACTATATCGAGTTCTTCACAAATTCAGTAACATAAAAAAACAAAACAAAGAGAGAAAAAATGGAGGAAATCTCTAGTACCCACTATGTCGGGTTCTCCACTACTGTATTTATCACAGTTTCTCACCTCATTATCGATTATTCCATCGGAAAAGTCAATATTTTTCTCAACCTACAACTCCAGCACAATCGTAAACGGCCCGTCGTTCTCCAGTTCCACCTTCATGTCTGCACCAAATTCTCCGGTTTCTACAACATCGACCTGTTTTTTACATTCCGCAATGATGTATTCGTATAATTCGTTTGCCAAGTCCGGTTTTCCGGCGTTGACAAAGGACGGACGATTGCCGTGGCTGCAGTCTGCGTAAAGCGTAAACTGGGATACCAGTAAAAGTTCTCCGCCCACATCCTTTAAAGCCAGGTTTGTCTTTCCGTTTTCATCATCAAAAATACGCAGTCCGATTAACTTCTTGATATATTTATCCGCAATCTCCTTTGTGTCCTCATTCGATACGCCGATGAAAACCAAGAAGCCCTTGCCGATTTTTCCGATGACATTGCCATCTACCTTTACATTTGCGTGATTCACACGCTGTACTACAAATTTCATGTTGTTTCTTCCTTCCTATGTCATTTATCCTTTACAGGTCTTCCTATACTTCGCCCACCAGATAACCCTGTCTGCCTTCTCTTAAAAATACCGGTAATGTTTCCATCGGTGCTGCAATGACATAGCTCCTTCCGCCTTCGTACACCTCTCCGGTTCCGGCATGTGTCCAACTGGCTCCCGCCGGCAGATACACCTCACGCTCCAATGCCTTTGCCGTCACAACCGGAGCGACCAAAATATCGCCGCCGTACATGAATTCGTCCGAGATGTCCCAACATGTCTTATCCTCCGGAAATTCATAGAACAGTGTTCTCATAACCGGCGAACCCTTTTCATGCGCCTCACGCATCAGACTTCTCGAATAATCACGCATCTTCTCACGGATGAAAATAAACTTCTTTAAAATCTCATAATTTTCTTCGCCAAAGCTCCAGATTTCGTTCGGGGAGCCGGTCCATTCACGTACCTCGCCTGCCTTATTGACAATGTCCGTGTGCGGCGAACGGCTGCCGTGAAGACGCATAACCGGACAGAACGTGCCAAACTGGAACCAGCGCACCAAAAGTTCCCTGAAATCGTCATTGCTCGGCCATCCGCCATGGAAGCCGCCGATGTCCGTAGTCCACCACGGAATTCCGGCAAGTCCCATATGAAGGCCTGCACAAATCTGCTTTCTGAAGTCTTCATAATTGGAGAAAATATCCCCGGACCAGACAAGCGCACCGTAGCGCTGTGAGCCTACCCACGCACAACGCACCAGATTCACAATATCGTCCTGACCCATCTGCTTTTGTCCTTCATAAAACAGTCTGGAGTACTCTCTCGGATAAATATTTCCGATTTCCTCCACCTGACCGGCATAGTAGCGGTAATTCTGGAATTCGTAGGTCGTAAATTCCGGCTCCGCTTCATCCAGCCAGAACGTCTTAATGCCAAGGTCGGCATAATTTTTCTTTAATTTATCCCACACATATTCTCTGGTCCTTGGGTTGGTTGCATCCATAAAAACATTGTTGCCGTGGAACAGCATCTGCACATCAATGCCGGCATTGCTCTTGACCAAAAGGCCCTTCTGCTTCATCTCTTCGTAGTTTTCACTGCGCCAGTCCACCTGCGGCCAGACAGACACCATCGTCTCAATGCCCATCTCATGAAGTTTGTCTACCATTTCCTTCGGATTCGGGAAATATTCCTCGTCAAATTTCCAGTCACCGCAACGCAGCCAGTGATAATAGTCAATGACCAGCACATCCAGCGGCACCCCGCGCTTTTTATATTCCTCGGCAATTTCAATGACCTGTTCCTGATTAAAATAACGGAGCTTGCACTGCCAGAAGCCAAGACCGTATTCCGGCATCATCGGCGTCTTGCCGACGGCATCCGCAAAGTGCTCCTCAATTTCCGCCGGGGTATCCCCCGCCGTAATCCAGTAATCCACCTGTTCGGAAACCTGTGCTTCCCACTGGGTGGTGTTCGTGCCGAAATGTACCTCACCTACCGCGGCGTTGTGCCATAAAAAGCCGTAGCCCAAATCAGAAAGATAAAACGGCACACTCGCCTGGGAATTTCTGTGGGCAAGTTCAATGTTACAGCCCTTTAAATTCATCCGCTCCTGCTG
Source organism: Lachnospiraceae bacterium (assembly GCA_015057585.1). Classification (GTDB taxonomy): domain Bacteria; phylum Bacillota; class Clostridia; order Lachnospirales; family Lachnospiraceae; genus SIG299. The sequence continues at coordinate 92,227 of SVEF01000007.1, read as the reverse complement.
GTACTGACCCATGCCGTAAATCTTTTCGTCCGGATTAGAATCAAAGGATACCTTCAGACGATACTTTCCTCCGGCAAGCGGACGGTACGAACGCGCCCGTAGACAAAGCGCACCACCATTTGCGATTTCCCTTAACAGAAGTTCTCCCTTTTGATTGTAAAATGACGTCTGCAACGTTCTGCCCCATCCCTGAAATTCCATCACTGCCGTGATTTTTCCGTTGGTAATCGTTGCCTTCTGCTCTTCTATCTGAATGTCCGGTGTACACTCCTGCTTTTCAAGCAGAGCAACACTCCCTTCCTTGATATCGTTTACCAGACACGACCGCACACGCAGACTGTCCGCATTCCATGCCTCAATACGCACGGTTTCACCGTTTTCCCTAAAAATAACTGCATCCTTTTCTCTTTCAAAAAAGCCCATGGTAACGCCCCTTTCTTATTTGTCCGTATCTTGTAACAACAGTATATCAAGTTTTAATATTTTACGCAAGAAGCGACGACTTTCCTCTGAAAAGCCGTCGCTTCTTTTTAAATCATACACACTTTTTCAAAATCTCCACCATCTCATCCACCTGCCCTTTCTCCATAATGAGCGGGGGTAAAAAACGCACCGTATTGGCTCCTGCGGAAATTAATATCAAGCCATTCTCCAATGCCTTTGCCACAATGTCCTTTACCGGATGGTCAAATTCCAACCCCTGCATAAAGCCCATGCCCCGGTGTTCCACAACACAGTCATGTTCTTTTGCAAATGTCTCCAGTTTCTCATAAAGGTAAGCACCGTTTTTCTTTACGTTTTCAAGCACCTCCAATTTACCGAACAGTTCAAACACTTTGACAGCCGCCGCCGTTACAAACGGATTGCCGCCATATGTCGTGCCATGGTCACCCGGCTCAAAAGCTGCTGCTACCTTTTCACACGCCGCAAAGGCTCCTACCGGCACACCGCAGCCGAGTGCCTTTGCGCTCGTCACAATCCCCGGCACCACGCCGTAATTCTGATAAGCAAACATCGCACCGCTTCGTCCCATACCGCACTGTATTTCATCCAAAATAAGCACAATGTCTTTTTCCCTGCAGACAGCCGCCACACCCTCGATAAACTCCTTGGTTGCCGGGTAGATACCACCCTCTCCCTGCACTGTCTCCATAATAATCGCAGCCGTCTTTTCCGTAATCTTTGAAGTCACCGACTCCAAATCGTTAAACGTTGCAAACACCACCCCGCCGATTAACGGTTCAAACGGCTCCCTGTATTTCTTTGTGCCGGTTACGGAAACCGCTCCCATCGTTCTTCCGTGGAAGGAATGTTCCATCGCAATGATTTCACTGTCCGCACATCCGGTCTTCTTATAATAATATTTTCTTGCAAGCTTGATGGCACCCTCTACGGCCTCGGTACCGCTGTTTGTAAAAAACACACGGTCCATGCCGGAGGCTGACGCAAATGCCTCTGCTGCCAGTGTCGCCGGCTCATTGTAATAATAATTTGACGTATGTAACAGTTTATCAATCTGCACCTTTAGGGCGTCATTATATTCTTTATTGTTATAGCCAAGTGCAAACACACCGATGCCGGCGGAAAAGTCCAGATATTTCTTTCCCTCCGTATCATACAGATAGACTCCGTCGCCATAGTCAAGCACCACCGGATATCTGCCATAGGTATGCATCAACACCTGTTCTGCGCGTTCTCTGCATTCCTTGGAATTCATGTTATCCTTCTCCTTCCATACGCCTTCTGCGAGCAGAGGCTTTTTCCTTACTTATAAATCGCGGTTCCGATACCCTTATCGGTAAAGAACTCTAAAAGCAGACTGTGTAGCATCCTACCGTCCAGTATATGTACACTCGTCACGCCCTCTTTCACCGCATCGATACAATTTTTCAGTTTCGGAAGCATACCGCCACCGATAAACCCGTCTGCGATTAACTTATCGGCTTTCTCTAAGGACAACTCCGTAATGAGTGTTGACTTATCCTTCGGATCCAGACACACGCCCTCGATATCCGTTAAAAATGCCAGTTTTTCCGCTCCGATCGCCGTTGCGATGGCGCAAGCCGCATCATCTGCATTGATATTGTAGGACTGATACGCATCATCCAGACCGATTGGTGCAATGACAGGTACAAAGCCCTGTTCAATCAGGGTATCCAACAAATTCGTATTTACCTTATCGATGTTTCCGACGAAACCTATGTCCTGCCCATTGACCGTTTTTTTTGTAACATGAAGTGTCGCACCATCCTTACCACAGATACCTGCTGCTTTGACGCCAATCTGCTCTAACATCTGCACCAGATTTTTGTTCACCTTATTTAATACCATCTCGGCGACTTCCATGGTCTCAGCATCAGTTACACGGAGTCCCTCTACAAACTGTGGCTCCTTCCCAAGCATTGCCACCCATTTGCTGATTTCCTTTCCGCCTCCGTGCACGATAATCGGTTTCATCCCGACCAGTTTAAGGAGTGCTACGTCCCGGATGACATTCAGCTGCAGCTCCGGATCTAACATCGCACTTCCGCCGTATTTCACGACCACTTTCTTATTATTAAACTTCTGAATATAGGGCAGTGCCTCTATTAACACCTGCGCCTTTAACATTTCTGCCTGTATCTGCTCCATGGTAATCCGTTCTCCTCTTCTTAGTCTATCCTTTCTCCGGGGTCCTTCACTCATTTACCCTAGGAACGGTAATCCGCATTAATCTTTACATACTCATAGGTCAGGTCACACCCCCATGCCGTAGCAGATGCCTCTCCGTCTTTCATATCTGCAACCGCAGTCACTTCCCCGCCGGAAAGAATCTTTGTAGCAAATTCCTCGGAATAGTCTGTTGCCATGCCGTTTTCCACGAGCATGAGTGTGTCCGTTCCGTCTGAAATGGTAATGTCTACTTTATAAGGGTCAAAGTTTTCCCCCGAATAACCAAGTGCACAAAGAATTCTGCCCCAGTTGGCATCGTTTCCGTATACCGCTGCTTTTGTAAGACTCGAGGTAATGACCGACTTTGCCAGCACCTTAGCCGTTTCTTTTGACGATGCATGCACTACCTTTGCCGTAAATAACTTGGTTGCACCTTCACCGTCTTCTGCAATTCTTTTTGCCAGATATTCGTTGACAAAGTGCAGTGCCTCTGCAAAGGCTTTATAGTCCCCACTGTCAGCAGAAACGATTTTTTCATTGCCTGCCAGACCGTTTGCAAGCAAAAGCACGGTATCGTTTGTGGAAGTATCTCCATCCACGGAAACCATATTGTAAGTGTCCTGTACATCCTCTTTTAATGCTTTGTCGAGCAGTTCCTTTGAAATATCCGCATCAGTCGTAATAAATCCGAGCATTGTGCACATATTCGGATGAATCATGCCGGAGCCCTTGCACATACCGCCAATCGTCACTTCCTTGCCGGAAAGTGTGAGCTTCACTGCAATCTCTTTCTTTTTGGTATCCGTAGTCATAATCGCCTTGGCCGCATCCGTTCCGGCTTCTGTTGTATCGCTTAACTGACCCGCCAGTACCTTTGTGCCCGCCTTGATCTTATCAATCGGAAGCTGCTTTCCGATAACACCGGTCGATGCCACCAGCACGGAATCGCACGAAACCTTTAAGGTTTCCTCCGCTGCTTTTGCCGTCTCCATGCAATACTGATATCCCTGCTCTCCCGTACAGGCATTGGCAATGCCGGCGTTAATCACTACTACCTGTGCTATGCCCTTTTCTTCTGAAATCATTTTGTCCCAGAGTACCGGTGCCGCTTTTACCACATTCGTTGTAAAAGTACCGGATACTACGCACGGCACTTTTGAATACACCATTGCCATGTCCGTTCTGTCCTGATATTTAATTCCTGCCGCACACGATGCTGCAAAAAAGCCCTGTGCTGCAGTCACTCCTCCTGCAATCTGTTTCATCGCTCTGCCTCCTGTTCTCCCATTACTTATTTGTTAAACGTTGTAATATTCTCCTCATTAAGCGGCATGTCATAATAATTTAAGTCCACGCGCTCTGCCCAGTTTAATTTTCTCCAAAACTTGTTTCCGGCTTCGTTTGTCTTAAACGCCTGCAGACCAACCTTATTAATTCCTTCCTTTTTTAACGCCTCCATGGCAAATGCTGCCATCTTCTTTCCGATTCCCTGCTTACGGTAGTTTTCCGCCACACAGACATGATAAAAACTTGCCCTTCTGCCGTCATGTCCGCAGAGAATGCTTCCGATAATTTTCTCTGAGTCCTTTGCCACAACACTGGTCGTCGGATTGCGTCGTAAAAACTTTTCCACACCCTCTTTTGAATCATCAATACTCCGGATTCCAAAGCCTTTAATCGTCATCCACAGGGCATACACACCTTCATAATGCTCCGGTGTCATCACTTCATATGTAATCATGTCCTTTTCCATTGTTCTTCTCCTTTACGGGAACATCGGTACCAGTTGTAAGCCTTCCGTCTCTGAAAGTCCAAACATCAGATTCATGTTCTGGATGGCCTGACCGGCAGCTCCCTTTACCAGATTGTCCATGGCTCCCATCATAATCACGCGGTTGGTTCTCTCGTCAATCTTAAAATTGACATCGACAAAATTGGAACCTTCCACCCACCGGGTCTCCGGACACACATTTTTCTCAAGCACGCGTACAAAGTATTCGTCCTTATAACAATCGTCGTAAATCCGCTTCACTTCCTCATAACTGACCGGCTTCTTTAAAGTTGCGTATGCCGTAATCAAAATGCCCCGGTTCATCGGTACAAGATGAGGTGTGAAGTTTAACAATACCTTTTCCCCGCTCGCGTACGTTAACTGCTCTTCAATTTCCGGTGTATGACGGTGCGATGTCACGCCGTACGCCTTGATGTTTTCATTGACCTCACAATACAGATTGTCAACCTTTGCGGAACGTCCCGCTCCGGATGTACCGGATTTCGCATCAATGATAAGTGTATTCAAATCAATCAGTCCGGCCTTTGCCAGCGGATAAATGCTTAGTGTAGAACAGGTCGGATAACAGCCCGGATTGGCAAGGAGTCTCGCTCCTTTTATTTTTTCCCGATTGAGTTCCGGAAGTCCATACACCGCTTCCCCAATAAACTGTGGACTTACATGGGTAATGCCATACCACTGCTCGTAGGTACTTACGTCCTTGATTCTGAAATCTGCCGATAAATCAATGATTTTTGTCTTTTTCAACACATCCTCACTGACAATCGAAGCACAAAACCCCTGCGGTGTTGCCGTAAAAATTACATCCGCTTTCTCTGCCAGTGCCTCCATGTCATCATCCAGACACACATTCTCCACCAGCTGAAACATATTCCGGTACACATCCGCATATTTTTTATCAATATAACTTCTGGAACCATACCAGACAATCTCTGCTTCTTTGTGCTGTAACAAAAGTCGTACCAGTTCCTGTCCCGCATAACCGGTCGAACCGATAATACCTACTTTAATCATATCTCTTGTCTCCTTATGCATTGATAGATTCATTTTTCATAATTATACATAATCGCGATTATTTATGCAAGTATTTTTTGAATATTATTCACAAATATTTATTCCAGCCTCTTTCAGACGCTGATAAATGCCCGCAACCGGAAATCCGACAATATTGTAATAGTCCCCGGCAATCTCTTTGATGTACGGTGCAAATTTCCCCTGGATGGCATATGCCCCCGCTTTGTCCATTGGCTCACCACTGTCTACATAATCCGAAATTTCCTGTTCCGTCATTCCGTAGACAAATACTTTTGTCCCCTCGGCAAAGGATATCTCACGGACCGAACCGTCCGCTTCCTTTATTAATATACACACACCCGTGTACACGTTATGCTCATCCCCGGCAAAGCTTGAAATCATGCGTACCGCATCTTCTCTGTCCTTTGGTTTACCAAGGATTTTCCCATCATAAGCCACCACGGTATCCGCACCTAAAATCACGGCCGGGCCTTCAATTCCTTCTGCAACATCCTTTGCCTTCATGGCAGACAGTTCTTTGACCACATCCTTCGGATTGCTGCTTGTAATGATTTCTTCCTTTTCACTCGTCTTTATTTCAAATGTGACACCGATTTGTGTCAGGAGTTCTTTCCTTCTTGGAGATCCCGATGCCAAAATAATTCTGTACTTCATATTTTTCTCCCTTCTTTCCTTATATTAAGTAATCACGTTTCTCTTTATTGTAGCCCAAAGCCGGTTCGTATGCAAGAGTTTGAATTTTTTTCAAAAAAACTATTGCATAAATTTGCATTATGATGTATATTATGTGCATATTTATAAATTAGACGATTCATAAAATTCAATTTAGGAGGATAATACAATGGAAAACGGAAAAGAAAAAGTAATTTTAGCATACTCAGGAGGACTTGATACCACTGCCATCATTCCCTGGTTAAAGGAAAATTATGATTATGATGTCATCTGCTGCTGCATCGACGTTGGTCAGGGCAATGAGCTGGACGGTCTGGAAGAAAGAGCAAAATACTCCGGTGCGGAAAAACTCTATATTTTAGATGTTGTAGATGAATTCGTAGATGAATATGCCATTCCTTGCGTTAAGGCAGGGGCTGTCTATGAAAACAAATACTTACTCGGTACTTCCATGGCAAGACCATTAATTGCAAAGAAGTTAGTGGAAATTGCAAAGAAGGAAGGTGCCGTTGCCATCTGTCACGGTGCCACCGGCAAAGGAAACGACCAGGTACGTTTTGAACTTGGTATCAAGGCACTGGCTCCGGACTTAAAGATTATTGCTCCTTGGAGATGCAATGAAACCTGGAAGATGCAGTCGAGAGAAGATGAAATCGAATACTGCAAACAACACGGCATTGACCTTCCGTTTGATGCGAGTCACAGCTACAGCCGCGACCGTAACCTCTGGCACATCAGCCATGAAGGACTGGAACTCGAAGATCCTGCCAACGCACCAAACTATGATCACTTGTTAGTACTTGGCGTATCTCCTGAAAAGGCTCCGGACGAAGGCGAAAGCATCTCCCTTACCTTTGAAAAGGGCGCTCCGGTTGCTTTAAACGGCAAGCAGATGAAGGCTTCCGATATTTTAAAGGAATTGAACACGCTCGGCGGCAAGCACGGCATCGGCATAGTAGACATCGTAGAAAACCGTGTCGTTGGTATGAAATCCCGTGGCGTTTATGAAACACCGGGCGGCACAATACTTATGGAAGCACATACCCAGTTAGAGGAACTCATTTTAGACCGTGATACCCTGGCTTACAAGAAAGGCATCGGTGACAAATATGCCGATGTTGTTTACGAAGGAAAATGGTTTACTCCACTGCGCGAGGCTCTGCAGGCATTCGTAGAATCCACTCAGCAGTATGTCACCGGTGAAGTAAAATTAAAGCTTTACAAAGGTAATATCATCAAGCAGGGAACCACTTCCCCATACTCTTTGTACAACGAAAGCATTGCTTCCTTCACCACCGGAGAACTCTATGACCACCATGATGCCGAAGGTTTTATAAATTTGTTTGGACTTTCCCTTAAGGTTCGTGCTATAATGATGGAAGGTAACAAATAAATCTTTTACTTTTCAGGATAAAACAGGGGTTTTATGGACTTAGACGCAAAGATAAAAATTGTTTGTATCGGAGACAGTATTACAGAGGGTTTCGGGTTAGGCGATGACCCTTCTGTTTACTATCCTTCTCTTCTGCAGGAGTTTTTGGGAGATGAAGTCATTGTATTCAACGAAGGAGTCACATGCAGTTGTGTCACCATGATGGAGGCTGAAGACGGTCGTACTTACGGTCTGCCGTATGTCTTACAGCCGGAATATGACGAAGCACTCTCCATTGCCGGAGATATCTATGTCATCATGCTCGGTACAAATGACGCTGTAGACGGAATGCACGACACGGAGGATATTCAGGATCCGTACAACAATATGATTTCTTTCGAGCCGTTGTTCGAAACCTTTTACCAGTATATCATCGACGGAGTGCGTCAGGCTTCCCCGAATGCCCTGATTTACCTCGTCACCCCGGTTCCGGTACGTAACTGTATCTGGAGAAAGCATCAGGAAAAGTATCTGTTGCAGATTATTCCGCATATCCGGGCACTGGCAGAAAAAAACAATCTCCCACTCATCGATTTACATGAGGAATGGAGTAAAATGGATCCGGAAGAACTGGATGCACTTTACCAGGAAGATATGCTTCATCCGAATGCCTCCGGTGCGTTTTTACTCGCAAGTATGATTGCGTATGTGATTGGAAACCGGTCGTATTAAACTTTAGGTTATAATATGAATCAGTTCAGGGAGCCCACCGGCTCCCTTTTTTACGCCCTCTTTTCCCCCTCTCTTGCACACCTCATACCAAAGTTATATAATAAGTGCAACTATTAACGTCGTTACATTTTCCGAAAGGAGACCAAATGATGAATCAATTCTATTACAACGAATTACAGCTGCATGCCAAAAACTTTGAAACACTGAGTCCGGAAGAAAAGGAACACAACTGTTCCCTGTTTATCAATGCCGTCGATATCCTCCTGCAGCTTCACCGCATTGCATTTAAGGAAGGGCTTCTCCAGTTAGAGGAAGTTGCCATGCACTTTGGGGATGACGTCCCATATCATCAGTATCTTTCCGATATGATTATCGCTGTCATAGACGGCAACGAACCAAAACTTGTGGAGGATTTCGCACTTCTGCGTTATTCCGCCAAAGGTCTCAGAGGCGTAGAGGGATGGGTTTTCCTGATTTATCTGCTTGGTACCCTGCAGATTCAGGCAGGTGAAAATGAAATGCGGACGGAACAAAAGCTGCTCGCCATGATGCCGAAGGAGGCAGAAGAACTTTATCAGAAACGTGAAGAAGAAAAAGCCGCAGAAAAAGCCGCGAAAGATCCGGATATGCTCTTTATAGCAAGTTTATTCGACGGTGAACTGGCTGTGGGACCGGAACATGAACATTATTTATTGATAAAAACCTGCAACTCGGCAATCATTTCCCTGGAAAGCAAGACACTGCGTGCCCTGCTCCGTGAAGGAAACATCTCAGATTCCACCTTAGCCACTGCTATGAAAGGATTCAGCGGTCAGGCACGCAAGCAGATTCTCACTACCTTTTTCCACTCGTATTCATCGCTTGATGCTGTTCTGCTGGCAAGGCAATATATGAACATGGAACCGGTCAGTTTTTCAGAAATTGCTGAAGCAACCCAGACCATTTTCTCCAAACTCCTCAACCTCATGAGAGAGGGGAAAATTGTCATTCCGTATGACGAAGACCCGGAACGGTACAGTTGGCTTGATCTCGTTCGAAAATAAAATGTGATAGGTAAAAAATCATCGGCATACTGCGTAGCAGTATGCCGTGACATTCTTATATATTCTTTCTCGTCCCGACCGACGAGTTGCGGGACGGGCGCTTCTGTTTATGAATGACGCCAAAAGAACGCATTGCCAGCAAGCCCTACGAGCATGGCAGCTGCGTTTTAAGGACAGCTGCATGGCATGAAAAAAGGAGTGCATTCGAAAATGGCACTCCCCTTGGAAAATCACAATCTTATCTTCTCTTCTTGCCGCCCTTTGCAATAAACTTCTCATAAATGAAAATTACAAGACATGCACCGAGGATAGAACCAATGATTCCTAATGGAAGTAATCCACCCACGATACCACCAAGGATACCCATAATCGCATTGCGCCAGAAACCGCCTTTGCTCTTCATGATAAGGCCGGCAACCCAACCAACCAATGCACCGATTAAAATATCAATTACAATGTTTAAAATAACGCCCATAATTTATAATCTCCTTTATCAATTATTTTCTATGCTTCTTCAAAATGTGTGTGCTTTACAATCCAGTCAATCAATCTAGGAGCAACCCAGAAACTGTAAATGCCACAAGTAATTACAATGAAAATTAACCACTTAATCCAATTACCGAATAACTGTCCGCCGGTACCATCAAACACAAGACGTTTTCCGTCTAAAACAATGTGGCTGATGACGAATTTGTACATAAAACATACTGCCCATGGTGTCGCAATGCCTAATGTAAAAGAAATAATCAGGCTTGTTCCGATGGAATATAACACAAATTCCAGCACAGACGCATCAAACTTTGATTCCCTCAGTGTCTCAAATGTTACATTCTCTGTTTCGTTTGGTTCCATAATTTAACTCCTCCGCTGTATAAAATTTTTATACTATTATAGTATCAAAATATAAATATTCTGTCAATTATTTTCCAGGAATCTCTTTGTATAATAACATGTCGTATTCATATCGGCATATTGCTTCGCACTTTATTCGTATCATCCTCTTGTAAACTTTCTCACCCGCTGCCTGCTGAGTTTCGGTCTTGTTGTTTTTGCTCATGACTGCCGGGAACCGGCGCCAAACCGGCAAATCCTGCAAGTGTGCCGCTTCGTTTTACGGGAACCCATCGGAGAAAAAGTAAAATATGGGTATAAATTCCGCTTCCCTTTTGCAATTTAATATATTGTGGAACACTAAAAATTGTGCTATAGTTATTTTGATTTTATATTTTAACACATCATACGGTGATACAGGAGCGGGAAGATTATGAAAATCGGATTTGATAATGAAAAGTATTTGAAAATGCAGTCTGAGCACATCATGGAACGTATCAAGAAATTTGACAACAAACTCTATCTGGAATTCGGCGGAAAACTGTTTGATGACTATCACGCAGCACGTGTCCTTCCGGGCTTTGCCGCCGACAGTAAGCTTCAGATGCTGATGCAGCTTGCCGATCAGGCAGAAATTGTCATGGTGGTAAGCGCAGATGATATTGAACGCAACAAAATCCGTGCCGACCTTGGCATTACCTACGATAAGGATGTCATCCGCTTAATCGAGGAATTCCGTTCCCGCAACCTCTATGTCGGAAGTGTCGTACTTTCCATGTATGCAAACCAGCATAGCGCCAATGTTTTCCAAAAACGACTGGAAAACATGGGAATTAAGGTATATCACCACTACATGATTCCGGGCTACCCGACCAATGTTCCATACATCGTAAGTGAGGAAGGATTTGGTAAAAATGACTATATTGAAACTTCCCGCCCGTTAGTCGTTGTAACAGCACCGGGGCCGGGCAGTGGCAAAATGTGTACCTGCCTTTCCCAGTTATATCACGAACACCAGCGCGGTGTCCGTGCCGGCTATGCGAAGTTTGAGACCTTCCCTATCTGGAATCTCCCATTGGACCACCCGGTCAACTTAGCTTATGAGGCTGCCACCGCAGATTTAAGCGATGTTAACATGATTGATCCGTATCATTTAAAAGCCTATGGTATTACTACCGTTAATTATAACCGCGACGTAGAAATTTTCCCGGTGTTAAATGCCATGTTCATGAAAATTTTCGGCACCAGCCCGTATGCTTCGCCGACCGACATGGGAGTTAATATGGTTGGAAACTGTATCATAGATGACGACGCCTGCCGTGAAGCTTCCCATCAGGAAATTATCCGCCGCTATTACAATGCACTTGGCGGTGTGGCAGATGGTTCCCATGAGCAATCCGAACTCGTACAGTTGGAACTGTTAATGAGTAAGGAAGGGCTCTCTGTTACCGACCGTCACCCGGTAGCTCCGGCCTTGGAACGTGCAGCCAGAACCGGTGCCCCTGCAGTAGCCATTGAGCTCGCTGACGGCACTATCATCACAGGTAAGACCGGCGATTTACTCGGTGCTTCCGCAGCAGCTCTGATGAATTCGTTAAAATATCTGGCAGAAATCAGAAAAGAGGAAAAGGTTCTCTCACCGGAATCCTTAGAGCCGATCCAGACCTTAAAAACCAATTACCTTGGCAGCAAGAATCCTCGTCTGCATACCGACGAAATGCTGATTGCACTTTCTGCAAACGCAGCAAAGAATGCGGATGCGGCACTTGTTCTTGAACAATTGCCAAAGCTTACGGGTGCACAGGTTCACTCCAGTGTACTTCTTTCCATGCAGGACAAAAAGGTATTTAAAAAGCTCCGTTGCGATGTCACAACAGAGCCAAAGAGCATCTAGACGTTTTTTCTGTAAGAGTTCGGGCTCATGCCTGAACTCTTTTTAAATGCAGAGCAAAAGACGCTTTCCGAGGAAAATCCTGTCTCAAAACAGATATCCTTGACAGACATTCCTGTATTCTTCAAGAGATACTTTGCCATATCGATGCGGGTACGCACCAGATATTCATGCGGTGTAAAGCCGGTTTCTTTTTTAAATGTGCGAATAAAATGGAATGGGCTCAGCCCTACATGCTCCGCCAAAAGTTCCGTCGTGATTTCCTCCTTGAAATGCTCGTTGATATAGGAAATAATCTCTTCCGAAACCTCCCTTCCCATCGTCTGGTTTTCCGGAGCGTAGAGCAAAAATGCAGTAAACATATCGGTCAGATACTTAGAAACCAGCGGCTCCTTTATCACTGCACCCGGCTCAAACATTTCAAAGATTTCTTTCATCTTAAACACAAGAGGCAGTGCCTTCTTAATAGAAAACACATTTCCCAATCGCCCCACAATTGCACGGTAATACTCTGCCGCTCCCTGACCGTCCAGGTGACACCACAAACATCGGCATCCCGTTTCGGTTCCGTATGCATGCGGTTCGTAGCAGTTCAACAATACGAAGTTTCCTTCGGCCGCTTTCTTTCTCTGTCCATCCACTTCCACCAAAAGGCTCCCCTCTTCCACATACAAAAGCAAATAGCTGTCATACGAATTCCGTACCAGAAAATAGCCCGGCTTATATAAATAGTGTCCGGCACAGATAACATAGTAAAATGCCTCTTTTGCAAGAACACTCGGGGCATACACATAATATTCCGATTCATCTGAAATGTATGGGTCACAGGTTTTCAATTTAGCCTTCCTCCGTGAAATGCAGGGCGCGTCTTTTTAGACACGCCCATCACATTAATACTCTTTGTAAAAATCGTCCTTAAACTCCGACACCACCAAATAAAGTTCCTTGCCAAACAAAAGCTTTGCCGGAAGCCTCCAAGGCTTTCCGTAGTAGAAGTTGTCTGCTATCATTTCATTCTCAGCGGTGTAAAGCTGAAGCACATCTCCGACATTCGGAATCTCCACAAAGCCCTCAGCCGTTGTTACAGAAACCTTCGCATAGGATAATGCTCTCTCGCTACCAAGTGCTAACTCTTCCATATACTTTGGCGTAAACGGAATACTCTCTAAAGGCTCAATCGCAATCTCTGCCTGTGTAAACACCTTTCCAGTTGTCAGCCGTTCAAAACCATCTTCTCCCTCCCAGGAATAATAGTGATGTACGCCCGGAGCCGCCGCCTTAACTCTCTTATCCTGCCAGATTAAGTCGCACTCTTCACCAACATAAACTTCACCTTCCAATTTACGCAGGAATCTTGCCTGGTCCCAGGTCAGTGTTACAATCTTAATGTCTCCTACCTTTAACCAATGACCCATTCCTGCCTTTACCTGAAGTGCGTCTCTGTCTGCAAATTTATATTCCGCTGTAATGCCCGGAATCTCTGTAAAAAAGTACGTGTCTCCTTCTCTACAAATCGGCTGCGCGGTTGCATATTCCAGTGTTTCTTCATCAAGCCGTAATCCAAACGGAAGCACAAAAGCAATCTCTCCCTTCACATCAAATGCAGGGAACTTCACAACTCCCGTATCTATCACAACATTATTTACATCATGTAACTTTGCCAGTCTCTGATAGTGATTTACAAAAACAAAGCCACTCTTTCCGTCAGTACGCATACTGTAACGCAGGGAATCCATATCTTCCGGCAACACGTTCTGTACACTGTCTACTGCTTCCATCGGAGCCAGCACATCACCAAACTCCTGTGCCATCAGGTGAAGCAGATTGGTCAGACGATACTGCTCTCTGAGTTCTCCGTACTCTGATATCATTGTCTGGAAATCGTACGATAAAATCGAGTAATCGTTCGGATAACCGGTTGCCTTTGACTCATTGAGCGTAGACAGCTTACCAATCTTATTTGTCCCGCCACAATACATATAGTAACCAATTAAATTATTACCAGAACCAAGTTTGGAAAGTGACAAAGCATAAATATCCATACCTTGAATCAGCGGTCTGCGGTGATGTGTCACCTGAATACCTCCACCAAGTTCGCAGGTCGCAAACGGATATTTTTCATACGGAAGTCTCCAACCATCTTCATCCGATGCTTTCATTAAATCTACACCTACTGCCGCATCGTTTCTCATCTGATTGAATACATAATGCGGAGAAAGTGGAAGCTTTTCCGTCGTATCGGACCAAGGTGCCTCCGGGTATGCCGAAAACACCGGAACCACGTCATCCACCGGAATTTTTGCACCGTATAAACTGTTCCAACCGGTCACCGTCCAAAGCGGTGCATCGTAGCCGATTTCCTGCGCCATCTGCTTTAAGGTCAGCAAATGCTCTGCATTGTCTACGAGTTCATTTTCCAACTGTACACCGATGATATTGCCGCCGTCCTTATAAAACAGACCTTGTACCTGCTCATAAATCTTTTCATAGAAGATACGGACCTTCTCAAGATATTCTTCGTTATTCTCTCTCAGTACATACGGCTTTTTCATCAGCCAGTCCGGGAATCCTCCATAGCGGGCCTCTCCATGCGCCCACGGACCGATACGGATAATAACATCAAGCCCTACCTTCTGACACTCTTTCACAAATGCTCGCACGTCAAGATCTCCGGAGAAATCAAACTCCCCTTCGATTTCCTCATGATAGTTCCAAAACAGGTAACTTGCAACAATCGTCACACCGCCTGCCTTCATTTTGCAAAGCGTTTCCTTCCAGTTTTCCCTGTTGCATCTGGCAAAATGAAACTCACCCATGACATCAATGCATGGTCTGCCGTTTCTTTCAAAATAAAGGTTGGTCACATCAATGCGGTTGCCCTTGTCATCGGCCCCTCCCACATTCAAATGTCCTCGTAATAATTCACTTTTCTTATATTCTCGAAAGCCGTATTCCATTGGTCCGGTGTCCTCTCTTCTTCCTGATTTTATGTTCTGTTGTTCTACACTGTTCCCTTGAGATTTAACCGAGTTTTGCAATGCGGTCAATACCAAGGGATAAAATCACAGCCCCTGCTTCGGTCTTAATTCCGTGCTTTTTATTAATCGTATCCATAATGGCATTTCTCTTGTCTGTAGGAACCACCATCGCAATGATTTCCTTTTCTTCTGCCATCATATTCTCAAGCCCCGCAACATCCTCCGGTCCGGTAAAACGCGAACGGATAATAGTGCCGCCTCTGGCACCTGCCGCTCTTGCCGTATTCATCACTGCATCGGTATTTCCCTGATTTATCATAACCAAAATCAAACTGTTTGCCACATTTGCATCCATTTCGTTTCCTCCCATTCTTCCGCCTTCTACCTGACGTTCCAGTACCGTTGCCACCACATTGTTAAGACCGGTAAGCGGCATGGTAAATACAATTCCCTTCTCTCTGATATTTCTTAAATTATCCGAAAGCCGATCCATCAGACGCTCTGCATTTTCCCTGGCTGCCAGGCTGAAAATCACGTCCTTCTCCGAAGAACCGATACCAAGCACATCCAATAAATCCGAGGAGGCCGTTCCGATGCCGACACTGTGATAATTGAAACTCACATGATGTTCTGTATAAAACTTAGTGAGACCGTTACCCTGTCCTCGTTCAATAAAACTGACAATCAGCTTCATTTCACCTTTTTTCCCGTTCACAAAACCTCCTCCTTTCTATACCTCATCAAAGAATACAATACAATCATCGAGCTCTTCCAGTGCAATCTGCTGGCTCTTTGCAAGTTTCTTTTTAATCTTGCTGTAGAGGCCAAGAAGCTGAATGGTAAAGAGTGGTGTCATCGCAACCATCGCCACAATACCGAATGCGTCTGTTAATATATTACCGCCGACAGCCTCGCACGCGCCCATCGCAAGCGGGAGCAGGAAGGTCGTAGTCATCGGACCACTCGCCACGCCACCGGAGTCAAATGCGATACCGGTGAAAATCTGCGGCACAAAGAACGTCATAACAAGTGCCAGCACATAACCCGGCACCAAAAAATACATAATGTTTAATCCGGTTAAAATACGTAGCATCGCAAGTCCGACCGAAAGCGCGATGCCGATGGAAAGTGCGGTTCCGATAGCTTTCTGGGAGATAGAACCGTTCGTAATCTCTTCCACCTGTTTTGTCAACACGCGTACAGCAGGCTCTGCCTTTACGATAAAGTAACCAATCAGGGCACCAATCGGAATCAGAAGAAACTTTTGTACTCCAGCCGCCCCGGCAATCGTCTGTCCAATAAACTGACCCGCCGGCATAAAGCCTACATTTACTCCGGTCAAAAACATTACGAGACCACCATATGTATAAACGAGACCGAGAACCACTCTAATCAACTGGTGCTTATGAAATCTTTTTGAAATCAACTGATATACCACAAACATCAAAATAACCGGAATAAGGGCAACTGCCACTTCCTCAGCATAATGCGGGAATGCACGGGCAAATTCCCGGGCTACCGCTTTTGTCGTATCAAGTTCCACAAGTGGTACGGGTGTATATGCTGCATCCTCCGGACGGAAACAGATGCCCAAAATCATAACCGCAAGAATCGGACCCACACTGCAAAGTGCCGTCAGACCAAAGCTGTCGGTGCTGGAATTTTTGTCTGTACGAACAGATGCCATACCGATACCGAGAGCCATGATAAACGGAACCGTAATCGGTCCGGTTGTCACGCCACCGGAATCAAAGGATACCGCCACAAAATTATCCGGAATCACAAATGCCAAAACAAAAATCACTGCATAAAAAATAACAAGTAAATAAGACAATGGAATTCTCTTATAAATACGGATTTGTGCCAGCATAAGGAACAACCCTACGCCTACTGCTACTGTTAAAATCAACACCATATTCGGAATCGATGGCACCTGATTGGCAAGCACCGTCAGGTCCGGTTCTGCAATGGTAATAACCACACCAAGTACGAAACAGACAACCAAAGGAATCGCATGCTTTTTTGATTTGCTTAAAAGCACACCAATACCTTCTCCCATCGGAATCATGGACATCTCCGCTCCCAGCGTAAAAAATCCCATTCCAAAAATCAGCATCAGAGCTCCGAAAAAGAACAACGTCCAGGTCCCGGGCGATAGCGGTGCAATGCTGACACTTAAAACTAATACAATTGCCGTAATCGGCAATACCGCTGCAATCGATTCATACACTTTTTCTACCAGTAATTTTTTCCCCAATTCACTCGTTCCTTTCTTTGCGCATTTTTCCACTGATATCAGTATACTAAAGAGTGAAAGCGAAAATCAATGGGGATTTATGAAAAAACAATTTCTTTACCAATATTTTCTCTCAAATTTTTCCTCTTCTTCCTTTTCTATCTGCCGGATTTCCGTCCTTTTAATCGCATCCTCATACCCGGTCAGTGCTGCAAACGGAGAAAACTGTGCTGCACGTGCAAGAAGTGTCATCGGCGGATGCTTTGATGACTTATGCGGTGGCATATCAAGCATATCATCATATTGCCCGGAACTTTTTTTAATTTCCTCTTTCATGCTTTATGTCCTCCAATCTGCGCATTCCGATCCTTCGCAGTCGCTCCCTCTTCCAAATTCATCCCCCGAAGCACCGCGTTTTTCCCAAACCGTTTTTTGATGCTTAAAATAGCTTCCTGCGCCTGCCGCTCCTTTTCCAGTCCCCTTGCTTCCTCTTCCTTTTGCTTCTGCTCTGTTTCATAGTCTGAAAACAGGGATAGCTGCTCGTACGACTCTTTTTTTGTTACGCTGTCTTCCCGTACCACCCGGTTTGCGGTAATGTTAATCCGGCGCACCAAAAGACTCTCATCCACAATCCGGTCATACAGATCTGTTACCGCCTGAAGGAGACGCCCTACCGATAACGTTGGCGTATTTAAGTTTATTGTACCATGGGCATGTTTTGGCACTTTTCGACCGTATCCGTCTGTGGTTACCGGTCCCTTATACTGTTTTGCCCTTACCGGGTCGGCCAGATTTTCAATATCATACCCTATGGTCAGCACCAGTTGGTCTGTCACAAGTCCTTTATCAAGCAGATCCAGTGCCAGCAAATCCGTCATCTCCCGTACGACAAGACGCGCTTTGTCTGCCTCATATGCACAGTGCAGGACCTGACCGGAGCCGATGCTGTTTTCCTCCGGCCGGTATGCCTTTACTTCTTTCATCGTAGACGGCTCATGGCCCCACGCATGATCAATCAAAAGTTCCGCGTTGATGCCGAACATCTTATACAAAAGTTCCTCATTATAATACTCATTTGCTTTTCCGATGGAGCAACGCGCAATATCCCCCATTGTATAAAGTCCCTGTTCTTCCAACTTTTTTGCATACCCTCTGCCCACACGCCAAAAATCCGTAAGAGGACGATGCGCCCATAAAAGTTCCCGGTAACTCCGCTCATTCAGTTCTGCAATCCGCACACCGTCCTCGTCCGGTGGGGTCCGCTTTGCCATAATATCCATTGCCACCTTGCAAAGATAAAGATTTGTCCCGATGCCTGCCGTAGCCGTAATCCCGGTCGTTTCAAACACCTCGGTAATCATGGCTTTGGCATATTCCTTTGGTGTCATCCTACGCGCCGCCAGATAATCCGTCACATCCATCATCACTTCATCAATCGAATAGACGTGAATGTCCTCCGGTGCCGCATATTTTAAATACACGTTATAAATCCGTGTGCTATAGTCCATATAAAGTGCCATCCGCGGTGGCGCCGCAATGTAGGTCACATAGTCCTCTTTCCTCCGTCCTGCATTGACCTCACGTACCTTTTGTACTACCTCAAATAACCGTGCCCGCCCCGGAATACCGTACTTTTTCAGTGACGGTGAAACCGCGAGACAAATCGTCTTCTCCGTACGGCTCTCATCTGCCACCGCAAGATTGGTAGTCAGCGGGTCAAGTCCTCTCTCGATGCACTCCACGGAGGCATAAAACGATTTTAGGTCTATCGCAATGTAGGTTCTCATCTTTTCCATCTGTGGGTGCTCCTTTCTTTGTACTATTTTCATTTTATCACCCGAACAAACGTTTGTCAATTTCCTTGTTTTAGAACAACGATTGCGCTTGCGCAATCTTCGCGCGCGAGCGGTCCGCGAAGCGGTAATTTCCTTTCCGCGAGCTGCGCATCCGCGCGGAGCGTTTTTTGCTTTATAGGACTTTCCTATAAAGCAAAAAAAGGAGTGGTCTACACCACTCCCAACACAGTTCCTATCCAATAAACCAGTCCCAACACCCAGCTTGCAAAAATACCAAACAAAATAACCGGTCCGGCAATCGTAAAGATTTTGCACCCGATACCAAAGACCTGACCTTCCTTCTGGAACTCGATTGCCGGCGCAGCAACCGAGTTGGCAAAGCCCGTAATCGGAACGAGGCTTCCGGCACCCCCATACTTCGTAATTCTCTGATAGACATTAAATCCGGTCAGAATTACAGAAATCAGAACAAGTGTCATTGTGGTAAACGCTGCTGCCGTCTCTTCGTCCATCCCCTGTCCCGAATAGACATTGGTAATCACCTGCCCTACCGTGCAGATGGCACCACCCACCAGAAAGGCATGCCACATGTCCTTAAGCAAATCCGGCTTCGGCGTCTTCTCGTCCACGTACTTGTTGTACTTCTTCGCCTTCTCCTGCTCATCCGTAGTCTGTAATACTTTTTTTGCCGTTACCGGCTCTTCTATCTTCATTTTCTTCTTGTCCTGTCCCATCTTAAATCCCCCCAATCAGATGCACCCATGCACCCACAAGTTTACCGATGGCAAACGCTACCATAACCACTGCCATTCCCTTTTTCATGTTCAGGCGCTCCGAAAGTACCGGGAGCATGTTGATAACCTCGGCAAGTGCCGCCGCGAGACACCCTGTGAAAATACCGGAACTGATGCCGTATAGCGCAAAGCCAACCACACCGGTCGGAAGTCCCGCCCCGTACACATAAGCAATATTTCCAATCGCACCGCCGAGCAGTGCCATATCTTCATACAGCATGACAAACTTTGCCGTTTTCGTGCCGGCTGCCAGTCTGGTTACCACCCCTACCGTTACAAGAAAAGCAAACAGCCCGCCTGCTACCAGCATTCCTCCGCCAAGCCCGATCATTGCAAGTAATACATTCATCCAAATACTCATTCCATGCGCTTTCCTTTTCTTGTTTCGTTTTCAATAATGGTCGTATCCTCCTGCTGTTCATACTGGCGCATCTGAATCTGCAGCGGCGTCGGGTCCGCAGAAAGTTTTGCAGAGGAAAAATGGTTAAAGAACAACAAAATTCCCAAAGGAAGTCCCACGCAATACGACACCTCCAGCCAGTTGTTTCCCTGTTCCATACCGGCAACCACCGTATAAATTCTTGTAAAAACCTCGGACACATTCGCATCCTCATTAAACGTCATAATGGTAAACGCAGAACCAAAAAACACAACAATACTGACCAGTGCTGCCTTTAGCTGCCCCGGCCACTTCTTTTTCGGTACCGGCGGCTCGTATTCGATCAGGAAATCACTTTCTCCTGTATTTACGATAGTAATATCCTTTTTCACATCCGAGATTTTTTGAATCAGAAAAAGCACCGAAACCGCAATTTTCTGTTTCTCCGCTTTTTCGATATGAAGCACTTCAATTTTTCTGACTTCCTTTGCCAAAGCGGCATCCTGCGCATACACCTGACAGATATCTCCCAAATATACCTTCTTATTCGAAACTACGCAGCTTAACTCCGGTTTGATATATACTGTACTCAAGGCATCAACACCTGCCTTACTCCGCTGACAAAAATCCCGTCATAGCTTTGTACCTTTGCCATGGAATAAAAGAGCAATCCTGCTGCCACAAGGATTGTAGCCGCTATTGCAACCAGTACAATCGCTCTTTGTTTTGCCGACATTACGCTCACCATACCTTTCCAAAACCATTTGTTTGGATGTAGTATCTGCCGGCAATCCTCGGTTTATTCTATCCTTGTACGTTTTTTCGCATTTTCAGTAAAATTTTCTTTTCGAGACGGCTGACCTGCACCTGGCTGATTCCAAGGAGTTTTGCGGTTTCCGTCTGGGTTTTGTCTTCGAAATAACGCGACACAATCAAAAGTTTTTCACTTTCCGTCAGAGAATCCAGAAGCGCCTCCACAGTCATCCGGTTCAAAAGCGTTTCTGTTTCGTTTTTTTCTTCCCGGATGCGGTCTACCAGATAAATCTCATTTCCGTCTCCCTGGTAGACCGTTTTATAAATGGACTCTATCTCGCTGTTTGCCTCCAGCGCCGTCACCACATCTTCCATCGAAAGTTCCGTTGCTGCCGCCAGTTCTTCCATCGTTGCATCTCGTCCCAGTTCATAGGCCAGACGCTCCTTGGCCTGCTTAATTTTCCAGCCGTTTTCTTTAATCGAACGGCTCATTTTAATGAGACTGTTATTGTCCCGTAAGTACCGTTTCATTTCTCCGGAAATCATCGGAACCGCATACGTGGAAAACATAACTTCATACGATAAATCAAACTTATCTACTGCCTTCATCAGCCCAATGACCCCGATTTGGAACAAATCCTCTGCCTCCTGTCCTCGCCCCATATAACGTCTGACAATGCTCCAGACCAGTCCCACATTCTCATTTATCAATTGTTCCCTTGCCTCTTTATCCCCGTTTTGTGCTCTTTTTATCAGCAACTGGGTATCCATGGGCACCTCCGTCAGTCTGTTTCGGAAGATGCCTCATCATTCAGAGGACAAATGTACTTTTCCATTGTTACCTTACAGCCGTTCCCCGGCGAAGATTCTACCAAAAGCGAGTCCATAAATGCTTCCATAAAAGAAAATCCCATGCCGGAACGCTCCAACTCCGGTTTTGATGTATACAGCGGTTCCATCGCCTTCTCTACATTTTCTATTCCGACACCATTGTCCTGCACCACAAATGTAAGCCGGTTTTCTTCCCGCTCAAACCGCATGGTTACCATGCCTTTTCCATCCTGATTGTAGCCATGCAAAATCGCATTGGTCACCGCTTCGGAAATGGCAGTTTTGATATCGGCAAGTTCCTCCACCGTCGGATTTAACGGCAGCACAAACGCCGCTGCCACCATCCTTGCAAATGACTCATTTTCCGACAAGGCAAGAAAACTCACCTCACACAGATTCCTCCCTGTTCCCATATCAGTATCCTCCTTCCCTTTCCGGTCGGTATTCCTTCACCAGCCGGTACAACCCGGACATTTGAAAAATACGGTCCACGCTTTTTCCTATCCCATACACAAAAACCTCTCCTCCGGCATACTGCATCTGTTTATACCGGCCCATGACCACACCAATCCCCGAACTGTCCATAAATTCCACACCGGTAAAGTCAAACACAATCCGGTGAATCGGATATTTTTCCAAATACTGATCCGACTGCACCCGGATATATTCTGCATTGTGATGGTCCAAATCTTCCGAAAGACGCAGAAACAACGTCCTTCCATTCAGTTCAAAAGTTGTCTTCACCTCAAATTCCTCCTTCTTTCTTAGCTTCCGAACAAAGAAAAAGAGAGTCCAAAGAATAGTGATTCTTCAGACTCTCGTCTCTTCTCTTATGTACTCTTTATTCTGTCGGCGCAGGCGTTGATGTTGCCGTAGGCGTCAACGCCTGTATCGCTTCCTGTTCCTTAATATAACCTAAATAGACTTCTGCCTCCTGGCAACGTGTGGAATCCGGACATTCAGCTATCAGCATCTGGTATAACAGTTTTGCCTGCGGCAAATCTCCCATGGAATGATAAATCCTTCCAAGATGATACAACACTTCCGGATCCAGTTTCACATAGGCATATGCCTGCTCCAGTACCGGCAGTGCCGCTTCATACTTGCCTTCCGCATAAAGTTGCAGACCCTTTAACGAATAAAACGCTCCGGTCCGCTCTTCCATATCTTCTTTCATCACCTCATACAGGACCACGGCATTATCGTTTTCCGCTTCCATCTCGCTCATATCGAGCGCATAGATCTCTTTCATCAGGGCATCTGCCTGCTCCATAGTCGGTGCTTCCAGTTGCAGATACTCGTGATAATGATACAATGCATCTACCAACGGCTCAAAATCCGTCAATACATAGCCTTCTTCCCGTCGCAGTGTACGTTCCAAATCGTTGATTTCATTTTCCAAAATCCGAATCTGGCTCTCCAGGGAGGAAATCGATACATCCTTTGCACTGAGCATGGAACTGTAATTCTTTTCTTCCCGGTTATAATCTTCCATAATATTACGTCGGATATTCGGGACTGCCATATAGTAAATCACAGCCACACCGATAATCACACCGAGGAAAAAGGTCAAAAAGGCCATAAAATTCGGTTTTTCCTCCCGATACGAATGCACCGGCACAAACTGCGGTGTGGAGGAAAAATCATCCGATTCCTTTTGCTGCTCCGTATTCTGCGTGCCGCCCTGCGTCTGCAGACGGATTTCCTCCAGATAGCGGAGTGCCGTTACATTACCCACGTCAATTTTCTGGACACGTACCAAACACCTTCTTGCTTTTTCATACTCGCAGTTCTTCAAATAAATGAGCGATAACAACAGCAGGGCACGTACGTACTTCGGATGCATACTGATTGCCCGTTTCAATTGCAAAATAGCAAGATCATCATCCTGGCGCTTTGCATTGGCAAGTGCAATATTGTACTTCTTAATCGTCTGATTCATGGCGTCAAATGCCACGGTATCTGCCTGAACCTTCTCAATCAGCTTGTCCGCCATATTATCTGTCGGATTGAAATGCTTGCTGATGACCCATTCAGAAAGTGCCGCAACCACCTCGCCCATTTCAAAATAGACCAGGCCGAGCAAATTTCTGGCATCGGTATTCTCTTTATTAATTTCCAGGCTCTTTTTCAACATGACAATGGCTCCGGTCAAATCCCTGACCTTTGCCCTTTCCAGACCTTTGTTGTAAAAGGAATTGGAAATGCGCTGTAAACGCTCATACATGCTTAAGTCCTGACCGCAGATTTCACAGCGTTTCCGCAGTTTCATCATTTCATGACCGCATTTCGGACATTTCATTTTAATACACCATTCCTTCTACTTTCCGGATTTTATAATGCTTTCAATAATATCTGCAATATCCGTCAAATCATTGTGAAAAATAGCTTCTTCTGCTTCATCAATTTCTAAACTTGGCTGAAAACGAGCCAGTTCTTCTTCGTAATTAATCATAGGTGCGCTCCCTTCTCTATAAAACAAATCATACCTGCGGATTCACAAAAAATCAAGCAAACCCGCAAGGTAATTTTAAGTTTCATCGCATTTGGCGACAGAATCTGCCAATTTCACCTATTTTGTCAGGGCAGCCAGTCTTTCCTCTACCTGTGCCATCATGCTCTTGTAGTTTTCAAGCTTCGCCTTTTCCTCGGCAATCTTTGCTTCCGGAGCCTTGGCTACGAAATTGGCATTGGAAAGCATGCCCTCACCACGCTTGATTTCTCCGGTCAGACGTGCCTTTTCCTTGTTCAGACGCTCAATTTCCTTTTCAATGTCAACTAAGTCAGAGAACGGAATATAGATCACTGCCTGTGGAAGTACCGCAGATACCGCATCCTCTGCAATGCCTGCCTTATCTGCCTGGATGAGTACTTCGCTTGCACCGCCAAGGGTTGCAAAGAAGTTTTTACTGCCTTCAAAGGTCTCACGAACTGCTGCATCT
The DNA here is from genome assembly GCA_015057585.1 of Lachnospiraceae bacterium. Taxonomy (GTDB): domain Bacteria; phylum Bacillota; class Clostridia; order Lachnospirales; family Lachnospiraceae; genus SIG299. The sequence continues at coordinate 67,498 of SVEF01000007.1, read as the reverse complement.
GCAGAAACAACATAAACCGTTGCCTTTCTGCTTGGCGGAACATTCATCTGGGTACGAACGTTACGGATGCCCTTTACGGCTTCCTTCATCATTTCAACTGCATCTGCCTTTGCCGTAAAATCAAATTCTGCTGTATAAACCGGCCACTCAGAAATCATAATGGATTCGTTTTCGGAAAGGATTCCTTCTGCTTCCTTTAAGGTACAGAAAATTTCTTCTGTTACGAATGGCATATATGGATGTAACAGCTTTAATGCTCCGGTCAGTACATGACGCAGTGTCCACATTGCCGCTTCCTTGGACGTTGCATTGTCGCCGTACATACGAGGCTTAACCATCTCAATATACCAGTCACATAAGTCATCATAGATGAAATCGTAAATCTTCTGTGCCGCTACACCAAGCTCAAAACTTTCCATATTATCAGTAACTTCTTTTACTACATTGTTAAATCTGGTTAAAATCCAGCAATCCGCATCTTCAAGAGTTTCTGTCGGAACACTCTTCGCATCGAACTTAAGACCTGCTTCTGCCATCTGATCCATGTACATCATGATGAAACGGGACGCATTCCATACCTTATTGGCAAAGTTTCTGCTTGCTTCTACTCTTTCCCAGTAGAAACGCATATCGTTACCCGGTGCATTACCGGTAATTAACGTAAATCTAAGCGCATCTGCACCGTATTTATCAATTACTTCGAGCGGATCGATACCATTTCCTAAGGACTTACTCATCTTACGTCCCTGAGAGTCTCTTACCAGACCATGGAACAATACGGTCTTAAACGGTTTCTCCTGCATATGTTCATAGCCGGAGAAAATCATACGGATAACCCAGAAGAAGATAATATCATAACCGGTAACTAAAACGTCCGTCGGATAGAAATACTCTAAATCCTTTGTCTTTTCCGGCCAGCCGAGTGTGGAGAATGGCCATAACGCGGAGGAGAACCACGTATCCAGTGTATCCGGATCCTGCTCTAAGTGAGCACTTCCGCACTTCGGACAAACCTTTGGCGCGTCCTTCGTCTTTGCTACGATAACCTCACCGCAATCCTGGCAGTAGTATGCCGGAATTCTGTGTCCCCACCAGAGCTGTCTGGAAATACACCAGTCACGGATGTTGTCTGTCCAGTTAAAATAGGTCTTTTCCATTCTTTCAGGAATCAGTGTGATTTCGTTATTCTTCACTGCCTCTACCGCAGGCTTAATTAACTCATCCATCTTTACGAACCACTGTGGCTTAATCATCGGCTCAACGGTCGTCTTACAACGGTCATGGGTGCCTACGTTGTGGCTGTAGTCCTCAATCTTAACAAGTAAGCCCATTTCGTCAAGTTCCTTGACAATCTGTGCTCTTGCTTCGTATCTGTCCATACCTGCAAATTTACCGCCGTTTGCATTGATGGTCGCGTCATCGTTCATGACATTGATTTCCGGTAAGTTATGACGCCTTCCTACTTCGTAGTCATTCGGGTCATGGGCAGGTGTAATCTTAACCACACCGGTTCCGAAATCCTTTTCTACGTAAGTATCGGCAATAATCGGAATCTCACGGTCAACAAAAGGAACCTTAACCTTCTTGCCAACCAGATGTGCATAACGTTCATCCTCCGGATGAACCGCAATGGCGGTATCGCCAAGCATGGTTTCCGGTCTGGTCGTTGCAAACTGTAAGAAATCATCCGTACCGACTACCGGATACTTAATGTGCCAGAAATGGCCTGCCTGCTCCTCATATACTACTTCTGCATCCGAAATGGAGGTATGGCAAACCGGACACCAGTTGATGATTCTGGAACCCTTATAAATAAGACCCTTGTGGTGCATCTTGCAGAATACTTCTTCTACGGCTGCGTTACAGCCTTCATCCATGGTGAAACGCTCTCTGTCCCAGTCACAGGAGGAACCTAGCTTCTTTAACTGCTCGATAATTCTTCCGCCGTATTCCTTCTTCCAGTCCCAGGCACGCTTTAAGAATCCCTCACGTCCAAGGTCTGCCTTTTCGATGCCCTCTTCTTTTAACTTTTCAATAATCTTAACTTCTGTTGCAATGCTGGCGTGGTCGGTACCCGGCTGCCAGAGTGCATTGTAGCCCTGCATTCTCTTAAAACGGATTAAAATATCCTGCATGGTATTGTCCAGTGCATGACCCATGTGAAGCTGACCGGTAATGTTTGGCGGTGGAATCACAATGGTAAACGGTTTTCTGGTTTCATCCGGCTCTGCGTGGAAATATTTCTTTTCCAGCCACTTACCGTACAATCTGTCCTCAATATCCTTCGGATCGTAATTTTTTGCTAATTCTTTTCTCATACTGATTTTCCTCCTTTTTTCTGCTTTTTACTGCTTGTCGTCTTTTTAACAAGAAATTTCTTTTCATTTTGCTACTTTCGGATATTCTGCTGATTTTCTAAAGAGAACCCTTAGAAAACGTCAGCACTTGGCGAAGTTTAGCGAATTTCATCGAAATTCGCTTGAGCCTAGTACTGCTACGTTTTCGCCGGAGCGAAAGCGCGTTCTCGTAGAAAAACAGCAGACTATCCGAATTATCAATAAAAAGAAAAGGCTTGCCATCCATAAAGGACGACAAGCCGTGGTACCACCTTTTTTTACAGCAAAACTGCTGCCTCTTTGTCTGCTGACACAGACATCACGGATAACGGTGTGTGCCGGTATTTCCTACTCATCTCTTTTCAGAAATACTGTTCAGAAGCTACCTTCAATAAAGTTACTATACAGACCTTTCAGCAAACGGTCCGCTCTCTGGGATAGCAGTCTTTATTTACTCCTCTTCATCATTACATTTCGCAATGTTCATGTATTGTATAGTAAAGAATTTTTCTTTTCTTGTCAAGCAAAAACTTGATTTGTTACGGTTCAATCTCATTTTTTGCGAGAATCAGCAGGGTTTCGGTGTCAAACTCCCGGTTTCTCTCGCGGAAGGTACGCAGGGATTTTCTTGCCTGCTCTTCCTGCCCGTTGTTATAATCAATCCGCTGACGCAGTTTCTGACGACGCACGTTCAGACGGTGTCTGACTTCTACCATTTCCTTCGGATCTACCAGTGCCTCCGGCTGGTACGTCCAAACGCCGGCATCATGCACTCCGTTTTGCTTTAGGGTCTGCACCATTTCGTTCAGATAGACATCAATCATGTCCACCATCTTCTTATAGCGGCGCTCCTCATCCACAATCCGCATATATTCCTGCCAGTGATAATGCAGTTCCCTTGCATTTGTTACATGAAACTTTTCATAACTGTAGTCCAGCAAATTGGTGCAATTGACATATTTAATCTTTACCTTGTTCAAAAGCAAAATGACCTTGTTCTTCTTTACCTCTGCAACCTTTAATTCATACTGGTTTCTCCGGTTGGAAAAATAAAAATACGCAATCACAATGAGCCCAAACAAAATGGACAGAATAAAAGATAACTGTACATTCTTTTTCGTCACTTCCTGAATGATGAACAGGAAAATCAAAAAGATAATGATAAATCCCGTTGCGACTGCAAGTAACTTTCTGCCCTTTTCATCCCGCGACATAATATCTTCCAGTTCATAATCAAGGGACGCTTTTTCACTTTCCAGCTGACGCAAATCGGAATTAATCTTTCCGAGATATTCCTCACTTTCCTCCATAGCACGGATTTCCTCAAGAATCGTATCTTCATACGGCTCCAGGGCATTTCTCTGGGCAATCGTAATCTTTGGCGGAACTTTCTGCATTTTCTGACGCTCCAGATTTAAGTTTACAACCCGCCTTGCACTTTCTGTCACAGAGTGTCGCGCCTGGGCAGGTAACATGTCAATCCTCTGGATATCTGCAAGATACGAAGTCACCACTTCATATTCCTTCTTCGCCTCCAGGTTCTGCCGTCTTGCCTCATGGATAATATCACAGCAGTTCTTTACAAAAGCCGCACGCTCCTCCGGGGTATGATACGCTCCCTCTTTCAAGGTAAGTCCCTGTGTTTCCTGCGCCTTCTGTTCCTCTCGTTTCTTCTTTTTAAACAGTTTGTCAAACAGTTTCATCGTATCTCCCCGATCCTCTACTCGTTATACTTTCTGTATAAGTTCTTCATATTTTCTGTCATACGCTTCGCCTGCGCATAAAATTCATTAATTTTCCCTGTAGTATATAACTGTCGCAACTGGTTCAAATCATCGAATTCAGAATACTCATGCGTTTCAATCTCTGTCTGGAAATACGCTGCATTGAGCCATTCTTTCATGCCTTCCTCTACCTGATAAATGTCCAGCGCCGACTGGTACATTCCTGTATCTCCCGCAAACCTAAGTGCCAGCAAATACTGTTTTAACGACTCTTCCCGGTTGTTACGTTCATAGGCTTCCCTGAAATAATCCACCGCCTCTAAAAAACCGTCGGTATGCAAAAGCGCAATCGCCAGATTGTGAAAAATGTCTCCCAGCGTTTCCGTGGTAATTCCGTTTGTATCTTTTTCTTTCAGAAGCAGCCGGTAATTTAATACCGCATCCCGGTAATTTCCCTGTGCCAGATAACTGTCGGCCTTACTCTTAATACGAATCCATTCCTCGCTTCGTTCCCCTTTGGAATGTTCTTTTACAAATTCTTCGATTTCTTCCTTTAGGAAATAATCACAGCTGCAAAAACAAACTGCCACCAAATCCTTAAGCGGTGCATCTCTCCGAATCAAATCCGCAAGCAGACTCCCCCGCTCCTTAAGTCCCAACTGTTCCTTGATATATACAGCCAGTCCTTCATCGTACAGATAGTCTTCGCACAATTCCGGGTTTTTCATCATGCAGTAACAAAGTTCCTCAATGGAGTGTATATTTAGTTTTGTGTTTCTGAGTAAATACCCCGTTGGGGCGTAGTTCCCTGTGGTAATAATTACCTTCCCCATAACAATTCCTCTCTATCAGTCTTTGTCTTACGCCAGATGTATGAGTTGCTCCCAGACCCGGTAAGTAGCCGGATAAATTTCACCGAACCCGATATCCCTTACCTTAATTACCAGATTCTCGTAATCTAAAAATCTAAGTTCAATTTCAAGACGCATCGTCTTGTTTTCTCTTGGCCATAAATTATCCGGACGGAACGCACAAACTATGGATTCTCCCCTGCGCACATCCTCCACCTGAAATTTCATTTCCGACGTATCATCTAAAATTACCTGCACCCGACTATTTGCATCGTCCAAAAACGTCCCGGCCTTCATCAGGCACACCGGACCTTCCTGTGCATCCTTGTAGGCCTCAATATAAACATTATGAAAAACCTGCCGGTCTGCCATCGCATTTTTCGGCAGTTTTTCTTTTACCGCATTCCAGCATGCCCCCAGACAATACAACCCCCTGCCCACAAATATTCTACGATTGTTCTCCGACAATTTGCGAAGCACCTGATTGATTCCTGCTTCTTCCAAAAATGCCCCTGTGACATACAGTGTCGTAATCGGCTTTCTACCCAACGCCACTTCAGCAACATGTTCAAAACAGCGAGCGCGCTCTTCCAGATCCAGGATATTGGAAAGACTTCCTGATGTCAGTTCAGAATAATCGGTCGTCATCACATAATGTGGTAATCCCCGTTCCTTATCGGCCGGTGTCAAATGGTACGACTGCATTCCTTTCCCATCAAAATCCATCGTCATGGAAGCCGTATTGTGCTCTGCACTCTCGTATAACTCATACCACAAAAAAGCATCCGCATGTGTGGCAAAAAATAACTTCTCCCTCGGATATCCGAGATGCTCCATTACCTCCGTCAGATGCGCAATATGCCTGGAAGTCATCCTTTCTCCCGTAATTCCAATCCGGGCAATCGGTGCTCCTCCATATCTTCTGCGCACAACACCAAGTGCCTCCTTTAGATACGCTGCGAACAATTCCGTAATGGTCATCTTTCCCTGGTCCAGTTCCACCGGTTCCTTTGAAAAATTACCATAAAGGGAAGTCACACCCTGTTTTTGTGTTTTCATGCTGTAGTCCAGAGCCTCTTTCGCCGTAAGAAGTTTTCCTTCCTCATTCATAATGACCATGGTTGGAAGCACTTCTCCCGTCGGCGTTCCCGTAAAATTATACATTTCCGCCCGGGTTCGCTCTTCATTCCATAAGCTGATCTGCATATCTGTTTTACTAAAATCAATCCCGAGCATCAATGCCGCCATAAAATCCTTGTTTCCTCCTTTTTATACCGGTGAAAAATGCCGTTTCACCGCATACTCTGTCTTTGCATACTTTTCAAGCAGACTGTACAGAGTCTTTTCATCCTTCAATTCCTGTGTTAAAAGAATCTCATTGATTTTTTCATACTTTGTATTCCCCGGCGTATCATTTACTTCCGTATACTGTACTATCCGGCTTTCCACCATTTCCACCCCGTTTTCGTTTTCCTGAGAAATAAAGTACTGCAAACTTTCTCCGTAAAACAAAATCAGTTCTTTCACATAAATCCCGTAACCGATATCTGTCATCGTCTCTTCCTTCAGTTCTTCATCCAAACTGCAGGAATAGTGTAACGTCACTTTGTTTTTCGGATTTGTCCGGTATTCGACATAATACTTGTCCGCCACACATGCCGGCAGTTCAATTTGTCCCAGAAATTCCTTAAAGAAGGAGAATACCATCTTCTTTTGGACAAAGCGCTGGATATGGTACTCCACAAAACTCTTTTCTGCCTCGGATAATTCCTGTTTTCCGGAGTAATATTTCAACAAGGCAAGAACACAAATCTGACTGCTTTCCAGAAATGTCTCCCGCTTTAAAATCTCAAACATCTGTTGATTTGTCATGCGGTCTTTCACAAAGTACTTATACGCACAATACGATAAATACGCGCGGATCAGTTTCCGATTCAGACCATTTCCGTAATAACTTAAGAATACAGAGAAGGAATCGTCTACATAACTTTCCGCAAATAACATCTGACCAAGCAGACGTTCTTCCAATTCGGAAGTATCCAGTTCCTGCCGTCTTGCTGCTACCCAAAGTTCATACATCTCGGCTGTTGTGCCATTGTACTTTTCGATCAGATACTGAAGCAAACGTTCCTCCACGCGTCCGGTATGAAATGCATGAATTCCCATGGACAGTAAGATTTCCCTGTCTCTCTCTTCCTTCGGGGAATAAATACCTTTGACACAGAGTTTTGCAATCCGTTTATTCTGCATGGTTTCGCATCCGAACTTTTCGACCGCATCAATAACCTCGTCGTACATATCCCGCAAAACCATCAGTTCCATTATCCGTTCACGGTCTTTGGTACTCAAAAGTTCCAGATTCAGTATCCGCAGATAACTTTCCAAAAGCTCTCCGTCATAATTTTCGTAGTAATACTCTACCAATGACATCACACAGGCATTTTTTACTTCATCCTTGATTCCGCTCATACCGGAAAGTTGCTTTTGTAAATCAATCCGCATCTTGTTATGCGTATTATAATTTTTATTTTTTTCTTCAATATAGAGCAGGAGCCTTCGGTTATCACTGCCGATCTCATAACAGATTTCCAGCAGGTTATCCACATGCATCAGCCGATACAGTTTGTCTGTTTCCGTCATCAGATAACGATTTCCTTCCCGATCCACAAGAAATACCACTGCATCCTCGGTATAAATCGGAACCATAGCACATTTTATGCCGTCCTCTTCCACCAACGGACTTGTACAGACCGACTTCTCCTCTTTATGCGCAACACATACGTTCTCCATGGCAATATTCTTACATTCCATGCGGTATGTAAAAATAATATCCGGTAAGGTCTGCGCCATCTCACGGTCAATAATAGAAGCCCGCAATACATCTGCATACAAAACAGACAGATGCGTTCCCGTATTCCCCGCTTTCATCTGATTTACGGCAAACTGCTCCATTTTCTTTAAGTAGGCGCGGTAAATCGCCGGATTATTATCCTTATTCCTGACAACGTAAGCATAAATAAACGCATTGTCCTCTTCCGACAGCGTATTGCTGTAACTAAAGTACAAAAGTGCCTGCTGGTCAATCACTGCCTCCGCCGCACGGTCCAGGGTATAAAAATAAGCTTCATACAGACCGTCAATCCGAAACTGTTCCTTGACTCCCTGCTGCAAATATCCGTGTACTCTCGTTTCCCGACAATCTAAAGAAATCACCTTTTTACAGATTGCACTTAAAATATCCTTGTGTGAGATTTTTTTGTACAATTGTTTTAAAAGATGCAATTGCAGTTTTTCGTTTTCTTTATTCTTTTCCGAAAGATACGCAAACTGAAGTGCCAGTTCTTTCGTTATCATATTGCTCTTTAACAAATACTGCATGACATGACATTCAAACGAAGTCAGTACATGCACCATGGCCGGTTCCGCACACCATACAGCAGCCGCCTCAAAAAGTAACACCGGACTGTAGTTCCCGTTTCTGCAATGGTTTTTAATCGTCTCATAACGCAGACTCCGGTTGCTCTCCAAGCGCTTATCCATATATAAGAGGAACCAAAGAAGCAACGAGTCTTTTTTCTCTCTTTCATAATACACACGGATTCTGTCGGCATACTCCGCAGTCAGCTGATTACTTCTTGTCTTCATGCTCTCTAAATAGAGCGTTGCACAATAAGACCGCATCTGCCCGTTCCGCTCAAAATACGATCGTTTTCGAAGCACAGCCTCATAGATATCTTCTTTATTCTTATTTCTCGTATCCGCAATCGCCAGATACGCATGGTATAGCTCATAAATACGCCGCTTATTCTCCGCCTCGGCACGCTTTTCCGGTGTTTCACCATCCATGGCCCCTCGGTCGAGTAAAGCAAGCAGGGATTCTAAAAGTCTGCCTGATTCTGCCAGATAAGCACCTGCCACCGTCTCATTGTTTCTGAACTTAAGATACTGTTCGAGCAACTTATATTCCATCTTCTTCGCACTTTTCCACGGATACTCAGCAATATCATCTTTGTATTTATGTACTACGACCGGAACACGAATTTCCTGTCTGGCATCTTTACAGATAATCTCTGCGTAATGCTTGCCCGGTGTCATCTGCTGTGCATTGACGACAAAACTGATTTCGGCCTGTCCGTTTACGAAATCATCCGCAAAATACTCTGTCTTTGCCGGAACAATATGTGCCGATGTTGTCGTTACAGTGAAGTGCAGATACCCCCACTGTTCTTTCTGCACCGTAAACTGTTCCTGATAATTTTCGCTTCCTGCGGTCAGTTCCAGTGCCTCCTGCGTAATTTTAAATTCACAACGTTTTTTCTTATGGATAAACACCAAAAACTCTTCCAGCGCACGGTCCTTATCCGGACTCTCCAGCAACTGCTCATACGCCAGCAACGCCTTGGTATCCTTTCGCAGTGTGACGTTTGGAAACTCGGACGATACAAAAAAGTCTACCGCTTCCCTCCAGTTCATTCTTGCCAGATTGGTAAACTGGAACATATCTTTAATCTCTCCGACCGAACTTTCATATACCGGGTCTGTCACATGAATGGAAAATGGCAGCTGGCGCTCCCCACAATCACTGATAATGCTGATGTTTCCTGTATGCACATCTCCTGCAAGCAGAGTTTTTGCATCCACAGAATACGGTAACTCACACTCTGTCCCCACAAAATTCGTATCCTTAAGCGCCAGAAGTTTTCCGGTCACATAAAGGACACCCTTCATCCTGGTTCCCTCGCTATTTTTTACATAGAACGACCCTTCCGTCTGAAGTCCTGCTTCCACATAGACATGCAGATGCGTTTCCGAAACCAGTAATTCCGGCATCTCATATTCAAATATTCCTTTGGCCAGTCGTTCTATCTTTTCCTTCACGCTACTAAACCCCTTATTTTACGTATGTTCTCTTATTTTTGCACAAGTACAAATTCATTTGTTTCACTGTCATTGTAATAACACTTTGTTCCGTCTACCGAAATATAAAACTCGCCTTTATTGCTCACTCTTCCGTTATCGGAAATCTCCGACAGATTGATGCGGTAGCAATTGATGGTACCGTTCACCAGCGTCAGTTCATTTCCGTACTCTGCATCATAACTTACCACTTCTTTCGCAATATGCAGGCTTTCTTTCGAATAGGTACATAATATTTCATACGCTTCCTTTGCGGAAATCGTTTTTGTCACATCCGGATCCGTATCCCCTCCTTGTGCACCGGTTCCAAGCGGGAACCGGGAAAAGTCAAGCAAGGTATTCTCCGTTCCGTCGTAACAGAACAAACTGCCGTCCAACTTGTCTACAACCAAAAACGGATACAATATCTGAGCCTGACCGTCCAGAATATAAAACTGATAATACTCCTTTTCGCCTACCCAGAGATGGTCATTTAACAAATGCACCGAATATTCTGCCGCAACAGAGGCTTTCACTAATTTTTGAGCATCCTCTACACTAAGTACATCCACCTGCGGTGTCGGTTCCGGTTCCTCCGTCGGCACCGGTGTAGGTGTCTTGGTCGCTTCCGGCGTTTTGGTCGGTGCTTTCGTCGGTGCTTTCGTTGCTTCCGGAGTCTGTGTCATGACAGGCACCGGTGTGCCGGTATATTGTGGGGAAAGCGTTGTCCCCGATGGCACCGCCCCCAAAGTTATGGTTGGCTCCGGTGTTCCGGAAGGCTCACTGCCTGCCTCCTCCCCTTTTTGCATAAACAAAATCATGGCAATTGCAAGGCCTGCAATCACCAGCACAAGTAAAAACTTCATTGTGCCGTCCGATGTATTCTTTTTCTTTCTCTTTTTGGATTTCTTTGATTTTCCTGTTGCCATCCTGTCATTCTCCTTTTTGTCTGTCCATACCCTTAAGAAAACAGTTTTTTTACAAAAAATAGATATGTCCGCAGACATATCTATTATAATATAATTTGTGTTTGTTTGCAATTCCAATTCCCTATTCCAAAGAGAATAAATAGCGTAAAAATTTTTCCACCATATCCGGATGCTTTGTCCCCAGGTTAACTGACAGAACCACCGGTTCCTCCGCCTCATACCCTGCATATGCCGCAGTGGACTCAATCCGGATCCCGTACACTGCCGCCGACCCTTCCACCGGATTACCGTCATCATCTACCAGACTGCATTCCACCAGATACTCTTTCAGCATCTCATACAGTTCCGGGGAAATTTTATCACCTACCTGACAGAAAAATCCCTTCGGACCATACACTTCAAATACCGAGAGCGGCATAAGTGTGACGTCAATATCTCCTCCTGCATTGTAAATGGCAAACTTTTGCATGGACTGATACATATCGTACTCAAAATCATAACCGCCGTCAAATATGGTTTCCTGCGTTTCTGCATCCATTCCTATCGTCTGCTCAAATTCCGTCTGCACGTCCAGATATTGCTCCTGTATCATCGCCCGGTTGGCAATCGCAACCGAGAAAAGTGTCTCCGGTTTCGGCCCCAGCATGGTATACAGTAAAGACCCTATGGCAATTGCTGCCACTGCCAGCCCTAATACTTTCAGCAGATAATAGTTTTTAAAATATTCCCATCGTTCCTTCCATGACATAGTCTGCCATTTTTCTTTTTCACTGACATTCTCTTGGTGATGATACAGTGCCGCATCATCCGAAAGTGTCGTCTTTTTATTTCCGATTTCCATACTGTTTCTACTCCGTTTCTTCCTTTACCTTTGGCGGAAACTTTTTCTGGAGTGCATGCCACATCACACCGGTCAGGCACACAGAAGAAAATCCGCCGGCAATAATACCTGCCATCAACGGAATGGCAAATTCACGTATTGCCTCTACACCAAAAATTGCAAGCATCACTACCATAATAAGTGTTGTCAGGGATGAATTAATACTTCTTGAAAGGGTATCCGTAATACTTCTGTCTACAATTTCCGACAGTTCCCTTGTTGGTTCTTCTTCCTCTTTCTTTAACTCCTCACGGATGCGGTCAAAGATAACAATCGTTGCATTGATGGAATAACCTACAATCGTCAGCATACATGCGATAAACGTATTTCCGACAGAGATTCTCGCCACGGCATATACCGTCAGCACAACCAATACATCATGCAATAATGCCAACACCGCGCTGGTCGCAAAGTTCAGATTCTTAAAGCGCACCCAAATGTAAACAAGCATACAAAGCGTTGCCACAAGTACTGCTTTAATCGCGGCCGAACGCATCTCGCTGCTGACCTTTCCGCTGATGTTTTCCGATTCTATCAGGTTCCTGTCAACGCTATAGGTTGTAACCAGGGTATCCTCAAGCAATGCCCGTTCCTCCTGGTCCAGCTCCGCCATCTTTAAAATATATGTATTTTCCCCGGTTACCTTTACAATCTCGGCTGTCTCTCCCAGTGTTTTCTGAACAAACTTTTCAAGATCACGATTCATATTTTCCGTATAAGTTTCCGGGAATGTTACGCTATAGGACGTACCGCCTTTAAAATCAAGTCCGAAATTCAAAGTTCCGTTTCCTGTTGTCGCAAATACTCCCATTGCCACAAAACCGGCTACAATCACGGTCAAAGATGCCGCAACAAACTTCTTTCCGTGTTTCACAAAAGGAATCCGTTTTCTCTCCTTTTGGATTCCGTAGAGATTCTCATGATCCAGTCCCAGATCATAGAGTGTCTGCAAAATAAACTTCGTCACATACAGGGCAGTCACCATAGAGAGAATAATACCGATAGCCAGCGTGATCGCAAATCCTTTTACCCCGCCGGAGCCCAGAAAATATAATACAAATGCAGCAATTAACGTTGTTACGTTTCCATCCACAATTGCGGACATTGCCTTGTTAAAGCCAAGTTTCATTGCAGAACGTACCGTTTTTCCCGTCGCCAGTTCTTCCCGGATTCTCTGGAAAATAATTACATTCGCATCCACTGCCATCCCAACGGACAGCAAAATACCCGCAATTCCCTGCAGGGTCAATGTAACATCAAACAGGTTTAATACTACAACATTCAAACCAATATAAATAATTAACGCAATACTTGCCGAAATTCCCGGCACGCGGTAATAAATCGCCATAAACAAAAGCACACAGACAAAGCCAATAGCCCCTGCCAAAAGACTTGTGCTGATTGCCTCTGCACCAAGCTGCGCCCCTACGACCGTGGAACGCAATTCCGTCAATTCAAGCGGAAGTGCACCGATACGGATAATGGTCGCCAGATTATTTGCCTCTTCAAACGATTCCATTCCCGTAATATAAACTTCCCCCGTATCAATGGTTCCGTTTACCTTTGGAGCACTGATAACTTCTCCGTCATATACAATTGCAATCTGCTTTCCGACGCTGATCGAGGTTGCATATGCAAATTTTTCCGCTCCTTCTTCGTTCAGTTTCATGATAACCACATTATCTCTACCGACGCCGTTTTCCCCTTCCTGGGTACGGGCGATTGCATTGGTAATATCTACACCGGTAATAATAATCTGGCCACTCTCCATCAGATTTTCCAGTGAATCGGTCAGTTTATATTGATACGTTGTAAGATCAAATTCAATATTGCCTTCGCCGTACAGGAAATAAATTGCACCGGCCTGACCAAGCGCCTTTAAAATTTCCTCCGCATCATTTACACCCGGAATATCTACGTTAATGCGGTTGGTACCCTCTAAATATACCGCCGCTTCCGTGGAATAATTATCCACTCTCTGCTGCAGTTTAAATCGCGTGTCCGCCATTTCCTCTGCAGTAGGATCTTCCTTCACCGTCTGGTAGGTGATGCTCACACCGCCTTCCAAATCAAGACCTCTCTTAATGTTTGCAGCCGAAAATGCATGGTCCCTTCCGACACCACAGACACTGATGTAGCTGAGTGCACAAACCACAGCCGTAATCAGAATCAGGCTAAGCGCCGCTTTTGTTTTTCGATTCATATTTTTTTCTCCCTTTCTTCTTGCTTATAAATACTTTTTACAACAGTCAAACGCAGACGGAAGAGAAATCCTCTCTTCAATCTCCTTTTTTGTAAAAAAGTGAATTTCCTCTTTCATCACAGTTTCCTCTTTGAGTTCTTTCAGTAACACCTCATAGCACCGCATTCTCCATTCCACATGGGAAAAGATATGCTTGCCGTCCGGCAGTCTGGTAATCTCACTCTTAGGAAAGATACTCCTAACTTCATCCTTTGTCAAATAGCCGTCAACATTCGGCAATTCCCAAAGTCCGGAAAGCAGTCCTTTTGCCGGCCGCTTCTTTAGTGCAATTTCCTGTTTTCCCACCGTCCCCTGTTTCATCACAAAAACGGTTCTTTCTTCAATTCTACGTTCCTTCTTCTTTGGTTTTACCGGAAGTTCCTGCTCACAGCCGTTTTTAAATGCCTTGCACAGATGCATCACCGGGCACTGCTCACATAGCGGTTTTCCGTTTGGAATACAGACCGTAGCCCCCAGTTCCATAAGCGACTGGTTAAAATCTCCCGGACGATCCTTTGGCATAATACGCCGCAAGTCTTCTTCCAGTTCTTTTTTTACCTTTTCTTTTGTAATATCGTCATAGCTTGCTGCAATCCGCTTCAACACACGAAGCAGATTGCCGTCTACAGATGGTTCGGCAATCCCATAAGCAATGGATGCAATCGCTCCCGCCGTATAAGAACCGATACCCGGCAGTTTTTTTAATGCCTCATAATCCGCCGGCAATTCTCCGCCATAATCCTCCATGACAATCCGCGCTGCCTTCTGCATATTGCGGACCCGGTTATAATAGCCCAGTCCTTCCCATAATTTCAGCAGCACTTCTTCCTCTGCTTCTGCTAAAGCACGGATATCCGGCAGTTCCGTGATAAAGCGGTCAAAGTAGCCCTTGACCGCCTCCACTCTCGTTTGTTGTAACATAATTTCCGATACCCACACATAATACGGCTTCGGATTTTCACGCCATGCTAAAATCCGAGCATTTCTGTCATACCAGTGTAACAGGTACGGAACAATTTCTGTATAATCATAACTCACAATTTCATTCCTGCTTTCTATTATCTCTTGGAATAGTCCACAAAACTGATATTTAAATCTACGCTGCCGGAGACTCCGTCCACCGTACCGCTGTCCGTATACTGCCACATCGTAAAATCATACGGATAATATAAATTCTCACCGTAATATGCATACCAGAAATCATATCCCTGCAGTTCTTCCATATTCAGATTTAAAATTGACCAGTTGGTATTCGCATAAATCACCGGAGTATAACCCGCTGCCAGAATCGTATCACAGAATGCTTTTGCACACGCCGTGCGGTCTGTATTGGAAAGCACATTCGCACGTCCGTCTGCCGTATATTCCGTATCATATACAACCGGGAAAGTCACATTGTAATCCTTGATATTTTCAATCACAATCTTTGCCTCTTCTACTGCTTCTTCCACCGTTCTTGCCTGCGTAAAGTAGTATACACCAACCTGGAGTCCTGCCGCCAGGGCATTCTTGATATTCTGCTCATAATACGGATCGATTGCCGTCTTTCCTGCCGGCGCGGTTCCTCTAAATCCCAGACGGATGATGGCATAATCCACACCGGATGCCGCAACCTTTTTCCAGTCAATATCATACTGCCATTTGGACACATCAATGCCGGTTAACGTCCGTTTTATGCCATTCTCGTAATATCCCAAAAATCCCTTTTCATCTTTTTGGAAATTTTCCTGCAGATAGGAGTGCTTGGCCATATCCTCACGCACCGGAACCAAAAGCCGCTCTCCGGCTCCGCCGGTCACTGTAATTCGCTCTATGCCAAGCGTTTCCTCAGACACCGGTGTTACAATTGACACACTGTCAAGATCCGTAAAATCATCCTCTGCATACAGATAAAACGATGCTGTATTCACGCGGAACATATCCGCCGATGTAAACTGCACCTTTCCTCTGATTTCACCGATATAATTTCCTTCTCCGAGGCTGACATAACTCTTCATGGAAATTCCGTCTGCCGTTACTGTATAATGAAGTTTTTCCTCCGCCTTTACCTCGTATATTTTATCCGCAAATTCCATAGAGCAGTGCGGAACCGAAACATAATACGCACGTCCCTCTGCCGAAAGGCCTGCAATCACTGCATGTCCGGCATCTAAGTACTCTGTCGGTTGTACCAGTGCCGCCAGCATGGTTTCAGGCGAAATAAAGAAATATTCCTTCAACGTATTTCCGGCCACTATATGCAAATTGTTTGTTTCCTTTGTCTTTTTCTCGCGGAACGAAAATACCAGTTGTTCCCGTCCGTTTCCGCAATAATCCCCGACCATAGGACAAAGTTCGTCCACACGACCGCTCTCCAGACAATACTTCCAGAAGAAACGCTCCACTTTATCACCGCTAAAAATCAGCACTTCAAACGGCGATTCAGAAGACTTGGTACTGTTTTCATGCTTGTAAGCAACCTTATAACTTCCGTTATTAAAAGTCAGATATTGTTTTCCGTCAATTTGTTCTGCCGCTGCCGTAAACCCGTGTAACTCTTTCTGATTGGCGAGTGCAGCTTCCTCGTCCAGGTTCTCAAGATAATGGAATTCCTCTGCAGCCGGAATCTGCGTTGGATCAGTCTCCTGGTTATTTCCGCCTGATGTGGGCCCCGGCACTTCTGACGGCGGCGTATTTTCCCCGACTGCTCCCGAACCTCCAAACAGATTCATCACACTCTTTTTCAACTGCGGCGATACCTCAATTGCAACGAGAAATACCATCACCAGCGTCAGCAAGGCCAAAACCGCAACCAGCCACACTTTACTTCCGCCGGATTTTTTCTTTTCTTTTGACACAGGCACCGGTGTTTCCGGTGTCTCTTCTGATCCTTCCTTCAATTCCCAGTAAATGCCGTAGCGCTCCTCATATCTTGCATAATGAGGAGAAAATACAAGGTTTTTATCTTCATCCGTGCCGGAAAGCCGGAAATTAAGCGTAGTTCCCTGACGTACCAACATCCTCTCCGGATGTGCTTTCCATTCTTCTACGGTTCCCGAAGTAATCTCCAAATAATCTTTTACTTCCGATAACGCTGCCGGTATCGTTACATTCACTCCGGTGCAGGACTCTTCCATCTCCTGTGTACCAAGCCCCGCCGACAACACCAGCGGTCCAAAGGTAAATGCCACTACATTTTCATTATCCGGCAACGGATGCAGCTCTACTTCCGGAGCAAATACCGCCTCAATCTCTGTCTTTCCCTGTTCAACGGAAACATAGACAAATCCGTCTTTTTCCTCCGTCTTTAAGTTTTTGCCTTTCCTCGTCACGGAAAATGCCACTTTGCTCCATGCCGGTCGCCGGAATGCAATTTTTGTTTCTCCCTCGCTCTCCTTTTCGACCAGAACACGTACAACATTATCCTCCGGAAGATTTGCCGTCACTCTTAAGGCAACGCCCATCACGTCATCAATCAGGCGTGAAGAAATATACATACCGATATAAATCGTATGCTCATGCTTATAATAAATGCTGTCATTTAATTTTGTGAAATTTTCCATACCGGTTCCGGTACAACACCAGAAATTATCAAATGGGCGGCTGAATACCTTAAAATATCCGGTAGCCATCGGCTGGAAGTACATAGACATTCCCGTCTTCGGATTCTGAGAGGACACAATGGCATTCCAGAACGTTCCCTCATAAAAATCCAGATACTTTTTCTCCTGTGTCACCTGAAACAGGCCTCTTGCCAACTTCAGCATATTGTAAGTGTTACATGTCTCACAGTTACAGTTTGTCCGCTCTGCCGCCAAAATCTTTGGTGCACCGAAATGCTCCCATTCACTGTTTCCTCCGGTCACATACGTATGATTTTCCGTTACAATATCAAAAAACTTCTTTGCCGCTTCCAAATAGAATACCTGGTCATCGCCCACGGTAAGATAACGGTTTAAGGCACCTAAAAATTTTGGTATTGTTGTATTGGCATGTTTTCCATCCAGTACATCATTTCCCTTACGGATACTGTCAAATAACGGCACCTCATCAAACTTCTCTGCCGCCATCATAAATTCAATTTTTCCTGTCTCTTTATAAAGTTCATAGAGACAGTCATTCATTCCGCCGTATTCCGTCGCAAGCACCTGCTCCTTCATGGCGTCATCCCAAAGTTTTACCCGGTTGGATACCCAGGTTCCCAGACGGATGGCAACGCTCATGGCTGTCGGAATCTTAGTCAGCTGATAAACACGGATTAAGCCGGACAATACCTTGTGCAGCGTATACCACGGTACCCACGCCTGCTTGCCCTGCTCTAAGTTATCAAACAATTCTTCACGAAACGCTGAAAGATATCCGGACTCTGCCTGACATTCCGCTAAAGACTCTATCATATAATTTAACTTCTGATAAAAAGTTTCCTCTTTGGTTGCCGCATACACCTGTGCAAGTGCCGTCAGATAATGCCCCATCGTATGTCCCGCAATATCCTGGTCTTCCCAGCCGCCGGTATATCGTTCCTTCTTCGGCTCTTTCCCGGAAATCTCATAAAATCCCGCAAGCAAACGGTCTGCATCCAGACTCAGAAGATATTCCTGTTCTTTCTGAAATGCGTTTTTTAAATACGCATCGGTTACCTCAACCTGGTTTAAAGCGAAATCACGAATTACCATACCTGTTCCTCCTTCGTTTTACTGTTGGCTGTTTCTCAAACTCTTGTTATACTCTTCCATTGCCAGTTGTTCCTTTTGCATCTGAATCAACCGCTGTCCGTAAAGCTGATCTAACATAGCCGTCTCTTCCTGAAAAGACTGCTGCCATTCTTCATACTCATCCTCTGCATGGTCAATGAACTTCTTTTTCTCTTCCTGTTCTTTGATAAAACGTTGCAGGGCATCTTCAGCCTCTGCAGAGGAGGAATACGAAGTTTCCAAAAGAATCTCCTGCACCAGTTGCTGCATCTTTACAAGTTCTGTCTTCATCCTCTGGCATTTTTCCGTCCGCATGGCGAGTTGCTCATGCTCCTTTTCAATTTCCTTCGCCAGTTTTTCTGCCTCTTCTCTTGCAAGCAGACATTCCTCCTGTTCTTTTACAAGTACATCAATCTGCTCTAAAACATCATTCAATGCGGTTTCAATCGCGTTTCTCCGTTCTCTGAACTGTGTGAGTGCCGGCGGCTGTGCTCCCGGTATCACACGGATACCCATCTGTTCCAGCAAAAGTTCCATCGTTGCTTTTTCAGACAATGCCTCTTTTTCAATCTTTTCCAATCTATCCTGCACATCCTTCGGGTCTGCTTCGCTGTCAGCAGCCACCCGTGCATATTCTGCCATCAGTTCTGCATAACGGAGCCGCATGCTTTCCACCGACTGCATCTTAACCGCCTGGAGTCCTGCCGCACGGAGTTCTTCTTTTAACTCACGTTCCTGCTTTTCCAAACCGATTCCCTGATGATAAATTTCCGTTAACCGTTCTTTCTTCCGGATGCATTCCGTATACCTGGCGCGTTTTTCTGAAAGCAATTCCTCTTCTCTTGCAATCTCTGCTTCTTCACTTTCTACTTCTGCTTTCCGCTGCCGGATGTTCTGTTCTATCTCTTCTTTTTGTTTCAGGCGCTCCACTTCTTCCTGCAGCCGTTCCCCCTCATACATCGCATGGCTGATGCTGCTTCTGTCCGCCTGTGCCCTGTGATAGGCCAAAACAATCCTTTCCTCCTGCGCCTTCAGTCCTTCAATCTGTTGCTCCTTTTCGGCAATCAGTGCAAATAATGTTTCTCTTTCTCTTTTTGCATTTTCATAAGCTGTCTTTTGTGCCTGCACCTTTTGCTTCCCCCTTTTGTATTGCATGGTCTGTATCATCTCCCCATGACTCCTTACTTTCTGAAGAAAGTAAGACAAACCTGCCTTTAGTATATTCTATACTAAAAACAGGTCTGCCACAAGTTAAATCTTTGTTAAGAATCTTTTTCATATCTCCTCATGGGATTCCTTTTCTTATCTTTTCTTCCGGGGCCTTCCTGGTGTTCGGGCTTTCTTGACTTTTCTTGCCCATTCTCGTGGCTTTCGTTGCCTTCCCGGCCGTGTTTGGGCAAATTCCTGTTTCCTCGGTTTTTCTTGCCCATTCTCATGGCTTTCGTTGCCTTCTCGACCGTGTTTGGGCAAGTTTCCTGTTTTTCGGCTTTCCTTGCCCATTAACTGGCATTTCTTGGGCAAGAAGAGCCTCATGTGAACTCCTCTTGCCCAAAATCCTTCATAATTCTCGACATCTCCTCTGTCTTTTGGACAAATATATTCACATTGCGCTCTCTTTTGCCCACACTCTTTACATCTTTCTTGTTCTGTGCTTTAATATACTCATCCACCAAAACAAACAAAAAGGAGGTTTCAGTCACGTATTATCAAATCAAAAAAGAACGCCAACGGCTCAACAAGCAAATTTCCGCACTTCGAGCCAGATTACAATCCCTCCCAGAAGGGAAATTACTCTGTACACATAACGGTAATTATTCTAAATGGTATCTAAGCAACGGGGCCTCTCCCATTTATATCCCTAAAAAGGAAAGACAATTTGCCGCAAAGCTTGCAGAACGAAACTATTTATCCTTGTTGTTAGAGGACCTGCAACAGGAATGCAGAGCATTGGACGCTTATCTGCAACACCACCGGACTACCAAAAGCGCAGAACACTTTCTTTCCCACTCCCCGGAACACAGAAACCTTATTTTCTCCGCTGCTTTACCTCTTTCTGCCGAGCTATCCGATTGGATAAATACCCCATACAAACAAAATCCCAAACATCCCGAGCAGCTTGTCCATCGTTCTGTTTCCGGTCATATGCTTCGTTCCAAATCAGAAGTCTTCATTGACATGGCTCTATTTAACAACAAGCTTCCGTTCCGCTATGAATGCGCTCTGATATTGGGCGATGTCGTTCTTTATCCCGACTTCACCATACGTCATCCTAAAACCGGCAAAACATATTATTGGGAGCATTTTGGCCGGATGGATGACCCGTCTTACATCAAAAACGCCTGTTCCAAGCTTGAGATATATACCTCACACGGCATCGTACCCTCGATACATCTGATTACCACCTACGAGACACGTAACCACCCTCTCAATCCGTCCGTCATTGAACAAATCATAGAGGAATACTTTTTATAGCCCCCGCAAAACAAGCCAGGCGAAATACCGCAAAAGTATTTCGCCTATGTTCTTATATCTCTTGTATTCTCTTTTTATAGTTCATTTTCAAATACTCATTAAAAGGAAGACGCTCCAGCAATTCCAGCAAGTGTTTCTTGCCTTTTTCCTTTTCCTCTTCTCGCCCTGCTTCTTTCAAAAATCCGGTCCATGTCCATTCCGCTTCAAAAACAGCCGCTTCCTCTGCCGCTTCTTTGAATATCTCAAGACGATTCTTAAAGCAGTTTTCCCTTCCTTCCGTTGCTACTGCCAGGAACATCATCTGCCAGAGCGGTGTGGATTCTTCTGTTACTTTACACACCAGTTCCTGCACTTCTTTTTGGTCCCATAGTTCGACAATGTCTTCCGCACGGTCCATTTCCATCAATGCTGTCATATAGCAACGCAGATTTTCTAAAGTTTGTTCGGTCTGCCATGCTGCTTTCATTTCACGCAAGACAGCCCGTCCATTTCCCTTCTGAATCAGAAATTGATTTTTCTGAAGCCTTAACGCCAAAGAAAGTTTGCTCTCTGTTCCTGCTTTCTGCATGAGTTCATCTAAAATAGATTCTGCCTCTTCCTGTGCCTTTCTGGATTTCTGGATATAAATATGTACCTTCCATGCCAGCAGCTGTTCCCGCTTTTCAGTACTTTCCGGAGCCGTTTCTCCTTCCAAAGTATCCAGTGCAACCTCTATGCGCCGCAAAACCTCTTCCAAGGACTTTTCATCCCGCAAAACGGAATATTTGTACACCAGGTTATCAATCTGCTCCATGTCTGTCATTCCAAAAAGTTCATCCATGGACACACTGAAAAACGCCGCAATCTTTGGCAAAAACGCAACATCCGGTGTCCCGCCTTCGGACTCCCAACGGGAAACCGTCTGTGGCTGCACCATCAGATACTCCGCCAATTGTGCCTGCGTTACTCCATGCATTTTTCGTAAAACTGCAATTCTTTTACCAAATTCCAAATTCATCTCATTGCTCCTTTCTAAGTAACAAAACTGCCCATGGGTATGACTTGTTATGTCCCTATTATATAAGCAATGCGTGTTTTTGTAAAACAATGGTACATGGAGAAAAAGTAAAGGCTTAGAAAGCCTTAGTCTGCATCTTCTACCGCACAATCCTCTTTCAGTAATGTTTCTTCTCCCATCTGATACAGATGCATGTTACACTCTTCCAATGTCATTTTCTGTTGCAGCGCGTACATGCAGATTACATCCCTTTTACTTCGGACATATAAATCATTCACTCCGCCTGCCCTTAATAATCTGTTTGCATCTTCCACCGACATGGAAAACCCAAATGCAAGCTGCAACAGTTTCTCTCTTTTCGGTTTACGTCTCCCGTCAAAAATCTGATATCCGTATGTATAATCCAGCCTTGCCCCTTTAATTACATCTATTTTAGTCTTTCCATACTTCTTTAACATTTGACTTAAATAGTCTGTCAGTAATAAATCTTCAAATTCCAATGCATTCTCTGATGTAAATCCCGCAATATTTTTAGAATTCATCAGTTCATTTATCAGTTCTTTTGTGATTTTTTCCATATTTACTGCTCCTTATAAGCAAATGATAGGATACAAAGAAACCTTCTCCCTGTATCCTATCTCTATCATTTCTCAATTTCCTTCGATAACTCTACAACTTCCCCAACAAAGCAGCCTTCTTTTCCTGGAATTCTTCCTCCGTCAAGATTCCTGCTTCTTTCAATTTTGCCAATTTTTCTAACTGTTCAAGTACATCCGGTTCCTTCTGTTGAATAATGGTCTGTACCGGCTGATTCCCCTGCTTTGCTTCCTTCCTCATCTGATGATAAATCGCAATTACCCGTTCCGCTTCAACAGTATATAAGGTACTGATCTGGTTCTTTGAACCGGCAACCGTAATCTGCAAATTACACATCTTCAGCGCTGCCGTCAAAGCACTATCAATAATAGCCACAAACAAATCATCCGACTTGGAATTCTGTTCTGTTGCCATCGAAGTAATATCCTCATAATAAAACTGCTTTACATTGGCAGTTACGCCAAGCATTTCTCTGTCTACAATTATAATCTGTTTTGTCGTACATGCAATATAGTCTGTTGCCATAAGGGAATCCAAACCACCTGCATAATACATAACCAATTCATCCTCGTATGACATATACTTTTTAACCTGCTGATAGATTTTATCACCGATTTTCTCATGAATTAACTGGTCAATTTCTTCATTAGATATATCAAAATCCCGTGTCAAAACGCTTTCAAAATATCGGTTCAGAGCACAAAAATCCTGACGATAGGTATTACAAATCCTGATTTTGGCGATCGAAACATCGTTGACTCTGAAAACTCCTTCCGATTCATCAAAGTCCATACGGAAGATATTAATCCGTTTCATGTCAACCTTGCCTGTACACGAATATTTTCCTGCGTTTTCCATTTTTGTTTTAAAATAGAATGCATCTTTGGTAATCAGAAATTCCTGATTGTCCTGGTCCTTTATATACAATATCGGAGTTGTCAAGCCGCTCTCATCAATAGCCTTGGCAAATGCCACCTTCTTCTCTGCAATATGAGGAAACATTAAAATACACGACAGGCTCGCCTTACTGCCCGGCAGTACCATTTTCTCGTAAAATTCTTTTGCAAATCTCTGTATTTCATCCTCTGTCATATCACAGTAAAAATTCTTTTGCTCTGCCTTATATCCGCCAAGAATATCAGAAATCATCTGTTCGGATGCTGCCTCGGCTTTTGCCTTATTTTCGGCATCTAAAGCTTCCTGCTCTGCCTTTTTCTTTTCCCCTTCTTCTTTCAGACGGTTAAATTCTTCCCCGGCTTTTTTTGTTAAATTATTCGCCGCTTCTGCTGCTTTCCCTGCTGCACCTTTTAATTTGTCCATGAATGCCATAATCATTTCTCCTTCTCTGCATAAATTGCACCATGTGCAATTTAAATTTATCATTTTATGACAAATTTTTCTTATGCCGACAGCATAATCCGCCAAATATTTTTTCTCCTGCTGCACTCCTACGGCATCACAATACGAAGTTCCTCTTCTGTTCCGTCATCCAGCCGGATGTAAAACGCCACCTCTGATTTTCCCAGATAGCGTTGCAGCAATTCACCGGAAAACTCAATAATCTGCCCATCCTCTAAAATTCTATACAGGTCTTCCTCTGCCTCTATAAATCTTCCGATGCTCAAGCCGACTATTTTTCTGTTTGAATCGTTTCTGAGTATCATATGTAATTTCTCATGATTCGGATAATCATACGCCAATTCATTCCCATACAGGTGATACGGAATCTGAGACGGTTTCTGCCCGGCACACACCTTAAAAACAACATGTAAGTTTTCTCTCGTTCCGTTTACCGTTCCCTCAATCACAAGTTCAAAAATCCGTTTATCCAGCCTATCCATAAGTTTTTCCGAAAGACACAAAACGGAATTTTCAAAGAAAAACTCTCCTGACTCCAGTACCATAATTTCTCCGGTAATCAAATCCTCCAAAGCAACTTCTTCTACAATAATTGTCTCATACATACTGGAGTAAAACCTGCAAGCTCCGGTTCCCTGATAATAATACGATATGTTTCGGTTCGCCTGCCGCAGTTCTTCCTCTGCCTGCTCCAGATATTGCGTCAGAGCCTCTTCCTCCGCATCTGTTTTCTCTGTTTCCTCCGGTATTTCAGTAGGTACCGGCGTATCCGTCACCGCCTCCGATGGCTCTGTTTTCTCCGGAATTCCGGTAGGTATTACCGTATCCTCCTGTTGCAGTGAAATAACTGCGCATGCCAAAACTAACACCGTTATCAGACATCCGCAAGCCGACAAGAACAGGGACTTTCTCTCCCTCTCTATTCTCCCTGCTGCCCTTTTCAACCCTCCTACATTCTGATACCGATGCTCCGGTGCAAAGTTCGTGCACTTTCGCACAATTTTGTCCCACTTACGTTGCAGACGCTTTTCTTTGAATCGGATTTCCCGGAACACAACTCCCATGGAATAGATATCGCTGCGCACATCCGTCTGGGCATACCCAAACTGCTCCGGCGGCGCATACTCTGCCGTACCTAAAAGTCTGGTATCCCCCGAGGTCTGCTCCTTCTTATATTGTCTGGACGCATCAAAATCAATCAGTTTGATAGTACCGCCCTTTGTCACAAGGATATTGGACGGCTTAATGTCCCGGTGAATCACCGGCGGATTCAGACCATGTAAAAAAGCTACTGCATCACACAACTGTAATACAATCGAAACCTTCTCTCCATCGGAAAGCATATCCTTTTCAAGCACCTCATTAAGCGGCACTCCTGCAATGTGCTCCTCCGCCACAAAAAGTTCCCCGTCCTTTTCTTCGATTTCATAAATCTCCGGAAAGAAAGAATTCCGGGCATGACAAAGCAACCGGTAAATATCTGCCTTGCCGCCCTTTAATCGTTTTACAACAACAGGACCCTGATGTCCCTCAAGCGTCGCCAGTACTACGGTTGCTTTTTCTGTTTCTTTTATTGCCAGTATGGTTTCATACTTCATGTTTCAAAATAAACCTCTCAATCACCTTGACAATACCATCCTCATCATTGGATGCGGTAATATAATCCGCCGCCTCAAGGACCTCTTTTCTCGCGTTTGCCATCGCAACACCAAGCCCCGCAAACGCAATCATACTGAGGTCATTGTAGCCGTCGCCGCAGCAAATGACTTCGTCCCTGCTGATGCCAAGGAAGGAAATAAATCTCCTTAACACGGACGCCTTATCAATGCCCTTTGGCATGAGTTCCAAAAAGAACGGCTCCGAGCGGAAAATATTTAAAGAGCCTGCGTATTTTTCCTTCAGTCTCTTTTCCACAGTCGCCAGATACTCCGGCTCTCCGGTCATTAAGCACTTGTTGACCGGAAAATCGACAACCTCTTTGAAATCCCCTACTTCTTTGATGGTAATTCCGTTAATCCGCGCCTCAAGCTCCATGTATTCATCCACGGCACTCCCTGCCAGGGCAACCTCGTTGTCATAGGTCAAAATGCCAACGCCATACGCCTTTGCCTCTTCACAAAGCACCGCTGCCATCTCAGGCGGAATCGTCTTATCCAGTACAATTTCTCCGGTTTTGCAATTTGTTACCCTGCCACCGTTAAAGGACAACACATAGTTGCCAAACCGGTCAAGTTCTAATGTTTCCGCCACTTTTCTGGTGCCCGGTGTCGGACGTCCCGAGGCAATCGCCACATGCACACCCATTTCCTGAATGCGGAGAATTGCCTCCTTTGTTTCCGGTGTAATTTCTTTTTTTGAATTGGTTACCGTTCCGTCAATGTCCAGAACTAAAAGTTTATACTCCATCTTATCTGATTCTCTCCGGGAAACCTACTTTTTTCTGTACCTTACGCAGTGTCTTTGTCGCAAAGTAGTTTGCCTTTTCTGCATTGTTCTTGATTACGCTGTCCACATATGCCTTATCGCTTGCAATATCTGCCATGCGGTCCTGCAGCGGCTTTAATACGGAAACTACGGTTTCACCTACTGCCAATTTGAAATCGCCGTAACCCTTGCCATCAAATTCCTTTTCAACTTCAGCAGGTGCCTTGCCGGTACATGCGCTGTAAATGTCAATTAAGTTCTTGATGCCCGGCTGCTCATCACGGTACAAAATCGTACCCTCGGAGTCGGTTACCGCACGCTTAAACTTTCTCATAATCGTATCCGGATCATCCAACAGATAGATGCTCGCATTCGGATTCTCATCCGACTTTGACATCTTCTTGGTCGGCTCCTGTAAGCTCATAATCTTTGCGCCGGACTTGCCGATATACGCTTCCGGAATCTTAAACACATCACCGTAAATACCGTTAAATCTCTGCGCAATATCTCTGGTTAATTCCAGATGCTGCATCTGGTCGATACCTACCGGCACCACATCCGTCTGGAACAGTAAAATATCTGCTGCCATCAATACCGGGTACGTAAAGAGACCTGCGTTGATATTGTCGGCGTGCTTTGCAGACTTATCCTTAAACTGGGTCATTCTCTGTAATTCGCCCATGTAGGTAAAGCAGTTTAAAATCCATGCCAGCTCTGCGTGTGCAGACACATGGGACTGATAATAGATGCAGTTTTTCTCCGGGTCAAGTCCTGCTGCCAAATAAAGTGTCAGCAACTTTCTTGCACGGTTACGGAGTTCTGCCGGATCCTGTCTTACGGTAATCGAATGTTCATCTACTACACAGAAAAAGCAATTGTAATCATCACTTAATTTCACCCAGTTTTTTAATGCCCCGAGATAATTTCCTAACGTCAAGTTTCCTGTTGACTGCATGCCGCTGAATAATGTTTTTTTGTTGTCTTCCATTGTTTAATCTCCCTTCTTTTTCACTAAAAAAGCGCCTTTGCCCCACTACTGGGACAAAAGCGCTGCTTCTGCGGTACCACCCTGTTTGATATCAAACGATATCCACCTCAAACTCATCCATACAGATGATTCCTGTATAACGGTCAGGCTTCCGTCCGGCATTACTCACAATCGCTTTCCTCCGGCCCTTGTAAGTCCATTCCTTTCATTCTCCTCACTGCCTCGCACCACCCGGCAGTTCTCTGAAGATTCCAAATAAAAGTACTCTTCTTACGCAACGGTTTTGTTATTTTTTATCAGTATACACACGGGATGGAAAATTGTCAACCTTGACTTTCTGCATCTGCTATGTTAATATGTAGCCAAAGATTTTGTCTCTCTTTTAATTCTTTCTCTCGGGAAGGGTCGAGTAAGGCAGGGTCTTTTTTTCATAGTCGATATGATGAATCCAAAATACATTCGATGACATTTTCTTCTGCACAGATATCCTTACCCCATATTCAATTCCGTCTACATTAACAATTGCCGCGAGGTATGCATAATGCACTCCGTCTTTTTTGTGTATATTCTCCACATTATCTTCACATATCCAACTATTCTCTATAAGAATCGGAAGGTAACGAATTGTCACGACTTTTAATTCTTTTAGTGCTTTAGGCAATGCCTGAAATCTTTTCCCTGTTCCTAATGTTTCCTTTACACCTTTCGCCGTAATCCTCACTGTTATACCGGAATTTCCCGTCACAACTCCGTTTTTCTCAAAGAAATCTTCTTTACGTAAAACTTCTATTACCTCTTTTTGTACTCCGATATAATCATTCCATTTCCCCATTAAATCATATCGTTCTAATTCCTCCTGTAAACAAATAATCGTACTTTTTCTCTGGTCGTCTCCCATGGGCATAGTAACTCCTCTCATTTTATTCAGTTAAATGCTTGGGACCTCATCTGAACACTTGAAAATATACATATGAATGTGAAGAATATATTTATTATAGCACTTGTTCACTTGATTTTCAACAACACAAAAAAGGCCTCAAAAAAGGCCTTTTTTAATTCTATCCTTCCCGCACTCCATACAACGTAAGCTCATGGAGCGCTCTTGTTGCCTGAATGTATAAAATCTGTTTTTCGTACTCCGTGCAGGACTCCGCCTCCGGCGCATATGCCACATGTACACTGTCAAATTCCAGTCCCTTTGCCAGATAAAACGTAGTAATGACAATGCCTTTTTCCATACGGTTACTCTCGGAAGTTAACAATGTTACCGGAAGTTTATCCTTTAATGCGAAGTACAAGTCTTCTGCCTGCTGTGCCGTCGTAGTAAGAACTGCTGTCGTCGCATACTCTGACGCATCACTTCCGTGCAAGCGATCCGCAATACGCTCCCGCATCTCACTTTCTGTTTCCGACCACACATACTCCGGCTCTTTCCCATGCCGTTCAAATGCTTCTTCCCCGTCAATACCTGCAATCCGGTTCGCAAAGCGCGTAATCTCCACCGTAGAGCGATAACTCTTCTTTAACGTCAGAAGTTTTGCCTCCTTGCCAAATATCTCCCGGCAAAGCGCCTGCACATCCGGTTTGCCCGGCTCTGCCTGCTGCTCCCTGTCACCTAAAATCGTCATCGGGCAGGAGAACCATTTACCCAAAAGCAAAAACTGCACATAAGAATAGTCCTGCATCTCATCCACCAAAAGATGTTTGATTCCATGCTTCTTTTCCGCACCAAACAGCAGTTGCTTTAAATACAGCATCGGATACACATCTTCATACGGAATAGCAGACTTTTCCGCTGCAATCTCCATCCGTCCGCTCTCTGCAAGAAAACGATTATATATTACAAGTAAATCCGTTGTCTCATACAGTTTCCTAAACTTGTCCAGAATCAGTTCCCGCTCCATCGGGTCATATTCCTTGCCGGATAAGGTTTCCTCCTCATCCATCACATATTCCGCAATATGCTCCATTCTCTTTAAAATCGGGATGTCCGGAAACTTCTCATAAAATAGCACACGCAGTTCCTGTTCACTCCGGTATAGCTTTTTATACGACACCGGACGGAAGTTCATCAGCGAATCCTCCGCAAACAAGACAAACTCATTGAGTTCCGTCACATAATCTTTCCCCTGCTTTTCCTGCACATAAAGACGGTACTCCTGCGCTTCCTCCTCCGGTAATGATAACAACCGTTCCAGATACGTATACCTGTCCTCCGTATCCTTATACCGTTTCAGTTCACGGTACGCATACATATCAAGCGTCATTTCCAAAATATTCTCTTCCCCAAGTTCCGGCAAAATATGCGAAATATACTCGGAAAACACCGGGTTCGGCGACAAAATCAAAATCTGATTGGCAGACAACTGCTTTCTATGGTGATACAAAAGATACGCCACCCTGTGCAGCGCTACCGAAGTTTTCCCGGAACCGGCACTTCCCTGAATGACCAGAATTTTATCCTTTTCATTCCGGATCACCTCATTTTGTTCCTTTTGAATCGTGCTGACAATACTTTTCAGTCTCGCATTTGCATTCATGGAAAGTTCCTTTTGTAACACCTCATCATTGATGACAATATCACTGTCAATGGCGTATAAAAGTTTTCCACCCTTAATTTTGAATTGATATTTCTTTAATAACTCTCCCTCAATTTCACCAACCGGTGCCAAAAATTTTGCCCTGCCAATGTCATAATCATAAAAAAGACCGGAAATCGGGGCTCTCCAGTCACAGACCAGCGGTGCCTCCGTTTTGGAAGGGGAAAAGTCTCCGATACCGATATAATAGGTCGCTTCCTCATCCTCTCCGTCATACCGGAACGTGATGGCAGCAAAATACGGCGAATCCAGCATCTTCAAGTACCGTCCGTACTTTTGCACCAGCTCCTTGTGTGCCTCTGCCTCCTCACGGAAGGCTCTGTCGTTGTCATACTTTTCATAGCCCCATTCATCGTACTCGGTATAGCTCTCCCAAAAATACTCCTGCATTTTTGAGATTTCGGCCCGCCGAAACTCCATCTTCTCCTCCAGCTCCGTCTTTGCCGCCGAAAGTTTTTCCAGTACCTTTTCTAAATAGCTTTCATGATTCATGCACACCAGCCCCTTTTTGGTAAAAATAATCCCCGGATAAACCGAAACTACTCCTAGTCTATCACAGAAGTAATTCCGATTATACCGAGGATGCGTCTCAATAACAAGACTGGATTTTTTTCTCAATTTGTGTTATACTCTTTACAGAAAAAAATAGTTGACATCCTAAAAAAAAGGATTATACTAAATCTTGCTAGGGGCGCCATTTGCTGAGAAGCGGATACGGTCCGCTGACCCTCATCACTTGATCCGGTTAGTACCGGCGTAAGGAAGCGAAAGATATCGTTACTTCATACGAATTCATTTCATGGCCCCTCCTAAGCGTAATGTTAAGGAGGATTTTTTATGTCAAAACTCAATTCACGGCAGGCAGTCAAACTCATTGTTTTTTCCGCTGCTGCCATCGCACTCGCCACTGTAATTTCTGTGGCAATCAAACTCCCGAGTCTGCCAAACGGCGGTTCCACAACTCTTTTCAGTATGCTCATCATGTGCTTAATCGGCTATTGGTTCGGCCCGGTTGCCGGTATTATCTCCGGTCTGGCTTACGGCATACTCCAATTTATTACAGGACCGTATATTGTACATCCGGCACAGGTGCTCTTAGACTATCCGCTTGCTTTTGGAGCACTCGGTCTTTCCGGTTTCTTTTATAAAAAGAAAAACGGCCTGATTTTAGGCTACCTTTTGGGTACCTTTGGCCGCTTCTTCTTCCATGAAGTTTCCGGTTTTATTTTCTACACCACTTATGTGGACTCCCTCAGAGGCAATCTGGCAGCCCTCTGGGCATCTACCGCTTATAACTTAAGTTACATATTGCCGGAGGTTATCATCACTCTGGTTCTTCTTGCCGTTCCTGCAGTACGAAATGCGCTTGCAAGAGTAAAGGTTATGGCAACAGAATAATGCATATAGTAAAACAGGAGCCGTCACATTGACAGCTCCTGTTACAGTTTTACTTTAACATCTCCTGATACTTCGCAAGACCTACGATACGTTCCTTCACTGCCTCAATCTTTTCTGCAGCTTCATTCATCTGTCTTACATTATCATCACTTAATTCACTTGCCTGCTGGGAATTTGCAGTAACCTCCTCGCTGACAGCGGAAAGCTGTGCGATACTCTCTACAATCTTGTTATTTGCTTCTTTCAAGCGGCTAACCTCTTCATCGAGTTCCCTTGCCTTACCCGAAGCCGTCTGTGACTGCGTTCTTACTTCATCAAAAGCCACTGCATTCTGCACAATCAGGTTCTTCTGCTCTGTGGTTGCTCCAACCGACTTTTCTACCAGGGAAGCAGCATTATCTGCTTCTGCCGTAAGTTCTGCCGTAATCGACGCAATCTGCTCTGTCGACTGCTTGGTCTGCTCCGCAAGCTGTCTGATCTGATCCGCAACCACTGCAAAGCCACGTCCTGCCTCACCTGCACGCGCACTTTCAATCGATGCATTCAGCGCAAGTAAATTGGTCTGACTGGAAATCGAGAAAATAACCTGTGTAATACCGGTAACGGCTGCTACCTTTTCCTTTAACTGCTGCATAGAAGAAGCAAGTTCCGCTCCGGAAGTTTCGATCTGCTCTGACTGCTTCTGCATCTCTTCCATACGTCTGGTACTTTCTTCGGCCTGCTTTGCAGAATTTTCTGCAACTTCTGCCATGGTTGTTGCATTTTCATCCGTCAGTTCAATTGCAGAACTGATATTTTCTGTCATAATCGTCTGTTCCTGGATGCTCTCCGCAGTACTTAAGGAACCTGCAGCAATTTCCTGTAATGACTGGTTCATAACTTCGTTGGAATTGCTCACATGCGCCATCAACTCTGCCACGTCTTTAATTTCAGCTTCCGCAACTTCTACAACTTCCAGAATGTCATCGAGCATATTCTTCTGAACTGCCGCATCGTCCTGCATCTTAAGCATCATATCATCTTCAAAATCCTTATGTGCCGTTGCCGAAATAAGGAAATAAGCGAACGCCATGATACCCATCATAATTACCGGAATTTCATCTCCGAGGCCGCCGCCACCGAGGACTACAAACCCACGGATCAGACGTACCAACATAATACCAATACCGAGAAAGCCGGTAATCTTACTAAACTTTTTATCCGAATACAAAATCAAACAATACAATGTCGGCAACGCATACATTACTACATAAATAGCACCACCGGAAATATTCAGCCAAAGATAAATCAGCATAAACGCACACATGGCAACAATACGGAATTTTTCCGATGCATGGTCTTTTACGTATGTAATCCAATTTGCCGGAATTGCAACTAAAAGCATAATAATCGGCGGAATAATTACCAAAGGTTTCAGATTTACCGCCGTAATTAACTGCAGTACAAATACAAACAGCAGAAACCCCTCTATAATTGTCATACTCACCAAAACATTCTTATTTGTCTTTTTGAGACGCTCGCTTCTTTCGCTGTACTTTCTAATTGTCTCTTGTTTTGCTACTCCATTTACTTCACTCATATCAATACCTCCTTACCACACGGCTCTTTCCATCCGTCAGAATCGAAAGACCTTATTTTATTATACATCATATTGATAGGTTTTACCAGTAAAATTTTCAGACAAATCTACAAATCTTTTAAATAATGCGTGACAACTTTCGTTCATAAAACTCATACCTACGCGCGGCTTTCTTCCGGTCCCAAATAAGACTCCGGGAGTTTCCCCCTGTAGACAACAAGTTTCTGTAATACAAGCCCTGCATCAATTCCGTAAAACCGGACCCGATGCTTACCGACAGCCAACTCAAACTCCGATTCGCAAATATGTGCGTTAATTTCTACCGCATGGCACCACTTAGGTTCATAGCAGTCACCCGCCACAAAACCTTCCGGTAAAGCGTTGACTATGATATCCTCTTTGTCATCCACGCGAAGTCCGTAACGCAACTCCACTCTGTCTCCATCCAAATGATTGCTCGGAGCCAGATAAATACGTACTGTATGCGCTCCTGCTTCCGTCACTGTAACTATGTATTCTACATACGGAAGGCCATCTAGTGACTTCTGCTCTTCAAATTTTATAGCCGGTTCCATTGTCACAGGATATACCTTTAAAGAAGAATCGTATCGTCCGTAATCCGGAATCACACGAAACGCAGCAACGCGGCCATCCGAAAGCAACATTCCTTCTTCTGCCGTATAAGCATGCGGCATCACGGAAACAATTCCATCCGTTTCACAATACATTCCCGGAATTGCCCGTACAATTTCTTCTATCAACTCCTCTTTACTTAAATCACACTCTTGTTCCTGTAATCTTACCGGCACCGGAGGTGCTGCATTTTCTGCGTTCCATGCCACATAGCCAAGATGCGTCTGGCTCATCATCTTCTTCCACTTACCACCGGACATTTCCTCATTGTAATGCCGCATCAGTTCCCTGTCTTTTTCAATTGCTTCCTCTGTCAGGCAGGCAAATCCGTTTGTTCTGACATCCTTTTTCTCCGCATAGTAACGGTTATATGCCGAATAAATATAAAGTGCCACTACATTGGCGGAAGCTACCGCAGGATAATATACCAACTGTTCAAACGCATCCTGCAAAGCAACCGGAATCTCCTTTTTTACCTCCTTGGCCGAACGGTCCAGTCGCAGTGCCCACGCAAGCATTCTGCCCGCTTCATGAAAATTCTCTATGCTGTAAATATGTTCTCTCATGTACTCCGGCTTACAAATCGCATTCAATTTGGAATATCCGGACAAAAGCCCCGCAATCTTTTCCTGCGTTTCTTTAGTCACTCCGTGAGAAAATTGTTGCTTTGCAAACTGCAGATAATACATTCCCGGTGTAATTTTCCCGTCTGTTCCGTAGGTTTCAAAATCATAAGCCAAATCCATATAATAAGAAATCTGCATTTCCATCGGCTTTAAATCACCCACATTGACAATCCAAATGTCACGTACTCCGCAGTCGTAGGTCTGGGACAACTGTTCCCATGTCTTTTCCAGCTGCATTACATTCAGCCACATATAGCCGCGCGGTCCGCCGTTGTAATCAAAATGGTAATACATTCCCCAGCCGTTCTTACGGTTCTTTAAACTTTCCGTCACCGGAAGAGAACGCACATTGCCATAGTTATCTTCGCAAAGCATAATAACCACATCATCCAGCGGAGATGTTCCGTCTTCCAGTTTCCAATCTTTTAAGCCCGGTTCAAATTTACCTGTGGTTTCATCGATACCACCGTTCCAATACTTCTCGACCTCCTTGTAAACAACGAGCATCTTCGGTGCATCAGAAAGACCTGCTTCCTCTAACATCTGCTTCTGGGTCAAAATAATGTCTTTTAACAAGTCAATGTTGTATCGGATGGAACCGGCAAGCGGCGAGTCTGCTTCTCCTCGCATTCCAATCGTAATCACGTTTTCATACGGCTTATTTCTTTCAATTCCATCCTTCCAGAAGTTCGAAATTCCCTCCCGGTTCACTGCAAAATCCCAGTTATACTTCTCTGTATATTTTGTATAAAGATGTCTCCACTCCTCACCTGCCCGGCACATCGGCTCATGATGGGAAGTCCCCATGACAACACCGTAGGCATCTGCCCATTTAATATTATCGTGCGGATGTTCTTTTCCTTCTTCTGAAAAAATATTTCCCCACATTGCCGGCCACAGATAATTGCCCTTCAATCGTAAAATCAGTTCAAACACATGACAGTACATCTCATCGTTCAAACCACCGAATTTTTCATATGCCCAGCCGGTAAAAGACGGTGACTCATCATTGATAAAAATACCTCTGTACTTGACGGAAGGTTCTTTCGACACCATCGTAAGTTCCTGCTCCGTAAAACATAACGTATCCTTTTTCTCCGGT
This sequence comes from Lachnospiraceae bacterium, assembly GCA_015057585.1. Taxonomy (GTDB): domain Bacteria; phylum Bacillota; class Clostridia; order Lachnospirales; family Lachnospiraceae; genus SIG299. The sequence goes on along the minus strand of SVEF01000007.1, from coordinate 32,192 downwards.
GCTACATCTGCAAACCACACCCACGGGCTGACCCCAATCAACTCCGACAGTTTATAGATTCCGTAAATACAGCCTCTTTTATCACTTCCTGCAATGCAAAGGCACCGGCCGTTTTCATAATCCGTTACCCGGGTTGCGTAGCATTCCCACTTTCCTTCGATATCAGTCACAGGACACCCATTTGCTTCTGCTTCCTTCACCAGAGGATTTTCCCGCAGTGTTCCCACCGCAATCACCGGTCCGGACAATTTTTCTCTCTCCGTAACAATTTCCGGTCGTTTACCGGTCACTAAAAACACATCATTTGCAAAATTTTCTGCAGCAATCCGGATTCCGTCATACGAAGAATCCATCGAATTCAAATAAATCTGTGCCACACATTTTCCCACAAGTTCAAAATTGCCGTCCAAAACAAATGCCCTCCTTTTTATCCCTTTTCTTCTGATTTTATCTTATAACATTTTGCTACATTTGCCAACTATCTTTTAAAAAACTGCTTTCTCTTACATTCTCATAAATTGCGTTTTATTCCCGTTTTCATCGTCCAAAATCTTGTTTACAATCCTTATACTCTGTGATATTATAACAAATATAGGCGACAAGCACACAAAATTGTTCAAATCACACGCAATATTTGACCAATTAGCATTTGCTATAAAGGAGGGATTATATGGCGATTCATGACAAGAAATATATTCCGATTGACGTACATCGCGCTAACAACGACTCAAACGGAAGTCGTGAAGTCATCGAAAAACACGAAATTGTAAAATATCGCATCGATTCCAACATCCGTGTCTGGTACAACGACTTAAATATCAACTACGACCCGCACTGGCACAATGCATTGGAAATCATCTGTTCCATTGACAATTATTACGATGCCGTTATCGGCGAGGAGACCTACCGCATCCGTGAAGGCGACATACTCATTATTCCTTCCGGAGAAATCCATCAGCTGATTGCACCGCCTACCGGAACCCGTTTTATTTTTATGATTGACTTATCCGTCATTTCAAAATTATGCGGTTTCTCCAATATCCAGGCACTGATGGCACAACCGCTCCACATTACCAACACCTCGCATCCGTATATCTATGATGATTTACACCGCATCCTGATGCAGGTGAGTTCCGAATATTTTGGCATGGGAGCCTATAAAGAACTGACCATTTTTTCTCTGCTGATTAACTTTTTTGTACATATCGGAAACAATCATATCAACAGCTCGCAGCTCTTTCCGAATGTACGCGTATATAAGCAAAAGGAATATATCCAGAAGTTCAATGACGTCATGGATTATATCGATGCCCACTACATGGACGAGCTGACGTTGGAAGACGTTGCCTCTACCATCGGTTTTTCCAAATACCATTTTACACGCCTGTTTAAGCAGTATACAAACACCACGTTTTATGATTACCTGAGCTTCAAACGGATTAAGGTGGCGGAAAACCTTTTAATGCAGCCGGATTTGTCCATCACGGAGGTTGCACTGCAATCCGGATTTTCCAGCATTTCCACCTTTAACCGTTGCTTTAAACAACAAAAAAACTGTACCCCTAGCGAATACCGCAACCTGTATTCCCACAAGGGCGATCCATTTTTATAAAACTCCGGGAGGTAACAATGAAAACATCGAAATTTATTTTTACACTTTTATGTGCTGCATTCCTTCTTACGGTTTGTGGCTGCAACTCAGGCGCACCGGTCACGGACCCTACACCGACGGAAGCACCAACAGAAGCACCGACAGAAACTCCGACGCCAACCAAAAAGCCGTTGACCATCAATCACAGGCTGACCGGTCTGGACGCTTTTGAACTCACGAAGTTAATGACAGTCGGTTGGAATCTCGGCAACTCTTTAGACAGCAATGGTCCCGACATTACCTATGACTCCACTCCGGCCAAGGCCGCAAAATACTGGGGCAACGAGGAACCGACTAAGGAATTATTTACGGCAATTAAAAATGCCGGTTTTAATACTGTCCGTATCCCTATCACCTGGTATCAGCATATTCAATATGACGAATCGGCTCAGAAATACGTTATCAATCCGGACTGGTTGGCATACGTAAAGAAAACCGTAGATTATGCAAACAGCCAGAAAATGTTTGTCATTATCAACGTACACCACGAGGATTGGGTGAACGTTTCGAAATTTACCGATGAGACTTATGAAAAGGCCGCAGCTGTCACCCGGGATATCTGGAGTCAGCTTGCTGAGACCTTCAAATACTATGACCAGCATCTGATTTTCGAAGGCTTCAACGAACCGAGACAGACCGGCCTCGGAAGTTCCGTCGAATGGGGCACCGGCGACGCAATTTCCCGCCGCTACATCAACAATTTACTCCAGGTTTTTGTAGACACCGTGCGTTCCCATGAGGCAGCCACCAACAAAGAACGTCTGCTTCTGCTGACCGGCTATTGCGCTTCTTCCGACAAAGCCTCCTTCAATGCCATTGAAATTCCGGAAAACATCGGAAACTATGCACTTTCGGTTCATGCCTATCTTCCGTACTACTTCTGCATGGATACTTCCGATAAAGCAAACCATACCTTCCCCGGAAAAAGCGGTTACGGTGAAGATTACCAGCAGGCTATCAACAATTTCTTCAGTGCCTTAAACACATGGAAATTATATAAGAAGGCACCGATTATTATTACCGAGTGCGGTGCTTCCGACTTTAATAACACCGAAGACCGTGTTGCCTGGGCAACTTATTTCTTTGAAAAAGCCAAGACCGCCGGTATTACCTGTGTACTCTGGGATAACCAAAACACCTATGACGGCACCGGAGAAGCGTACGGTCTGATTTGCCGTTCCACACAAACCTGGTTTCCAAACTCACTTCCGATGGTTCAGGCCATCATGGATGTATATGGCATTACGGCCGAACTTCCTACCTACAGAGAGCCGGAACCGGAAATTTTCGACTGGTCCTCACTTAAGATTGAAGAAGACTGGGTAGAGATTTACCGTTCAGAGAACGGACTTGAAATTGACACCTGGGGTAATCTTGCACTGGAAAACTGGAAGCCGTATTTAAATGAAAATTACGATTTCATTATGGTTTATTCTTCTGCCGATGAACCGTACATGGTATTGCAGGGCGGCTGGCACAAGGTATTTGCCAGTGTTTCGTCCAACAGCAAGTTCCTTGTCCGCTTTACCTTCAAGGATGTCATGACAACCGTAAAGAAAGAAAACGTTGTCTTGGAGGATATCTATAATTACTATGCAAGCGCAAATTCTAAGCCGATGACTCTCTACGGTGTTTATGCCGTACCGGTAAAATAAAAGAAAAAACTGCCGTATCGGGACTCCCCGTGCGGCAGTTTTTAATTCTCTTATCTGCGTTGCTGTGCACGCATTGCATCATTTAACGTCTGTGTCATCTTCATACGGATAAAATCCCGATGTTCTTCCTTTACCAGGAAATACATGTACGAATCGATTAAGAACTGCTGGGAAAGTCCGCGTCCTACAATCTTAAAGTTAACATAGCCTCTTTCAATATAGGAATCAATTTCCTCATTGGATATAAAAGCCGGACGTTTCATGCACTCCGCAAAATTTCTCTTGGAATTCTGGTGCGGACACTTAAAATCCGTATTCGTATCAAACTCCAGCTGCGACAAGGATTCTGCACGGTAATGCTCTGCCCGTCTCTTACAGCCCGGTGTACAGATTTCATTCACAAGAATCTCAATGCGGTCGGCACATGGCTCTAATTCTTTTAATACTTCTTCATTGTGATTCAAATCATAGTCCAGTACAACCAGATAATACTCCTTCTCCAGTTCTTCCTTCATACTCTCTAAGCTGACAATGCGCTTGGTAGTAGAAGAAATAATTTTATAATTCGGATACTCCTTACGGATATACTCTTCCAGGGCCGGTGTATTCACCAATACCTGATTTTTTCCGTTGTCTGCCAGCTTCATAATCAGATTACAATACGTATCCAGATTATGCTTTTCTTCCAACAATGAGTTGGTCCATGTAAAACGGGCCGGCACTCCTCTGGAATTATAAATTTTAATGATTCTGTTAATATCACTCTTAAACGCCGTCCCAAACACCGCACGTCCGCCGTTCCAGATAGCCCCCGGAAACGTTCCGTACACGGAGCCGATTTTATATCCGTCCTTGAATTTGCTCGGATAATCCTTCATCAGATTCAATAAAATCTGGTTTTCGACCCGGAAATTACAAAGCCCCGGCAAATGCCAATATACTTCCTTCACCATACTACTCTCCATTTCTTTTACGGCCACTGACTTGGTTTCGGACGATGTACCGTAATCAGTCTATTTGCTGCCAAGTTATTCACTAACTGCAGACGGATATATCCCTGATACTGCGGTTTGATCAAATAATGACAATAGGTTTCGATTAAGGAAAAAACATTTGCGGTTCTTCCCTCTATCTTAAAGTGCTTAAAGCCGGCCGGCACATACTTCTCATAAATATCTTCCGGAGACACATAAGTAGAATAATTCTGTATGGTATGAATACAATTTAAATCACCATACTCACACTTCCATGGTATAAGCGGAATCTGCTTGTCCTCCGGACGCTTTCTGTTTTCCAACTGAATCCTGTGATTCTGTGCCACATTTTTATAATGTTCTCCTCTTCGCGGGCAATTCGGAATACAAAGTGCATTAATCAGCACTTCGCACTTTTCCGGCTTTGTAATCTGCTTTAAGACTTCCCAGTCATTGTTCATGTTATAATCCAGAACAACCAGATAGTAATCCTTCTCCAGCTCTTTATTTATATTTTCAATACCGGTAATCTCCTTGCAGGTAGAGCTATTGATTTTATAACTTGGGTAGGTCTTGCGGATATACTCCTCCAGCAACGGGGACACTACCAGAACTTCGTTCATTCCGTTATCTGCTTCCTGCATACAGAAATTGCAGTAAAAATCTTCTAAGTCATCTTTTTCAATCACCGGATTCGTATAAGTATACCGAATCGGGATTCCCTGTGCATTAATGCTCTTGATAACATTCCTTACATATTGCGTATCACACTGGTCACCGACTATCAGTCGCCCCCCTGCCCACAAGGACGTCGGAAATTCCCCGAAGAACGATGCAATCTTGACTCCGTCTCTAAATACTTCCGGCTTCTGCTTTAACAGACTTAGCAAAAGCATATTCAATGGATAATTATACCGTAACCCCGGTAAGTGAAAATTAACCTCCATCGTAACCCTCCATTTCAAAGCAAACTCTTCTGCCTTTCTCCTCTTTTCATTAACACAGAACGAGGAATGGTACCCGGAAATACCATTCCTCCTTCTATTATGAATCAGTTTTCAGATTCTGTCAATTCTCTGATATTACTTAACTGTGTTAACCTTTTCAATCTTGGAATTCCAAGCGTCACGGATAGCTTCTGTTAATGCTGCCGGGCTGCTGGATGCATTTAAGGACCAAAGAATGTCTGCACCAAGATCAACTTCCGGAACGAAGAGAGCAGGGTTTAATACGCTGCTGTCCATGAAGGACTGTACTGTTTCGTCAACGGATCTTGTATCGCGCATGGAGCCATAGTAACCGGACTTCCAACCATCGGAAGTATCAAAACCGGAGATTGGCTGTGTATATAAGTCATATGCGAAAGCGATCTTCCAAGCTCTCTCTGCATCGTAGCAGGAAGGAAGCATCATTACGTTATCTTCATAATAGCTGATGTAATCAGAAGCACTAGGTCCCTTAGGGAATGCAAGACAACCAAAGTCATCTGCCATATCCTTTAAGTCCTGACCAGCCATGTAACACTGACCTGTCATAAATACAGAATTGCCGTTCCTGAAATCAGCAAAGAACCAGTCCCAGTTAGCGCCTTCAGGCGTTGGCTTCTGGTATTCGCCCCACATTCTTACTGCCCAGTTCAGAGCTTCAATTGTTTCAGCAGATTCAACGTCATTGAAGAACTTACCGTCTGCAGACTTGTCAATGAACTGACCACCGTTGGAGAATACAGCAGACTTAAAGAATGCGGAATCCTGAACCATTGGATAAATATCTAAAATACCATCGTTGTTTGTGTCGCCCTTTGCCTTAATCTGCTTTAATACTTCTTCGAACTTATCAAAGGTCCATTTGCCTTCCTTCTGAAGATCATACATATCATCAGCGGTAAGACCTGTCAGTTCTTCTAACAATCTCTTATTGAAGTACAGACAGCCTCTTGGTTCCGGATGGCCGGTCTTAAACGCATAGATGTTTGTACCGTTACCGGATAAGAAGTGAATGTTTGTATGCTGATACTTTTCTTCTGTAAAATCTAAACAATCTAAAGTTGCTACGTCATATGCATAACCACTGTTTGCTGCAACCGCAATTTCACCACACTGACGAAGTGTGAAAACGTAGTTCTGGTCATCACCCATGGTGTCTACGTATGTAGTGAAGTCAGTAGGATTGGAGGTCCAGTCACCCATAGCCTGCTCAATGATAGTGAAGTTATATGTTTCTTCACACCACTTTACATATTCCCAACGAGCTTCATCATAAGCATTTGCTGCCGCTTCAAGCTTGGCATCTGTGGAAGAGCCATCACTCCACCAGTCACGAATGATAATCTGCATACCGCCAAGGTCGATTTTATTACCGTTTGCGTCTGTTCTAATTACATATTCCGGGTCTACTTCCGGAGCCTCCGTAGGCGTTGGATCGGTATTTTCCGGTGCCTTTGTTGGGTCCGGTGTCTCTGTGCCACCGCCACCACATCCGGCTGCGCCAATTGCCATAACTGTTGCTAAGGAAACCGCCAACATTTTTCTTACTGCTTTGCTAATCATTTCTTAATCCTCCTCTTTATTTATTTCTCCTGCCGTCCCCGCAGCCGGATTATTTCCGGGCTTCCGGCTGCCGGCAGGTAAAATACTAAATTAAATTAACCCTTGATACCTGTATTGCTAAGACTCTCTACAAAGCCCTTCTGCGCAAACAGATAAAGTACTAAAAGTGGTATGATAACCATCAGTGTACCGGTGGATACGATACAATTGGTATATGCAATAGATGCGCCACCCGGCATGTTCAACTGGGTTTTTAAGTACGCATCCAGCTGTGCGCCGATACGGCTGACCTGTACAGCCAACAACTTGGTATCACCTAAAAACAGCTTGGAATAAAAGCTGTCCGTCCACTGCCAAACAAAGGAAAACAGGAAACAGGATGTAATAATCGGTTTCGCATCCGGAAGCATAATGTTAAAGAAAGTACGGAGCATACCGCAACCATCCACATAAGCTGCTTCTTCCAATTCCTTTGGCTGGTTTCTGAAAAACTGTCTTGTCATATAAATATACAAGCCGTTCTTTAAGCCCATACATCCCGCACTCATCAAATAATACGGAAGTACAGAGCCTCGAAGATTTAATGTTTCTCCCTTCACCGCTTCTATCAATCCGAAGATATCAAAGAAACGGAAGTGCAGAATCAACGGAGATGCAATAATCTGTGGCGGAATGACAACGGTGAGAATCACACAAGCAAACCACAATTTCTTTAACGGAAAGTTAAATCTTGCAAATCCGTATCCGACTAAGGTACACATTGCCACCTGAAGAATTGCAATGGTCAGGGAAATGACAAAGGAATTTTTCAATGCCTCCCCATATCCCATAAAGGTGGCTGCCATTTCATAATTGCCTGCCGAAAAATGCTCCGGAAAATTGATAACCATCGGATTATACAAATCTTCTTCTGCCATAAAGCTGACCGAAATCTTATTGAAAATCGGTTGCAAAATCAGGAAGCACAAACCAAACAACATCAGGATTCGCACAAAACGATACGCATAATCCCCTGCAACCTTCTTAAACAAATAGCCTTCGCTTGCCTTGTTTCTTGCCCAGAATTTCTTCCATTTATTCATCTTTGCTTCTGCTTTAGTCATAGTAATACACCACCTTTGAAAGAATAAAGGAAATCAGGGCAATTGCAGCACCTACAATTCCGAAATAAATCCACGACATGGCAGATGCCGAACCATAGTTCAAAAGTTCATTCATTACCGTTTGAATTTTCTCCATTACCGTGTTGTCGGTTCTCATACAGAAATCCACTACCGTGTAAATGAAGTTTACCACAAGAAGTGGGCTAATCATCGGAAAAGTAATCTTCCAAAGGCTTTCCCAGGAAGTACAGCCTTCGATAGCTGCCGCCTCATACATACTTTTGGAAATGGTCTGCAAACCGGATAAGAAAATGATAATCTGGATACCGGATGCCAACACTACATCGTAAATACTATCAATAATTTCAAATACTACCGAAAATACACTATTACCTACACCGGATACATTCAGGATTTCTTTAATTGCATCGGTAATGGTCGGCTCCCCGCCGTTTAACGCAATGACGTCTCGCATCTGTGCCATCATCTCGTTATTATACTCAACACCGATAATAGCACCCGAGGATAAAATCACCGGAAGGAAGAATACCGCTCTGACAAAAGCACGTCCTGAGAACTGCTGGTTCAATAACAAGGATACAAAAAAGCTGAATACCATAATCGCCAGTACGTTAATTAACATTCGTCCCAGTTCCTCGGTTAACAAACGGGAAAACTCTACGTCTGCGGTAAATGCTTCGATATAATTTGCCAATCCGCGGAATTCATATCCGAAGCCGCCACCGCCGACATTGACTTTACAAAAGCTCATGTAAATCGACTGGATAAACGGTTTTGCCATAAATGCCAAGAATCCTAATATAAAAGGTAGGATAAACAGATATCCGGCGATTGCTTTTCTTTTCTGAAGACCCTCATATTTCGATTTTTTCTTCTTACTCATACTCCTCTCTGTCCTTTCCTAACTACTTCACAACCTTATAGTCCCTGGCAGGCACTACAGTTCCGTCATTTACCGTCACGTCATCATAGCTGTAATTTACATATACCTTGGTTCCATCCTCGTATGTCGTACAAGTTACGGAATCCGTTTCAAATACATGGTTCGTCATTTTCTGATCAAACACATGGCCAAGCTCTTCGTTGTATCGGTTATAAATTGCAAGTATCGATTCTTTGCAACTGTCATACTCAGCACCGAAATACTCAGTATAAAGTGTGTTCTGCAAAGTAAAGGAGCTTTCCTTCATAATGGTGAACTGAAGTCCCGCACCATACTCTGCAGATTTTAACAGTTCCTGCGTCATATCCTTGGTCAAATTCAAGGACTCACCGGTATAGTTCACATAACCGTGGAGCACCAGCTGATAGAACGGTATGGTCTTATCAATAATGGTGTACTTGGAACCTTCCAGCTTCATATTGGTTACCACATCTGCAAACGGAACCGCATAATCATTACCGGAATTTATCATAATTTCCGCACGCTCTTCTGCTGCCTTTAACTGTTCTGTCTGGCTCTCTAATACCTTCTGACGGGTAACCAAAGCTTTTCTGGTAAAGTCGGAAGATAACACCTTACCGATATCTTCAAAGGAAACTCCGGCTCCGTAGGATACTGCTACATCCGTCAAATTCTGTACCATATCCTTGATGTATGGTTCTTTCAAGAGATAATATTCATCCAAATCATCCCTCTTACCATAGGATGTGGTACTGTATTCGTAAAGCTCCGCCTTTTCCTTGCTGATAAAACGTGCTGCATCGCGGAACACGAAAAATCCGTCGAAAATATTACTGTCAATAGCATAATTGGTAATACCGTTTAAATACACCGGAACACCAAGCTCACCGGCTGTGGCAATCAAGCTCTTTAACGCTTTTTTACCGCCAAGATCTTTGACAACCTTTACTTTGCTTAGCATCTGCTGCTGTACCCCTCCGTTGACCCATCCGGTCATTTTAACGGATATCTCCTGCATGCCTGCCTCCGTCAATTCACGAAGAACTTCTTCGGTCTCTGCAAAGGAAGTCAGTTCTAACGGTCTGGATACCGGTACACCAAGTATCTGTTTTACTTTATCTACCGCACCGACCACTTCGATTACCACCGGTGCTTCGCTGTTGTTTGTCTCTGTGAATTCACCTTCGTATTTTCCGAACAGGTACTTCTGATACTCCGTTGCCATATCCACATAGTCGCCAGAGTTCACAAAGCGATATCTCTGCTTAATGCCTTCTCCTTCCGGAAGTGCCTTTTCATATACGAACATGTTACCGTTGTACTTATCCGAAACATCATACTGCTCACGATGCAGGAGGGTATACACAGCATTTACATAGTTATAACTGTTGCTCTTTCCGCTGATGTCTGCCTGTATCGCTGCATACGGTGCACCCTGTTCAATCATACAAAGGTAAGAAGAATTTCCTTTCATTTCACCAAAGGCTCCAAACATCACTCTGGTTTCATGGACAATGGCATCTCTGTCCAGACACATATCCCAACCGTATAACTCTGCGTAATACGCACTACTGGAAACCTTATTGTTATTAAAGCCGATTAAAGCACCTCCGCCTTCCGGAACAAACAAATACCCTTCGTCTGTGGTTCCGGCAGCTCCGAAATACGGTAAGACAGATAACTTGTAAATCGGATAATCCTTAGGATATTCTATGCTTTCGTACGGTACCTCTACGATAAAGTCCCCGCCTTCCAAACGGTAAATCACACTTAAGTTATAAACCGGCTTATCTGTAGTCTGTTCTGCCAGGTCCTTTTCCTTATCTGCAAGATACTCTTCGTAAGTATAACCCAGAGCTTCAAAGGTTTCTTCCAGTTTTGTCTTTACTGCCTTTGTTGCCGTATCACGAAGTCCGTAAATCACTTCCGTTGCCAGCTGCGGATACCGAGCTAACAATTCGTCTTTGATTTTCTCATCACTTCTGCTTAAGTTATTGATATCGTACTTTTTATAGTACTGGGAAATCATAGTCTTACCGGTACCGTTTACCTGTGACATATAGGCATCATAACGGTCTGCTTCAATTACCGCCGGAACGATGTATTCACGCTCTACCGCACCGATGGAATAGTCTATCTTAATGTAATCCTCGCCCTTCTCTACCTCATATAACTGATTTACCATACTGTGCTCGTAATTGTTATATAACGTATCCAGACCGTTGATATTACTGTAGGTCAAAAGAATGGTGGACTGTAACTTGTTTTTCTCTGTTTTCAGTGCCAACGGATCCTCTGCTACTCCCTGCGGTACCGAATACCAAACCTCTCCGGTATCCTTTACCGTAACGGAAAACTGCGTCGTTGCCGCATCCATGGTAAGTTTTAACTCATCATTCTCGATTACATATTCCTTTGCATCATCGGAAAAACCTCTAAGCTCAATAATCTGCTCAGCTTCTTCTTCATCCGGCCAAAGTAAAATTACTGCCACAGCCGCTACAATAACTAAGAGGATAAGAACCGGACCAATCAGACTTTTCAATTGTTTTATTACCGCGGCTTTGAATTCCGCTTTTCTTGTTGCTTTGTCTTTTCTCATGGTTAATCCCCCTATGTTACATTCGGAACAATATTTCCCTTACGATGGAAACAAAGTATGCGATACCCTGACTGATCATACTGAAGAACAGCAACAGGATAAATACAATGACTAACATCGCGAAGATAGAAAACACTGTAAATAATAACGTCTTTTTCAAGGTATACTCATGAATCTGCATCATTGCCGATAAAATCAAAAGTGCTGCATACACTAATGATATGGTACTTACCACACTATAAAATTCTGCTTCATCCACCGTTACCATATGGCTGAAAATAATCAGTGGAAACTGTACCAACGGATACGGTAACATAGCATAACAGGTTGCCATGTAAATCTGCGGAAGTCTCGCCTTACCGTCAAACAATGTGGTTAATGCCCAGTTACCGACACACCACAGTGCCAATGGGAACAAAATACTGGCTATGTAAAGAAAAATATTGATTTCCGGCCAATATACCTTATTGAAGATAAAGCTGGTCATATATAACTGGCAGATTCTTGCAAGTATGGTAAAAATCAATATGGTATTGGCTGCCGCTATGGAACCTCTCTTTTCGTGAGTCAGATCCCAAAATCCATCCAAAGGATGTGTCAAGCAATAGAAAGCAAACTTTAATGACTTTCCGTATCGCTTCAATTTTTCATTGTTCTTTAATGAAACTAACATCTCTGCCTCCGATTCCACTTATTTTTTCCTTGTAAAAATATCTGCCGTGTCAATTTCGTGCTTAATCTTACGAATCTTACCAATGATAAGCGGTACTGCAATCACAAGTACCAATGCACATACAATGGTGACAATGTTTTCTTCTACCCATTCCTTACGATACTGCTTAAAGGCTTTGGAATAGTTTTCATCATCCCACTTTAATTTGAAGTATTCCATGGCTTCATGGTATTTTTCCTGACGTAAAAGTGCACGACCAATACCGATATATGCCAAGTCATGGTTACCATTCATCTCAATTACCCTCTGCCAAGCATTACCGGACGCTTCGTACTCACCATCCTGGAATAAATCAATGGCATCGATAATATTCTTTCCGTATTCTGTATGTGTAAATACGGTAAAGCTACAATCCTGCTGATCCAGCACGAACAAATCATATCCCATATGGTCAATGGCACTCGGGCTCTTAAAACATCCGTCTGTATTGCCCTTACTACCAAACGCATACAACAGTCTTCCCTGATCATCGTACGCAAACAAACGGCCTCTTGTCTTATCCAATGCCACGTAGGTGTCGTTCTCAAATGCGGTAATGTCTATCATCATGGACGGACCGGAATAACCACCGCCATCGCCCCAGTGGATATCACCAATAACGTACCAGTTACCATTCCGGATTAAAATATCGGAACCCATCATGTTGATACGACGGATGGAATCGGCACTACCGTTATCCAAATCTGCTTCCTCAACATTCGTCGTTACGGCATAAACGAAACCTTCATAGTCCATATACAGATTATCATATTCCGTTGGAACAAAGTTTGTCATCTGTGCACGCTGCTCTTTGGTAGCAAACTTTTTCCAAAGATAATCCGCAAAATCATACGTAACCGGTGTTGCACCGACGAAGCCGGAGAATACACCGTCTGCTTCGTATTTGATTAAGCCCTTGTTTACACTGGTTGCCACACAGTAAACACGTCCTGCCGTATCAATGGCAATCTTGCTCGGAAGGAACGTCAATTCCTGATCGAACGTCTCATCCAAAGGCTTTGTAAATTCCATCACGTAATTTAAATCTTTATCCAGCTTTAAAATACGATTGTTGTTTTTATCCGCAATGTAGAAATAATCCTCCGAAACCGCAATGTCTGTCGGCATGGAAAACGTAGTCACCTCTACATTACCGTAGAATTCCGAAAATTCCCTTACTACTTCAAACTCTGCGGTACCCGTACGCCGTATTTCTAAAATGCGGTTATTTCCGGTATCGCAAATGTAAATATAATCTTCGTAAATAAACATTCCCTGCGGAGCGGACAGCTTTTTATCCAGTCCGAGTTCGGCCGCGGAATAAACACCCACAACCTCATAAGCATCCGGTGAATACTGTACATCTCCCCAGTAATCAAATGTATAGGTATATCCTATTTCTGCTGCATTTGCTACAGTGGCTGTTCCCGGCATACTCACAAGAATCATAAGACAGGCAGCCAATGCTCCGATTTTTTTCACTATTCTTTTCATAAGCTTTCTCCTGTATATGATAATCATCAATCCTTCAGACCCGAACTTGCCATTGTCTCCAGAATCTGGCTCTGAGACATAATGAAAATAGCAATCGGAACAACCATCGTAACTACAGTAACGGCTGCTGCCTGACCTTGTCTTGCAATACCGCCGCCCTGTACCTGACGGAGTGCATGTACCAAAGTCTTCTTCTCTTCGGAATAGATAAGAGTTCCTGCCGAATCATTCCATAATCTCTGTACCGAGAAAATAATCAGTGTCAGCCACGCCGGTTTTACGTTTGGCATGATAATTCCTGAAAAAACCCTCCACTCACTCGCGCCGTCAATTTTAGCAGCTTCAATCAGAGCCATCGGAATACCTTCCATGAACTGTTTCATAAGGAAAAATCCCATCGGTGCTGCAAAGGCAGGAATAATAACCGCCCAGTAGGTATCAATTAAATTCAGATTATTTAAGATTACATAGGTCGGAATTGTCGTAACATAACCGGAGAACATCATCGCAACCGTTACCAGTTTGAAAAATGTCTTTCCGCCCGGGAACTCATACTTTGCAAGTACGAAAGCACCCATGGAAGCAATGATTAAGTGTCCGGCTGTACCAACCGCTGTAATAAATACCGTATTAAATACGTATCTTGGGAAGGTGACAAAGCTCTTTCCCATGGTAACAAACAAATCCGAAAAGTTATCCCCGGTCGGATTTTGTGCAAGGAACTTCGGCGGGAACATAAAAAGTTCGTCCAAAGGCTTTAATGCATTACTGACCGCAAACACTAACGGAAATCCCATTGCTACTGCAACCAGCGCCAAAAACAGATACAGGCCAATATCGCCCGCAATGGAACGGTTCGGTTTTCTTCTTTTTATTAACTTTTTCTTGTATGGTTTTGGTTCTTTTTGCTTCTTTTTGCTCATATCAGGTTCCTACTCTTCTCAACAGACTTTGAATTGCTTTGTTACATAAAATCATCATTAAGAACAATATCGTTGCAATCGCGGATGCGTAACCCATTTCAAATCTGGAAAAACCATAGTCGTACAAGTGGGTTACGATGGTTCTTGCGGCATAGTCCGTACTTGGATATCCACAAAGTGTCATCGTTACGTCACATACACCAAAGGACTGTGTAATCGACATTACCGCACCGAACATCAGCATCGGACGCATGCCCGGAAGCGTTATGTACCAAAGTTCCTGCCAACGGTTTCTGATACCGTCCATATAACCCGCTTCGTACTGTGCCTGGTCTACACCCTGAAGACCGGCTACGAAAGAAAGGAATCCTGCACCCAAACTGGTCCAGAGAATAACTACCATACAAATCGGAAGCATCCAGTCCGGATTTACCAACCACAGAATCGGTGTGTCAATAATACCGATATCCATCAAAAATGCATTGATATGGCCATACGCATCACCACGGAATAACTGTGAAAAGATAACGTATACATTACCTGCAATCGATGGTGCATAGAAGATAATAACCGCTATCGTACGCACCCATCGCGGCAATTCATTAATCAGCCATGCAAACAGGAATGAACCGATATATCCGATTGGACCTGTAATTACCGCAATCATAAAGGTATTTTTCACACCCTGGAGAAAGATATCATCCTCCAGAATTAAACTGATATAGTTTTGTAAGCCGATGAACCTGGCAGGCTCCAAAATGTTATAGTAGGTAAAACCGTAATAAATCGAAGTGATTACCGGCAAAATTATAAAGGTGGTAAACAGAATTGCATATGGTGCCAGAAATACATAACACATTTTTCTTTGTTTTGCTTTTTTTACGGCTACCTGAAAATTATGCTTGCGCAGCATCAGGTATTTCTGAAAATACTCTTTCACAATGTGTCACTCCTTTCTTATTCTGTCGGCAATCCGAATTCTTTACGTTTCTTTGTAATTTCTTCATTAATCTTGATGACATAATCAATGATGGTTTCTCTTGGATCGTCCTTATCAATAATTACTTTACGAAGTGCATTGGTAATGTGACGTCCTGTGTAATAACCGCCCGGGATTTCCTCGATACCCTGCGTCATGTTCCACTGTTCTTCCAAAACCTTAATGTCATCTGCGCTCCAAGATAACTTTACAAATGCATCCTTGTTTGCAGTTGCGTATCTGGCCGATGCACCGAGCAGTGCTTCGATTTCACGTCCGTAGCGGACCTGTGTCTCGGTGTCTGCCCACCACTTCATGAACTCCCAGGCCTTTTCCTTTAAGGCTTCATCTTCTGTCGTAATCATCATGGTTGCATTACCGCTGATGAAGGAAGTACGGTCAAGATAGGTGTTTCCGTTTTCATCCACACGTTCGGTGCCCGGAAGCAATCCGAACTCCCAAAGACCTCTGATTTCCGGTGCGGATACCATCAAAGTATTATAGGTCGCATACGGCGCAAAGCCGATTGGCATTTCACCGGAACGGAAACGGCTGACAAAATCGTATATCTGCGGAATACCATAGTCGGTAAAGTATTTGGTGTATTCATCAAATGCTTCCACGCCGGCTTCGTCATTTACCGTCGTTCTTGTACTTTCCTTATTATACACATCTCCACCCTTCTGATAGAGAAGGCTGAAATATAAGGTCAAATCCGGATTATTGGAGGCAACCGCCGTACTTGCAGCGGCGGTGGAGCTGCTTCCTGCCGCACTCGGAATACCTACCGACATGCTGTTACCCTGAATGGTCGGCAGCATCTCAATTAAATCCTGCCAGGTCTGCGGAATTTCAAGTCCGAGTTCCTCCAAAACATCTGTACGGTAAAACATTACGCTGAAACTTTGTGTTTCCGGAACACCGAAAATACTGTCGCCCAGACGGTACTGTCTGTACGAACTCTCCGTATACGGTGCAAATACTTCCTTATAATCTGCAAACTGGGTAAGATCCTCTGCCGCGCCACGAAGTGCAAAGTTACAAGGCTGGTCTGCAGCTGCCGAAAGAAGTACATTCGGTCCTCTTCCTGCCATAACCGCGCTTAATACCGCGCCGGCGTCTACAATCTCTACATTTACCTTAATTCCGGTTTCAGGAGTAAAGCTGTCGTCAATCATGGCTTTTAAAATCGTACCCTGGTCACGTCCCGAGGTAACCCATACTTTTAAGACTTCTTCGCCGTCCTCATATACATCACCGACCGCATTATAATCCACGATAAAGGAAGCTACGAACGCCTTCACTTCGTGTGCCATCTTATCAAAGAAGTTGCTTGTGTCTTTTTCCGGCTTTGTATCTGTACCGAACACAGTGATGTAATCCACATCCAGCTTAATTTCCGACAGATTTAATATTGCAGTACCAAGTGCCGTAATATTATCCTTAAACGTTGTAAATTCCACTGTAATCTTTTCCGGACGTTCTATAAAACGTTCCAACTGCTGTGCCACAGTCTGTGCTGCTGCAATCTGATCTGCCTTCTGTCCGGTATATTCTACGGTATCATCAACAATCTTAAACAAACGCTTGCTTTCCAGCTCCATTGCTTCCAGGAGTTCCGGATATACATTTTCAATATGATAATCACGGTATTTGTCCGGTGTAGCACCTACGTAAACCAACAGCTTACGATAAATCTGGTTCAAACGGTATGTGGAACTCTGCAAATCAGATAAAATAGTTCCCATTCCGCCCAAGGTTGCTTCCAAACGGATGGTATGTGTTCCTTCGGTCAAATAAAATTCATAAGGAACCTCATTTTCATCCGCCAGCACAAGCGTATTCCAGTCATTCCCAAATGCAAATCCGATTTCCTGCATCTGGGCAAACGGAATTTCATTGTCTATGTACAGGCTGCGGCAAGCAACCAAGCCACGTGCATAATTCTGACGGCCTTTAATCATAATGCTGTAATAGCCATCCTCCGGCACGGTGAATTCCCATTCAATCCACTGTCCGGTAGCTCTCCAGGCATCACCGCCGGTATAGTTTAAAATGGTATTCATTACACTATATGGCTGCGTGCTTGCAGATGCCTTGTCATATTTTGCATATAAGGAAGGTTCCGAACGTCTTACCGCATCCTCTCCCTGCAATACCTGTATGTACTGACGTCCTTTTTCCGATGCCTCATTTCCACCCTTAGCGTGATACTCCGTATAAGTATCCAATTCTTTTACTGCGCTTACCAAAACCTTGCGCAGTACCACCGGTTCATTTACACCTTCGAAAGAAACGGTATTTTTGCCTTTATTAAAATAGAAACGGTACGGCTCAATCACATATCCCATATCATCTCTGCAATATGCCGACTGCCAATCATAAACTTCCACCTGGGCCGGACGAATCTGGTTGCCCTGATTATCCACTCTCGGTTCACCGGCATCTGTCCAAATGCGGCTAAAAGTTAAGTTTTCTGCATCATCAAACGGAAGCTCTCCATTGATATAGATTTTTCTCTCAATAGCGACTCCTCTGGATTCCACCGTCATATATTCCAGATAAACATTATAAAAGCCCGCTTCCGGTACATCGATTTCCCATGTTACCAACGACTCCGTATCGGAATATAACGCTTTCTCTTCACCCATATAATTTTCATATATTTCCACACCGGTTCCTTCCGTGTAAGAAAACAAATCTATTTCCACCGTATGCTCCGGCGTGCCCGCATTTTCATGCTCCCGTATGTAGCCGTTGTAAGTTCCCTCCATTACGGCACCTTCCGCATCTACCGTCAAATCCGTCCCTGCATATTTCTCAGAAAAATTCTTCACCGGACGCAGATTGAACAACCACAATATTACTGCCGCAGATGCAATCACTCCGATAAAAATAAGTAATTTTCTAATAGCGTCCTTCATATTTTCCTCCCGTTTATATTTTATAGTTTTTGACCCATATTATCTTTAATGGTTATTCTGTGTCATATATGACACAGAAAAGCAGACCGGTCTGCTTTTCCCCGTACTTCCTATACATTATAGTATACTCTAACCTCTTCTTTTCGACTTCTTATTCATTGCTATCATTTTTTCACATATTGCTCAATATCAATGTAAGCATTTTCATCATTTCTGTGCACTTTTCACTTAATAAGCATACTATTTTTTATCCAAACTGTCAATTTCGACTAACAAAATTCATTTTGACATTTTCTGTCGCTTTTCTAAAAAGCAATTTTTGACTATCCTTGTATACAAGAAGGAGAGCGATTATTTCACGCTCTCCTTTGGTATTTTCACACATTTAATCGCTTTTCTCTTAAAAAATTTTTCGTTTCTTCTCATCCGGAATTCCGCTTTTCCTGTAAAAATAGGAATTCACCTGGTCGCGCCATTCCTTCGCATTGACAAGCTGACGTTCCATGCGTCCCCATACATTTTCAAACACATCTTCAGGCAGTCTGTCCTTTAACTCTTTCCATGCTGCCATCATACATTCTACTTCTTCCACGCCTTCAAAATGGGTATCATAAATATGCTGTATCAGAGTTTTCCCTGACGACAACACATGGGTATACGGCACGTGGTGGAAAAACAGCAAAAGTTCCTCCGAGCAGGTATCTATGTCATTGTACGCAGAAGCAACCGGTTCAAAATACTGTCTGACGTATCCGGTTCCTGCATCCGTGCGGTCCACTCCGATTCCGAGGTGGTCTGCCCTGTGGTAGGTTCCCCATCTGGAGTACTCGTATCCGTCCACGCTGCAGCCGTAGTGAATATGCGGCGTTACCATCCAGCCAATCCCGAGAGGGCTGGTATACTTTTCATAGGTTTCCCGGGAAGAAAGCAGGATTGCACTCACCGTCTCTACCACATCCTTTTCGTTCGAAAGCGTCAGCCGTATCCATTCCTCCGCAATTTCCTTTGCCGAAAGAGTATTTTCAAACGCCAGACGTCCAAAGCCGTACAGATTCGCAGCCGCCAGCACATTCCCCGTCCAATTGGCATCATTTCCGGTGTTGCAGACCGCTGCAAGTCCGGTAGCATAGTTTTTCTGCTCTTCATATCGTCCGGTCAGAAGCTCTGCAACCGTATCATGTGTTTCCCTGCAATATGTTTTAAATTCCAGGATTTCCTTAAACATCGGAAGCAGATAACAGACATCAATCTGGTGCCCCGTGTATTCCTGTGCTATCTGCACCTCCATCATCCGGTTTGTCTTTTTCAACGCGCCCAGAAGCGGTGACACCGGCTCACGGATTTGGAAATCCATCGGCCCGTTCTTAATCTGGAGAATCACGTTGTCATGATAATCCCCGTCCATCCCGATGAAATTATCGTACGCCGCCTTGGCACGGTCCGTCTTATAATCCCGCCAGTCCTGCGTGCAATTATATACAAAGCAGCGCCATATCAGCAATCCGCCATACGGTTTGATGATATCGGCAAGCATGTTGGCACCATCTGCCTGGGTCCTACCGTAGGTAAACGGCCCCGGGCGTCCCTCCGAATCCGCTTTCACAAGGAAGCCGCCCAAATCCGGAACCTTGGCAAACACCTCTGCCATTTTCTCCTTCCACCAGCAGATAACACCCTCCTCAAACGGGTCTGCGCTGCCCACCTCCGAAAGCTCTAACGGTGCCGCATAATTAAGACTCAAAAACAGTTTGATTCCATACTCGGAAAACAGTCCCGAAAGCCGGGCCACCTTATCCAGATATCTCTCCGTAATCAGATAGGTTGCGGCCTGCTTTACATTTACGTTATTGATAACCACACCGTTGATTCCGATGCTTGCCATGAAACGGGCATAATCTACGGTACGCTCATTGATAATCACTTCATCCTTTTCAAAAAAGAAGGAATTCCCCGAATAGCCGCGCTCAATACTGCCGTCCATATTGTCCCAATGATTGTACATGCGGAGCGGTGCATCCGGAATCTTTGTTATCTGTACGTCTGTAAGCTCCTGTTCCGTAGCAATCAGACGAAGCAGATGAAACGCCGCATACAATATGCCGCTTTCGTCTGCCGCAGATAACGTCACGATACCGTCCTGCTCCTTCAGGCAAAAACTCCCCGCAGAAAACTCCCCGCCATTAAGACGTTTCGCCTCCTGTACAAAACTAATCTCCGGCAAGCCTTCTCTCAAAAGACCTCTAAAGCCTCTTTCCAGTTCCTTTACCGCATTTTGAATAACGGGATTTTCTTTCGAAAATCCCGTCAGTACTACACTTTGTATGTTGTATTTCTTTTTTACTTTTCTGTACTCCAGCCAAAGCTGTGTCCATTGCCTTGTTTCCATATGCTCCGAGCCTCTATTTCAGAATTTCTTCCTTTACAGTCACCGTAATCTCCTGCAGCTTTGCTCCGGTCAACGCGGTACTTCTCGCATCCGGTGCATGACCACCCACATAAACGGTAGCCGTACCTTCGGATAATCGCAATGCACCCTCTTCATCATAAAGTGCAAACGCTTCCTTCGGAAGAGAAACCGTAATTTCCTTACTTTCACCGGCTGCCAGAGCCACCTTGCAGATGCCCTTTAACTGTGCATTCGGTGTACCTTCACGGTTTACCTTTACATACACCTGCACGGTTTCCGTTCCTGCCATCTTTCCGGTATTGGTTACGGTAGCTTTCACGGCAATACCGTCGTCAGCCAGTTCTGTCTTGTCCGCCTCTGCCTTATCATATGCATAGCTTGTATAAGAAAGACCAAAACCGAACGGATACAATGCATCGTTTGTCATGTAACGGTAGGTTCTTCCCTTCATACTGTAATCCGTAAACTCCGGAAGTTCTTCTGCAGAACGATAGAAGGTCACCGGCAGCTTACCCTCCGGATTTGCTTCACCAAAGAGAATATTTGCAATTGCCTTACCGCCCTCTGCACCCGGATACCAGCCCTGAAGGATGGCTCCTACATGCTCATCTGCCCAGTTCATCGCAATTGCGGAACCTGCGAGCATAATTAAAATGACAGGCTTTCCGGACTTATATGCCTCTTCCAGTACCTGATTTTGCAAGCCCGGAAGATCTAAATTTAACTTATCGCCGCTGGCAAATTCATTACCGGTATCGCCCTCTTCGCCCTCAAGTGTCGCATCCAGACCGAGACATACAATAACAACATCGCTCTCCGCACAAACGCCGCGCACCTCAGACATACGGTCATTTTCCGTACCGAGTCCCTGTACCTTTGTCTTATACAAATGGCAGCCCTCCGAGGTCATCACACGCACATCCTCGCCTAAATACTCCTGAATACCCTCTAATACGGTCCAGTATCTGGATGCAGTACCCTCGTAGTTACCCACGAGTGCCGCACGGCTATTGGCATTCGGTCCGATGACACCAATCGTTTTCAGTTTATTTTTGTCAAGCGGAAGCAGATGATCTGCATTCTTAAGTAATACGATACACTTTTCTGCTACCCTGCGGTTTAATTCACGCATCGGCTTGCTGTCGACTACCGAATACGGAATCTTATTAAACGGATTATCCTCCAGCTTATCAAATACACCCAGTTTCATTCTGGTTGTAAATAAATTCACTACCGCTTCATCCAGACGTTCCTCGGAAACTCTTCCTTCCTCTACCGCCTGCTTTACATAGTGGAACAGATTGCCGCAGTTTAAGTCACAACCGTTATTCATTGCCATGGAAACCGATTCTACCGGTGTTGTGGTCACCAGGTGTCCCTCATGGAAATCCTTGATTGCCCAGCAGTCGCTGACCACATGGCCCTCAAAGCCCCAGGCATCTCTTAAAA
Organism: Lachnospiraceae bacterium; assembly: GCA_015057585.1. Classification (GTDB taxonomy): domain Bacteria; phylum Bacillota; class Clostridia; order Lachnospirales; family Lachnospiraceae; genus SIG299. Next base: position 9,845 of record SVEF01000007.1, on the reverse strand, counting down.
TATCCTGTAGTAATTCTTTATGTCCGCAGCAAGGTACGCCGTTGGTACGGTTGTAGGCACCCATGACCGCCTCTACCTTTGCCTCCTGCACGCATGCCTTAAAAGCCGGCAGATATGTCTCATACATATCCTGCTTTGTAGCCACTGCATCAAAGCTGTGTCGGATAGCCTCAGGACCGCTGTGTACCGCAAAATGCTTTGCACACGCTGCTGCCTTTAAATAGTTTTCATCATGTCCCTGCAAGCCCTCAATAAAGCGGACACCCAGTCTCGAGGTCAGATACGGGTCTTCACCAAAGGTCTCATGACCACGTCCCCATCTCGGATCACGGAAAATATTGACATTCGGGGACCAGAAAGTCAGACCCTTATAAATATCGGTATCATCAGTCGCCTGCTGCATATTAAACTTGGCACGACCCTCTGTAGAGATTGCATCCGCAATTTCCTCCAGCAAATTCTCATCAAAAGTAGCTGCCAGACCGATTGCCTGCGGAAATACCGTAGCAACGCCGGCACGGGCAACGCCGTGTAATGCTTCGTTCCACCAGTTATACTTCTTAATTCCGAGACGTTCAATTGCCGGAGCCCAGTTTAATGTCTGCTCTACCTTTTCTTCTAAAGTCATCTGCGCCACAAGTTCTTTTGCGCGCTTTCTGTACTCTGAAATTTTTTCCTTATTTCTTACGAGTTCCACGTTGTTCCTCCCATCTGTATTTTCACAACACCCCATATTTTTATACTATTTACGCTTTTTCTTATAAATTACTCCACCGACAATACCTGCTGCCACAACTGCAACCCCTACCGCAATCGGAAGCACTATACCGCTTGCTCCCGCCGATGTCCCGGCTTCTGCCGGTGTCGGTGTCGGACTTAAGTTTTCCGGTGACTCGGTTGGTGCCGCAGTCGGCGCCTTGGTTGGCTGCGGTTTTACCGTCGGTGTCGGTGTCGGTTTTATTACTTGATCATATTTCGCCCAGTCTGCAAATGCCCAGAAGGCAGGCTTTACCTGATAATTGCTGTCAAACAGAAGCGGCACCTGCTCTAACGATCCGTCCGAACCGCCACCTACCGTGCTTTCGTCCTGCAACCAGGAATACTTATCCACGGTTCCCCAGAAGGTCATACCGGTAAAGTTAATCCCTTGTTCTCTCAAATTAATAATTGCTTCATACAGGGCATAATACCGCTTTGCCTGACGACGGTACTCAAGCGGAGTATTCTTTTCTGACGGAACATAACCCGGAGTTACCGCCATATCCCATTCGGTAATCTGAATCTGGTCTACGATAGAAGCATATAATTTGACCGCCAGTTCAAAATCCGTAACCGACGGATTAGACTGTGTCTGATAGTGTCCCTGCATACCCATACCATCAATTCGGGTACCTTCTGCTTCTTTTACATCCCGAAGCAGCTGTGCGATTCCCTTGGATTTTACTAAGGAAGCGTCACCGTAATCATTGTAGAATAAATCAATATCCTCCGGCATGTACTTGTTTGCATAGCGGAAAGCATTGATGATAAATTCGTTACTCTGGTATATTTCCCACCATCTGGAATTTTCCTTGTCGCTACGGTATGCACCGCCGCTGTCACTGATAGCTTCATTAACAACATCCCACGCATAAAACATACCGTAATATTTGCTGTCCGGACTGTTAAAATGCTCTGCCACGGTTGCTATGTACCATTCCAGACGCTTGTTCATCGTCTCTTTATCTACCAGTGCTCCGTCTCCCTTATAGCCTTCCCTGAAGAACCAGTCCGGTGTCTGGGAATGCCATACGAGCACGTGACCCCTGATTTTAATCTGATTGTCCGGATTTTTGCTGTTCCACTTATAAATCATGTCAAGGATACGTTCCGCACTCGAAAAGTTCATAACCGGAACCAGAAGTTCCTCCCCGTTAAAAATTACCGTCTGTGTCGGTCCGTCCTTCTTATAGCTTTCTGCCAGAAGCGATTCCGGCTTTAATTCATTGCCAAGGGTCAGACCGTTAAAGTGCTTTGTAATCAGACCCATAACCTCTACATCCGTTGCCTCAAAGCCGGTCACTGCGGTACCGACAATAAATTCACCGTTGGCATTCAGCTTTTTGTTCACTGCATCATCCAGATTCACGATATTCTTCTGGATTAACTCCGGCTGTTTGTCCTGCAGGTACAATTCCACACCGGTCAGATAATAGGTTCCCATAACACCGGGACCGCTGCCGTACTGTGTTCCCTGTTCCAGAAAACGAAGAGCAACCAGTTCGACATCCCCGTTCCAGGTCGGGGAAAATGTTCCGGAAATCTTTGTCCAAACGCCCGGCTCCAACACCTGTGTCACCGTACCGGAAACGCCCTGGCTGTAAGTATTGCCCAAATTGGTACGGACATGAGGAGAAATCTCCACGGTTCTCATCTCTGCCGAAGCATCCTTATAATCCTCCGGGTCCAACATAATATAAAAGGAGTATTCATAAACCTCACCTTTTTCAATCTTTCCCAATACATCCTGTGCAAAGCTCTGATAGTTGCTTGTACGGTTTGTAATCTTACCGTAGGTCTTGATCTTTGTATCGCCGATCGGAGTATCCGACGTTTCTGCGGTAATGGTCGCACCGCTTTGATGCTCGTTCCATACCTCTAAGTTATCCGGGTCATCAAAGTTCCCGTTTACAATTAAGTTTTCAGAATCTGCTTTCGCAGGTTTTGTGTAGCCTGCCATACAGCCCAGACACAGTGCCGTTGCCAACACAAGTGCCATCACTCTGCTCTTCTTCATTTTATTCCCTTCCCTTCTGCCGGATATGTATCCGGCTTTATACCGCAAGTATATCACTTCTTCTCAAAATTTTCTTTGCGACTGTTGTGATTTCTTTCTCTGATATTGCTAAATTATTCAAACTGCCAGGAATCCCATTGGTATCCCTCTCCGTAGAAAATGAAGTATACCGTATGCGTTCCTGTAATCCTGTTAAGAAGCTCAACCGTTTCCTCATGGATTCCTTCTTTTCCTGCGGCATTGACAGGAACATAGCCTGCTACCGTGCCGCTTAAGTTATCCAAGCGGATTTCAACCACTCCGTCATTGTCCGCATCTGCCTCAAATACCGCGCGGAATTTTGTTGCACCGGCATCACCGAACTCCACGCCCTTTAAGCACAGCCAGTCTCCGGTGTCAATCTCCGATACTGCCATATTTCCGGAGCCGCAGGCTTTGCTTGTCTCATCACAGGCAGTTGTACCGATGCCACTCATGACCGCCATGGTGGCTGCCCCGGTTTTCTGATACGGGTCAAACGTTCCGACCTGCTCTACTCCCTTCATGGTCGTCGATGCCCTTCCGATACTTCCGTCTTCCTTTATATCAATCACATCAATATGCGTGCAACGGTAACCGCCGCTCATGCCCAATTTTTCTTCCAGTGTCTGTGCATGATAGGTGATATACCATTCCCCCTGAAATTCAAACATACAATGGTGGTTGTTTCCACCGTTTGTAAAAGCTTCTCCCGGATTCGGCAAAACCACTCCCTGATAGGTAAACGGTCCCATCGGGCTGTTGCTGGTCATATAGCAAATCTGACCATTCTTTAATTTGTATTCCGCCGTTCCTTCCGCGGTTACACTGAAATTACTGCAATAGGAATAGTAATAGGTATCACCGATTTTATTAATTCCCGAGTCCTCAAATAAAAACGGCGCATCAATCATCACCGGGTCACCGTCCAGACTAATCATATCCTCACCCAGCTTTACCACTCTTGCCGTGCACGGATGTGCTGCCTTGCCCTCCGGCACACCGCCTCCGCAGTACAGATATGCACTTCCGTCATCATCTATCAGCACCGCAGGGTCAAACAGCCAGAGAACACTGTCACAGGTCGGTGTATTTCTCGATACCAGCGCTTCTCCGAGTGGGTCGGTAAACGGTCCGGTCGGACTGTCAGCCGTCAACACGCCGATTCCGCCGCCACTGTTGGCGAAGTACAAAAAGAACTTCGGCTTACCGTCTATCATTTTCCAGGTTGCTGCCGGCGCCCAGGAATTGTTCGCCCATGTTGCCGCTCCCTGTTTTCCCGCCGCATGTACACTGCCGTGGTCGGTCCAGTTCACCAAATCCTTGGAAGAAATCACGTTGATTGTATTGATTTTGCTGTAAGTATTGGTTGCCAGACTGCCATCGGCATTATATTCCGGCACATCTCCGGTCATGTAAATGTATACCGTATCCTCATATACCATCGCATAAGGGTCTGCGCCAAAGCGTTGTGTCATCAACGGATTATTTCCAAGAAGCGATTTGTCTCCTGCCACCTTCTTAATCCCTTCAAACAGTTTTGCATATTCTTTCATTTTTTCTGTCTCCTTCTCGTCAACTTTGCTATCCCCGTTTTGTTCCTCCTGCACCTTTTCATTTTCTCCCGATACAGGCAGTTTTTCCGGTTGTGTCGCACAACCCGCAAATAATAACAACAGGCATGTTAATATACCCCATTTTATACTTTTCATCTTATCACTCCATCTGTTTTTCCTATCGACTTCCTTTATGAAAACCGGAACCATGTAAAATCAAACGCACTTCCCGGAAGAAAGACAAACGACACCTTCGCCGTTCCCTGCTTTGGAGTCACCCTAAAGCAATGTTCTTCTTCCTTCTCGCTCCGCGTAACCGTCAACGCTTCCTGCTCCGTGCGTCCGTCTTCATATTCGGTCACAAGGCGGATATCTCCCACTTCGTGTTCCGTTTTTCCGTATAACACCAGTTCCGTCGCGCCTTTTCCCGAAAACTCCATTCCTTCAAACACAAGTGTCACATTATTTCCGATATGATTCACCTGCATCCCTTCTATTACGAAGGAATCTCCGTAAATCCGGTCTGCCTCTGCCGCATGCAGCCTGCTATATGCTTTTTCCTGCTTTTTAAACTGAAATCCCTTCATATGAATCTTGCGGTCCAGTTCCACAGCAAATGTGGTAATTCCCTTTAACCGCTTTGTCAGATGAAACGTATCCGGCAAGTATGTATTCCAGACACTCGGGATGGTATAATCCGCCCGTCCGATGATGTGACTGCCTTCCGCATGCGGAATTCCTTCCCAGAAAGTAAACGGAGTTTCTCCGAAAGAAAATACCGGTATTGTCACCGTATCCGAGCCAAAGGTTCCAAAATCCAGATGTTCAAATGCCACCCAGCTGATTCCGTCCCTTGCCGTAGAAATTCCTCTCTCATTTCCGTTTCCGATATCACCGCCGCTCTGTGTAAACAACGATGCAGACAAAAACTCATACGGATTCAGATTCTTACGTCCCAATCCTTCTGCTTTCATTTCGAGAAGAGAAATCAGCTGTACCTTCTCTCTTCCGTTTTTACACATACAACGGACATAAAACTCTCCATCACCACTTGCTTCCACAAACGCTTCTCTTCCGTTCTCCGGATTCTTTTTTATCTTGGCAAACGTACAGTCCACACCCGCCGCATCGGTTACCGCAAACAACAGTTCCTGTTGCTCTGCTTTTGCAGGATACGGTACTGCCGTTATCTTTGTTCTGTTATGCTCAGCCGTCAACTTCCTCTGTTCTGCCGACAACGCAATCTTACGGATTGGTGTTTCTACCGGTCGTACATCCACTTTAATATCGTCCGGATTTCCAAAGCAGCGGATGACCGCCAGCAGTTTTCCGCTAAACAGACATTTGGTATCCGTATGATACGGGTCTTTGTCGGTACTGTCACCATTATCAAGACCAATCAGTTCACCCGGTCCGTCTACACTGATACGGACCCTGTTATTGGCATTGTATACCGGTCTTCCTTCCTCATCCTCCATGGAAATGGTAACAAAAAGAAGTTCTTCCTCTCCCGTCCCTTCTTCGGTTCTATCCTTAGATAACACGATATTTTTTGCATCGCCGAAGGATGCCTGTACTGCCTCTGCAATTATCGCACCGGTTTCATCATACGCCACAGCGCGCAATGTCCCCCTACGGTAATCCACCTTCCAGTCTCCGGTCAGCTTTTTACCATGTTGATGGTCAATTGCAACTCTTCCCAAAGAACGTTCTGATTCCCCGGTCTCTTTTTCTTCCTCCGGGGTAAAGAACAACTCAATTTCCGGTGCATTGGAGCAGACCCTGACATCAATCCGTTGTCCTTCATTAAAATCCCAGTACGGGAAAATATGTACCATCGGTGTTTCTTTGTAATCCGTCCAGCCGGCCTGGTATAAATAATATGCGTCCTTTTTAAAACATGCGGTATCCGCCTGTCCGAAATAAGAATTTCTTCCGTGGTACGGGGTCGGTTCTCCGATATAGTCAATCCCCGACCATAAAAACTGTCCGAGCGAATATTCGGTGTCTCTTTCCTTGGTAATACAAAACTCAATACTTTTTGCTCCCCAGCTGGTAATACTGTTTCCAAGGGATGAACACTGCTCATCATCGTCTGCCAGAATTTCTTTTTCATATGGAAAATGGTAGATTCCGCGACTTTGTACAATAGAACCGGTCTCACTTCCGTAAATCACCCAATCCGGATGCTGTGCATGATGCGCTTCATACAATTTTTCTGCATAATTGTACCCAACGTTCTTAATAATATCTGCGCACTTTTGCGTATTCTCCCAAGGCATAAAATTGCTTCCGAATGTGACCTTTGCATTCTCCTTCGGGTCATGCTCTTTTACCATGCGGATGAGGCTGCGTAGTGTTTCCTGTCCCCGCTCATCTGCATGCATGTCAAATATTTCATTGCCGACCGACCACAGAAACACACTTGGATGATTACGGTCACGCCGGATCCAGTTTCTCACATCCCGTTCTGCCCACTCCTCAAAAAAGCGGGCATAGTCATACGGATTTTTCGGCTTTTTCCAACAGTCAAACGCTTCACTTAACACCAGGAGTCCCATTTCATCCGCCAGTTCCATAAATTCCGTTGCCGGCATGTTGTGTGCCGTACGCACGGCATTTACACCCATCTCCTGCATGAGTTTTAACTGTCTCCGGATAGCACCTTTATGAACGGCAGCCCCCAGACACCCCAAATCATGATGCAGACAGACCCCTTTCAGTTTTACATGCTTTCCGTTCAAAAACATTCCGCGGTCCGTAGTCAGTTCGATTGTCCGACAGCCAAATACTATCCGTTCCGTATCCAGTGTCTTTCCGTCTCTTTTCAATTCGGCCAAAAGTTCATACAACCACGGCGTTTCCAACGACCATTCCTTTGCTTCGTCCAACAAAAGTTCTGCATGGCAGGTCACTACATTGCCTGCCCGTCTATCTTCAAAAGCAGTCACCTGTTTCGAAGCCACCGCTTTTTCTTCTCCTTTTTCAAAAATAGTGTAAACCAATTCACAAGGTGCACATTCTCCTTCCTCAGAAATCAATTCCGCAGAAAGTTCCACACGGTACCCCGTCTCCTCTTTTTCTGTATGCAGATAAATCCCATCCCCGGCAAAATGTGTCTGCTCTCTCTCAATCAGCCACACCGGACGATAAATACCCGCCCCCGTATACCACCTTGAATTCGGCGCCTGATGAATTACCTTTACCAGAAGTTCATTCTCTCCCGCATGCAGATACGGTGTTATATCCAATTCAAAGGTAGTATAGCCATACTTCCACTCTCCCGCCTTCTGTCCGTTCACAAACACAGACGGCTCCATGTACACTCCTTCGAAACGCAAAAAACGTTTCTTGTCATCCTCACATTCCACCATGAGTGTTCTTTTGTACCAACCGACGGAATTCTCATATAAGTCTGTGTTTCCTTCTATTAACCAGTCATGCGGAATTACCACAGGCCGGAACTTTGCATCCGTTTTCCATTGATCCGGCACAGTTTCTCCGTCTATTCTCTGTTTCAAAAATTCCCATCCATACTTTAAACTGATTTTCTTTCCCATACGCCATCTCCGCCTATAAAGAATGCGGTATCATAATAAATTACAATACCGCATCAAAATTCAATTTTACTCCGTATAGCCAAATCCGAGAATCGTAAAGTTTTTACTTCCATCCTCCGGATTTAAACGGATTTCCACGTCATGAACCGCACTTTTCTCTCCCTGATATACAATCACGGCATTGCAATGATTCCAGCCCACCTCGAGCGGATTGATGCTTCTGGTCAATACCCCGTCCACATAAACATCCACACAGCCAAAGGAAGGATCACCGCTATCTTTGTACACTAACATTAAATCCTTGCAGGCAATCCGCATTCGGAAACTCTCTGCTTTGCAACCGGCCATATGCATCCAGTGGTCCGGATACTCCGGTGAAACAAATGCGTCCAAATCTTTTTCCACGCACTGAAGCGCGGTATCCGTTTCCGTAAACGAACCGGCATCCAAAAAGCTGACCGCTTCATGGTCTATCACATCATCTTTACCAAATGCTTTTAAGGACCGGTACCGGTTTCCGATGGCAGGCTCTTTTTCAAGGTCCACATCCGTCTCCGAACTCTCTGCCTCATCTGCTGCCGCGAAATACACATCCAGACAATCCGCCATAATCCGGTGCCCCTCATTGGTCGGATGATACAAATCATAGAAAAACTGCCGTTTTGTAATCACAGGCGTTTCTTCATAAAACTGCGGTGTTACTGCATTCTTTATACTGACCATCGGAAGGTCATAACAGATTCCGACGCGTGACAAATTATCCTGCAGGTTATAGTCGTCCATAAACACGGAAAACAGAAAAATAACCGCCGGCTTTCCCGGTCCCTCCATTGCTTTTAGCACAAGGCTTTCATAGCAGACACCATTTGTCTCATCTCCGGCGTCATTGACTGCAAATTCCACAATCACTACATCCGGAGTCACACTGCCGCACCGCAAAACATCATCTTCATATCTGGTTAACCCCAGTTCCGAAGGGGTCCCACCAACTCCTGCCTTCACGTAATGTACATGCTCTCCTTTTCCCTTTGCAAAACGTTTTTTGAACGCTTCATAAGAACGGTATGCATAACACCCGGTAGCAATTGGCTTTGCACCGGCTCCCTGTGTAATCGAGCCGCCGATGTAAGCAATGGTCACATCTTCGCCGTTTCTTGCTTTTTCAATGACCCTCTTCATACGGTAGGTGTTTCCCACCTGCCAAAGCGATTTTAAAATCATGTTCCGGTAAGCGTCCGAATCAAACGCCACCGGTGGGTCCGGAATCAGTTCCGGCACCGCAATCCCATCCTTCAAATAAAACCGGATGGTCATCTTTCCGGTAAAGTAACTCGGAAAATCTAAATTAATCGATGCTAACGAAGTTTCTCCTTCCACCACTTCGTAATCCTCAAGTTCCAATACCGCTTCTGTTCCGTTACAAGGCACCTGCATCGTATAGCGGGTGCCATTGTAACCGGTAGCCGTCCGGCACTGGAGGGCAAAGCTAATGCTCTCCCCCCGGTGCTCCTTCTCATCTGAAATCATCGTAACACCAATGCTATGTACCAACTCCCGAAAGCCGTCACACAGTTGCAGTTTTTTTGCAATTTCGGAATCCAGTTCCGGAAGCAGCGAGGCAACCTTTGCCGTCACCCTGCCCTCCAAATAATGGACCTCACCAAATACGTTTGGTCCCAACGGCCTTCCTTCCACCGCATCATCTAACATAAAGTAAACTACCGCTCTTTTTTTTGTCGGATCCTTCGGGGCCTTCGGGCCGCGCACTGCGTTACCTAATTCCATGGTTTTCACCTCTTTGTTTTTCTTTATGCAAACGGATTCTCGGATGGATATGGCAGGCTCTTTGGCTGGTTATAGCCGATTTCGTCATATGCCACTCCGATGTATTTCAGCACTTCGAAGATTTCCTTTCCGAAATGTCCGAATGCCACC
>SVEF01000023.1 GCA_015057585.1 Lachnospiraceae bacterium | reverse complement strand
TTCCATCAGGTGTGTCTGGATATACTCCGGATCTATAGAGTTCGACACATCTTTTCTTGAACTCATAACTGTAACGCATAAAAATACCCTCCTTACTGGTTCGTCCAGTAAAGAGGGTACATATCAAAGGACACCCTCCCTTTCTCCTGCTCGTAATCCTACCTCCTTTGTCTGTTAGACACGCAACTTAATAAAATCTTACACAAAATTTGCACTTTTTTCAAAAAAATTATAAAATACCGCTAACCGTTTCCGTCTTCCCGGTACTATATAGACGAAAGCTTTCAAAATTACGAAGGGAAACAACCATGAACAAAGAACAGGCATCCAAAATTTTATCGGAAAATTTAACCGCCGTTTACGGCTATGCATTTGGTAAATTGTATGACAAGAATCAGGCAGAGGATTTGGCAGGAGAAATTGTATGCGAGGTATTGCGTTCAGCAGAACGCCTGGAAAAGGATGAGGCCTTCTGGGGCTTTGTCTGGAGTGTCGCAGAAAATACGTTCCGCAAATTTATCCGCAGGAATCAGTATCTGCAAACCTGCGAATGGAATGAAGAAACTGCAAACTCGCACAGTAGCTTTTATGAACCCTCTCCGGAGGAACGCATCCTTGCACAGGAGGAGCAGGACGAAAGCCTGTATCTGTTGCGCCGGGAATTGTCATTACTTTCCAAAGCAAACCGTGAAATTTGTGTTGCCTATTACATGGACAACAAAAGTTGTTCCCAAATCGCCATGGAACAGGGCATCAGCCTGGAAATGGTAAAGTATCATTTGTTTAAAACAAGAAAACTTTTAAAGGAAGGTATCGGTATGACAAGAACATTAGGTGAAAAAAGCTACAATCCGGGTGTGTTCCGCCTCGACTTCTGGGGCGACCGGAATAAATATGAAGGATTATTTGAAAGAAAGCTTCCGGGCTCCGTTTTGCTCGCGGCGTATGATGCGCCGGTAAGCATGGAGGAGCTGTCGATGGAGCTTGGCGTTGCGGTTCCTTATCTGGAGGATGAAATGGAAGTCCTCGAGGCAGCGGGCGTCCTCAAGAAGCAGGGAACAAAATATCACACAAATTTGGTAATCTTAACGAACGAATATGAAAAGCGGTTTGAAAAAGAGACCGCAGACGCCTATCCTCCGGTGGCACAGGCGCTTTTTGACGATGTCGTTGCTCTTTTGCCAAAAATCCGTGCGCTTGACTTTACCTGGAACAAAAAAGACGATAACGTGCTCTTATTCAGTATCCTCAACATACTGATGGTACAGGTCTATCAGAATGCGAAAGCCTGGTCTCCGCTCGGTGCACCTCCAAAGCTTCCACTCGGCTGTCAAGGATGGATATGGGGCTATGACAACGCTTATGAGAATCACCATTTTCTCGGCGTGACCATGGAAACCTGGAATCAGGAAGGAACGGCGTGGTTCTCCGCAGAAAACTACCGCATCTTAGAGCGTTGCCAGCCTTATCCGCATCGCCGTTTCTCTGAGAAAGCAGAAATTATGTGCGATGCCATCTTAGGCCGCGCCTCGTCAGGCGATGCTTCCCTAATAGCCGAGCTCGCCGAAGGCAGCTTCCTCTCCTGTAACGACGGCATATTATCTGCCAATTTCCCGGTATTTACACCGGAATCCTTTGAAGAGCTCCGCGCGCTTCTGCGTCCGATTGCAGACCGCGTTACCGACTTTATGATGGAAATTACCGACCATGCACATAAGCTTCTCTCCGAGTATGTGCCTGCCTCCGTCAAAGACCAGTGCCTGGACATCGCAAAGATTCATCACAGTCTTGCAGTCGCGGCGATTCTGATGGAAACACTGATTAAGGAAGGAAAGCTGGTTATTCCGGATATGCAGGTTCCGCTATGTGTCTGGGGTGTGAAATGTAAATAGAAACAGGATAATATTTTTCCTTTGCGAAATAAAAAACCCTTTCCAAAACGTCTAATAGGTAAAGGAGGTGAAAACCAGTGAATAATGAAGAATTTGCAAGCCGGATTGAAAAGCTTCGGACGAAGCTTTATAAAACAGCATTACTATACCTTGGAAGCGAGGCTTTGGCTCTTGATGTGGTAGATGAGGCAATATATAAAGGGCTCTGCGGACATTGGAAGCTTAGGAATTGGGAGTTTTTTGATACATGGATGACCCGGATTCTTATTAACGAGTGTCACAATGAACAAAGAAGACAACGCCGTTTTATGCCTCTGGATGAACTTCCGGAAACAGCCGTGGAGGAGTTTGACTCGCTCCCTCTGAAAGAAGCAATCAAAAAACTTCCAAAGGAACTGAAGGATGTTGTTATTTTAAGATATTTTTCCGGATACACACTGGTAGAGACTGCCGCTGCACTTGGTCTTCCGCAAGGGACTGTGGCAACAAGGCAGAGAAAGGCTTTGAAATTACTTAAATTAGACTTGGAAGGGGAGGTATCCTTATGAACAGAATGGATGAGTATAACCGTCTCATGACGGAGCTGAATGAACCGGTTCCTGCACTTGAAAACGTCATGGACAGGGCTTATGCACGTGCAAGAAAAAGAGAAATCCGCTATAAATACATGATACGCACGGCACTTAGTACTGCTGCAGTATTTGCTGCCTTTGTGCTGTTGGTAAATTTTTGTACCCCTGTAGCATATGCCTGTTCAAAAGTACCGCTTTTAAAAGAACTGGCAGAAGCGGTTACCTTTTCGCGCTCACTTAGTGATGCGGTAGACAACGAATATGCTCAGATTATGGAATTGTCTCAGAGTAAGGAAGGAATCACGGTAAATGTGGAATATCTGATTGTGGACAAAAAACAGGTGAATGTATTCTTTTCCGTAGAATCGGATAAATATGAAGAGCCTCGGGTTCATGCAGAGGTATGTAACACAGCCGGCGAGGAGTTTGAAGGCTATAGCATATACTTTAGAAACAACACTGCTGAAAATGAAGCATTGAAAAGCATAACCATTGATTTTTTCGAGAATGCCGTACCGGATTCCCTCTTGCTTAAGCTTCATATCGATAATAGTAAAAATTCCTCTTTGGAAACCGTGGATTTTGATTTCCTCTTAGAGTTTGACCCTGCTTTTACGGGAACAGAGAAAACCGTGGCTGTAAACCGTGAAGTGATACTTGATTGTCAGAAAATTGTCATTACGGATATGCAGCTGTATCCTAGCTACATGTGTATTAATGTGGAAGCCGCGGCGGATAACACTGCATGGTTAAAACACTTATTCTTTTATATTGAGACAGATACCGGAGAACGATTTGATGTGATTTCCAACGGAATCACTGCCGTTGGCGATAAAGATGCACCGATGATGGCTAGCTTCAGAGCAGATAGTGCTTACTTCTATAATGCGGAGCATATTAATCTGGTAATTACCGGTGCTTTGTGGCTGGATAAGGAGGACAATCTGGTTTATGTTAATCTTAAAACCGGAGAAATCGGAGCCATGCCTGAAAATGCTGCGTTTATTAAAGCCACATTGGAAGAGGATAACTGGGTACTTCATTTTAATAATACAATGCTTGCTGACGGCGTATATCATCAACCTTTCGAAATGACCTATTACGATGCTGACGGAAATAAACACTCGGTAAAAAGCCTGAGTTCCGAATTAGGTGAGTACAGAAAGAACGGTACCAAATACCAGTGCGAAGAACTCCATTTAAATTTAGGAGCCTTTGAGGGCGAGGAGCTTTGGCTTATGCCATGCTTTGATTCTATATGGTATGCAGAAGAACCAATCGTAGTGCAATTGCAGTAAAAGTGAAATGTAACTAAAAAAGAAGCGGCAGGGATTTTTATCAAAAAAACCCTGCCGTTTTTTCTATAAATTTAGTTCATTGCTTGCCGGCAGACAGTTTCTTCCCTCGCATACATAATACGTCGTTTTGCCGTTTTTCATCGAATACTCTTCTGTCACTCCGTCCACTACCCGCACATACGCCGAAAGCGGCACCTTACACGGCAAATCTTTCAGTTCGCTCAAATTCTCTGTCACCACAGTTATTTGTACCGCCGGGTCCTGATATTCACTCAGTGCCAACAAAAACATCGCATATCCCGCCGGATACTCCTTAGCCTTTGATGCCATAAAATCCAACTGTCTTCCGGTAACTTCTTCTAACCACTCATCCTCCGTCAGATATTCTAGCTGCACCAGATTATACGCCATCATCGAGTTTCCGCTTGGAATGGCTCCGTCATAGGTTTCCTTTGGCCTGAAAATCAGCTGTTCATTTTCCGTCCCATACAAATAAAAACCGCCCTGCTCTTCATCATAAAACTCCGAAACCGTCTTCCTGCAAAGCTGCATTGCCCGGTTTAAATATTCCTGTTCCAAAGTCGCCTTATATAGAGCAAGCAACGCAAATATTTCGTTTGCATAATCATCCAAAAATCCGTTTTCACTCCGCTTTCCGTCCCTCCATCTGGTAAATACTACCCCTTCTTCACATAAGTTGTTCTCCAAAAAGCTTTGTGCCTTTTTTGCCGCCTCCAAATACCTTTCGTTTTTTGTGACACGGTACAGGCTGCACATTGCCGCAATCATCAGCCCGTTCCACGAGGTCAGGATTTTGTCATCCAGATGCAGAGCGTAACGCTTTTTCCGATACTCGTAAACCGGTTGCAAATCGTCTTCCATCCCGTCACTCAGATTTTCTGTCTTTAACAGATTCGGAATACTTTTCCCTTCAAAGTTTCCTTCCTTCGTAATATCAAAGTAGAGATTAAACTTTTTACCCTTCTCTGCCCCAAGAATTCTCTCTGTTTCTTGTGGTTCAAACAGATAATATTTTCCTTCCACGCCTTCACTGTCTGCATCCTGCGCACTGTAAAAACCACCTTCCGGTGCTTTCATCTCGCGCAAAATATAACCTGCCGTTCTTTCTGCAACATTCCGATAACTCTGCTTTCTTGTTACCTCGTATGCCCTGCTGTATGCCAGAAGCAACATTGCATTATCATAGAGCATCTTTTCAAAATGAGGTGCCAGAAAATACGCATCGGTCGAGTATCTGGAAAAGCCTCCACCGATATGGTCAAACAACCCTCCCCGATACATCTGCATCAGCGTATGCTCCACCATGGCAAGGACATCCTCTTCACCGCTTCTCTCATAATACTCCATCAAAAACAACAAATTATGCGGTGTCGGAAATTTCGGTGCGCTACCAAAACCTCCATGTGTTTTATCATAAATACTCCTATAGATGGCAACCGAAGAGGAAATCAACTGCCCATCCGCCTTGCCCCGAGTTACGTCATTTCTCCTCACGTGTGCAATGATTTCCTCTGCTGACTGCAATAAGTCCTCCCGACTTGTCCTCCATTTCTCATGGACCGCCAACAAAAGTTCCACAAAACCAATCTGTCCGTATCTTGCTGTCTTTGGAAAATACGTTCCTGCAAAAAAAGGCTTCTGATCCGGTGTCATGAAAATGGTGGTCGGCCAGCCTCCGCTGCCTGTCAATGCCTGACACACCGACATGTAAATACTGTCCACATCCGGACGTTCCTCTTTATCCACCTTGATTGAGACAAAGTATCGGTTTAGTACCTCTGCCACTTTGTCATCTTCAAAGCTCTCGTGTGCCATCACATGGCACCAGTGGCAGGTACTGTAGCCGATACTTAAAAAAACCGGTTTATCCTCTCTCTTTGCCTTCTCAAACACTTCTTTTCCCCAAGGATACCAATCCACCGGATTGTCTGCGTGTTGTAATAAATACGGACTTGTTTCGTTCTTTAAATGATTCTGCATACCATTTCTCCATTTCCATAGCAAATTTTGCTTTGATACTTTCTCTTAGTATGCATATTTTATGATAAATTTATCATAAAATATTGTGTTGTTTTTCTCTGTGTTTTGTGTATAATAAAGTCAGATAACCTTTTAACCTTACAAAAGGAGGTTCCACATGCCAAACATCAAACCTATTTCTGATTTGCGGAATTACTCCGAAGTCCTCAGGGACGTTGCTGTCGGAGAACCTGTATTTTTAACCAAAAACGGCCGCGGTTGCTACGCAATCATTGATATCGAAGAATACGAAAGAACACAAGCCACACTCTCTCTAATGCACGAGCTTGCGAACGGAAAAAAATCCGGAGAGGAGAAGGGATGGCTTTCATCGGATGAGGTAAGGGCCCATTTCCAAGCAAAAAAAACATGAGGATTAAGATTCAATATTCCCCCAAAGCACTTCAAGATTTAGATGACATCTGGGACTACATCTCACTAGAATTATGTAATCCGGATGCCGCAAAAAACACAGTAAATCAAATTTTAGATGCGTTTGAAATACTGACCGATTTTCCGGAAAGCGGAGCCTTACTCATTCATCATGTGAATATTGAAACAAACTACCGCTATATTACCTCTGGAAATTACATAGGTTTTTACCGTTTCGAAAATATTATCGTCTATGTGGATCGTATTGTCTATGCAAAGCGCGATTATACCAAATTACTTGATTTGAAATGAAACAAGCGGCAGGAGATTTCCTCTCCTGCCGCCTATCTTTACTTTGTAAGTTCTTCCTGTGCCACCGCAAGCAGTTCCTCATCACCGGTTGCCATCAGCCACAACGCAATCTGACTGTTTCCGTCAAATGCTGTATGGATTACCTGATGCGAATTTTCTGCCTGTAAGAAACCTCCTTCACTATCCGCATTCTGCAAATCTCTACCTATCTCCGCACGTACTGCCTTACGGATATGCTCCTTTGCCACGTCAACATTCCCGTCTTCTTTCTCAACACAAGCAAGCGAAAAATGGCAAGCCATCTTCATCACCTTAAGATCAAGTCCGCTGTTACCATTCTCCATCACGCTGATTGCAAAACGGTATGTTGCCTTTACCTTTTCACTATCTCCTTTTTCTTCCCACAATGCCGCCAGTTGCATAAGGTCAGTAAGCATAGCGAACACATTGCTCTCGATTGCCTTTGACATTCCGCTGATAGCCTCGTCCGTTTCTCCCATTCTTGCCAGGCAACGGGCAATCGCCGAATCATTCATTCCGGCTACATTGCTCTCTTCATAATATTCCTTTGCCTTCTTATTCTCCTCTAAAAGTTCATGGCAATTGGCAAGCTCTGCATACAGTTCAAACCATGCCTTTCCGGATTTATCCTTGGATAACTCATACTTCCTGTGCTTCAGTTCCATACACCGGCGCATTTTTTCTTCACTCTTTTCATGGATAAATGCTGCATAATACACGCCTGCCGCACATTCTACTACGCTGTATTCATTCGGATACCGGCGAAGCAAATTCTCGGCCATTTCCATTGCCTTTTCATCCTCTCCGGCAAGGGACAACTCCTTTATGGCCTCAACTTTGCCATCCAGCTGCGCCTTATCTACCGTATGCCCAATCAGTGCATCAATCGACATTTCAAAATAATCTGCCAGTGCCGCCAGCATCGAAAGTTCCGGTGCTGCAATTCCCGTCTCCCATTTGGATACCGATGCCGTAGACACTCCCATCACCTCTGCCAGCTGTTCCTGTGTTAATCCCTTTTCTCTTCGCATTGCGCGGATATTTTCCTCTAACATTTGTTATCTTCCTCTCCTTTTCTTTTCTCAAAGCTGCTTTGTGAGTTCAGTATAACATCAGGGAAATAGGAATTCCACTAACTGTTTTTCCTTTTTTTCATGTTTTTTCTTAACTGGCAGTTGAATTTGTGAAAATAATAACTGTAATGCGAAATTTCGACTGTCACATTTTTGTGGTTTCTTATCGCCGGCAACACCTTCCTTTATTTTATGCTTGTCGTATATAACACATTTCTGGTGAACGATACACCATTTTGGGCGGTTAAGATTTATAACATCGGAACCACCATCGGAAGTCATAACGGTCCGGGAACTGTGGCACTGTTCTTTTGGGGAAGCAAAAAAGAGGATTAATAAAAGTTTAATTGTTTGTTAATAGATTCTATGCGTGAAACGGTTTATAATAGGGGGGCAGTTTGAAAAGAAAAGAGAGGATAACATGCACAGCTTATTGATATACAATCCGGTATCCGGCAGAAAAGACGGAAAAAAGGAACGCCTGGGGCGAATTATTGAAAATCTGACTGCTTCAGGAAAAGAGGTTACAGTGTGCCAGACGATAGGAAGAGGAGATGCAAAAAACTGTGTCCTCAGGCATTCAGCGGAAGATTACGACCGCGTGATATGCTGCGGCGGAGATGGAACATTGCATGAAGTAATCAATGGACTGCTGGAATGTGACCGGAAGATTCCGATAGGATATATTCCGATGGGGTCGACAAATGACTATGCAAAAAACCTCGGTATCACCGCGAAAACGGCATTGGAATGCATCGAAAACGGCGTCATCAGTAACATTGATATCGGGTGCCTGAACGGAGAATATTTCAATTATGTTGCCGCGTTCGGTATGTTGACAGGCGTTTCCATCCATACTCCACAGGAAATGAAAAATACGTTTGGGTATTTCGCGTATATGTTGGAAGGAATTAAGCAACTAACGGATGTTTCGTCCAAAAAAGTCCGTTTCTGTACGGAAAATGGGGAATGGCAGGAGAGTGATATCCTGATAGGAATGGTGACCAACACATTTTCTGTGGCAGGGATTAAAAATTTTAACCGTAGCCGGATTCAGTTGGACGACGGTGTCATGGAGTATCTTTTCATCAAACGGCCAAAGAACTGGCTGGAACTCCAGACTATCATAACCTCGCTTTTGAATGAAAAAATTGATGAACGATACATGCACTACGGACAGTTTCATACCATGCAGATGGAAACGGAGCCGATGGAATGGACACTGGACGGAGAAAACGGAGGAATCCATGAATATGTGAAACTTGAGATTCATCCGGGTGCAGTCAGTCTGATACATAAAAAAGAATAAAAAAAGGGGCGGGAAACAGGAGTTTCTCGCCATAACAATGATTTGTTGCTTAGATTCAGGCATAGAGAAGACATCCCAGATTCTTTCTGCACAAAATTCAGTTATAAAAACAGAAGGAATAGCAAACTTATTTGTAATTTTATTTAAAACTTGTTTATTAAATTCGGGGTCTTGATTCATAAAATACTCCTATTTATCATCATTTCGTGTTGAACGATGCACCATTTCTAATGGCCCTTTCCTTATAGTCCACCTTTCTATAAATGCTTTTTGTGTTTTAAACATGATTGGATCTTCATAAGAAAATATAAGATGTGATAATTTATAAAAATCTTCCGGGAACTCCCCTTCTGCTTCATATATTTTTGCAATACAACCTTCTTCAAGTGCTGTCTTGTAAGAACAATCACGCCCTTTTCCATCTTCTGCAACTAACTTATCTGGCCACTTATTAATTAAGGCTAACGCTGATTTAATAAAAGTTGTTGCTCCTTTGTTGATTTTTCAATTGTAAATTGATTTGTTTCTTCATCAGCATAAATCGATTTAATTTTACCAAAGCTATAGATTTGTATTTTTAATTTCATAACTTTTTCCTTGTTTATTAATGATTAAATGATAACATCTATTCTTTCTTTTGCAAAACAATTATCAAACTAATGGGCACCGATATCCATTAACCTAACAAAAGAACATAACGTTTTTAGAATATTCTTTTGTTAGGTTTAAAAATTTGTAACCATTTTCCCAATTCGTCCGGCTATATATCCTTTTTTATTTGTGGTTGAAGACACTGGCATACTATAATATTGGAACACTAATTTGATGTCAACCGTTCAATTTCCTTTCTTGCCTTTTCTGCCTCTTTCAAACGTTGACGTTCCAAATCTTCCATCCGGTCATTGTGTCTACGCTGTTCTTCATCTCTGCGCCTCTGCTCGCTGCGTTCCCATTCTGCCCTTTGGCGTTCTAACCTTCTGTCAATTTCTTTCATTGCTTCGTCATGCTTTCGTCGCACCTCTGCATCATATAGTTGCAGGGCACCGGCAATATCGTTTGCTCTGTGACTTTCCAATGTCTTAATCAGAAAATCTACTTCGTTCAGGTTCCAATCATCTTGCCCAAGGATATCTAACTGCATTAATTTTTCTTCATACGGACGCATCTCTTCTCGTAATTCTCTTATCTTACTTTTACAAGTTCTTATTTCTTCTTCGTTATAACGAATTGCTACTTTTTTTCGTTTCTCATTTTCTGCCACATTGCTTTTGTCAGATTCCTCTGCAGCTAAAAGTCTACGTTTCTGTTCTGCAGAATATCTTCTTTGTCTATCCCAAACTGCAATAAATGCTAAAACCCACGTCAGAACGATTATCGCTAATTGTACCTTTAGCATTGTCACATGTATTAGCATTGGGATATAAGTCAGTATGCCTGCAATAAATGCCAGAATGATAAATATAATAATAATCCACATCATTATCCCTCCTTCATATACTGCACAATACGCATAAGTGCAATACCCAATAACCCAATTATTCCAATCTCTCCAAACCAAAATATAATAATGTCTCCCGCGCCATACTCACTTACTATGCTTTCTAAGCTTCCATTCATGAAAATAACCGCAAAGATTACATTAAGAATGGATATTCCCCAATACCCATATACTATATTCCTTTGAATTACACCATTTTCTCTTTCAATCTCTTCTATCATAGTTTCTACTTTTTTTGTTGATAATTCCTCATAACTAACTCCGTTTTTCAGATTCTCTTCACACTGTCTTATTTTTTCCTCTACCCCTCTTATTTTCTTACGAATCTCCTCCAACTGCACAACCTCTCCACGCGCCTGCCGGAGTAATTCCAAATCTCTTGTTCTTTGGTCCATTTCCCCATCTCCTTCATTTGTTATTGTCCTCTGTAAGAACAAAATAAATATATCACATGTTGCACTCTCGTGCAACTTTTATTCGGCAACTCTACATAAAATATTGCAGGGAGGTGCAATAACATGAAAGATGAAACAAGCATAGATCGTATTATCCAGGTGAATGACATCCAAATTGGAGAAAACCTCGCACGGCTTCGAAAAATGCAGAAAATCAAACAGAATGATATGGTTGCAAAACTTCAGGTAAATGGTATCTCCATCTCTATTTACTCCTACAACCGCATAGAAAAAGGCACACAAAATCCAACCGTATCGCTTTTATATGCCTGCTGCCATATTCTAGGATGTGATATGAACACACTTTTTGCTTTTCATGCCTAACGCTATCACACCCTACTCATAAATTTGCCATAAATTACAGCAGACAATTCTGTAAACCAAAGTTCCCCGGCTTGCATTATTTTTCTAAAGAGAACTCTAAGAAAACGTCCTCACTTAACGAGGTTAAGCGAAATGAAATTTCGCTCGAGTTTAGTGAGGCTACGTTTTCGCCGAAGCGAAAGCGGGTTCTCGTAGAAAAATAATGCAAGCCGGGGATTTTAATTAATTCACAATCCTGCCGCTCTAAATATTACAAATCCAACTTCGGAATCCTTGCAAATCCCTTCGCCAAATCCTCCTCCGTCGGCACATAATCCACCATCTTACCGTCGTGGAACCGTTCATACGCAAACATGTCAAAGTATCCGGTTCCGGTCAGACCGAACACAATCGTCTTTTCCTCACCGGTTTCCTTGCACTTCATTGCCTCATCGATAGCCACCTTGATGGCATGACTGCTCTCCGGTGCCGGAAGGATTCCTTCCACTCTTGCAAATTCTTCTGCAGCCGCAAACACTTCCGTCTGGTTCACGGTTACTGCCTCCATCAGACCATCCGCATAAAGCTGTGACAAAATCGGGCTCATGCCGTGGTAACGTAAGCCTCCTGCATGCGTCGGAGCAGGCATATAGTTACTGCCAAGCGTATACATCTTAGCCAGTGGACAAACCATACCGGTATCGCAGTAATCGTAAGCAAACTTACCACGGGTCAGACTCGGACAGGTTGCCGGCTCTACCGCGATAAAGCGGTAATCCTTTTCCCCGCGGATTTTCTCGCCCATAAATGGTGCAATGAGTCCGCCAAGGTTCGAACCGCCTCCTGCGCACCCAATGATAATATCCGGCGTCACGTCGTATTTATCGAGTGCCGCCTTCGTCTCCAGGCCGATAATTGTCTGATGCAGCATAACCTGATTTAACACGCTGCCAAGCACATAACGGTACCCTTCCGTTTCGCTTGCCTTTTCCACCGCTTCGGAAATCGCACAGCCAAGGCTTCCGCCGGTTCCCGGATGATCCGCTAAAATCTTACGTCCCACCTTGGTTTCCATGGACGGGGATGGTGTCACGGATGCACCGTAGGTGCGCATCACTTCACGACGGAACGGCTTCTGCTCATACGAAAGCTTTACCATGTATACCTTACAGTCAAGTTCAAAATAGGAACATGCCATGGAAAGTGCCGTGCCCCACTGGCCGGCTCCGGTCTCTGTCGTCACACCTTTTAAGCCCTGCTTCTTCGCATAATACGCCTGCGCAATCGCAGAATTTAACTTATGGGAACCACTCGTATTGTTACCTTCAAACTTGTAATAAATCTTAGCCGGCGTCTGCAACTTCTTTTCCAGACAATACGCACGCACCAACGGTGCCGGACGGTACATCTTATAAAAGTCTGCAATTTCCTGCGGAATGTCAATGTACGGATTCGTCTCATCCAGTTCCTGTGCCGCCAGTTCCTCGCAGAAAATCGCACTCAGCTCTTCCTTTGTCATCGGCTGTAACGTCTCCGGATTAAGAAGCGGTGCCGGTTTGTTTTTCATATCGGCACGCAAATTGTACCACTGCTTTGGCATTTCACTCTCTTCTAAGTAAATTTTGTACGGAATCTCTTTGCTCATATTCGGCTCCTCTCTGCCCTCTCCCATGGGCTCAAAAATAAATTATCTCAGGTGTGAAGGTATAAAAAAATACCCTCATCCCTGCCATTTAGCGGGACAAGAGTAAACTCCTGCGGTGCCACCCGTCTTGATACGTATGTATCCTCCTTATCCATACTCACCTTGCGGTTCATATGCTGCCTTTTGTAACGGAGTTGCTGCTCCGTCTTCCCTACTCCTCCGGATGTCCGGCTGTTTCAGGTCGCCCTCCAAAGTCCATTCTCCCTGACTACTCGTACGGCAATTCCACCCTCTGCCGCTCTCTGTGCCGGTGCTGTCAAAGATACTTACTCTCTGTCATAGGTTTTACATCTGTGGCATGTGGCAGGCAAACTTTTGTTACTCTACCACTTTACCACGATGATGTGGATTTTATATAGTTATACCACATCTGCACTTCTACGTCAAGCATGACTTTTATTAATGTGACAGCATCAGTCTTAGCAACACAAAATCATCGCCCGCAGAGCCTGCCTTCTTCTTCAGCATCACTACATGCTCCGCTTCTTCATTTGAGGTAAATACTTCCTGGGAATACGCGTAAGCTCCCCAGCCGTCCAAAAACTCCGCCTGAAGATCCGCCTTGTATTCGCCGTCCACATATACCTCATAGGTGCCAAAACTGCTGCTCGTAGACCGCCAAAACAGGATTCCTAAATTCCGGCATTTCACGGTAAATACAATGTTTCCGTCTCCGTCGGTCGAAGACCATACCGTTCCCCAACCGTTAAAATTTTCTTTTTCTGTAAAGGTTCCGGTTGTCTTTGGAGTAATGTCCTCTACGCCAACCAGTTCCGAATTCAGATACCGCTCCTTGGTCAACGCATTTTTATCAAAGGCCGCAGGTTCCCCGTAGGTATCCAGCTGCACATAGACATTGTTTAAATACTTCCAAAGCATTTCGCCTACAATCGCATGACCAAACACTGACGGATGGGAAACGTCGCCGGACATTTCCGCTTCTGTGTAACGTCCGTTCTCAAAAAAGTTCTTAATTAGGTTATAGTGGCTGACCATCGGAAGCCCGTAATTAAAACCAATCAACTGGTGTGTGTTCTGTGCAGTGGTAAGATTCGTCTGTGCCATGAAAAGCAGCATCACTGCCGGCTGTCCTTCCGCTTTCAAAATCCGGCGCACCAGATTGTCGTAACTGTTTTTATATGAAATATTATCACCGTCGTTCACCGAATATTCCACCAAAACCAAATCCGGATGATGGGTAAGCACGTCTTCCTGCACTCTGTGTACCCCAAGGTAGGAATCCGTACCCCCGATACCGGCGTTGATTACCGTCACCTCCGTTTCCGGAAAGGTCTCTTTCCACCACGCAAAGAAAATATCCGCATAGCATGCACGCTTTTTTATCTCGCCATCCAGCGGACCGCTCGAAATACTTCCCTGCGTAATGGAGCCCCCAATGCATGCAATCGTCACCGGTTCACCGGCTTCTGCCTTCTTCATAACTGCCGCAAGCGCCGTGTTATCAATGACTTTCCAAGGAGATGCCACCTGCATGTCCTCTTCGCTCAGATAGTCTGTCCAGGACGGTGTCGCCTGCCGTTCCAACGTCCCCGAAGGTGTCACGGTCGGTTCTTCTGTTCCTCCATTGGCTCCGCATCCTGCCGCAACGACAAAGAACAGCGCCAAAACGAAACCTCCTGCCTTTTTCCATCCCATTTCTTTTCGCATTGTGCTTCCTCCCATTATAATTCCTTCTCTATTCGTCAATGTTCTTAAGAATCTCCCACAAATTCTCTGCCTGTTTACAGTGCTTCGGCAGTCCCCCTTCAAACGGTGTCGACTGCTCCGTCTGCAGATAGATGCTCGCAATTCCAAAGTCTTCCGCTCCGCCTGCATCTGCAAAACGGTCGTTTCCTATCATCACCGACTCCTCTTTCTTAAGTCCGTGCTTCTCAAACAGTATCTCATAAAAGTACATGGATGGTTTTTTCATCTTATAATCCGAGGAAAACAAGATATCATCAAAATAGCCGGTCAGCCCAAGCAGTTCCATTTCCGGTGCCGTAAAATTCGTCTGTGCATTCGAAAGCAGATATACTCCTTTCCCTGCCTCCTTTAAAGCCGCCAGCAATTCCTCTGCTCCTGCAAACAACCGCAATTTTTTCATGGTAATTGTCCGGAAGGTCATCATCGTTTCAGCAATTTTCCGCTTGTCTGCCTTCACGCCTTTTTCCAGATACAATCGCTTAAAAACACGGGCTAAATCAATTTCTTCCTGTCCTTTTTTTAATTCCGGATACTGCTTTTTGAGTTTCCGGTACAACGCCTCGCCTTCCAGCCGGCACAATTCCTCATACCGTCTCTTTAATTCCTTCCCGGTATATCCCGCGCCGTGCATGGAAAAATAAACGGCTGTTTTATTCCACACAGCCGCTTTATTCTCATCTGTCTTAATATCCACCAGAGTTCCGTATAAATCAAAGATATAATTTTTCATGTGATACCTCTATCTTCATCCACTTACCGGATTCCGTTAAAATTCTTCAGTACAAACGAGGAATACGGTGGCATCACAAGCGTAATCTTACCATCTTCTACCGGAAAAAATCTGGCTTCCGGACGGATAAATTCCTGCGTTGTCAATAGCAGGCTTACCATGGCCCCGCCGGTCAGACCCAGTTCTTCTACAGAAAATGTCACCGTTTTCTCTATTTCATTATTATTCACTGCCACAAAAAAGCTGTCCGCCTTATCAAAACGTCCAAAGCTTAAAATACCGTGTTCGCAATGCAACATCTTAAAGGAACCCTTTTTCACTGCATTATACGAACGGTGAATCCGGATTAATTCCTTGTGGAGGAAAATCAGTTCTTTGTCCTCTCTTCCCCACGGATACGGTCGCCGGTTGTCCGGGTCGGTAAAGCCGCAAAGTCCGGCCTCATCTCCGTAATACACCGTCGGTGCCCCCGGCCAGAGCATCTGAAGGACAACTGCCTCGGCAAAGACCGCCTTGTTAATTCCCGTCTCCGCTTCCTGCGCACCAAGAATATTCACACGCCCCGCCTTCCGGTTCGTTCTTGTTAAAAATCTGGAGTGGTCATGGTTGGACAATTCGTTCATTGCACAATACAATGACGGCGTCTGGAATCTTGCCATCGCACGCTTCATGGAAGCACAAAAGTGCTCATGATTGTTAAGAAGACCACCGTTGAACTCGTCACTGTGCTTTTCCATGCCGGTCAAAAACCAGGTGACCGGCTCCATGAACGCATCATAATTCATCACGGTGTCCCATTCGTCTCCCTGCAACCAGTTCTGGGCATTTCCGTAGTGCTCTGCCAAAATCACGGCATTCGGATTTGCCTCACGGACTGCCTTGCGGAACCGTTTCCAAAATCTATGGTTAAACTCCTCACCGTGTCCGAGGTCTGCTGCCACGTCAAGACGCCAGCCGTCTGCATTAAACGGCGGTGATACCCACATCGCGCCGACACGGCAGATATACTCACACAGTTCTTCCGATTCTTCAAAATTCAATTTCGGCAGAGTCTCATAGCCCCACCACCCCTCATAGGAATTGTGGTCCTTTGGATTACGGAACTTAAAAAAATCCCGATACGGACTGCTCTCAGACTGATATGCACCCGGTTCATATGCTCCGCTTTCTGCATAAAAGCCCTCTCTGTCCATCCACTTGTTAAACGAACCGCAGTGATTGAAGACGCCGTCTAAAATCACCTTCATTCCCCGACGGTGAATCTCCGTAACCAGACCGGCAAACAACGCATTGCTGGCTTCTAAATTCTCTCTGTCGGTCGTTCTTTTAATATACTGTGCAAACGCACTGTCACCTGTCCTGCCGTCATTGATGATAACACCAAAATGCGGGTCTATGTAGTCGTAATCCTGAATATCATACTTGTGATTGGACGGCGACACAAACAACGGATTAAAGTAAATGACTTCCACGCCCAGTTCCTGCAGATAGTCCAGTTTTTTCCGGACACCCTTTAAATCTCCGCCGTAAAACCGGCTGACATCCAAATCTGCCACCGGAGCATTCCAGTCCTCAACCCGTTCTGCCTTTGTTCCAATGTATAAATGTTCTCCGGTCAGTACATCGTTTGACGTATCTCCGTTATAAAAACGGTCCACGTAAATCTGATACATAACCGCACCTTTTGCCCATTCCGGCACGTAAAAACCCGGATTCAATTTAAAGTAGTAGGACGGTTTTGTCTCTTCGTAAATACCTCCGCGGTCATAACATAATGTTTTTCCCTCGTATTCAAACGAGAAATAATACCATTCTGCCTCTGCTCCGACAGCTATGGTTCCGCTGTAATAATCAAACTGTGTCCCTGTTTCCTGAATTCTCATCGGAGAAGCCCCACGTTTCGTGTGAAGCACCGGGACCGGAGAAAATCCTGCCGGCACACGGAATCGTACCGTCACATAATCTCCCGGCATGACATTTACCGGATTTCTGTATTCTTTTGTCCCGTCTGAAAAAAACAAGTGCAAACTCATGTTGTCATAACTCCTTGGAATTTATATCAATGTAAAAAGGCTGGCAAGTAATCTTGCCAGCCTTTTCGGAGAAGGTATTTTTGTTACTTATGGGGTGTAGCAAAAACTATATAATGTATTGGGGTTTACGTGTGTTATTATAGTACAGTTTTTCAAATAAGTGTGCACAAACTTCACAAAAATTCATATTTTTTTTTGTGAATATTGCACAAAAACCAGTCGTTTACTCTGTTACTACCTCTTCACCCGTTGCAAACAATGCCTCAAACTCGTCTCTTGTGATACGTTCCTTCTCAAGAAGAAGCTGCGCACAGGACTCTAATACGGCACGATGTTCTTCCAATAACTGTTTTGCTTTTGCATAGCAATCATCAATGATAGAACGGACTTCTTCATCAATGCTGTTTGCCACTGCTTCACTGTAACTTCTCGTATGGGCAAGATCTCTTCCGATAAATACTTCGTCTTCTTCGTTTTCGCAATTCACCAGACCGATTTTCTCAGAAAATCCGTATCTGGTCACCATATTTCTGGCCGTCTGGGTTGCCTGTTTAATATCCTGGGATGCACCGGTCGTAATGTCATCAAATACCATCTCTTCTGCAATACGTCCGCCAAGGCTGACCATGATGTTCTGTAACATTCTTCCCTTGGTCATAAACATTTCATCACGCTCCGGAAGCGGCATCGTATAACCGGCTGCACTTGCCCCGGTCGGAATGATGGAAACCGTATACACCGGTCCGACATCCGGAAGCACATGGAATAAGATCGCATGACCGGCTTCGTGGTATGCGGTAATCTTTCTTTCCTTTTCCGTCACTACACGGCTCTTCTTTTCCATGCCGATACCGATTTTAATCAACGACTTTTTAATATCTTCTTCTACAATATATGCCCGTTCTGCTCTTGCCGCAGCCAAAGCAGCTTCGTTTAACAAATTTTCAAGGTCCGCACCGGTAAAGCCTGCGGTTGTCTGTGCCACCGTCTTTAAATCCACATCGTCTGCCAGCGGCTTCCCTTTTGCATGCACTGCAAGAATTTCTTCTCTTCCCTTCACATCCGGACGGTTCACATAAATCTTACGGTCAAAACGGCCCGGACGCAAAATTGCAGGGTCCAAAATATCCACACGGTTGGTTGCTGCCATGACGATGATGCCTTCATTGACTCCAAAACCATCCATCTCAACGAGCATCTGGTTCAGCGTCTGTTCACGTTCATCATGTCCGCCGCCCATACCGGTACCACGGCGTCTTGCCACGGCATCAATTTCATCAATAAACACGATACAAGGTGCATTTTTCTTTGCATCTGCGAACAAATCACGTACTCTGGATGCGCCGACACCGACAAACATTTCCACGAAATCCGAACCGGAAATCGAGAAAAACGGTACGCCCGCTTCTCCGGCAACTGCCTTTGCAAGGAGCGTCTTACCGGTACCCGGAGGTCCCACTAAAATGACACCCTTCGGAATCTTTGCCCCAAGCTGGATATATTTCTTCGGATTCTTTAAGAAATCCACAATTTCCTGTAACTCTTCCTTTTCTTCCGCTACGCCTGCAACCTCTTTAAAGGTCGTGCCCTTACCGTCGTTGTTCATCGTCATAGTAGCCCGGCTCTTGCCAAAGTTCATCATCTTGGCATTGCTTCCGCCACCGCCCTGTCCCATCATCATATGGAACATAAAGAACACAAAACCGAACATCAGTAAATACGGCAACAGAGTGGTCAAAAACCAACTCGGCTTCGTCACATCCTGTACCCTCGGGCTGATTCCCGCTTCCATGGCATCTTCCCAGGCCGTCTCCGTATTTACAACATAGATGCTCTTGGTCGACTTGTCCTTTCTCAGTACACTGACCTTTCCGGTCGGTGCCTCTTCGTTCTGATAAATCACGATATCCGTAATATTGCCGGCTTCCAGATCCTTTAGATATTCCTGATAGGAATACTCATTGTTTTTACTCGTAAGTATTCCGGAATACCATAACCCGAACAGCACAATCAGCGCACTGATAACAAAATAAAATCCATAACTTCTGATTACCTTACCCAATTCTTTTCCTCCAATTTCTCTTTATTGCTCAATCACTCCGATATACGGAAGATTGCGGTACTTCTGCGCATAATCCAGACCGTAACCCACGACGAACAAATCCGGAATCTGCATGCCGATGTAGTCCACATCTACCGGAACTTCTCTTCTGGATGGCTTGTCAAGAAGCGCACAAAGCTTTAAGCTCTTTGGCTCTCTGACACTTAAAAATGACATCAGATGGGATAACGTTCTTCCGGAATCTATAATATCTTCCACAACAATGACATTTTTGTCACGGATGGAATCATCCAAATCTTTTAAAATCTTAACTCTGCCGGAGCTCACCGTTTCATTGCCGTAGCTGGACACCTGCATAAAATCAAGTGTGACCGGTACGGTAATCCGGCTGGCCAGTGCCGTTGTAAAGAAAACACTTCCTTTCAGTACACAAACAAGAAGAACCTCTTCTCCTTCATAATCCTTACTGATCTGTTCTGCAATCTCGTTAATTCTCTTGGTTACATCTTCTTCCGAAATCAATACTCTAATCTTATCTTCCATGTCCGTTCCTTTCTAGCGTCGCTATGAGAATTCGTTTTGTCTGCTGTGTCACACGATACGCTTCGCTTCCCCGCACGCCCGGAATCCAGAGTACTCTGTCTCCTGCTGCCAGCACAAGCCTGCGTGACCGTTCTTCCTTTGGAATCTTTGCGTCTGTCATCACATCCCGGACCGATTTCCCTCTTCCATCGGTATAAAGTGAAATCACATCCTCTGTTCTTGCCGTCCGCAACGAAATATCAGCATCTATTGTATCATAATCAAACCATTTCGTATAGTTACTTTTTGGAATTCCACCCGCTTTTTCTATAAAAGATTCCACGGATTCCTCTAACGTAATCACTTCCAGCCGTATCTTTTGGTTCTCTCCCGAAAAATCCACTTCAAACGGGAAGTGCCCGACCGAAATCTCCGTTGCTTCCTGCCTCTCTTGTTCATGGAAAATCCGCAACACATCGTACTCCCGGACCACCGTAAGCCCAAGAGGAAGACAAATCTGTCTGCCGGTCTGCTTTTCTCCCAGTGCCAGACAATCCGCAACCGCCGTTGCCGTCATATCTTTCTTTCCTCCGGCCGCCACACAAAGTGCACAGTAAACCACCCGTTCTTTGAAAAGTTTATCTGCGTCTTTCAGACTATCCAGATTGATAAGCACCGATTCTTCCTGTCTCTGCACTGCTTTGTCATACCACAGTTTCGTCTGTTCTTCCAAATACACTTCCACTCTTGCCAGATATTCTGCCGTATCCGCAATGTGCTCCACCACTCTCGGTTGCAGGTCTTCTGCGATAGGGAGCAATTTGTTCCGAATCCGGTTTCTGGTATAATCCTCTTCCAAATTTGTCCTGTCGGTACAAAACGCCTGCCCTTTCTCTTTAAGATACTCTTCGATTTCTCTCCTTGTCACACAGAGCAAAGGCCGGATCACATGGTCCCTTTTTGCCTCCATTCCGGCAAGCCCTTTCAGCCTGCTTCCGCGGAATAATTGAAACAGTACCGTCTCTGCCAGATCGTTTTTGTGATGGGCCACGGCAATCTTATCCGCCCCGTGTTCTCTCTTTATCGTTTCAAACGCCTCATACCTTGCATTTCTTCCTGCCTCCTCTAACGTCCAGCCCTGTTCTTTGGCCAGTTCCGCCACCGGCACAGACACCTTATTTAATACAAGCCCATGTGTTAGGCACAGTTCCTCGCAAAATGCTTCGTCGGCATCTGCCTCAGCACCGCGCAGGTTATGATGCACGTGCACCGGAATCAGTTCCAGTTCCCATTCTTCCTTCATTGCCGCAAGCACAAGAAAAAGGCAGACGGAATCCGCTCCACCGGAAAGACCGAGTACCACCCGGTCTCCCCGCCGAAGCAACCCATTCTGTCTGCAAAAATCCATTACTCTTTTTTTCATTCTCCTGTCCTTATCCTTTTGCAATATTACTGTTATTTTACCCTTTCTTGCCAAAAATAACAAGTCGCCTTACCTGCTTTTTTGCTCAAATATACTGCAAACGAGCACGGTCATGTCATCCTTCGGTTCGTAATTTTGCAAAAGGAGGGCAGCGTTTAAAATCCGTCCTGCCATCACCTGCGGTTTTTGCTCTGCATCTTCTCCTATCACCTCTGCCAGAAAACGTTCCCTTTCCCTTTCCGGAACAGTTTCCAAAACGCCGTCACTTACCATGATGACCGTATCCCCGTGATAAAGTTTTCGGACTGCAGAATCGTAATCCATATGCTGTACCATGCCAATCGGAAGCGTTTTTGCCGAAACACTTTCCATCCAGTTTCCTCTTTTGATATAAGTGGCTGCTCCTCCGATTTTAATAAATTCACACATCGCTGTATATAAGTTAATCCTGCTGATGTCCAGGGTTGCAAATGTCCTTTGCTCTGCACGCAGTGCAAGGACCGAATTGATGAGACGGATTGCCGTCTCTTCCCGAAAACCTGCAGCCAGCATCTTCTCCAAAATACCAAGCACCGCTTCGCTTTCCTTCGCTGCAGACGCACCACTTCCCATTCCATCCGAAAGAATCATGGTCATCTCGCCTTCCTCTTCATAAAAAAGAGAAAACGAATCCCCCGAAACCTCCTGCTCCTTTTTTACCGACCGTGCCACTCCCGTAAGCACTTCATACCGCGGCTGTTCCCGCAACAAAATTTCGCTCTCTTCCTCTGAAATCATACGGGTATACTGCAGTTCTTCTTTCACCGGGACCCCATACCGTTCCGAAAACAGCCGCTCAATCAACCGGACCGAAACTCCCTTTCTCCTGTCACAACGGATGGTCATCCCCCACGACCGTCCCTTTCCTTTTTTCTCTTCCAATACCACATTCCTGATACGCAGATGATACTGTTTCAGCCATGCCGCCAATTCCTTTTGCTCTGCAGCATTTCTTTCCGATTGCTCTCTTACTTCCTCCGATATATTCAAAAAACACTGCGCCGTATCCTCTAACTGCCGGACCAACGCCGTCTTTCCTTCCATAATCTGACGATACGCTGCCCGTTTCATTCTTTCCATCTGCGCCGCCGTATTCCATTCCTCAATCAGACGTATGGCACAGATACAGTCTGTCCGGAAAAATTCCGGAAGATGAATATGTTCCAGACGACCGTTCCTTTCCGCCAACTCTCCAATATAACAAAATGCATCCTGACAGTCCTCTTTTCTGTCTTCCCAGCAATGGCCGTATTTCGGACATCCCATGCAAAGTTTTTCCACAACCTCACACCGTATTTTATTCTTCTCTTCCCCGATGCTTTGTCCCGGGATATAGGAAGAAAATACGCGCGCTAATTCCCGATATGACTCTGCCGCCTGTACTGCCCTTTCCTTTGATGCGATTGTTCCCATTCCCTGTTCCATGTTCTGTCCCTTCCGCATCCGCCTGACACATATTTCCCGGATGTCTATTTACGCATAGTAAAGAACATTATATAGAACCGTTCACGAGAAATTTGTCGAAATTACCTTCTCTGTCCCCAAAACAAATCGACAAAAAAAGAAGCCCTTACT
Source organism: Lachnospiraceae bacterium (assembly GCA_015057585.1). GTDB lineage: Bacteria > Bacillota > Clostridia > Lachnospirales > Lachnospiraceae > SIG299. The sequence continues at coordinate 15,614 of SVEF01000023.1, read as the reverse complement.
GTGAAGTACACTTCACCGAGCTTCTTACTTTTCCTCTGTCGGACGGAAAATCACTTCGTCTTCATAGACAAGTCCCAGTTTTTCCCGTGCCATCTCTTCTATGTACCTGGTTGTCTGCATATATGCACGGCGCTCTGTCAGAAAATCACTTCTCTCCTGCTCCGCCAAAAGCCTCTCCGCCAGCTCCCGATACTGCTTTTCCTTTGCCTCTTTTTCCCGGAGTAAGGATGCTTTTCCGAACCCGATAACGGCGCACAACGCCATCACCGCGACTGCAATGAAGAGCAGTCCCGTTTTCTTTCTTCCTCTTTTCGGATTTTGATTTACCGATACAACCTTCAACTTCCGTTTCCCCGCTTCTTTTCTTCTTTGCCTTTATTCTACTGATTTTTCGCCTCTTTTGCAATAGCCACTTTCTGAGAGACTCGAGTAACCGCCCAACGGTTTTGCAATAACACCAAACTCCGAGCAATCCTCCGAAAAAGGTATACCACCGCAAAATCCCGTCGTTCCTCTGGTATGCAACCAAAAAAACGAGCAGACCCGTTCCTGAAAAAAACAAAATATCCTCTGCATCCGTCCATGCAGTTCCATGACGGACCAGTGCCCGAAAAAAAAGAAGGATATGATAGACGGCAGCACAAAACCAGCCGGCAAGCATCATCGCCGCAAAGTAAGCCAGTTCCGCTCGCAGCCATGCTTCTGTCATCGCCGCCCGCTACCGGAACAATCGTTTCATCAACGATTCCCCGTCTTTTGTCTTTGCTTTCTCAGAATAGATCAGGCTATCAATCCTGCCTTCCAAATCCAGTTCTCCCTGCTCTACTGTCAGCCGCTTCACAAACAAATCCTCTCCCCGGACAAGCAATACCCCCATCTGTGTCCGGAGCACCACTTCCTTCGCGTCAAAAGAAACTACGTCGTGGATTCCGGTCAGTTCAAGCTGCTTTCTTCCCTGTAAAAACAATTTATGTGCGGATGGCAACGGTCCTTTTTCTTCCATAGGCCCCTCACATCTTTTCGGTCAGTACAGTATATGCTCCTGTCCGTCCTTTATGCCTACAAATACTCAAACAGTTCCTTTGCCGCTTCCTTCTTTGTGGTATCCTGAATATCCAGTACGCGTACACGTACACTCTTGGTTCCGAAACCGATTTCGATGATGTCCCCTACCTTCACCTCAGCGGAAGCCTTTGCCACCTTGTCATTGACCATGACACGTCCTGCATCACATGCTTCGTTTGCGACGGTTCTTCTTTTTATCAGTCGGGATACCTTTAAATATTTATCCAGTCTCATGTTTACTCCTCCACTTGCAATTTACATCATAATCAAATAAGAGGACCTCTCACCGAAGTGAAGGGTCCTCATTTTGTACGCTCTCGCTCAATTATTATGCGTTAACAACGTCCTTTAAAGCCTTACCAGCCTTGAACTTAGGATTCTTTGTAGCTGCGATCTTGATTGTTTCCTTTGTTCTTGGGTTGATGCCTTCTCTAGCCGGTCTTTCGGAAACTTCAAATGTACCGAAACCTACTAACTGAACCTTTTCACCCTTCTTTAATTCTTCTGTTACAACGTCGATGAATGCCTTTAAAGCCTTTTCGGAATCCTTCTTGGATAACTCTGCATTTGCTGCGATTGCTGCAACTAATTCTGTCTTATTCATGGTGTAAATCCTCCTCTAAAAGTATATAATTTTTGAGTCACAAATAATCCTCTGATTATTTCATGCTCTTCGGAGTACATTTCGTATCCTCCGATGACATCTTACTTAGTTCTTTCCCCTTTTGTTGGGCTAATAACTCAATGCCTACACATCTATTTATATACGGAATAACCGCATTTGTCAAGGAATTTTCTGCATTTCCGCCCAAAAATACACTAGTTTTCCATCTGCCTTCCAAGAAACGACGACGCCGTCTGCGCCAGCCTCAATTCCGCCTCACCAAAATGCTGTTTTGTGTCTTTTGAAAGAATCAGAACCGCGCCAATGACGTCTCCTTCACAAATGATTGGGGAAATCACCTCCCAGGCAAAATCATCTTCTTCCGGACTGATGCTAATAAAGTCCTTCTCGCCCTTCCCCGCAACCAGGTTTTCCCGTTCCGTCATCAGGTTTTCCAGGTCTTTGCTCACGCTTACCCCGAGCAGTTCCTTCTTTCCGTTTCCGGCTACGGCAATTAACTGGTCACGATCCGCAATTGCCACCACGAATCCGGTCGCCTGCGCCATGGCATCCGCATACTGCTTCGCAAACAGACTCAGTTCCCCAATCGGCGAATACTTCTTTAAAATGATTTCGCCTTCACGGTCGGTAAATATTTCTAATGGGTCACCACTACTGATAACATTGACAGTAAAGAGTCGTTCAGGATGATTTTTTGCTTTCATCCGAACTCTAGTGGTTAAAGAATTTTCTATAACTTTACTGTCCACATTAAAATTTACTGCTGACTTCTCCGGGTTTTCAATTGCTTCTAAAATTTCTTCTCCGTCAGATTCCTCATAACGGAATGTAGTTGCCGCCGCAACCTGCAATAAGTTATCTATATCCGGTTTTAATTTTATATTGATTTTGTCCTCATATACAGTTATACGGTCGATTAACAACTCCAAATCTCGCTTGTCTAACGTATCTTTCTCCAAGATATCATTAAAAATATCAATTGCCGTTTTTGCCAAGCGATTAACTCTGATAATATCATTTCTCTTGTCTACGCTTAATTCTATCTGATTTTGAATTCCCTTAATGCGGTTCATCAATTCTTCTTCAATCTCCGCATATGTTTCTTCAATAATCTCAATCGAATCCTCATCTGCCTTGGCAATCTCTTTTATCTTTCGTTTTTTCACAGCTTTGAGTTCATCTTTTGCTTCGCTCAACTGATTCTCCAAGAGTGCAAATGTAGTTTCACTTTCTTGAACTTCAACAGATTCCTTTTTTATAGCAAGTTCTAATTCCTTTATCATATCTGCGGAATTATCTCTAACCATTCTTACATAGTCCTTCAAAAGCCTATCAAGGAAATCCACTCTTACATGATGTGAACTACATCCCTTCAAACCACGTCTATGATAACTACCACAAATATAAGCTGGTGCTATGTCGCCTCTGCTCATTGAAAACATCGGCGCACCGCAATCACCACAGGTCATAAATCCGGAATACACATTGTCATACTTCTTTATACCTCGATAATGCGAAGTAGTTCTCTTCTTTAATAACTCCTGTGTATACGCAAATGTTTTATAATCCACTATTGGCTCATGATGATTTTCAAAAACAAAGTGTTCACTCGCATCTAACTTTTTATCTACACCGTGAATGCTCTTTCTAGTATATTTATGCTGTCTTAAGGTTCCAATATAGAAATCATTCATCAGAATGCCTTGTACGGTAATAATACTCCATTCCGGCTTTGCCTTTAGTTTACACTCGTCCCCGCTTTCAAGTTTACGTTCTATCTCTTTCATACGTGGGGTAGGAATTTTCATCTCTGTTAAATAATTAGATATCTTCTTATATCCCCATCCATCATTATAAAGCTCAAATACTTTTCGAATTACTTCAGCCTCATCCGGCACGATTGCAATTTCCTGTTTCTTCATATTAGTAATTATATAGCCATATGGTACTGTACAAATCCACTCGCCATCTGCTTGTCTTCTACTAATTACATTTCGTACCTTTTTACTCGTATCTGTGACTGGCATTTCATTAATAAGGAATCTAAACTGAATTGAGGTCCAATCATCATATGTCGGATAATCAATAGAATCGCCAATAGAAATAATTCTAACTCCTGCATCTCTCAAATCTTCAAGTTCGACCAATCCCTTGCTGTTACGACGTGAGAAACGGCTGAAATCCTTAACAATCAAAATGCTAATTTCGCCACTCATCAATCGTTTACGCAATCGCTGGTATTGTTCTCTCTGTTCAAAAGTATATCCCGAGCGGTCTCTATCTTCATATATAGTTAATTTACATTTCGGAAATCTGGATTTTACGAACTCTCTAATTATCTTCTTCTGATTTTCAATAGAAGTATTATCTCTATCAAGTTCTTCATCTACAGAGATACGACAATATCCTGCAATCTCACCAACAAAGGATATATCTTGCTTTTTTACATCCATGTTGTTAAATCCTCCTTTCTTAATTACTAACAACATTGTAACATAAATATCGAAAAAAGGCAAGTAAATGAACCTGCCTTTCACAATTTCCAATATAGGTATTTATTCTCACTTTTTATTAACTATTCCCTTATTGTGTATAAGCAAATCCGTCGTGCATTCTAACAAATCCCTATTACCCGATTCAAATACAACTACTCTATATTTCCTCGGTCTGTATTCCTCTACAATCTTTTGTACTTTTATTTCTGTATTTGGGTCATTTATTTCCTGATGACTTAACCATACACTTATATATTTTACTTGATTATCAATAGAAATTTGCATTCTGCACCTCCTTCACTTTATCTTTCCCACATTCTTCCAATGTTAAACACCAAAGGCTTGCTATTCTTATTCCAACATTCATATTGGCTCTCTCCTCTAAGCGTTTCTCTTTATTTCTATAAAGTACTTAGGGTCAAAAAAAGCTGAATGCAAAAAAATGACGAAAAAAAGCAGCTTATGTTTTGAAATAATTCATCACAAGCTGCCTTTTCGTTATTTTGCTATAAAGTTATACTATACATGGGGCATTGTATTTATGGAGGAAACGATGGATAAACTGATTGATATAATTACAGAATATGCAGGAACTAATGAACGCATGGACTCAATCATACTGCAAGACGAGGAATACAACTCTCTCCTCGCAGAAATTGACGAAATCTGCACAAAAGCAAAAATTGACAATTTATTGGATAATATACTTTCAGCCTATAACAAGGCACACGCATATTATCAGAAAAGATGTTACCAACAAGGGCTAATTGACTGTGTTACGCTACTAAAGGAATTAGGCGTACTATAAACAATAGACAATGCCCCGGACATACTTGCTTACTGCATCCAAAAAAGAGCATTTGCAAAACACTGCAAACACCCTTTTCTACCATGTATAATCCGTATTTCCTACTCTTGTCGGAATAATTGCAACTGCTCCGTTGATAACTGTTCCTCTTCGTCCTCTTCTACTACCTTCTGCACCGCAGAAATTGCAGGCATTTTTTTATGAGAATAAAGCTTTTCTATAGAAAGCATATTATGACCGCCTCTCCTACTATTATAAACATTAAGGATGGCTTCGGAATATCCCAACGAACCTGCACGCCGATCCTTAGCAGTACGGCTTATTTCTCGAATTGAAATCTGACTGAGTTTTTCCTTGAAATAGTCCTCTTTCATTTCTGAACCATATGCATATATCAACCGTGCAACTCCTAACAGCATATTGGCACTAAATGATTTAGTTTCTCCTTCCCACGTAGCAGCAATCAACCGTATCGTCTGATTCAATATATGATAGCCATAATGGTCATATATTTTTTCCAGAGTAGATACAGCACATATATTTCCCGGACCGGGCTTTCCCTCTATTACTAAATCATAAGAATTAACCAAGTCCTTAATTATAAGTTGCTTATCATTTCCTGCTTCAATATTCGCCACAAATATCTCATACGGACTTAGTGGCTTTGTGAATTTAAGCTGATTTGCAAATATATCTGCTTCCTCCACATAATCCAAGTTTTCATACACCATGCACCAAACCGGAGTATCTAAATTTCCGGACACAAGCGATACAATTTCAATGGTATGCTGTCCATTGAAGACATAATTAATATCGTTTCGCCTACTTACTTTTACCGGATTTATTTGATTGACATCAAAGTGTGCTGCTGTTCTCTGCACATGCTTAATTGATAAATTACGTTGATACTCTTGGTTCGAAACAAGATTTTTTATAGGAATCAGTTCAAAATGAACTTGTGGTACATAAGGTGAAAAATCTTCATTCATCGTTTGATACCTCCAATTCGTTTAATAATAATGCAATACTATCTAACATCTTAGCAAGTGCACCCCTAAGCCTCTCTCTAGCACTGTCCGTAATAGCATCAAAATCCGCATTGTCCCTTGTCCTATTAATAGAAGTTACCCATGATGGAATCGTTAATGACAAACTCGACACTTCCGCATCCGGGTCATACTTGGGAGTTATTTTTATCTGCGGTTTAATTCTTTGTCGTTCCCTCTTCTTTTCGCCATTCTTTCTAGGCTGTTGCTCAGATAATCTTTTTAATCCGACATTTTCATATAGCTTATCAATATCAACATAGCCATATGGTAATGTTTGAAGATAACGCTCAGCCCGATTCATTTCAAATGATGTAAGTTGCGATATCTCCCCCATCGTTTCATATGATACCAATATACGCTCCTGTAATATGAGTTTGGCTGCAATAGGCGACATATCAAATATTTTATCCATGTACTTACACTCACGGGCATACTTTAATACACTTGGAATCTTGATTCCTGCTTCTACAGCAATTTTATTTGCCACTTCTTTATAATTTGGAAGCTGTTTAGCAGCCTCCAAATCTTCCTTTGGCGTAAACTGGTTGTGCCCGCTCCGTCTTCCCAAACCACTTAAGCCATGTTCTACTGAGTAATACTTACCTATATAATAGTGAAAAAATTTGCTCTTATGGAACTTCTTCTCCGCAATTAACTGTCTACACCGCCACACAAGTACTTCTTGCTTTGTTTTATAATTTAACGCCCGGATATAAAATGGCACATTGCATTGATGGCAAAGCGCATATCGCTTATGTCCATCAACTATATATCCACGCCAAACATATATTGTAGGTATTATCTTTAAGGTAGTCATCTCATGCTCAAGCAAATCCAGTATTTCATCTGTCTCGCAGGAAGTTAACCGTAAAAATTCCGTATCTATTCTTAAGATTGCTAATTCTGGTCTTTCCATCTTTCCTCCTACGTAGCCTCAATGACAACCGACTCATTTAGATAAAATAGTATTGCAACCGTGGATGTATCTGTATTTATAGCCGTTCCATCTATTTTATATATTTGCTTCGGTTCCCATATTTGAAGACTGTTTATTGTTTTTACTAATGCCTTGCTGTATAATTCATAACTTTTACTAGAATCATCCAAATACAACCAATTGATTTTATGTGCTAAATGGTCTTCCGAAACTGACGGTAGAATGGCTAAGGTTTTCTTAACAGGATTCACCAATATCTGAATGTAAGTCGGATTTCCAAGCATATATAATGTTTTTTTATGTATTCGAATTCTATTTTTCTTAAGGTCAATCGACAATGAGGGTTGCTGCTCCTGTGTCTGACCGCATTGTAAGTTGTTCATATGTAGATTCCTCCGTTTTTACAGTTGCCGAGCCTTCGGCTTCTTCTTTACTACGAGTTCCACTTGCATCCTGTTTTTCAAGACTAAAGACTGCATATCCTTTAAAAATATTAACTTGAATATTTTTCTGATGCTCTTCCACCGGTAAACCAAATTGATTCTGCCATTCCGCTGGATAAGAAGGTGTCCTTGCTGTCTTGGTAGTTCCATCTTCTTTGATAGTCCGAGGAAATATCTCTGGTGTATTTAAATCAAATACAAATAATAATTCATCCCCCGCCTTAATTAACTTTCCAATTAGTTTATAACGGTAATGGGTTGTCCAGCCCATTAGAGACACTACTTTTGCAAAGAATACTCTACATGTTATCTGCTTTGGACTACGCTTTCCTGTACACCACTTTACAGAATCCTTTACATCTTCCGTACACGGTCTTACTGCGAGTTTTTTTGTCTCTGGATTTACAAGAATCTGTACATAGTCAACATCCGGCAATTTTTTTATACAAGCAGTGTTCAAAGCCACCTTATAGTTATTTAGTGTTATAGAGGGTTCATAGACGTGTGCAAAAAACTCTCCTCGCACTACCTGATATCCCTCAAAGGAAAAAGAGGAATCTTCTATAATTTCTATTGTTTTGACGTTGCTATCCTCACTCATCTGAATTTGATACCTCCTGTTTCATTGTGTCTATTATTGTGTTTATCTGCATATACACTTCCTTAGCCGGGGTTACATTTTCCGCTTCCGGGTCAGGTTGATAATTCTTTCCCTGACTATGTAAACTCCAATCTTTAGAACCATCAAAAACTGTTGCCTCGTGTGAATACTGCTGTTGATAAAACTGCGTTCCAAAACTATCTGCCCATGTGGCTGGATATGCCACTACTGAATTGCCTGATACAATTGGCTGCATATCATTTGTATCACTGCTATCCTGTCCATCTTCCTTCGCCGAATAATCCGGCAAAAAGATTTCTGTATCATTTAAATCAAATACAAGTATCATGCCAAACTCATTCTGATGCTTCACACCTGTAAGACGATACTTACACTCAGAATTCCATTCAAGAAGCTCGTACAGTGTTGGCAAGAACGCAGACCCATTGATTATTTTAGGCTGATACTTTGAATTATTTCGTTTAGCCCATTGCACATAGTTTCTTGACTCAGGACGTGCACATCTTACTACTAAAGTTTCTGTGTAAGGATTTACCAATAATTCCACATTACATGTTTCTAACTTATTGACCGCCACGGAGTTGAACGTAATACTTTTAGTGGTAAATGTCGCAATCATACGCTCCGCATTTGTAAAGAACTGCGACCGGGCAATTTGAAATCCTCGTAAATCAAATTCCCCTGTAGCTGCTTCTGCCATATCCGGCATCACATCCGGCTCCTTAATTATTGTGCTGATGGCATCATAGTAATCCGTCGGCTTAAATCCCGCCCATCTGGGATTTATCACAACATATCCTTTTAATGCTCCGTCATGAATTACCTGAAGCTCCGGTAAAAACCCCTTATGTCCATATTTCGCATTCTGAATAATTTTCTGAACGGCATTAAAATCATCCCGGGATATAATTGCTTCATGATGATTTCGCTTTCTGTATTGGGCACAGTTAAAAACATTCTTTTTCGATTTATGGTCTAAATAATTTGGTGTCCACGTTTTATGGGCTAACACATCTCCACAGTGCCTTTCATTTTGCAAAATCTGCAATATGGAACTTGTACTCCATGTTGTATTTCCTTTCTTGGTACGTCTACCTAAGGACGTAAGCGTTTCTGAAATCTCGCTTAAGGTGTTACCATATAAATACATAAAGAAAATGAGCTTAACCGTCTCTGCTTCATCTTCATTAATAATAAGATTTCCCTCCTCGTCATGGTCGTACCCGAGCAGTACCGGCGTAAGAAAAATACCTCTTGCAAAACGCATTTCGATGGAGCTATTCATAATATCACTCTTATTATGACTTTCTTCTTGTGCCAGAGTAGCCAAAAAAGAAAGTTGCATTTCGCTATCACGACTTAAAGTATGGATGCCTTCTGTCTCAAAAAAAACCTCTACTGGATGAGGAAGTGCTGCCAGTGCCCGCACAACACCTACACAGTCCAAAATATTTCTTGCAAAACGAGATACACTTTTCGTTATGATAAGGTCAATCTTCCCTGCTTCACAGTCCTTAATCATCCTATTAAATGCTTCTCTATGTTTAAGAGAAGTTCCTGAGATTCCTTCATCTGCATATATTTCCGTAAGAGACCATCCCGGATGCCTCTCTATCGTGTCCATGTAATGATTTCTTTGAAGTTCATATGACGAAGTCTGCTGTAAACTATCCGTAGATACACGGGCATATACTGCCACTCTCTTTTCTCTATCATCGTCAAAAAAATTAATTTTCGGTTTCGCAGGTATCACATCCAAATCTTCCATAGCAATACCACGATATCGTTTTCGTATTTTTCTTTTTTCCTCTTCTATTCTGTCATGTGTACTTTCCACTTCACGCATTTGCACAACCCCCCTCGGTTATTCTCTTAATACGCATAACTTCCTTATTATTTTCTATTGGGTGTGGATATGTGCGCACGAATCTCTCCTCCTAGTCACATAAAGATGTAAATAGTATAGAAAACTGGCATAGAAAAAAGAACAGACCAGCGGTTCATGAAATAAACCACTGGTCAGATTTTTGAAACTTTTTTTAATTTTTTTTATTTTTCCGAAGCATTTTCTTCGATTCCATCAAAAGATGAAGTAAGGATTCCGCCTCAGTTGGAGAGCAGTCAGATAATATATTGTGAGCTTCCTGTATTTGAATTGAACTCGTTGTAGGGGTATCACTTCTAAGCAACCAATCCGCAGATACTTGTAATGCCTCAGTAATATCCATAAGAATTGTCACACTGTAACTTACTTTACCATTTTCAATATCACTTAAATATGGTGTCGATATATTTATCATCTCAGCAAGGCTAGACTGGCTTATACCCTTTTCCTTTCTCGTCTGCTGAATGCGCTTTCCAACATCCTTTAATCGCTCATTCACAATAATCTCTCCAAACACAATAAAATATAGCCTATAGACTAATTATTGCCATCATTTTATCGTATATACTTGAAATATTGAATAAACCAAAGTTTATGACTTAAACGATAGGCTATACTTTCCTTATATTTTTTACAAGGAGGAAAGCACAATGGCTGAAAACTATGAACTTAACTTTAAGCTAATCGGTAAAAGAGTTCGTGAAATTCGTAAGCGAAAGCATATCTCACAAATTGAATTAGCCGAGTTAGCAGACATCTCAGAAACGTACATAAGCTATATTGAGTGTGGTAAGAAAAAACCTAGTCTGTCGATTTTAACTAGCATAGCGAATGTACTGGATGTTTCACTGGATGAAGTCTTAGTTGGAAATCGGGTTAGCCAACAATTTGACTACCACACCGAAATCCATGAAATCATTTCTGACTGCAACCGTTATGAGCAGCGTATCCTATTTGAAACGCTCCTTTCACTGCGGGCAAGTCTACGTGAAAACCGTCCGTTACTGGATAAAAAGCCAAGACGAGAATAATCCGGTTGAGTGCCCTGCTTGACGGCCGGGCACTCAAGCCAAAAAAGGCATCTGCCCACGCAAATGCCCAATCGCCCTTTATAGAAAAAAGTTTCATATGATAATCCCGCACTTACGCTCTAGTGCTTCAAGCTTATTCCAAACTTCTTCTATCATGAATTTTTTGTATATCATCTCAAAACAACCGGATATTACAAGCAAATCCTCCGGTTCCATGTCATTCAAAAACTCAAATATATCATCTATATTATCCCCAAGAGCATCCATTACCGGTGTAAGCAGATACTTTTCAATATCCATCCCCTGCGTATCGCTAGACAGCCACCAATTTATTAACTCCTCAATTTTCGCACTATCCATCAAACCATCGTCCTCATCAAAAAGCTCATTAAGAAATCTCATAAGCAATGTATCTACTGTGCCACCCCCAATATCTCCGCTGTGAATTTCCTTCCGACAATCAACATAAGAAATTTGAAGTTCGTAGCTACATCCATCACAAACCTCACAGACAACTTCATCTGACCATCTAATACGAACCAAATATTGAAGTATATCATATACTCTCATGACATCCTCCAAATTTGCCTGTGCCTCTTCTTTAACTACGTATCGTCTGCTCCTACCTATATATGTATATTTTACAACCTTCTCGCTTGAAAAAATCTCATATACCCACCTATGCGCATCATCAATAAGGCACGGACCATTTTCTATAACTTTAAATCTAAGCTTTGTAATATCCTCTGCAAAAAATGCTTCTTTCGACCACTTATAATCACAAGTAAGGCACCCATAATCAGGCTCCCCTCCTTCATATCCCTCTCCACCAAAAATGACATCACCAATAAGCGTTCCCTCCAACATATCATCTGCCGGAATTCCATAAACTATAGGAGCTACTTTCTCAGATTTACATTTCGGACATTTTATCACAAGACTCATCCTTTCTAAGTTCTTCAATTACTCTCATAATCAATTCTTCCATCATAGCACCACAGCCACGTAACTTTCTAAGTTGCTTTCTGTCAAGTTTCACAATCGCAGTTTGGTTATCTACCCCTGCCCTGCGAAGAACCGTACAAGCTTTGGTTGATAACTGCTCATTTTCAGAAAATTCATATAGCAGGTTATATAGCCTGTCATCCTTTTTATCTTCCTTCTTCTGTACCTGTTCGTAAATTATTTTTATCCTATGCTCACATACGCCATACTCCGCTGCCATTTCTGCGTATGAGCTACCCTGATTTATAGAATCATATATTTTTCTGTTACGTTCCTTATTTTCTTGCATACTCCCTCCAATTAAATGTTTTAATCATCCTCGCCGTTACGCCACCGATAAGTCCGATAATCATAATCGTATTTTAAATTCATATAAGCGATTTCTTCTAAACAATTTGCTCTAACCTGCGGTTCTGTCGATTCATCTTTATAAGTTTCAGACTCAATAAATTCTTTGGCTTCGGTTATGGCTTTATGAAGATCCAAAACCTCATCCAATACACCATCTGTAAAATGTAGCTCATATGCCTCATCAAATCGCACATAGCACTCTAGGAAATCCGAATTCAACCAAGTATTATTTTTCGTAGTTCTTGCAATCACGCAGCTCCCGGTAAAATTAAGGAACAACGTTTCTGATTCAATTTCCTTACGCTGTTCATCATCCCATTCATATCTTGTGCCATAAAGCTTATCTTTTCTAATAACATACTCTGCCGTATATCCTCTCCAACAAGAAGTATTATAACATGGTAAATGCTCAGGCATCTTAAAATCAGCACAATCAATTATCTGTTTACCTTTTTCCACATCAATCAATACATATTTCTTCCGCTTATATTTTACACTATCGCTTACCTGCACTGTCATAAATGCGCCTCCTACTTTTTACGTAAATAATCTCCTATATCGTAGCTTTCTCCAATAATCGAAACAGGAGCAGTTTTTAAATACCAGTCCGGATGTTCCCCGGCAAAGCTTATCATTTCAAATGCACTTATCGTAAATTCATGCCCAGCTTCATCTATTAGCACATCTCCTATTCGTATTATCTCCTGCGGTTCAAACACAACTAACAAACAGTATCCGGGCTTTATGCTAAACTTACATCGGTGAATTATCTTAGAAAATGTTTTACCTTCCTTTGTAATTAGCCTCTCTTCATCCTCTAAGTATGCTTTATACCAGTCATCCATCGTCTCTGAGTCTGATTCCTCATACGGGGAATAAAAATCATCAAATATCTTTTTCTTCATTATCTTTGCTCCTACGCAAGCAGTGCCAAACTGCTACCCTCACTCTCGGATAGCCTTGTATATCGAGGCTTTTTATCTGCAAGTACCATTCTCTGCTCCGGAATTTCTCTCCACACGCCATCCTTTGGAAAATATCTCTCAAAGCTTCCTTTATGAAAACGGTATAATGCATCTGCTGTCTTTTCTTCTGCATCATATCCATATGCATAGTAAAATTCATCCGAAGTTATTATTTTGTGTGCATTCAAAAATTCTGTCAGACCGTTATATTCAAAATACTCTGACCATGCATCCACATACTTTACCGCATCAACCCTAAGTAATCCACACAGCCACTGGAATTGCTCTGAATTAAAACAAAAATATTCTCCTTCAAAGCTATCACCTAACATAAACGTGTAGATAGCATCCTCTGACACTTGGAGCCGGATGCCTTTACGTCTGCAAAGTGTATAAATTTCTCCCTCATTGTCGCATACATGAAATTCTTCTCCCACCATAACCACTTCTACGGTAATCCACTGTTTGTTATCATCCTGCGTATCAACAATAAACACATCACCAAGAAAATCTACAACAATGCCCGCTCTTCCATCCTTTAGTTTTATCTGCTCATACATCTTAGGAATCGTACCCATAGCATCACTTCCTTCGCCAAAATACTTTTTTAAGCAACTTCTTTATTATTGTCCATATACTTTCTGTAACGGTATCCTCTACAGTAACTTCCGGTACTGCTTCCTCCACCGTATCTCTTACCTTTGAATCCAAATGCTTCTGCCAGTCATAACCTGCAATATATGCAAGTATCCCCGGTAAATACGGAGGATGATGTTTCTGTACATGAAGCCCTGTAGTTATATATCTTTCCTCTTCACTGACCATAACATAATTATTATGGTACAGTGTATATACTCCCTGGGCATTCATTTTAATATGCCATGTATCTTCATTACACTTTACAATAAGCTCATCTATCGTATCCATATGTAGCTTAACATCATTATTACATAAGAATTGCTCCAATACCCGATTGCTCACTCTGCCCTTCTCAAAAAAGCGGAGATACCACGCAAATCTTTTTGTATCGCTCTTGATCGCATTCCTAATATATAGTCTTTTTTTGCACTGCGGACAAATATCTCTGTTCTCCGGCAATTCCTCCGCCGCCCCAAAATCCCAATATTTTATCTTATCAACCAACACACAGGTTTTATCATGTATAAAATTATCGCTTTTCGCATACACAAACCGAATGCGATTATCTTCTAATGCACTTGCTCTTTTACTAATAAGTCTCTGTGTTTCAATATCTATTTCTTTTCCCTTATATTCAATGGTAAAAGCACCGTTTATTGCCGCCGTTCTTGAAGGTGTTTCCACAAGTGATAACTCCACACGCTCATTCATGGATGCATGAGTAACTTCATTACTATTCATCCTTCTGCGAATACCTCTACAGATATTTTCGCTTATCATCTTCCAGTATTTATTAAAGTTACCTTCATTAATATATATCTTTTTAACTGCTTCCACAATATTGCAAGGAACCTTCACAAGCTTCCCTGAATAATTTATTATCAAAAATATACGTACATCCTCAAATGCTGCCTTATCATCACAGTAGCCCGGAATCTCTTTCAAGCCACCAATATAAGGATGAAATGTATACTGCTCTAACTCATCACAAAATACAAATCTTGTGCCATCATCATACTGTGCCACATTCCAATTTCTCATAAAGTGATTTCTCTCACTATCCACAGCACAACAAGCATCAGCCATATAACCATCTCCTTTCTCTTAAATCTCTTCTCCATCTTCCCAAAACAGCTTTGTAATATCTGCGTAGCTGCCATCTGATAGCCGCTCCAATATTTTCTGATTTGTTGTTCTGCTGGTCAATGGACCGAATTGCTCTTTATAACTACCTAATTTCACATAATCAAATTGCTTCATCCAGTCTTCTATTACCGTATCACGCCCGGAATACAGACATGCTTTATATCCTCTGTTATGCAATTCCTCCGTATACTGCAATAATTCCAATCTGCTATTTGCTGACCCATCCCCTTCTCCCATGAAGCATACACAAGTCGTATACTCATGATATAAATCCAAAATTTGTTCAAAATAATCTGATAAGACTTCTCCTGCATCCACATTTTGCAATTCCGGATAATGACAATTAATACATCTGTTTTGACAACCGGAGATATAAATGCAAAGTGCTGTTTCTGTAGGAACTTCCGTATGTGAAATACCAAATTCAACATAATGTAGCACTTGAAATCTCTCCTTCCTGTCTAAAATTTGTTTCTTTTCCCTTTTCCTACTCAGATTATATCACAGCTATATGTCCATTAAAAAGGACTTATAAAAGGGGCTGCCAC
>SVEF01000022.1 GCA_015057585.1 Lachnospiraceae bacterium | reverse complement strand
ATCCACTGTCGGTGTTGGTGTTGCCGTTGGCACCGGAGTGCTCGTTGCTGTCGGCACCGGAGTGTTTGTTGCTGTCGGTACCGGGGTACTTGTTGCTGTCGGCACCGGAGTGTTTGTTGCTGTCGGTACCGGAGTACTTGTTGCCGTTGGTGCCGGGGTACTCGTTGCTGTCGGCGCAGGCGTACTTGTTGCTGTGGGCTCACTCGTTGGTGTTGCCGATGGTGTTTCCGCTGTTGTAGTATTCTGACAGCCAATCAAACCAATCAATGCGATAACCGCTAATACTAATAAGAATTTCTTTTTCATACGTACCTCCAAATGTTATGCTTCTATACTTCCTTGGTCTCAATTTTTCATTATTTTGTAAACACTGACTTAATTACAGTAATCGCCAACGGAATCCCATAATCGATTAAGAAATCAAAAACTTCCTTCTTTCTCATATTTTTTTTCAGTTTTTTCTTCCTCCTCGAGATGTCTTCCATTCTCTATCATGACGTTTTCCGCTTCTGCCAGAAGTTTTTGTCCTCTTTGGGTAATACGAACTTCCTGCACCTCCAATTCCCCGAAAACCTTCTCTGCTGCCATTTCAATAAAGCCATCTTCATAAAGACCAAGCAATGCTTTATTTCTCGTCTCAATATCATCCTCAGTCATGCTTTCAAACAACATAGAAAGCCCCTGTGCAATATCGCGATTACCTAGTTCTGCTTTATTGACTTCCAGTTAATTCAATGTAAACAACCAGCCAAGTTCTTGTTCTGTTACCCATGTAAACATTACAATTCTTTTGTTTCTTATCACTTCCACGTTCTATCCTCTCCGATGGTTGATTCTTATATTTGCTGAACTTTTATACAACTATTTACCCTTTTCCAATGTTGTACTTTACAGTTTTATACCTGTATATCTAAAATGTTATCAATATATGACTACTCTTCCGACACATAATTCAGCACATTATATCCCTCTTTTTTGGCCCAGTTTGCAAACTCGGAGCCTCGTGGAGCATATATCACTTCCAAACGATAACAACCGCTAAAAGTTTTATCAGAACATGATATATTTCCATTAGCCATTGCTATACTTTTTAGATTAATACAATTCTTAAACACATTATAACCAAGGGATGTTACTCCTTTCGGTATTTCTATGCTTGTCAGGCTTTCGCAACCCTCAAATGCTCTATCAGTTATATAAATCACGCTGTCCGGAATCTTTATATTAGTCAGACTGCTACAACCAGAAAAACCACTAATATGGGTTACTCCTTCTGGTATATCGATTTCTGTCAGACTGCTACAAGCATAAAAACTACCAATTTGGGTTACACTCTCTGGTATTTTTATCTCTGTCAAGGAAGGAGCTTGTATAGACGGAAGACATTTTGTGCCCTCTGGTATAATTATTTCTTTCAAACTGGTAGAAATCAAAAAACCTCTATGTAATTCCGCGTCCGTCGGCAATACAATTCTTAATAAACTATCACAATCTTGAACTGCTGACCAGTCAATATCGGTTACACCTTCCGGTATTTCTATGCTTGTTAATCTACTACAACCTGCAAATGCACCCTCTTCAATAATTGTTAATCCTTTAGGCAGTGCAAGATTAATTAAACTACTACAATCTTTGAACGTCCTAACCGCAATCTTAGTTACACCTCCCGGTATCTCTATATTTGTAAGCTTACTACAACCTTGAAATGCCTCTTCTTCAATACACGTTACACCTTCCGGTATCTCTATGCTTGTTAAGCTACTACAACCTGAAAATGTACCGGCTTCTATGGTTGTTACACCTTCCGGTATCTCTACACTTGTCAAGCTACTACAACCCGAAAATGCATAGGAACCAATACTTGTTACACCTTTCGGTATCTCTATGCTTGTTAAACTACTACAACCGGAAAATGCACCGGCTTCAATTCGTGTTGCACCTTCCGGTATTTCTATGCTTGTTAAGTTGCTACAACCTGCATATATACATCCAATATCTGTTATCTCTTCCGCTATCTTTATACTTGTCAGACTACTGCAACCGTAAAATATTCCAGAATCACACGTTACATTTTTCGGTATCTCTATGCTTGTCAAACTACTACAACCTGCAAATGCAGCATTACCAATACTTGTTACACTCTCCGGTATCTCTATGCTTGTTAATCTACTACAACCTGAAAATGCTCTGGAACCAATACTTGTTACACCTTCCGGTATCTCTATGCTTGTAAGACTATTACACCCTGCAAATGCATAATGTTCGATACTGGTCACACTATCCGGTAATTCTATATATGTAATATTGCTATTTCCATATACATACTGATTGTTTCGCAAATACTTACTCGGAGAAAAAGACTCTTTACCGATTTCTGTTACCTTGACTCCATATATTGTCTCCGGTACTACTACTGCAGTTAAATACCTATAATCCTTCAGCCCAGTAATTTTTATCGTTCCGTCTTCCTTCTGCTCAAACTGAAAAACACTGGCATCCGTCTCCGGATATGGTGTCGGACTCGGACTTGGTGTCGGGGTACCCGTCGGTGTTGGCGTGTTCGTCGGCGTTGGTGTATTCGTTGGCGTTGTTGCAGGCGCTTCCGGTGCTGTCGTTACCATTGGTGTAGTTGTATCTGCAGGCGTCTCCGGTGCTGTCGTTGCCATTGGTGTAGTTGTATCTGCAGGCACCTCCGACTCGCCTACTGCCGGCGAAGCCACCGGCATCTCTACTCCCGCTTCTGCCGGAGCTTGTGTTGGAGCATATGAGCTACCCTCATTTTTCTGACAGCCTACAAAACTCATAACAGCTACAATTGTCAATATTGTTAATAACTTCTTTTTCATATGTACCTCCATAATAACATTAACCGATTTTGGTTAATATTATTGTATACCAATATCGGTTAATATGCAACTAGAAAGAGAGGATAGCCCTATGATTGTTTACGACCGATTATGGAATACTATGAAAGAAAAAGGAGTCACCCAGTATGCCCTAATCCATCAATACGGTATCAGTCCTGCACAAATCACACGTTTGAAACGTAACGAAAGTGTCAGCGTTCATACCATCAATATGTTTTGCAAAATTCTTCATTGCCGTGTGGAAGATATAATGGAATATTACGAAGATTGATTTGTCATTGATTGCTCCAAATACCAATCCTCCTGTACTACTATTTTAGTCAGAACCTCCTCCAATAACCGCTCTACAATATGCATTACGTTGCATACCACATCTATATTCTGCGGTTCCTCTTCCAATCCTCTTTTACAGACTGCTACCATATCCTTCAGTTCTGTCAGTTCCACCCAGATGTCATCCAAAAACGCTCTTTCTCTTTTGCTCCCTGTCAGCAATTCGTTTTTCTCCTGCATAAACTTTTTCCTCCGTCTTTTATTTACACCAAAAGTGTGGGGATATGATAACGCTGAATTTCTGTTTTGTCTGCCTAGAAAACGCAAAGAAAACACCGCAACAGTTAAAACCATTGCGGTGTTAAAAATCTCATATAAAGTTTTGTGTCAGCGTTGTGTCAAATCCACTCTGCCGACCTCTGAAACCCCTATAAATAAAGGGATTAGTCAAGAGTATATGGCATAAGTGCTACGTGGCGAGCTCTCTTTACAGCTACTGTAAGGGCTCTCTGATGCTTAGCACAGTTACCTGTAATTCTGCGAGGAAGAATCTTACCTCTTTCAGACACGTATCTCTTTAACTTGTTAACATCCTTATAATCGATACCTGCGTTTGTCTTGTCTGCACAGAAAACGCAAACTTTCTTTCTTCTGCGAATAACGCGTCTCTTTGGAGCGTCTGCTCTTTCAGGCTTATCAGTCTTTGTCATAGCCATGGTTATTACCTCCTTTATCCAATCAATCGATACCCATTTTAGTTAAATGGTAATTCTTCGTCAATTCCGTCTGGAATATTCATAAATCCATCACCTGCTGCACTTGGCTCCGGTCTTGCCGGTGCACTGTAGCTGTAGCCTGTGCTATCGCCGCCCTGGGAGTTTTTGCTCTCTGCGAATTCGATATCATCCAGTACTACGTCTGTTGTGTAAACCTTCTGACCATCCTTATTTGTGTAGCTGCCGGTCTGGATTCTGCCGGTTACAGCAATCTTCGTTCCCTGTCTCAAATACTTTTCTGCAAACTCAGCCTGTCTGCCAAAGCATACACAACCGATAAAATCTGCTGTCTGCTGGTCATTACCGCCGTCACGTCTGCCTCTTCTGTCAACTGCAAGAGTAAATCTTGCGATTGCCATATTGTCTCCACTCTGGGAATATCTGATGTCTGGGTCACGAGTGAGTCTACCCATTAAGATAACTCTGTTCATTAGGAATCCCTCCTATTATTCTGCATCCCGTCTTACGCATAAGAATCTGATGACATTGTCCATAATGCGAACTCTCTTCTCAACTTCCGCTGGAACTGTAGCATCAGCATCGAACTGAATGAAGAAGTAATAAGCTTCTTTCATCTTCTGAATTTCGTAAGCAAGTCTCTTCTTACCGCAATCTTCAACGTTTGTTACAACGCCGCCGAATCTGGTAATGTACTTCTGAGCCTTTTCAACTGTGGCTGCCTTTACGTCATCCTCAACTTTTGCATTTACAACTAATGCTAATTCATACTTATTCATAGTTGTGTTGCACCTCCTTTTGGTCTCTGGCCCTTTTCCTTAGAAAAGAGCAAGGAAAAATTTACTCGTCACGAAATCAAATTTTACCATAAGCCAAGTGGCTTGTCAACCATTTTTTTGTAAAAAAGGGCTTGCAAGCCTCGCTATTTCTTTAGACGCGCCCTGATTGGCAAAAGGAACAAATATCCGGCGATGCCGTACAATACTGCCAAAAGGGCAATCGCACAGTTCCTCAATAAAGAATTGAACGATTCCACGGAATCCATTTTCAAAATCCCGCCAAGAAAAATCAAAGTAGAAATACTAAGTAAACAACCGACAGCAAACCATGTTTTCCCTGCCACTTCAAGTGCCTCTGTCGATTCTGTTATCTGATTTTCCGAAAATTCCTGCTTCCCCTTCCGCAAAACAGAAAACGCCCTGCAAAAAGCCCTCCATTGCCCACCTGCCACCAGTACAATCCAAGTAACAAACATGATTGGCAGTAATGACGGCAAGTCAAAAAACATAACCGGTGACAGTCCCCCCGCAAACCAAGTGGTCACACTGACCGTCAACATAACTCCGAACAAACTTAACAAAATCGTTGTCATGGCACTTTTGTTCTTTCTTTTGTGCTCTGCTGTCTCCTGCATCAAAGACATGATATTTTCCTCTGCCTTTTCCGTATAGCCCTCCCGGCCCAATCGTTCCCCTGACAACAGTTCATTAATACTGATTCCAAGTACCCGGCACAAAATAGGAATGTTGGACATTTCCGGCAATCCCTTTCCGCATTCCCACTTTGAAACAGTTTTATCACTGACATGTATTTTTTCTGCCAATTCCCGCTGTGTCAGGCCATGCTCCCTGCGCAATTCTGCGATAAACTCTCCGATTAACTTCTGATTCATTTTTCTTCCTCCTTGTTCTATGAATTTCCGCGCTCCTCCATGTCCATAATAGATTTCAGTTTCTCTTTGATAATTCTCGTGTTTTCTCCCGCCTGTATGGACAGTACTCCTTCTATGACAATCTCCATTGCCAGACACTCCTGTGCGCTGTTCTTTTCCAATTTTCTTGCCGTCGGCAAACAAATCCAGTTTGCCAAAACAGATCCGTACAAAGTAGTAATCAACGCAAGTGCCATTCCTGCTCCAATGGCATCTGCATCCGTCCCCATAGACCGCATCATATTGATAAGTCCCAGCAATGTCCCCAACATTCCCCATGCAGGTCCATAAGAACCCATGTCCTGCCAGAACCGGACCCGTTTCCGGTCTCTCTCTTCCTTATGGGATAATTCGTTTTCCAAAATGTCCCGTACCAATTCCGGATCAGTTCCGTCGACAATTAATCGAATTCCCTTTTGCAAAAAATCTTCTTTACTGCCTGTATCGGTTTCCAGACTTAACAAGCCCTCTTTTCTCGCCCGATCCGACATTTCCAGAATATTCTCTGTTATTTGTTTCGTTTCCGGTGGTGATTGGATAAAAGCTTCAAAAATGCTTTTTAATCCATCTAAGTAATCTGACATCGAGTCTGCGGTTGCCATAACTGCAAAAAAAGCCCCTCCGAAGGTTACGATGAAAGAAGGAAGATGAATAAAATTCAAGATGGTTCTCAGCCCTCCATTGGTTGCTATGCCAAAAAAGATCGTAACCAACATCATCCAAAATCCTGCCGTCGCTATTATGTTTCGCTTTTGCATGGTCTATCTCCTTTCTCAGTATCTCCTAATAACTTTTCTCATGAAGATACTTTAAAAATAAATATTCCAAAGCAAAAGTTCCACACCCAAATCAAAGAACGACTCTACGAACCGTAGAGTCGCCTGATTCAAAGCCGTCGGGGCCTTGTTACCATTTTTTTCTTACATCCGGACAGTAATGTGACCTTACCGCGGCCCGCATCTCCACATAACAGCCACAGGCACCACACATACCGCCAAGCAATTTTTCACACTCCGTACAAAGTGTGAGTCTGCGCTCATATTCCTCCGGCGGAGTTTTTATCTCTTCGTCTATCCGGGCGATGTAGTCCTGCATCGTCTGAAACAATTCCCCTTCATCAAAATCCCGGATTAAACACTTTTTGCAAAATCTCCAGTCTTCATTCTTCATTCTGCCGCTACTCCCGGTGTGATCTTTTTTATATTTTTCTCCAATTGTCTGCGGGGAATCATCACCTGGTGGTCACATCCCGTGCATTTTAAACGGAAATCCATTCCCACACGAAGAACTTCCCAGTCCCTGCTTCCGCATGGGTGTTGCTTTTTTAATGTCAAAACATCGCCTAACTGTATTTCCATCCCTGTTCCCTCCGGTTTTTCTTTGTTTCTATCATACGGGGCTGGCAATAAAAAAGCAAGAGAATTTCTGCACTTTCCACACTTCGGTCCGCTAAATATAAATTTAACCCTTGCATTTTTTGATATGATGTTGTAACATACTTTACATAACGTAGTTTTTATTACTACGTTGAACGTTTTTTAAAACTTTGATTTTGGTTTTTTTGATACAGCGCATTTTATATGTCTCCCAAGGCATACTACATAATATCATTCAGAAAGGGGATATCACCATGTCAAAAGAAACTTTAGAACAAAACATCAGACACCCAAAGGACCCGGGCAGCGCTCTCACGCACGGGATCGGCATCGTCCTTGTCTTCCTTGCAGCCATTCCTCTCCTTGCCCGTGCTGCTTTTGGAGAACATCCGGTTTACCTCATTTCACTTGGCATTTTTGCAGTCAGCATGTTTTTGCTTTACTCTGCAAGCACGATTTACCACACATTTAATCTTTCACCGGCAATCAACAAGTGTTTAAAGAAAATCGACCATATCATGATTTATGTACTGATTGCAGGAACTTACACTCCGATTTGCCTGATTACCTTATGGGGCAATGGCGGCTCTGCTTTGTTTCTGCTTGTCTGGGGAGTTGCCCTTCTTGGCATACTGCAATGTATCTTTTTTGTAAATTGTCCAAAATGGGTTTCTTCTATTTTATATATTGCCATGGGTTGGCTTTGTGTATTTTCATTCCCTGACTTGATTGCCCTGATGCCGGCAGACGCCTTTGTCTGGCTTTTGATTGGAGGCATCATTTATACTGTCGGCGGCATCATATATGCCTGCAAGTTTCCGGTTTTCAACCGGTTGCATAAAAATTTCGGTTCACACGAGGTGTTCCACCTGTTTGTACTCGCCGGAAGTTTATGTCATTTTGTTGTTATGTTTCAATTGATTGGAACGAGCACCGCATTTCTGTAAACTAATACAACAACTTTTTCTTCCTTACAAAAAAAGAGAGAGTCACCTTCTCTCTTTTTTTGCATACATTGATATTATAGTTGGTACATAAAATTAAGCGGTCGGATGTTTCTACCAGTAGTTCCTCCATCGCCCATACTTCCATGGGCAATTTTAAAATGTACCGGCTATACCGACCGCTTTTCTATATAATCTTCTTTTAATATCCGGACATTCAACAAAGCCTACTTCAGTAACTCCGTCGGATCAATGCTCTGTCCGTTTTCCAGCACCTGAAAATACAGATTTGCGCCCTCCATCACATAGTATCTGGTTGGGTCTGCCACCGTTCCGATACAATCACCGGCTTCCAGCACATCTCCCACCTTGATTTCACCCGGCACCAGCTGACCATAAACCAGTTGTGTATTGTTTCCAAGCGCCAGTGTGACTGTCTGTCCGTTACGGACATCCTCTTCAATTGCGACTACAACACCTTTCGCCGCAGCAAGCACCTGCGTTCCGACTTCCGATGCAATCACTAACGCGTCACTCGTTGCAAACTGATCGAGTGTTTCATAATATACACCGTGGTCCGGGCTGTACGGAATTAAAATCTCACCCTGCAATGGCCACTGCAATCCGGTTGCCTTGTTATAGGTAAGTCTGGATGCAATCACCTGCGGACTCAGCACCTCTGTTCCCTGAGTCTCATCCTCTTTCCCTGTATCATCTGCTACCTGCTGGTTGTTTCCGGTCGTTCCCGGCTTGTCAGTATTGTCCGCGGTCTGCTTATCATCCCCCGTAGTTCCCGGTTTGTCGGTATTGTCCGCGGTCTGCTTGTCATCCCCCGCAGTTCCCGGCTTGTCGGTATTGTCCGCGGTCTGCTTGTCATCCCCCGTGGTTCCGGGATTATCTGCTACCTGCTTGTCGTCTCCGGTCGGATTCTGTCCATCCGCTACCTGCTTATCATCACCCGACGAATCCTGTCCATCCGCTACCTGCTTGTCATCTCCGGTCGGCTCCTGACCGTCTGCTACCTGTTTGTCCCCTTCCGAAGGATTCCCGTCATTTAAATCCACCAACTGATCCGGAGTTTCGTCCCCGTCGTTTCCTCCTATGCTAAGCACACCAACTGTCACAACTGCTGCCATCAAGAAAACGCCCACACCAAGGAGTGCACGTTTTCTGAATAAATCGCCTAACTTATTCACATCAATCCCGCCTTTCTTATTCTCTATATAGTGCTGTTCCTAGTTTCTCCGGTTTTTCAGGATTTATACTGAAAAACCATGTGACATTTGTTTTCTTTAAAATAAAAACATCTCTGTATCTTTTGCTCCGGCTCCGACTACGAATTCATGATTTTCTAAGTAAGTCGCAGTTCGCAAAAGATACAGAGATGTTTATTAAATTTAATCTTTAAACAAATGTCACATGATTTATCTACATATCGTCATAACAAAACCGGAGAATTCTAATCATACGTGCAAGGATGAATGCTTCTACTCTTCTTCCTGCCCGGCACATGCAAGCCCAAAGACAGTATTTCCAATTTCAAAATTTTTATTCCTCCACAAACATCCAACAGCCCTCTGCCCCGATACCATCTTCCGGCGGCACAAGCAGTCCTTTTTCAATCAACAATTCAACAAGCGCATCCGTCGTCGGTAAATTAGCAAGAATGTTTGCATAGCTCCATTCCGGCAGCAAATGCTCCGGCAAATTTTTCTTTATGAATTTTGCCATCTTTTCTGCCACGATTTCAGCATCTGCTTCCAAATATCTCTCAGAAAGGTTCCAACTGAGTTCGAACACCCTGTTTTCCTCCCTCATAGGGCTAACCAGAATTTTGGTATAAAGCATATTCCCATCCCGATATAAATATCCGCACTCGATTGCCTTCGCTGCCTGCTCCCGTTCTTCTTCGGTAAGGTCTTCGACAGCCAAGCCATTAATCGCACGAATGGTAAGCTGTAACTGCTTGTCCAGTGAAATATTATGCATACATCTAAAGTGCGCTTTTATTCTGCTAATATAGATATTTATCAAATGTACTTTGGAATATCCGCAGATATTTTCTGCAGAGGTTCCATCACTGCCGCAACCATAGTGCTTCCCTGTGTTTTCATAACCAAACACACTAAAATCACGGTTGACTCTTTCTACGTTACAAAAATACTTTTCTTTCAGTTTTTTCTCTACCGTATTTGCAAAAACCTCTGCCAAGCTGGTAATCTGCTGCCACAAAACCAAATTAAAGTCTACCTTCCGATTCAAATAAGGGAAAGCCAAATATTTTTCCTTATTTTCCTGTACGTATTGGATTATCACATCACTGACTATCGATAGATGTTCCTTATAAATCCTGTTTGCTTCTTCCATCTCTTCCCTGGCAAGCAAAACAAAGTTAATGAAATACTTTCCGTTGTCCATACGACGCAGTAATCCGTACTTACCGTTCTCACCCCATGCCAAAATATCAAGTTCTTCCTCCACATATGCCGTAGGCACATTCAATTCCTCTGCGATTTCTACCGCACTCATCGGCTTCTTTCTGCAAAGCCACACCACATGCTTGGAAAACTGTCGATTGCAAGCGTTTCTTGGATCACCCCAACCGGGATTTCCCGTTCCCACAATCTCATACTCTTTTCTTTCTAACACCATCGGCTTTTGATTTTCTGCCATCTTTTCTACCTCGCTTTTAATTTTCTTTCTTGCCGAAAACAACCTCTGCCGTATGGCAACCTCGCTTGTGTTCTGACGTTTCGCAATTTCTGCTGTCGACAGCCCGTCCAGATAATATAAAATCATAGCCTCCCGGTACGCCCGTGTCAAAAAAGCCATCCGTCGGTACACCGCCCGCAAAAGTTCCTCGTCCTCTCCAGGCTCTTCTGCCGCAAATGCCAGAAGTAATTCCTCTGTATCTTCTTGGCAGAACCGTTCCTGTTGTTTTTTTCGCTTTTCACAAAAATCGGCATACACGTTCCGCGCCACTCTCCAGATAAATGGATAAGGCTCCGCAATTTCCCCTTCACCCCCTGCAGCCCTTACCAGAGCAAACAGGATATCAGAGCAAAGTTCCTGCGCCTCATAGCTGTCACTTGTTCTTGCATAGCAAAACCCAAACAGTTTGTCCAGCAGTTCATTGTTCATTATTTTCAGCAACTCATATTTTTTCATACTTTTTCTCCAGCGATTGATCAATGCTTTCACCTATATAGTCCGATGGATTTTTTAAATGTTAGGTGACTACTTCTTTTTTTTGCAATAAACAAAGCAAGACCCTCGTGCAAAGTTTATCCTTTTCTTTTCTTTGGCAGGTTCTGGAGGATAATTCCTGCAAGACAGAACCGCTCAAAATAAAAAGGATAAAATTCACACGAGGGTCTTTTTAATTGTAAAAAATTACTTCACTGTCACTTTCTCAAGATGCCAGATATCCTGTACATACTCTTCAATCGTACGGTCAGAGGAG
The DNA here is from genome assembly GCA_015057585.1 of Lachnospiraceae bacterium. Taxonomy (GTDB): domain Bacteria; phylum Bacillota; class Clostridia; order Lachnospirales; family Lachnospiraceae; genus SIG299. The sequence continues at coordinate 29,066 of SVEF01000022.1, read as the reverse complement.
AACTTACCGCTCTTTGCGATGTTGATGAGTGCGGACTTTGCCCAGCCCATCTCGTCGCGGTACTTTTCTTCGATACGCTTGTGTGCATCTGCATAGGATACGAAATCCTTTAAGATGAAGTACTGGTCGGAAGGCTCATTTCCGTTTCGGTGTAACAGGGACTCGTACAATTCACGGAACAGCTCGGTATTATCCGGAGAGTAGGTTCCGTCAATGAGCTGTGTCATAGCCATACGGATATCGGTATTGGTGTTGTAGATTTCTCTTGGATGATATTCGCCGTTGTGTTCGTAAGCAATAACCTCGTCTGCGGACAGGCCGAAGATGACTTCGTTTTCAATGCCGGCTTCTTCCACGATTTCTACGTTTGCACCGTCCATCGTACCAAGGGTAATCGCACCGTTTAACATAAACTTCATGTTACCGGTACCGGAAGCTTCCTTACTTGCTGTGGAAATCTGCTCGGAAACATCTGCTGCCGCGAAAATCAGTTCCGCATTCGATACGCGGTAGTTTTCGATGAAGACAACCTTAATTTTTCCGTTAATGGAAGCGTCATTATTTACCACATCGGCAACGCTGTTAATCAGCTTAATAATTGCCTTTGCACGGCGGTAACCGGCGGATGCCTTTGCACCAAAGATATAGGTTCTTGGATAGAACGGCATATCCGGGTTCTTCTTGATTTCATTATATAAATACATAATGTGCAGGATGTTTAAGAACTGTCTCTTGTACTCGTGGAGACGCTTTACCTGTACGTCAAAAATGGAACGCGGGTCCACTTCGATGCCGTTATGCTCCTTAATGTACTTAGCCAGTCTTACCTTATTCTGGTACTTGATGTTCTGGATTTCATGTAAGGACTTTTCGTCGTTTACAAATACCATCAGTTTCTCTAGGTGAGAGAGATTTGTAATCCAGTCATCGCCAATCTTGTCGGTAATCCAGTTAGCCAGCAGCGGGTTACCATGCAGTAAGAATCTTCTCTGTGTGATACCGTTGGTCTTGTTATTGAACTTCTCCGGCCACAGCTCGTAGAATTCCTTTAACTGCTCCTTCTTTAAGATTTCCGTATGAAGGGCAGCCACACCGTTGACCGAGAAACCGGCAACAATAGCAAGGTTTGCCATGCGCACCTGTCCGTTATAAACGATTGCCATCTTCTGTACCTTACTGTAATCGTTTGGATACTTTTCCTGCAATAAAATAAGGAAACGACGGTTAATTTCTTCTACAATCTGATAAATTCTCGGCAATAATCTGGAGAAGAGCTCAAGCGGCCACTTTTCCAGGGCTTCTGCCATGATGGTATGGTTGGTGTAAGCACAGCACTTGTTGGTTACTTCCCATGCCTCATCCCAGGTTAAGTAGTACTCGTCAAGGAGAATTCTCATTAACTCCGCTACGGTAACGGTCGGATGGGTATCGTTTAACTGGAAGCAAACCTTTTCATGCAGTTTGCGGATATCATCGTGTGTTTCCATGTACTTAGCCACCGCACGCTGGATGCTTGCGGAAACAAAGAAGTACTGCTGCTTTAAGCGGAGTTCCTTACCTGCATAGTGGTTATCGTTTGGATAAAGCACTTCGCAGATGGTTCTTGCCAGGTTTTCCTGCTCTACAGACTTGATGTAATCACCCTTGTCAAAATGCTCTAAGTTAAATTCGTTGATCGCTTCTGCATCCCAGATACGTAAGGTGTTTACAACGCCGTTGCCGTAACCGATGACCGGAAGGTCATAAGGTACTGCCATAACAGAGCTGTAATTTTCCTGTACGAAATGGTCCCTGCCGTTTTCGCCGCGCACCATCTTTACATAACCGCCGAACTTAACCTCTACGGCATGCTCTGCACGCTTTACCTCAAACGGGTTGCCATGCTTTAACCAGTTATCCGGCTTCTCTACCTGGAACCCGTCCTGGATGGCCTGCTTGAACATACCATACTTATAGCGGATACCACAGCCGTATGCCGGATAGCCGAGAGAGGATAAGGAATCTAAAAAGCACGCTGCCAGACGGCCAAGACCGCCGTTACCGAGTGCTGCATCCGGTTCTTCATCCTCGAGTGTGTCAAGGTCAAGACCAATCTCTTCGAGCACTTCCTTTACGACAGGCTGAGCCTTCATGTTGATGATGTTGTTACCAAGCGCACGGCCCATTAAGAATTCCATGGAAAGATAGTAAACGGTCTTTACATCTTCCTTCTCATAGGTCTTGTGTGTATCCATCCACATATCAATGATGTAGTCCTTTAATGCATAGGATACCGCCTGAAACAGCTGCTGCTTCGTTGCCTCTTCAATATCCTTGCGGTACAACATCTTCATGTTGGCTACAATTTTCTGCTTAAATTCTTTTTTTGTTATCTCCATTGTTATCTCCATTCTATTTCCTTTGTTAGACTCTCTTAACACCGATGGTTACATCTTCTCCGTTTAAGTTCCATTCTTTTGCAATACCATCCATACTGCCGACTACTACTTCATCTGCCAGTACAACGGAACGGATTTCTGCTTCGTTCTTTGCCATCAGTTCTTCCATCTTTTCATTGCCGGATACATAAACCACGATGTGATCCATGACTTCAAAGTCAGCATCCTTTCTCATGGTCTGCACCTTGGAAATGAGTTCTCTTACGAAGCCTTCCTCGATTAACTCGTCGGTTAAGTTTGTATCGATGACAACGGTAATACCGTGGTCGGCATCGGACACATAACCTTCCTTCTGTGCGGACTCAATGAGTAAGTCTTCGGTAGCCAGTTCTTCTTCCACGCCGTCAACCAGCACAGTTACCTTGCCGGTCTCATTTAAGGAATCCATAGCAGCATTTCCATCCAGAGTGTTCAATGTCTCTTTCAGGGCATTTAATCTGCTGCCAAAACGCTTACCAAGCGTCTTTAACTGTGGTTTGAACGTATAGGAAGTGAAGGAACGTACATCGGAAGTAAATTCTACTTCTTTTACGTTTAATTCATCTGCAACGATGTCGCGGAAGAATTCAGGAAGCTCTTTTTCTGCCTTTACATACATGTGGGCAAGCGGCTGACGCTGCTTTAAGTTTGCTGTATTTCTGCAGGCACGGCCGAGAACCACAATCTGAAGTACCTCTTCCATGTCTTCTTCTAACTTCTTGTCAATCCAGGTTTCCTCTACAGCCGGGAAGTCACACAAATGTACACTCTCCGGAGCCGAAGGATCTAAGCTGCATACTAAGTTGCGGTAGATGTCTTCTGTCATAAACGGAATCATCGGAGCCGCAGTCTTTGCGATGGTAACAAGTGCAGTATACAGTGTCATGTAAGCGTTAATCTTATCCTGCTCCATGCCCTTTGCCCAGAAACGTTCTCTGCCTCTGCGGACATACCAGTTACTCATTTCATCCACAAAATCCTGTAATGCTCTTGCTGCTTCCGGAATACGGTAGTTGTCAAGGTTTTCATCCACTGCCTTTACGGTAGAATGCAGTCTCGATAATAACCACTTATCCATGACGGATAACTTATCATATTCCAATGTATATTTTGTCGCATCAAAGTTGTCAATATTCGCGTAAAGTACAAAGAAAGCGTAGGTGTTCCAAAGGGTACCCATGAACTTTCTCTGGCCTTCCTGTACTGCCTTGCCGTGGAAACGGTTCGGAAGCCACGGAGCAGAGTTAATGTAGAAGTACCAACGGATTGCATCCGCACCATAGGTTTTCAGTGCATCAAACGGATCTACTGCATTACCCTTACTCTTACTCATCTTCTGTCCGTTTTCGTCCTGTACGTGACCAAGAACGATAACGTTTTCATATGGAGACTTATTAAATAATAAGGTAGATTCTGCCATCAGGGAGTGAAACCACCCTCTGGTCTGGTCAACTGCCTCGGAAATAAACTGTGCCGGGAACTGCTGCTCGAACAATTCCTTATTTTCAAACGGATAATGATGCTGTGCAAACGGCATCGCACCGGAGTCAAACCAACAGTCAAGCACTTCAGGAACACGTACCATCTTCTTGCCGCATTCCGGACAGGTAATGGTGATTTCATCGATGTACGGACGATGGAACTCTACCGTCTTTGCCTTTTCATTGCCGCTCATCTGCACAAGTTCTTCGCGGCTGCCGATGCAGTGTCTGTGACCGCATTCACATTCCCAGATGTTAAGAGGTGTGCCCCAGTAACGGTTTCTGGAAATTGCCCAGTCCTGAATGTTCTCTAACCAGTTGCCGAAACGGCCCTTACCAATGGATTCCGGAATCCAGTTTACGGTGTTGTTGTTACGGATTAAGTCATCCTTTACTGCGGTTTCCTTGATGTACCAGGACTCTCTTGCATAGTAGATTAAAGGTGTGTCACATCTCCAGCAATGCGGATAGCTGTGCTCAAACTTCGGAGCTTCATATAATAAGCCTTTCGCAATCAAATCATTTAATACGAGCGGGTCCGCATCCTTAACAAACGTACCTGCATACGCAGTCTCTGCTGTCATCTCGCCCTTGCCGTCAACGAGCTGTACAAACGGAAGGTCATAATTACGGCCAACCTTGGCATCGTCTTCACCGAATGCCGGAGCGATGTGTACCACGCCGGTACCGTCAGTCAGTGTAACATAACCGTCGCAGGTCACAAAGTGTGCCTTCTTGCCCTGCTTTTCGATGATTTCGTTTGCAAAGTCAAATAACGGCTCATATTCCTTATATTCAAGGTCCTTACCTGTAAACTTCTCTAAAACGGTGTAAGCCGGCTTTGCTTCCACGTCGTTTTCCGGGTCAGCCTTTACGGCAAGTTTTCCGAGAACGGTGTTACAAAGTGCCTCTGCCATGTAATAGGTGTAGCCGTCTGCTGCTGCCACCTTCACATAAGTCTCCACCGGATTCACGCAAAGTGCCACGTTGGAAGGAAGCGTCCAAGGGGTTGTCGTCCATGCTAAGATGTACGCATCCTCACCCTTTACCTTAAAGCGGGCGATGGCAGAACGTTCTTTGACATCCTTATAGCCCTGTGCCACTTCCGCACTGGATAACGGCGTACCGCAACGTGGGCAGTAAGGAACAATCTTAAAGCCCTTGTATAATAATCCCTTATCCCAAATCTGGCGGAGTGCCCACCATTCGGATTCGATGTAATTGTCATGATAGGTTACATACGGGTCATCCATATCTGCCCAGAAACCAACCGTGCCGGAGAAATCTTCCCACATGCCCTTGTACTTCCAGACACTTTCCTTACACTGGTCAATAAACGGTTCCAGACCATATGCTTCAATCTGATCCTTTCCGTTGATGCCAAGTAATTTTTCCACTTCGATTTCTACCGGGAGACCATGTGTGTCCCAACCGGCCTTACGAGGTACCATATAGCCCTTCATGGTACGGTATCTCGGAATCATGTCCTTGATAACTCTGGTTAACACATGACCGATGTGCGGCTTTCCGTTTGCCGTAGGCGGTCCGTCATAGAAAGTATAGGTTTTTCCCTGCTTTCTGGCTTCGATACTCTTCTCAAAAATGCCTTCCTCTTTCCAGAAAAGCTCCACCGCTTTTTCGCGGTCCACGAAATTCATGTTCGTATCGACTTTCTTGTACATACTTTTTACCTCCGTATAGAACAAAATTAGGCTCCTCTTCCCTGCAAACGGGACGAAGAGCCTTACTATTCGCTATACCACCCATTCGCGTACGATTCTGACATATTTTCTTGTCAAAACTTATACCCTATCCATATAACGGTGGACACCGGCTCAGCCTACTAAGGAATCCGTTCGACCTGCAACTCAGAAGTGATTTTCTTTGCTTCCTACTAAGAACCGGCTCACACTGTCCCGGCTTCGCTGTGCCTTTCAGAGAACAAATACTGTCTTCATCAACGTTTTTCTTGCCCCTATCTTATAACGAAAATTTACGAAAGTCAACGAGAAAATGCGATTTCGCAATGTTTTTTCATAAAAACTCGGTTTTTCATTTGTCTATTCCCGTTTTTTGTGCTATATTGTACGCTAAAGGGTGAAGTTTGCCCAAAAAGGCCACCCTACATAAGATAATAAAATTACATGAGTTATAGAATCGAGGAATAGAATGTATAAAAAAGGACTTTGTTACTCTTTCATTATGTTATTCGGAACGTTGAGTTTATGCGCATGTACACCGCATACTACCCCAACCGGCCTGCCGACAAAGGCTCCCACTTCCGGTCCGACAGCCCTGTTATCGCCGACCGACGCAGTTCCTTTGTCCCAGCCATCGCTTACGGTTACCCCAACGGAGCCTCTCGCCCCTACGGCAACAGCAACTCCTACCTTGAGCCCGACACCGACCAATACACCGACCGTGTCGCCAACTCCAACCGTATCACCGACACCAACCTTGTCACCGACACCAACCTTGTCACCGACACCAACCTTGTCACCGACACCAACTTTGTCTCCAACGCCGACTTTATCTCCGACGCCGACTAACACGCCGACGCCAACCAACACGCCGACACCGGTTCCAACTGTTCCTGCAGCTCCGGTTGCAGTCAACACCGATATTACGACCCTCACATTTATTGTAAACAGAGACTATCCGTTATCGGCCGATTATGTCCCGGACGATTTAGTTGTGCCGGATATTCCGTTTAGTTTCAGCAGTAAAACTTTGGACAAGAGAAAATTACAGCGTGTGGCAGCAGAAGCACTGGAAAAATTATATCGTGCGGCATTAAAAGAAAAAGGATTAAAGATCTACGGTGTTTCCGGTTACCGTTCCTATGACAGGCAGTATGAAATTTATGGTACAAACCTGTTTACGCGCGGCATTACACATACCAATCTCTACTCCGCCATGCCGGGAGCCAGCGAACACCAGACCGGGCTTGCCATTGACGTTTCCTGTTCCTCCATCGGCTATTCCTTAATCAATAGTTTTGCAACAACAAAAGAAGGCAAATGGCTGAAGGACAATGCATGGCGATTCGGATTTATCCTGCGCTATCCAAAGGATAAGGAGCATATTACCGGATACGCTTACGAACCTTGGCACATCCGCTATGTAGGTGTTCCGCTTGCTTACTATTTATATAAGAACAATCTGACTTTAGAAGAATATTACAACAGTCCATCCTCTAAGACCTTGGAGGAATTGGCTGATTTACCATTGATTGACACGACTACCGAGCGATTCGGCCTGCTGTATGCAGCCGCTATGAACAGTGAAGTCTACATCAAGGGAGATGGCACTGTGCTCATCGATGAAACCACCTGGTTTCCTATTTTAAAGACACCGATTACGGATGAGGCCGGAAACATTCTGACTGCCGACGGTGTTACTATTCTCTATCACGATGCCGTTATGGATCCGAACGGCAATTATGTGCGTAACGAAGACGGTTCTTTCCTATTTAAAGAGCGTTACTACGATGCAAACGGAAACCTTTGGCTTGACTATGACGGAAAACCGGTTTATTTGGAACCGCTTTGGAACAAGGACGGCACACTGGCGCATGACGCTGAAGGCAATCTTTTATACACCGGTGTCATCCGGGACGGAAATGGTAATGAGTTCATTACCGAGAGTGGCGGACTACTTTTACAGGTTCCGGTCCGTACGGATGGAGAATTAACCTTTGACGAGAACGGAAATGTTATGTTCTACAAACCATATACCTCCGCAAGCGGCAAACTGGTTATCGATTACTCCGTATACCTGCCGTACTTCTTACCGGATTATTATACGGTTCCGCATAACACCTATCCGCTACCGGTACCGGAAGATACCGCCGGTGCGGAAAACAGCGAAATAGCAGGAGGTAATGAAGAATGAGAACCTTTCTTGTAATTTTAGCACTTGTTTTGTTCTTTCTGCTTACATTGCCGGTTTATCTCATCCTGCTTTGTTTCCGAAAGAAGCACCGCCGTGCAACCTCAGCGATTGCACAAAAAATTGTACGTTACGGATTCGCTTTTGTCGTGTTCTTTACCGGAACAAAACCGATTGTAAAAGGTCTGGAAAATATACCAACAGACCAGCCGGTACTGTTTGTTTCCAACCACAAGAGTTTTTTTGATATTCCTCTGGCTTACATGACACTTCCAAACCCGACCGGTTTTGTATCGAAAAAAGAGATGAAAAAGATTCCTTTCCTCAGCTGGTGGATGGGACTCGTCAATTGTCTTTTCCTTGACCGCGACGATATGCGGGCAGGTTTGAAAACCATTCTTGAAGGCGTCGAAAACATCAAACAGGGCTATTCGATGTTTATTGCCCCGGAAGGCACCCGTACTCACGAACGCGAACCTCTCGCCTTTAAAGAAGGATCGTTAAAAATGGCAGAAAAGACCGGCTGCAAGATTATTCCTGTTGCAATTTTGGGAACCGATGATCTTTTGGAAAACTCTTTCCCATGGATTCGTAAGGTTTCAACCGTGATTGCATACGGAAAGCCGATTGATCCAAAGTCGCTTTCTGCAGAAGACAGAAAATTTATGGGAGCTTACTGCCGTTCCGTTATTGTAGAAATGCTCCATGAAAATGAGCATCTGGTGAAGGAAAATCCATTTTATAAGAAACTTGAACAGCAGTCTGCCGAATAATCGGTAAAGACAAAACTTCGTTCTTGCATTTTCTTACATTTTTGATACAATAGGGTTTAGTTTGAAATAATGAAAGGAGGAATTGCTATGCAGACATGGCAGATTGTTTTACTCGTAGTTCTGGTAGTGGTGATTGCTGCACTGGTAGCATTATATATATTTGGTAGCAAAATGCAGAAGAAATCCGAAACCGCGCAGGCTGATATGATGGCCGGTGCCCAGACCTATTCCATTCTCGTCATTGACAAAAAAATGATGAAATTAAAAGAGGCGGGATTTCCGAAAATCGTCATCGACCAGACACCAAAGTACTTACGTGGTTCCAAAGTGCCGGTAGTAAAGGCAAAAATCGGACCAAAGGTAGCTACACTGATGTGCGACGCTAAGGTATTTGACTTAATTCCTGTGAAAAAGGAAGTTAAGGCGGTTATGAACGGCATCTACATTATTGATGTAAAAGGTCTTCGTACCGGACTGGATTCCAAACCGGAGAAGCAGGGCTTCTTTAAGCGTCTTGCTGCGAAGGTGAAGAAGGCAGACAAGTAAGAATTGTTTGACTATAAAAATACCCCCTATAAGAAATAAAACCACGCGCTCATGGTTAAAATCGCTGCTTAGGTTTTATTTCTTATAGGGGGTTATTTTTCTAACTCCTACGTAATTCTTACTTGTCAGGACTTTCTCACGCCAGCCAAGCTGCAAGACGCTTAAACTCCGCATACATGGACTTCCACATCAAGCTGACAGTCAGAAACATGCTCACCGTTAATTTCAAGGCCGTAACGGAGATTGGTCGTTAAAGACTCCCCGTCTTCCTTTACGGAAATCGTTTTCGTGGTAATGCCAAGAGTCAAATCCCCGAATGGTGTTGCATAGCAGGCATACTGCTTTTCCCCGAGCAGAAAAATCATCTGCGTGGCAACCGCTCCCTTTTTCACCATTTCAACCGACTTGTCTGTGATTTTAATCCGGTTGTTTGTGATGTTCCCACTCTCATCCGCTTCTTCGTAGGACAAATAATGGGTGTTCTCTTTCCTCATATAAGTTCCGGCGCTGATGACCTCTATCGGTTCGTCTGCATCGACCTCCGGCTGAAGTCCGCGCACCGTAATCACTACATTCTTTTTCATAAAATTCTCTCCGTCACCATATTACTCAAAACTTTTTATCGCCACATCTTCGACTTCGATTTCGCACGGTAAAATCATGTTGGCAATACGGCGGAATTTTTCTGCCCCGTCGCTGACATAGAACTTATGCGCCGCTGCTTCTTTGCTGTCATTTAAAATATGATTATCCTCTAATACATATCGCAACTCCTGCGCCGTTTCATACGCCGGATTTACAAGTGTAACCTTCTCTCCCATCACTTCGCCGATGACCTTGCGAAGCAACGGATAATGCGTACAGCCCAGTACTAACGTATCGATTTCTTTTTCTTTCAATTCCACTAAATACCGCTCAGCCACCTGCTTTGTAATCGGATCCTGTAACCACCCTTCTTCCGCAAGTGCCACAAACAAAGGACACGCCTTTCCGTACACTTTCACCTCCGGATTCAGAGATTTTAAAAACGATTCGTACATTCCGCTGGAAATCGTACCCTCCGTCGCAATCACACCAATTTTCTTATTCCGTGTTGCCCCTGCAGCCGTTCTGGCACCCGGTTTTACCACACCGATAAACGGCACATCAAATTCCTTTTCAATTGTCTCTAAAGCCAAAGCACTGATGGTATTACAGGCCACAACCATAGCCTTTACCTGCTGGCTCATCAAAAACTTTGCAATCTGTCTCGAATATGCCGTCACCGTCTCCGGGGATTTCGTTCCATACGGCACTCTGGCCGTATCGCCGTAATAAACAATCGTTTCCCCCGGTAAGGCTCTCATAATTTCTTTTGCAACAGTCAGACCTCCGACACCGGAGTCAAACACGCCAATCGGAGCATGTTGTTTCATCCCGTTCATCGCTTCACTCCCTTTGCTCCTGAAAACGAGGACTGGTTCAAAATATTCGTATCAAACGTAAACGTAAGATTCTTTTCCGTACGCGCTCTCTTTACCGCAAGCTGTATCATGCGGTCCAAAAGTTCTTTGTACGGAACACCGATCGGCTCCCAAAGATAGAAGGATAAGGAACCCGGAATCGTGTTAATCTCATTGAAGTAAAGCGCTCCGGTTGCTTCATCAATCATAAAGTCAATCCGGGCAACACCGTTACAGCCAAGGCTCTGAAATGCCTTTACTGCCATCTGTCTTACTTCTTCTCTCTGCTCTGCGCTAAGTTCTGCCGGAATCTTTCTGGAAACACTCGCCATCCCCTTCGTTCCGCTGCTCTTTGCATTGCTGACATATTTATCTTCGTAACTCAAAATGTCCTTTGTATGTAACGGTTCTTCACATTCCGACGCACTTGCCTCGTTCTCATCTCCCAGTACAGAACAGTTAATTTCGCGAAGTTCTGTGATTGCATGCTCTACGAGCACCTTCGTTGCATAACAGAAGGCATCGTCCACGGATTTGGTCAGTTCCACGCGGTTTTTTGCCACGCTGATACCGACACTGGAGCCTAAATTGACCGGCTTGATAATGACCGGATAACCAAAAACGTTTTCCACGTCTGAAAGCAATTCCTCCAGCTCCGCATAATCGGAAAGCGTGTACACCTTAGCAGGAAGTACCGGAATGCCGCTCTCCTTTAATACTACCTTCGTCAGATATTTATCCATACCAAGCGCGGATGCCGTTACATCACAACCGACAAACGGTACACCAAGCGTCTTTAAGTAGCCCTGCAGGGCACCGTCTTCCACGTTGGTTCCGTGAACAACCGGAAATACCACGTCAACACCGATTCCCTTTGTCTTTCCGAACCGCTTTGCCGGGTAAGGCATCAGCATGACCTCTTCCCCTTCGTTGACAAAAATCACTCTCTGCGATTTCTTTACCAGTTCCCCGATGTTTTTATACGATTCCATCCTGCCGACAGCATCCCCTATGTACATCGCATTGTCCTTTGTCATATACACCGGAATTACCTCGTACTTTTCCGTATCCATATTCATAAATGCCTGTATTCCGGAAATCACAGAAACCTCATGCTCTACGCTTCTTCCTCCAAACAGCATTGCTACTCTTGTCTTCATTTTTCATTACTCCTCTCAATAATTATCTGTCAAATCATTTTCTAATAAAATATATTTATGCCCCTGCCCCTGAATGGCATAAGCAAAGGAAAGTGCCTCCTCCAGACGTTCAAATACCTGACATCTTTCCTGCGGAAATCCTTTGCTGAAAATTCCTTCCGCAATCGGAGCAGTATGCCTCTTACCAATCAAAAGAATGTAATCGCAGCAATCCGCCGCATAGGTTCCGAATTTGTAATTATATTCCTCTTCTTTTTCGCCCAGTTCCACCATGCCCGGTGTAATCAGGATACGGATCCCGTCAAACATCGCCAGTGTCTCCACTGCCGCCTTAGAACCAACCGGATTGGAATTATACGCATCATCGATAATGGTAACGTCTCCGCGCTCTATCATCTGCATCCGGTGCTCTACCGGCTTAATCCGACGTACCGGCACCCGAAGTTCTTTCAATGTCATTCCCATGGTATTCGCCACTGCAATGGCACCTACCACATTGATAATATTGTGCTCTCCGATTAAACTCATCCGGAATACTTCTTCCTCACCGGATGGCGCCACTACGGTAAACTCCGTTCCCATCTGGGACAGAGAAACATTTTTTACCGAGTATCCTTCTCCCGAAGACGAAGACCGGTACCATACTTTATTTCCATACGAACCCGCCTTTTCCTGTATATAGGAATTATCGCCGTTTAAAAACAAAAGTCCGTCCTCCGGCAGGGCATCTGCCAGTTCAAACTTCGTATTCTGAATATTTTCCATGCTGAAAAAGGTTTCCAGATGCTGCGGTCCCACCGAAGTAATGATTCCGTGCGCCGGATGCACAATGTCACAAATTTCTTTGATATCCCCTACATGCCTGGCACCCATTTCACAAATAAAAAACTCATGGGCAGGACGCAGGGACCCGCGGATGGTACGTACCACTCCCATCGGTGTATTATAGCTTTCCGGGGTCACAAGCACGTTGTATTTTTCCTGCAACAATGTCTGCAGATAAAACTTCACACTCGTCTTTCCGTAACTTCCGGTCACGCCGATAATCTTTAACCCTGGAACCTCTTTTAACTTCCGTTTTGCATCATTGATATAATACCGGTTGATTGCCTGCTCCACCGGACGGTTGCACAGATTCACTGCCGGAAGTAAAATCCCCTGCAGTACAACCAGTACAAGCATCATTCCGGAAAGTACCGGCAACCCGAAAAAGCAATAGCCTAGCGCAAGCACTGCTGCATTCACTATGAGGTCCGTAGCCACAAGGCGCTTTACTCTGGCGGTATACACCAGTTTCTTTTTCACGTTGGTCTTTTTCAGCGCCCGGTATACCACAAGCAGCAATAACAACGCGAGATATCCCAAAATATCTGTCACAAGATTCCAAAGCCCAAGGCGCAAAATACCAACCAAAAGTCCTACGCCGAGTACACTCTGCTTTCTGATGTTTTTCTTTATCCAATGCAGATGTTCTCCGTTTTTGTAGCCGTTTAACTGGAACATATGCAGATTATACCGCATGACATAGAAAAAGGCCGGCAAAAACAGTACTGCCGTTATGATTGTTCTGACTTCCATTCTTTACTCCATTCTAAAATACACTCTCATAATATTTCGGAAAATCACCGGCTGGTCAAGGAAACTAAAATGCCCTGCATTCTGAATCACAGCCAGGCCTGCATTCGGTATCTTTTCCTCCATAATCTTGGCATCCCGCATCGGGGTCGCTGTATCATTTTCTCCCCAGATCAGGAGCACTTCCTGTGAAATTCCGGGAAGCAGTTCCGTCAAATCTTCGTTCACAGCCATCACAAGGCACTGGCGCATCACCGGAGTCGCATTCCGGTAGTCTGCCGAACCCTGCCTGGATTTCCAGTCGTCAATCAGATCCGGGAACATGGCATAAACCACTTTCATATTCAAAATCTTTTTCAACAGTTTGTATTTTGCAATCTGGAATTTCTGCTCTTGGGTTCTCTGCGGCAATACTCCGGCACTGTCAATCAATACAATGTTACGGATTTTAAAAGGTAATTCCTTACGGTTTGCCAGTTTGATAATCACACGTCCGCCGTAGGAGTGTCCGATTAACGTCGCCTCCGTGATGTTTAATTCCTGCATAAAAGCCACAAAAAAGTCCGCGTAAGCATCTACATTCCACGCGGTTTCTGGCTCCTTACTCTCTCCGAATCCCGGAAATCCCAACTGGATTACCCGGTACTTTTCACTGATGCAGGCCGCAACCGAATCGTATACCGAAATCTTGGTTCCCCACCCCTGCAAAATGACTACCGTTTCCTCTCCGGCTCCGGTCTCTTTATAATAAATATCATACCCGTTGACTGTTACGTTCATCTCTGTTTCGGAAGCAGTTTCTCTCTCTGCTCTCCTACCTCCTTTAATTTCCCTATAATTATAAGGGAAAGATACAAGAATAGCAAGCAAATTCCCCAGGAAAAACGTAAAACAAAAACTTCTTTCCGACACGAATAACTTTATTCTTTCCCGGCAATACTCCAACTAATCAAAGATTGTTTTTTCGGTGGAAACCGATAGAAAGGAGTCATTATGAAAGAACGCCTGACCGCTTTACTTTTACTCATTCTTGCCGTGCTGACCGCATGGGCCGTGACAAAAAAACATCCCTCCATCCAAAAAGCCTATGGGACCATTGTTTCACAGGATGCAGTTTCCTCTTCTGCATCCCTCCCTTTATCCGATGAAGTTGTCCGCTTACATATTTTAGCCGACAGTGACCGCCCCGAAGACCAGCACATCAAACTCGCCGTACGCGATGCCCTGCTTCCTTACCTGGCCGCCGTCACACAGACGGCAACCAGTAAAACGGAGGCCTTAGACGAACTAAAAAACCAAAAAGTTTTTCTGACGGAAATCGCCAACCGGACTTTATCAGAACTCGGTGCCAACTATCAGGCCTGCATTTCCATAGACCAGATATATTTCCCAATCCGCATCTATGGAAGCCAGACATACCTTTCCGAAGATGCCACCGTTTTTCCTCCCGGCTTCTACGATAGTATTCAAATCGTGCTTGGCGCAGGTAACGGTCATAACTGGTGGTGTCTTGCCTATCCGTCTCTCTGCTTTATCGATGCCACCTACGAATACGTTCCAAAAAACTCATCTCTTTACAAAGAAAAATTTTCCACGGTCAAGGAAAGTTCACTCCACCGGCTGTTTTATGGAAAAGCCACGGAAGACTCCTGCAACACGGACGCTTCTGTAGACATTTTTCTGGACTTTAAACTTTGGAATCTTTTCTCTTCCAAAATACGGCAATTCATGCTACACTAAAGTATAGTTTATTTCAATTCGGAGGAACAAAATGCAACAAATTACGATACATGCAAATGCAAAAATCAATCTGGCACTGGATGTCATCAACCGTAAACCCGACGGTTATCATAATGTCCGCATGGTCATGCAGTCCTTGTCCTTACACGACACCCTGACCATCAAAAAAACAGAAGAGCCGGGCATTCACCTGACCCCATTGCATGCCGAACGGTTCCCGGATGTTACCTGGGGAGAAGACAACCTAATCTATAAGGCAGCAAAACTCTGGCTTGAGCACTACCCGGCTGAAGGCGGTGTCCATATCATTATCGACAAGCAGATTCCTTCCGGCGCCGGACTTGCCGGCGGCAGTTCCGATGCCGCTGCCACCTTAAGAGGCCTGAATCTTTTATTCGACCGGGATCTCTCAACAACTGATTTACAGAAACTCGGTGTACAGCTCGGTGCCGATGTCCCATATTGTATTATGCTCGGAACCGCTCTGGCAGAAGGCATTGGCGAAGTTCTCAGTGAACTCCCTCCTGCTCCTGCCCTTTACTGCACACTGGTAAAACCGGACCAGAGCATCTCTACCAAGTATATCTATGAACATCTTTGTCTGGCAGACGCTGTGCATCCGGACATCGACGCGGTTATTTCTGCCCTTGAGACCAGAAATATTCCTGCCTTATGTGACAACTTAAACAACATTTTAGAACCGGTTGCCCTGACACTGTGTCCGGAAATCTCGCAAATCGAAGAGAAATTGAAGGAACTCGGTGCCCTCGGCGCCTGCATGAGCGGCAGCGGTCCTACCGTGTTCGGGCTCTTTACCGATGGCAATCTGGCGCTGGAAGCCGCAGAATACTTTATCTGTCAGGGCTATGCCGATTCCGCTTTCGTGACCAAATTCATGCAACCATAAACAAAACTTCCAAGGGATTCCCACAAATTCAGGGAGTCCCTCTTTATTTTCCGCAAAAGAAAGCCGATATATATTATGTAGCACAGCCACGGATGGCAAGACTCCCATACAGAAAGGAAGAACCGATATGGACATCAATGGAATTACCCAGGCAATGACTGCCGCATATGACAACACAAAAGTAAATAAAGAAACGGAAAAAAAGGCAACAGAAAGTCCCTTGTCTTATGAAGAAGGTGCTGCTGCCGAATATACAAAATCCGAAGAACCCGTAGAAAAGAAGCCGGCCAAACGCGATACTGCCACAATCGAAAAGCTTCTGGCAGAAGCAGAGCAGCGTACCGCACAGCTTCGCTCACTGGTGGAAAAGATGCTGCTAAAACAGGGACAGAAATTCACCTCACTTGCCGATACCTTCGATATGATTAAAGAAGGTACCTTAGAAGTAGACGACGAAACCGCAAAAGAAGCACAGCAGGAGATAGCGGATGATGGTTACTGGGGCGTAGAACAGACCTCAGAACGTCTCTTTTCCTTTGCCAAAGCCCTTGCCGGCAATGACCCTGCACATGCCGATACGATGTTAGATGCCCTTCAAAAAGGGTTCGACGACGCCACAAAGGCATGGGGTGGCGAACTTCCGGAGTTGTGCAAGAAAACTCTGGAAGCTGCAAAACAGAAAATCACCGACTGGAAAGAAGGAAAGACTTCCGGGACCGAAACCGATACCGCGGAAGCCTCTCCTGAACTCACAGTCAGCACAAGTAATAAATAAGTTAACCTTCCTCCAAAATGCTGCTTCTGACCAGGAGCAGCATTTTTCCTTTCGGAAATACTTCCTCTTCGATTTCATTCCACTCCTCCACCTCTTCCGGCGATAAATGAAACCTTTTTCCGATGCTCCAGAGAGTATCCCCTTCTTCTGTCACATAACCCATGATACTATATTGCTTATCTTTTTCTTCCTTGGTAAATGGTACAAATTCCGCGTCAGTTACCATGTATTCCTTTTCGTTACAGAACACCATCGTCTGGAAGTTGACCTCGGTCTTCCATTCCAGTTCATTGCTGCGGTACAATTGAAACGTACTGTCTGTTACCACAGGAATTACCTTATGGGAGCAATTCTCATCCAGGCCGCCTACATTCAGACGATGTTCGAACGGCGCATAAAATTTAACGGACGTATATGGTCTTGTATCGGAGCCGGTAATGAAAAGGACTTTAAATTCCAACATTCCCTCCATCAGAAGCTGATTTTCTTCACGGGACACTTTTTCCAAATGTACCTGTGTACTTCCTTTGAGAATCTGCATCGGTGTTTCCGGAAGATCTTTCAACTCCTGTGTTCCGGAAAAATTTCCGATTCCCTGATTTTTCATCAACAGGCGCGGAATTACTTCTTCTCTGCCGTGTAATGTCACATTTCCCGAGGCGGAATAAATGTCATCCAGTACCATTAATTCCTTCTCTTCGTATAGTTTCATGTCCAGTTCCAGCACTGCCTCCAGACCAATAATCCGTTCCTCCCCATCTTCATCCGGCCGGATTTCCACGTTCTCCTGTACCACGCGGAAGGTAAGGTCTTCTATCATTTCCGGTTTTGCTCCGGATAATTCAAACTGCTCCGCAAACGGCACCCTGGTTTCATAAAACTCCATTCGGTCGTGCAAACCGCCGCTCCGGTAAATCATAAAAACATCTGCCGTTCCCTTGACTGCCAAAGCCCCGTCGAGCACACGGCTCTCTGTAATAATCATAGACATTTCCTGATAAGAAACCTCACTGATGTTTGGCTTTGCCGACGGAAGTGTCAGTTCCTCCCGAATCCGCACCGTGTCCTTTTTCATTGCTGCCAGATTGGTAAAGTTCACATCCTTGGCTCTTGCCAGCAACCCGTTTCCCTCGGTTTCCGTCACGACGATTTCATCCACAACCTCTTCACACGCGGCATGGATGGTCACCAGGGCCTTCACATTGATTTTTCTGGAATGCACGAGTGTTGCCGTAATGTCGTTTAACCGGGCATTCACCGAAAGGTCCGGACAGTTCTCTCTTCCCATATGTATCATCTCATCGAATGGAAGCTCCGTCTCCATTCCGTACAGTCCTGTACCGTCCTCACTGACATACAGCACCTTCGCCGTCAGAATTCCTTTGATATGAAGCCTTCCTGCCGTACACTTTTTTTCCAGCACGCGCAATGTTCCTGTTTCCCTTAAAATCGCTTTTGCATCCGGTTTGGTATCCGGCACATTAAAATCATCATCCAATGTAAACGTTGCCGTCATCTCACTGACCGCCTGATCGCCCGCATTGCTGATCCGATGGATATTTTCTTTTATCAGTCTCACGAATTTCTCCTTTCTATCACCGGAAAATAAGTTCCTTGCCAATACTTTGCATCTTAATAACAATATATGGATAGGTCTCAATTTGCAGAACTGCCTCTTCCCTTCCCGGACCGATCAGTTCGCTTAAAAACTGGATTCCATCCTCTGTTTCATATACCTCGAGTACGCGGATGCTGTAACCGCTGGTCCGCTGCGTTCCGTATCCCCTGGCAATGTAAAAATATCCGTCCGCTTCGTAGGTCATCGTAAACGGCTCCTGCCATTTCTCTTTGATCTTTGTGAGCAGTTCTGTCGGAACCTCTCCTTCCTCTAATACCGTTGTTTCCAAATCCTTTATCTTTTTTCTTTCTTTCGCTTCTTCGCCACAACCGCACAGTCCGGTAAACAACACGGCAAAAAAGAAAAAGAAAAGCAGTCGTTTCCCGTAGTTACGTTTCATACCGCTTTCCTTATCTCTCATTATCATTATTACTATATGCAGTTTTTAAAGCTGTTATGACTCCCGCCGGTGTCACCTCGGGCACCATCATGGTAAACTGCGGTTCATGAATGTCCCCCAGATAATGGGCATCGGAATCCGTAATCACCATACAGTCATTTAAGTACGGATGCGCTGCACGCAGCCGGTGCAGATTTTCAAAGCTCTTTAATTCGGCTACTTTAAACCGGCTGTCCGGTGGAATAAAGCCGAGATTTGAAAGCAGGGATGTCGTGGATTTGTCCAGATGCGCCGGAATCATGACCCCGTTATATTCCTCCATCAGGGCATACACCTCATCAAAGTCAATGTCCGTCGCATTAATTAACAGTTTTTCTACCCTGCCGGTCTCCTCATCGTCCTCGTTCATGATGACCTGCGCCCCAAAGATGGCCTCTTCATTCTTAATATCCAGCAGATGCTCGTACACATAGGCATCAAACCGCATGGCATCCTCCAGTGTGCCAAACAAACATACCACGTGCACTTCTTCCGTCGTCGTCAGTTCCATGCCGGGCAGCGCGGTAATCCCATACGCCTCCGCCACCTTAAGAAACGCCGGGCAGTTTTTGCAGGTATTGTGATCTGTCAGGGCAATGACATCCAGTTCCTTTACCACTGCCATGCCAACAATGTTGGCCGGTGTCATTTCCATGTCCCCGCACGGTGATAGGCAGGAATGCAGATGCAGGTCATAGGTTACCTGACGCCATCCTCCCTGCATCTGTTTTTCTTTAGATTCCATTATAAATCAGAAGTGCCGCATCAAATTCCGGAAGTTCTGTGGAGAGCAGGGTAATATCCTGTTCTTTTGCTTTTGCGGCAACATTCGCATCAATGGCTGTGCCTTCTGCAATAATCACGCAGGCAGCCTCCGTCAGGGAAGCTACCGCAAGCGTGTTCAAATTGCTCATTACCGTCACCCAGGCCGCTCCTTCCGGAACTCTCGACATGGCAACACTTAACAGATCACAGCAATACGCCTTTTCCACTGTCGTCTCCGCTGTATTTCCGGCCTCATGAATCACACGGAATCCCGTTTTCTCAATCAATTCTTTTACCGTCATTTTCCTTTTTCCTCTTCTCTGTCTTCTAGTCGTCCAGTCGTGACATTTCCCCGGACAACCGATGAATATATTCCTTTAAGATATGAATACAGTCATGCTCTCTTGCCTCGCCGCGCACAATGTCTTCTGCCAGTGCTTTGCAGGTTGGTGCTCCGCATGACCCGCAGTCCAGTCCCGGGAATTTCTCACAAAGTTCTTCCACACGTGCCATTTTTGCAATGCTTTCACGTCGGTCATTGCCAAGACGGAATACCGGTTCATATTCCACGTCCTGTGTCCACATCGGCTCCGATGGCATCACTGCCTCGCCCAGGTGTGTTCCCGCAACCGCCATATATTTTCGGAGATGTTTTAATTTCACCTTTGCCACGTAAGGATTTTCCACCGTAAGCACACCGCCCACACAACCGCCGCTGCAGGCGTTAAGTTCAATGAACTCTAAATTGGAAGAAAATTTCTGGTCTTCTAAATCTTCTAACACACGGATCACATTTTCAATGCCGTCCGCTGCCAGGTAATTGTCATTAATCAGACCACCGGCTTCTCCGCCGGAAGCCCCCCAGCCAACACCGATTTTACCGGAAATCGCAAGTTCTTCCGGCTCCTCGACCTCTTTCATTTTCGGGAGCAGCTCCACATAAACATCCTTAATCGCACACACGGCATCGATCGAACTCTTTTCCATGCCAAGCGGTGACTTCATTGCCGTCACCTTGGACGGACACGGGGACAGGAAAATCACACCGATTTTTTCTGCCGGAAGCCCCGTCTTTTCC
Organism: Lachnospiraceae bacterium; assembly: GCA_015057585.1. Lineage (GTDB taxonomy): Bacteria > Bacillota > Clostridia > Lachnospirales > Lachnospiraceae > SIG299. The sequence continues at coordinate 8,459 of SVEF01000022.1, read as the reverse complement.
ATCGCCCGCTGTCTGGCCGCCTGTGCCGCCAGTTCCACCGGCGGATTAATCGGAAGCAGGTGCTCCAAAAGATTCGGGAAACGCACACGGATCAGTCTCACTACAGACGGACATGCCGAACTGATAATCGGATACTTCTCCGGGTGTTCCTTTATGTATGTCCTCGAAAGTTCCGATGCGATTTCTGCCGCACCGCTCACCTCATAGACATCGTCAAATCCGATGTTTTTAAGTGCTGTCAGAACAATGTTGACATCATCTAAATTATTGAACTGTCCATACAGGGACGGTGCCGGAAGTGCCACCGTATATTCATAATTCTGCAATACGGAAAGCTTATCATACGTCGGCAGTTTTGCATGATGCGGACAAATACGGATACATTCGCCGCAGTCGATACAAAACTCCTTTGTAATCACTGCTTTGTGGTTCCGGACACGAATGGCCTGTGTCGGACATCTCTTGATACAATTGATACAACCTTTACATAGATCCTGGTCTAGGTGGACCGATGTAAAGAACTTTGAATTGATTTCGGCTTTCTCCGCCATAAGTAACCTCCATTACCCCTGATAAACCTTCATTGTAACCGTCGTTCCTACTCCGAGTTTTGTGTCAATCTCCATTTCATCGGAATACTGTTTCATATTCGGAAGTCCCATACCTGCACCAAAGCCAAGGGCACGTACATTGTCCGGTGCCGTGGAATAACCGGCCTGCATGGCCTTTTCAATATCCGGAATTCCCGGTCCCACATCTTTTAACACCATCAGGATATCGTCCGGCGAAATCTCCACATCAATTGTTCCGCCCTTGGCATGAATTACCATGTTGATTTCGCCTTCATACATGGCAATGGCTACCTTGCGCACTACTTCAGGACTAAAACCCATTTTCTTTAAATGGCGTTTGACATCACTGGATGCTTCGCCCGCCCTGGTAAAATCCTCATGGGAAACCTGATAGGTAAGTTTAACTGTATCGCTCATAGTCAGTACCTCCCCTGAGTCCCTTCTCATAGAGCAGGCCGCATGCAGAAAACATGCGGTGTCCCGTACAAAGAATCGGGATTTCGCGCTCATTTGCAAGCTCGATCATATTATCATCCGGCTTTTTACTGCGTACAAAAACAATGCAGACAATGTCCATCATCTCTGCCGTACGGATAACCTGCGGATTACAAAGTCCGGTGAGTAACACTGCCTGGTCTTTTACAAATGCCAAAACATCGCTCATCATATCGGAGCCGCATGCAGTATGCACTTCTTTATCCAGCCATTCTTCGCCGGAGATTACTCTTGCCCCCAATGTTTCCTGAATCTCTCTGACTGTCATAAAATCCTCCTTTTACCACCATTTTTCATCTATTAATATGATACCATATTTTTTGCAATTTTCCACAATTATTGATAGATTTTCTCGAAAAGATGTGTTATACTCGGTATGTTATAAAGGAATACAATGCGAAATTTATGGTTTCGGCTATTTTTTTGCTTTCCATTGTTACCTTTTTAACAAAGAAAATCCATGTACTTTCCAATCCCCTCGCAGGGAGATTGTTAGTATGAATACTTATTATGAAGGAGGTTTCTCAATGGCTTCGGTTAAGAAAACAGTTCCATTTAACGGAACACAGGAGCAGGAAGCTAAGCTTCGCGCAATCATCACCGAATTAAAGGACGAGCGCGGTTCCCTGATGCCTATCATGCAGAAGGCACAGGATATCTACGGCTATCTTCCGATTGAAGTTCAGACTATCATTGCCGATGAACTTCACATTCCACTGGAAAAGGTTTACGGGGTTGCTACATTCTATGCCCAGTTTGCTTTATATCCAAAGGGAAAATACAAAATTTCTGTATGTCTTGGTACAGCATGCTACGTTAAGGGCTCCGGAGACTTATACAATGCCCTCATGGAAAAGCTTGGCATCGCCGGTGGCGAGTGCACAGCAGACGGTAAGTTCTCGTTAGAAGCATGTCGTTGTATTGGTGCCTGCGGTCTTGCGCCGGTTCTTACAGTCAATGACGACGTATACGGCAGACTTACCGTAGATGACCTTGACGGCATCTTAGCAAAGTACGAATAGTATGATGACGGAATTATCCCTTCACGTATTGGATGTAGCAGAAAACTCCACAAAGGCAAAGGCTTCCTTAGTTACCATTTCGGTTTCTGTGGAAAGTGCCGCAGATAAGATCACGATTTCCATTATTGACGACGGATGCGGCATGACGAAGGAACAGGTAGCCCGTGTGACTGACCCGTTTTTTACGACCCGTACGACCAGAAAGGTCGGCCTTGGTGTTCCGTTTTTTAAAATGGCGGCAGAAGCCACCGGCGGCAGTTTTTCCATTGAGTCCGAACCGGGCGTCGGAACCACTGTCTGTGCAGTTTTCGGGATGTCCCATATCGACAGGATGCCTCTTGGCGATATGAACGCCACAATCCATCAGCTGATTGTGATGCACCCGGAATGTGAGTTTCTCTACCTATACCGGTATGATGATCGGCAGTTTACTCTCGACACGAGAGAATTCCGGGAAATCCTCGGTGATATTCCTTTTGATACCCCGGAGGTTTCCGCTTATCTGAAACAATATCTGTCCGAAAATGAATCCGAAGTGAATCAGGGACAGACAAACATTTAAAAAAATTAGGAGGATTATTATGAAGTCTCTTGAAGAATTAAAGGCTATCCGCGAGAGAATGCAGGGACAGGTTGGCATGCGTTCCGAATCCGCAACCGACACAAGAGTAGTTGTAGGTATGGCTACCTGCGGTATTGCAAGCGGTGCAAGACCGGTTCTTACCGCTCTCTCCGAAGCTGTTGCAGAAAAGAAGATTGAAAACGTAATCGTAACCCAGACCGGTTGTATCGGTCTTTGCCAGTACGAGCCTATCGTTGAAGTATTGGCTCCTGGTCAGGAAAAGGTTACTTATGTAAAGATGACACCGGAAAAGGCACTTGAGGTTGTTGAAAAGCACCTTATCCGTGGTCAGGTTGTTACTGAATATACCATTCAGAACGTAATGAAATAAGGAGGAAAACAAATGTATCGTTCTCATGTGTTAGTCTGCGGCGGAACCGGATGTACTTCCTCCGGATGTCAGCAGATTATGGAAGCATTGCAGGCAGAGCTTGCAAAGAACGGCCTCACAGAAGAAGTTTCTGTAGTACAGACCGGTTGTCACGGTCTCTGTGCTCTCGGCCCAATTATGATTGTTTATCCGGAAGCTACCTTCTATTCCATGGTAAAGCCGGAATACATTCCTGAAATCGTTAGCGAACACCTCTTAAAGGGTCGTGTCGTTAAGAAATACGTTTACGAAGAAACCGTAACGGAAGAAGGTATCAAGCCTCTCGTGGAAACGGACTTCTATAAGAAGCAGCATCGTATCGCTCTTCGTAACTGTGGTGTTATCAATCCTGAAAACATCGACGAGTACATCGGTACCGGCGGTTATGAAGCTCTTGGTAAGGTATTAACTACCATGACTCCGGACGATGTTATCAATACTTTATTACAGAGTGGTCTCCGCGGTCGTGGCGGCGGTGGTTTCCCTACCGGCAGAAAGTGGCAGCTGGCTAAGGACCTCGTTAAGGGTGGTCAGAAGTACGTTGCATGTAATGCCGACGAAGGTGACCCGGGCGCATTCATGGACCGTTCCATCTTAGAGGGTGACCCTCACGTAGTATTAGAGGCTATGGCTATTGCAGGTTACACCATCGGTGCTAACCAGGGTTACATCTACATCCGTGCAGAGTACCCAATCGCTGTTGGCCGTCTGGAAACAGCCATTAAGCAGGCCAGAGAATATGGCTTACTCGGTAAGGATATTTTCGGTACCGGCTTTGACTTTGATATTGACTTACGTCTCGGTGCAGGTGCGTTCGTATGTGGTGAAGAGACAGCTCTTATGACTTCCATCGAAGGAAATCGTGGTGAGCCTCGTCCACGTCCTCCGTTCCCTGCTGAGAAGGGCTTATTCAACAAGCCAACCGTATTAAATAACGTAGAGACATGGGCAAACATCCCTCAGATTATCTTAAACGGTCCGGAATGGTTTGCTTCCATGGGTACCGAAAAGAGTAAGGGTACTAAGGTATTCGCGCTCGGCGGTAAGATTACAAATACAGGTCTCGTAGAAATTCCTATGGGTACTACTCTTCGTGAAGTAGTAGAAGACATCGGCGGCGGCATCCCGAACGGCAAAAAGTTCAAAGCAGCTCAGACCGGTGGTCCATCCGGCGGATGTATCCCTGCAGAGCACTTTGATGTTCCGATTGACTACGATAACTTAATCGCTCTCGGCTCCATGATGGGTTCCGGCGGTCTTATCGTAATGGACGAGGACAACTGTATGGTAGATATCGCCAAGTTCTTCCTTGAGTTTACCGTTGACGAATCCTGTGGTAAGTGTACTGCATGCCGTATCGGTACAAAGCGCTTATACGAACTCGTTGACAAGATTACCAAGGGTCAGGGTACTTTAGAAGACCTTGATAAGTTAGAGGAGCTTTGCTACTACATTAAGGACAACTCCTTATGTGCACTTGGTCAGTCCGCTCCAAACCCTGTTCTTTCCACACTGCGTTACTTCAGAGATGAGTATGTAGCTCACGTTGTTGACAAGAAGTGTCCGGCAGGCGTTTGTAAGTCCCTGCTCTCCTACACCATCGACCCTGAAAAGTGTAAGGGCTGTACACTCTGTTCCAGAGTATGTCCAAACGGTGCTATCAGCGGTACGGTTAAGGAGCCACACGTTATCGACCAGTCGAAGTGCGTAAAGTGCGGCGCTTGTATGGAAAAATGTAAGTTTGGTGCAATTTCCAAGAAATAATAGGAGGATAAGATGGAAACAGTTACTTTAAAAATTAATGGCATGACCGTCACAGCTCCAAAGAGCTCGACGATTTTAGAAGCAGCCAGAATTGCCGGTATCGACATTCCTACCCTCTGCTTCTTAAAGGAAATCAACGAAATCGGCGCTTGCCGTATTTGTGTAGTTGAAGTTAAGGGCGCCAGAAGCCTTGTCGCATCCTGTGTTTACCCTGTAAACGAGGGCATGGAAGTATTCACAAATACTCCAAAGGTTTTAGAGTCCCGCAGAAAGACATTACAGCTCATCCTTTCCAACCACGAGAGAAAGTGTCTCTCCTGTGTACGTAGCGGAAACTGTGAGCTCCAGGCTCTTTGTAATGACCTCGGCATCGAAGTGGAAGACGCTTACGATGGCGAAAAGAACGTATATGACCTTGATACATCCGCAGTACATATGGTACGTGATAACAACAAGTGTATCCTTTGCCGTCGTTGTGTTGCTGTTTGTGAAAAGGTGCAGGGCGTTGGTGTTATCGGTGCAAATGAGCGTGGTTTCAAGACAGAAATCTCTTCCGCATTTGGTTTAGGACTTGGTGATACCGCTTGTGTATCCTGTGGTCAGTGTATCGCAGTTTGTCCGACCGGTGCTTTATATGAGAAGGATTCCATCGATGAAGTATTAGCAGCAATTGCTGACCCAACCAAGCACGTCGTTGTTCAGACTGCTCCTGCAGTTCGTGCAGCTCTTGGTGAAGAATTCGGTTACCCAATGGGTACTCCGGTTCAGGGTAAGATGGTTGCAGCACTTCGTCGTATCGGATTTGATAAGGTATTTGATACCAACTTCTCCGCAGACCTTACCATCATGGAAGAATCCCATGAGTTCCTTGACAGAGTACAGAACGGTGGCGTATTACCGCTCATCACTTCCTGTTCCCCTGGCTGGATTAAGTACTGCGAACACTACTTCCCTGAGATGACAGAGAACCTTTCTTCCTGTAAGTCTCCACAGCAGATGTTTGGTGCTATCACAAAGACTTACTACGCAGAGAAGATGGGTATCGATCCAAAGGATATCGTTTGTGTCAGCATCATGCCATGTACAGCTAAGAAGTTCGAGCTGACAAGAGATGATCAGAACGCAGCAGGCTACCCGGATGTAGACATTTCTCTTACCACAAGAGAACTTGCAAGACTCATCCGCAGAGTTGGCCTTAACTTCAACAGACTTCCGGAAGAAGAATTTGATTCTCCTCTCGGTTCCGGTACAGGTGCCGCAGTTATCTTCGGTGCTACCGGTGGTGTTATGGAAGCAGCTCTCCGTACTGCAGTATGGAAGCTCACAGGCGAAAAGGACGGCACACCAATCGAATTTACAGAGGTTCGTGGTGTAGACGGCATCAAGGAAGCTACTTACAACGTAGCAGGTATGGACGTTAAGGTTGCTGTTGCTTCCGGTCTTAAGAACGCGAAGGAATTACTTACCCGTGTTCAGAACGGCGAAGCAGACTACCACTTCATCGAAATCATGGGCTGCCCTGGCGGCTGTGTAAACGGTGGTGGACAGCCTCAGGTTCCTGCATCCGTTCGTAACTTCACTGACATCCGCGCTGAGCGTGCAAAGGCTCTCTACTCCTTAGATGAGAAGAACACACTCCGTTTCTCCCACGAGAATCCGGATGTGAAGGAGCTTTACGCTACTTACCTTGGCGAGCCTGGCAGCCATAAGGCACATGATATTCTCCACACAACTTATGTAAAGAGAAAAATTCATGAAGTGAAGTAAAATTAATAAAACAGAAGCGGCAGTAATGCTATAAAGAAATATCCCCTGCCTGCTTAATTTTCTACGAGGACGCGCTTTCGCTCGGGCGAAAACGTAGCGGTACTAAACTCGAGCGAATTTAAAAATTCGCTTGACCTCGTTAAGTACCGACGTTTTCTTACGGTCCTCTTTAGAAAATTAAGCAGGCAGGGGATTCTTTTATATTTTGTATGCCGCTTCTGTTATATAAATTGTCATCTCACTTGATATGTCACTTTGGAGAGTGGGATATCCGCATCAAGGCGCTTCACTGCAAAAGTTCGTTGTAAAAAGTGTAGTCTTGACACAAAAACTCGTTGTAATTTTTGTAGTTTTGTGCCATACTATACATATATTATATCATAATGGAGGTGCTCGTATGTACCGAATTGCTATGGAGAAGCTATTAGAATGGAAACAAAGCAAACGTCGTAAGCCTTTAATTATCGAAGGCGCACGTCAGGTCGGCAAGACCTGGCTGATGAAAGAATTTGGCAAACAGGCATTTGCGGATACCATATATATTAACTTCGACTCTAATTCCAGAATGGCAGAATTATTTGCTTCTGATTTAGACACAGATCGCTTAATCATGGGATTAGAGTTGTATGTTGGTCACAAAATTCATCCTGACAATTCTTTGTTGATTTTCGATGAAGTACAAGAGGTTCCAAGAGCTTTGGCATCTCTTAAATACTTTTACGAAAATGCACCGCAATATCACATTGTATGCGCCGGTTCTTTGCTTGGTATTGCTTTGCATCAAGGCACCTCCTTCCCTGTGGGTAAGGTGGATTTCTTAAAGCTTTATCCTCTTTCCTTCAAGGAATTTTTGATAGCAAACGATAAGGAACGTTTTGCCAAGCTGCTTAATACGCAGGATTTTCAAATGATTACCTCCTTTAAGCAAACGTATATTGATGCTTTGAAGCACTATTACTTCGTTGGCGGTATGCCGGAAGCGGTACAAAGCTTCGCAGAGAATAAAGACTTTAACGAGGTTCGTGAAATTCAGAAGCGAATCCTTGCCGCCTACGAACAAGATTTTTCTAAGCATGCTCCAAATGAAATCGTTCCAAGACTCCGTATGTTGTGGAACAGCATCCCGTCTCAGTTGGCAAAAGAAAACAAAAAGTTCCTCTACGGCCTTATTCGTGAGGGTGCTCGTGCGAAAGAATATGAAACCGCGCTTATGTGGCTCAGTGATTGTGGTCTTATTCATAAGGTCAGCCGTGTCAATGCCCCGGGTATTCCACTGAGAGCATATGAAGACTTGAAAGCTTTCAAATTATTTATAGTAGATGTTGGGCTTTTAGGATGCATGGCCGGACTCCGTCAGCGTACCTTGCTTGATGGCAACGACCTTTTTGTTGAATTCAAAGGTGCCCTTACAGAACAGTACGTTTGTCAACAGCTAAAAACCATCGAAGACTTAGATGTTTACTATTATACCAATGACAGAGGCTCCTGCGAGGTTGACTTTGTTGTTGATACAGGCGAACAAATCGTTCCCATTGAAGTAAAGGCAGAGGTAAACCTTAGAGCTAAAAGTCTAAAAACCTATCATGAAAAATTCTTACCTGAGATTTCTATCCGCACCTCCATGTCGGACTACAAAACGGAGGATTGGCTCGTTAATCTGCCACTTTATGCGATAGACCAGATTACCAAAATATAATATTAAGGGAGGATGTTCCTAAAGTGATATGTACCCAGAATTCTGGACACATTGATTTTATGAATTAGGCACAACAACACATGGATGTTTCCCTGTATTTTACAGGGGGCATCCATTTTGTTTTTGCCTGAATTCTTTTGTTATTATAATA
>SVEF01000034.1 GCA_015057585.1 Lachnospiraceae bacterium | reverse complement strand
GATGCTCCGCCTTATCAGTCCGGAAAGTTTACAGGGACAAATAGGCACATATCAAAAAGAGGCTCATCAACGCTTCGAAAAGTAGGATTCGAAACTATGACTTGCTTAGTAATGCAGAAAAAATGTGTAGACCCTGTATATGATTTTATAAAAAAGAAACAAGCTGAAGGAAAAGCATGTAAGGTTGCAAAGATTGCAGGGTTTAATAAGTTTTTGAAAATTTATTATGCAAGAGTAATGGAAGTATATCAATAAATGGACGTAGAAATATTTTTTATAAAACCAGATGAAAAATGCTGGTTTATTTGTTATACTCTTTTTTAGAAGAAAAATTTTTGAAAAAGTACTTGATTTTTATTAGCAGGTTTGTCGAAGAGATAACACTTGTGTTTTTTAACTAACTCACATTTAAGATATAGCCCATGCATTTTAATAGCGAAAATGCATGGGCTATTTGTTATTTTAGACTTTGCTTACGCTCTAATGGGAGAGTCTAAAACTCTCCCATAAATTCATTAATGGTAATCTGAAGTCCGGGTAATACACCGGAGGAAATGCTATCGGTATAAGTGTAGTCTGCGGTGTAATCGGGATTTTCAAAATTAATGACAGAGACTCTTTCCTGTTCCGGATTCACGATCCAGTATTCGCGCACACCTGCTTTCTGATATTTCATTAGTTTTGTAACGTAGTCGTGGGTGGCGTTGCTTGGGGAAACCACTTCGATAATCAAATCAGGAGCACCGTCACAGCCTTTCTCTGTCATGATATCACGGTTACAAATTACAGCAATGTCAGGCTCTACGAAGGTTTTTTCATCAGCGAACAGGCGCACGGCAAAGGGGGCAGTGTAGACATGACAGGCACTTTTATTCCGACGGATGTGCGACTTTATGGAAAAGAATAGCTCTGCCACCAAAAACTGGTGAATCCGGCTCGGAGCGGACATCAGATAAAGACGGCCGTCGATTAGTTCGGCACGGGTGGTTTCGGAAAGCTTTTCAATATCGGAATAGTCATATCGGCGGGCAGTATAGTAATAAGGGGCAGGAGATTCTCGAACAAGGCAAGGCTCCTGCTTTACTTCGTCATAATATAGGGGTAACTTCTGTTTATGGGTCAATACCTGCTCAATGGCAAGGAGGGTGGCGTAACGGGGATTTTCTGTAGCACCGGAAAAAATTTTATTTACGGTACTGAACGGGACACCGGATAATTCGGCAATCTCAGCATTGGTCAATTTTGATTCTTTTTTTAACTGTTTTAAATCGGAAATATCCATCAAACGGTCCTCCTTTTTCTTTATATGGAAATAATAGCATAAAAGTAATGCCTGGTCAATGAGGAATGTCCATAAATGGATAAAAAATACCGAATAAAGAAATTCGTATGGGTTTGAAATAAATGTGGGAATATGTTAAACTAAAATTTACGGAAAAAGATTAGGGGAACACATATGCCTGAAAACAATTTGAAGGGAACAACAGAATATAGTGTGCAGGACAGGATACCGGCAAAACGCACAGTGATTGGCATTCTGGCACATGTAGATGCCGGAAAGACGACGCTTGCGGAAAGTATTCTGTATCTGACCGGAAATATCCGCAGTCTTGGGCGTGTAGACCATGGCAATACCTTTCTGGATACGGATGAGATGGAGAGAAAGCGTGGCATTACGATTTTTTCAAAGCAGGCAGAGGTGACGCTTTCTTCCGGAGAAGAGATGTTATCGGTGACGTTTATGGACACACCGGGGCATGTGGATTTTTCGGCGGAAATGGAGCGGACGCTTCAGATTTTAGATTATGCAATTTTGGTCATCAACGGAATGGATGGAATCCAGGGCCATGTGTTGACCCTTTGGAAACTATTAAAACGTTATGAGATTCCTACGTTTTTGTTTGTGAATAAAATGGATCAGGATGGATGCGACCGTGGAAAACTGTTGGCCGAGTTACAGGAGAGACTGTCAGACGGGTGTGTTCCGTTTGATGAAGAGCAGGATGACGCATGGCAGGAGAGCCTTGCGATGTGTGATGAGAGACTGATGGAGCAGTATCTGGAGCGGGGGAGTGTTTCGGAAGAGGAAATCCGGTGGGCAATTACGGCACGCCACATTTTCCCGTGTTTCTTTGGTTCGGCACTGAAGATTACCGGAGTGGATACATTGCTTTCCGGTCTTGTGAAGTGGACGAGGAAAAAGAGTTACCCGAAGGACTTTGGTGCGCGGGTATTTAAGATAGCAAGAGATGAAAAAGGAAACCGACTGACACATGTGAAGCTGACAGGCGGCACGTTAAAGGTAAAAGAAGTGATTGGGGAAGAAAAAGCGGATCAGCTCAGATTGTATTCCGGAGTTTCTTACCGTACGGAAACGGAAGTGGCAGCAGGAGAAGTCTGTGCCATTACGGGACTGGAAACGACCTATGCCGGTCAGGGGCTTGGAATTGAGGAGTCATTGGATAAACCGGTGCTTGCCCCTGTACTTAATTACCGGCTGGTATTGCCGCAGGGGGCAGAGCCGCATGTGGTCTATCGGAAACTGCGGGAAATTGAGGAAGAGGAACCTTTACTGCATCTTCTGTGGGAAGAGCAGACAAAGAGCATCCATGCACAGGTAATGGGAGAAGTCCAGATTGAGGTTCTGAAAAATGTCATAAAAGAACGTTTGGGACTTTCGGTGGAATTCGGAACCGGAAGCATCGTATATAAAGAGACCATTGCGGAGGCGGTAGAAGGAGTCGGGCATTTTGAACCGTTACGGCATTATGCAGAGGCACATATTCTGCTGGAGCCGGGAGAACGCGGCAGCGGAATTACGGTTGCGGCGGATGTCAGTGAAGATGTGCTGGACAAAAACTGGCAGAGACTGATTATGACGCATCTTGCGGAAAAGCAGCACAAGGGTGTATTGACCGGAGCTCCGGTTACGGATATCAAACTGACGGTCATCGGCGGACGAGCCCATAAAAAGCATACCGAAGGCGGAGACTTCCGTGAGGCAACTTACCGGGCGGTCAGACAAGGACTCAAAAAGGCAAAGAGTGTTCTTTTGGAACCGGTGTACGAGTTCCGGCTGGAACTTCCGATGGATGCGGTGGGACGCGCCATGACGGACATCGGAAAGATGCAGGGAAAATTTTCGGACCCGGTAATGCATGGCGGACATGCTGTGTTAGAAGGAACGGCTCCGGTTGCTACAATGCAGGAGTATCCAAAAGAAGTGGCAGCTTATACAAGAGGCGAAGGACGTATTTTTCTGTCGGCGGGCGGCTACGCGGAATGTCACAATGCAGAAGAAGTGATTGCAGAGACGGGATATGATTCCGAGGCTGATATCTATAATCCGACCGGTTCGGTGTTCTGTGCGCATGGTGCAGGTTTTGTCGTGCCGTGGGACGAAGTGGAACACTATATGCATGTCGAAACGGAATGGGAAGAGGATGCCTTAGAGACAACATCTTCTGCGGCAGAATTGACGAAACAGGCAGAAAGCGGTAAGATAAGTGGTGCAAAGAAAGGTTCCGGTTCTGCAGTTGGGGCTTTTTCGGCAGAGGATAAGGAACTGGCTGAAATTTTTAACCGCACATACGGAAGACCGGAAACAAAAGGAAAGACCGGAAATGCATATGACCCGATGTCTGTGGTACATCATGCTTCGACACCAAAACGGGTGGAAATCAAAGAAGCAGAGCGGGTGCCGGAATATCTTTTAGTGGACGGTTATAATATTATTTTCTCATGGGAAGACTTAAATGAACTGTCAAAAACCAACATTGCCGCGGCAAGACAGAAACTGATGGATGTTCTGTGCAATTATCAGGGCTTTAAAAAGTGTAACCTGATTCTGGTTTTTGATGCGTATAAGGTGGAAGGGTTTCCGGGCGAGGTAATAAAATATCACAACATTCATGTGGTGTATACCAAGGAAGCGGAAACGGCTGACCAGTATATTGAAAAGACGGTCCATGAGATGGCAAAAAAATATAAGGTCACGGTTGCAACCTCGGATGCGACAGAGCAGGTCATTATCTGGGGTGCGGGAGCTCTCAGAATGTCGGCACAGGGGCTGCTTTCCGAAGTGACCGAAACAAATAAAGAAATCCGACGGCTTTTGGATGAGGCAAAGAAGCCGGGGAAAGAGAGCATGTTAAAGGGACTTCCAAAGGAAGTAGCAGAGCTTTTGGAAGAGGTCCGGTTAGGAAAGAGAACATTGTAGTCGGAAAACAAGGAGGATTGTATGGCAGGAATTACGTATCGCAGTGAAAACAATACCGTGCATATTTCAAACGGTCAGAAAACGAAGAGCGTGGAGTTTATCCATGACGGATTGCTTCGGATTTATGAGACGAAGAACAGTGAAGAACTGGTGAAATTGAATTACCGCAATGAGGATGTGCTTTGTTCGATTACGACGCTGTGCAACAACCTGATTTTACATTTTGGTAACTGCGAGCTTCTGGTGGATGAAAATCTGACACTTCGTCTGATGCGAAACGGACAGCCGTATTTTGAAGAGTACGACGGGGAAGATGCCGTAGTTTATGAAGTGGACAAGGAATTTGACCTGGCAAAGTTGGAGGGACACAAGACAGAGGAAACCCTGGCGGATTTTAAGGCACAGATGACCTTCCGCCTGTTTGATAACGGAGATAAAATCTATGGTCTCGGGGACAAGGCAGCACATTTAAACCGCAGGGATTTTGAGTACATTTCCTGGAATACGGATGATCCGACCCAGCATAACGAGACTTATAAATCGCTGTATAAGTCCATTACTTATCTGATGGTCAATCATCATCAGACCAGCTACTATGGAATTTTTTATCCGTCCAGCTATAAGTGTGTCATCAATCTCGGAAAATACAATAAAAAGTTTATGTATATCGGTACGGAAAAAGGCGAGTATGATTATTTCCTGTTTATTGGGGATACTCCGGCAGAAATCACAAAGAATTACACGGAACTGGTTGGAAGAAGCCTGTTTACTCCAATGAAGTTTTTGGGCTATCATGCTTCCAGATGGTCTTATACGGAAGAGGAAATGCAGGAACTCCGCCGTGTATCGGTAGCAGAAAACATGCCACTGGATTATATTCACATGGATATCGACTATATGGATCATTACAAGGTATACACAGTATCGGATGACTATCTTTCCGATGCCAAAAAATTGGTAAAGGATTTCGCAGAAGACGGCATTGCCTTTATTCCGATTATCGACCCGGCAGTGAAGTTAGAGGAAGGCTATCCGCTTTACGATACGCTTACCGCAAATCATGGATTTGCGACAAGAAACGGTGAGGATTATGTCAACGTGGTATGGCCGGGCGATTCCAAGTATCCGAATTATTTTGATGAGAAGACGGCAGAGTATCTGACCGGAGTGACGGAAAAATTTTTGAAGGAATATGGATTTGCGGGTATCTGGTGCGATATGAACGAGCCGGCATCCTTCAACGGACCGCTGCCGGAGGACGTGGAATTTAGAGTGAGAGATAAGGTTTATTATCACGATGAGGTGCACAATCTGTATGCAGAGGGCATGGTAAAGTGCATCGCAAAGGCATTTACAAAGAACAATCTGCGTCCGGCGGTCATTACCCGTGCGGCATTTGCAACGACCAGTCCTTACACCACATCGTGGAACGGTGACAACCAGTCGCTTTGGAACCATCTGGAGAATTCCCTGCCGCAGGTCATGACGATGAACATGTCCGGCTTTGTGGTGAACGGTGTGGACATCGGAGGCTTTGGCAATGAATGTAACAAGGAACTGTTAATCCGCTGGATTGAGGCAAATATTTTTAATCCGTTCCTGCGCAACCACTCCGGAAAGAATTCCAGATACCAGGAGCCGCAGGCGTTTGATGAAGAGACCGTGGAAATTTACCGTAAGTTCCTGAATGTACGGTATGAGTTCCTGCCATATTTGTACGATTTACTTCGCAAGGCGCACACGACGGGGGAACCGCTCTATCGTCCGCTTTATTACGATTATCCTGCAGATGAAAATGTCAAGGAATTAAATGATGAGGTAATGGTCGGACCATCCGTCCTTCTGGCACCGATTGTGCATCAGGGAAAGAAGTCCCGCGTGGTCTACCTGCCGGAGGGGAAGTGGGTGAACTACTTTACGGGCGAGATTTACGAGGGCGGAAAGGAATATCTGGTGCAGATGGGTCTTGCCGAAACAGGCTTATTTATCAAAGCAGGTGCGATGATTCCGATGTTTGCAAATCTCCTTCATATCAATAAGAAAGAGATTACCAATCTTCACCTGTATCTGGCACCGGGCGCTGACGAAGCCGAATATGTACACTATGAGGATGACGGTGAAACGCTTGACTATCAGAAGGGTGTGTATAATGAGTACCGCTTTGTAAGAAAAGGAAATAAGCTGACAATGGAGATGCTCCATGAAGGCTACGCATCTACCTATAAGAAACTTGTGGTACGCTATGGAGAGCGTGCAAGAGGACTTGTGTTTAATAAGAATATGGAAATTGAACTGTAAAAGAAAAGGATGTCGAATCAAATTGATATGTACCCAGAATTCTGGACACATTGATTTTATGAATTAGGCACAACAACACATGGATGTTTCCCTGTATTTTACAGGGGGCATCCATTTTGTTTTTGCCTGAATTCTTTTGTTA
>SVEF01000021.1 GCA_015057585.1 Lachnospiraceae bacterium | reverse complement strand
TGGCAAGAATGTAAATGACGGTTTGTTGTAGTGTAAGGAGAAGCGAATGGAAAACGTAAAAGTGATTTGTCAAAACAGAGAGGAATTACCTGACATTCGTGAGATTCAAATTGATGGTACACTGCCACCGGCTGAGAGAACAGCGGTTTTTATGAGTCAGGTAAAGGAGACGAACAGATTTCGCGTTGGAAATACCGTAGTTGAAATGGGATGGGCGAATACGGATGCGACACTGCAGAATGCACTGCATGGTGTGCTCCAAGCACGGTGCTAAAAATTTCCACAGAAAATCTTACGGAATCGGTTGAAAAAATCAGATGGCGGTGTTATACTTCAAGTGTGTAGATATTGAAGTCATAGCATCGCCATTTCGTATGGGACAATGAAACTTATGTTTTGTCTGATGTGAAGTGGAGGATTTTGCTATGGAATATAGAGGTTTAGAAACAAGAGGAAAAGAGCTGGCTTGCGATATGAAGATATGGCAGGCGGCTCTTTATGTGCGTTTATCGAGAGAAGACGGTGACAAGAGTGAAAGCGACAGTATCGTAAATCAGAAAGAATTGTTGGCAGAGTTCGTAAGATTGGAGCCGGATATTGAGATTTTTGATGTATATGTGGATGATGGATGGTCCGGTACAACTTTTGACCGTCCGGAGTTTAGAAGAATGGAAGAAGACATTCTGAAAAAACGTGTTGACTGTGTAATTGTAAAGGATTTGTCGAGATTTGGACGAAATTATATTGATTCCGGTCATTACTTTGAGAGAGTGTTTCCACTCTTGGATGTGCGTTTCATTTCGATTACGGATAATGTGGATAGTTACAAGAATCCGCAGTCGATGAACAATATCATGGTACCGTTTAAGAATTTGATTAACGATGAATATTGCCGTGATATTTCCAATAAGGTTAGAAGTTCGTTGGATATGAAGCGTAAGCAGGGCAAGCATATTGGTTCCTTTGCTTGCTATGGATACATGAAAGACCCGAATGACCATAACCATTTGGTTCCAGACCCGGAGGCGGCTGAGGTAGTCAGAGACATCTTCCAGTGGTTTGTGGAAGGTACCAGTTTGATTGGTTTGGCAAAGAAGCTGAATGCAATGCATATCCTAAATCCTACGGCATACAAGGAAGCCAAAGGGTTTTCGTACCGGCATCCGCAAATCAAGATTAACGATGGTTTATGGAGCGACGGAACGCTAAGACGCATTCTTACCAATCGGATGTATGTAGGCGATATGGTGCAGGGTGTCAACAAGATAAAGAGTTACAAGGTGCAGGTAGCGCAGAGACAACCGGAAGATAAGTGGATTATTGTCGAGGGAACACATGAGCCGATTGTGAGCCGGGAGTTATTTGATAAGGCACAGTCTATCATGAGCAGGAGAACAAGAACGACTCCGGGAGAAACGACGATGAACATTTTTGCAGGGCTGATGCGATGTGCTGATTGTGGCAAGGCAATGAACCGTAAGCAGATTAAGCAGTCATACGGTATGTATCGGTATTACGTGTGCTCCACGTTTAAGAAGTTGGATAAGGGTGCATGCACAAAGCATTCGGTTCGTTTGGAAAAGGTGGAAGAAGCAGTGCTTGCGGCAATTCAGATGCAGATTCAGCTTGCGGTGGATATGAAGCAGGCGATTGATGTAATTAATAAGAGTGCTGCTGTTAATACGCAGAGCGGAAAGCTGCAGAAGCAGTTGGAGCAGGCGAAGAAAGAGGAAGCAAATGCGGAGAAGCTGATGCTTGATTTGTACCCGGACTGGAAAGCCGGTATGATTACTGCAGAAGAGTATCAGAAGCTGAAAGCGAAGTTTGAAGCACAGAGGGAAGATGCTCGTGTCCGTATCCGAAATATAAATATGCAGATGGCAGAAGTGGAAAAGGGGCAGGATTCCGCAAATGAGTACATTCAGAATTTCATGAAGTTTAAGAATGTCGATACGCTTACAAGGGATTTGGTGGTGTCACTGATTGATAATATTTTCGTTTATGAGGGTGGTGATATCCACATTGATTTTAAGTTCCAGAGCCCGTTCTTGATGGCAAAGGAGTTTATCGAGAACAATGCAAGTGCATTGAGTGAAGAAGTAAAGAAAAAGGCACTGTTGAGTGCATAAGGCTGTGGCCACTCCGGTTGGGGTGGCTATAGTTTTGCAAAAAAAGTTGAAAAAATTTATTGTCCTATCTTGACATCTTCCCCGGCAGCTGCTTCTACGATATCTACGCATTTGAACGATTTAGGGGTTTTGCCGGAACACTATGACAAAATCATTACGGGAGACCTTGGTGTGGTGGGTTCTGAAATTTTGCTTGACCTGTTGAAGGCCAAAGGGTATGACATTACAAAACAGCACATGGACTGTGGACTGACGATTTACGATTTGAAATCCCAGGATGTACACAGTGGAGGAAGCGGATGCGGATGCGCGGCAGTGACGCTGGCAGGCTACATTTTGCAATGTCTGAAGGAACAGAAATGGAAACGGGTATTGTTTGTACCGACAGGTGCACTGCTATCGTCTGTCAGTGCAAATGAAGGTGATACGGTTCCCGGAATTGCTCATGCAGTTGCGTTGGAATGGAAGGAGCAGTGAGGATGGATTATATTACAGCATTTATAACAGGTGGAATTACCTGCGCTCTGGTGCAGATTCTGATGGACAAGACGAAACTGTTGCCGGGACGTGTGATGGTAATTTTAGTTATTTTAGGTTCCGTGTTGAGTTTCTTTGGAATATACGGACCATGGAAAGAGTTTGCCGGTGCGGGAGCAACCGTTCCGCTTACCGGATTTGGACACACCTTATTTGAAGGAGTAAAAAAGGCAGTGGATGAGGATGGCTTTATCGGAATTTTTAAAGGAGGCTTCACTTCGTCTGCAGTCGGTATCTCGGCGGCGTTGATTTTTGGATATATTGCATCGGTGATTTTCCAGCCTAAGATAAAGACTGCCGGAGAAAAGTAAAGAAAAGGATGTTGCATGTTTGTGAAGTGCAACATCCTTTTTATGTTTTACCTTAGTGGGGTTGAAATGCGTTTCCGCCAATCGGTGATGGCGTCGGCGATGGTGTCGGTGACGGAATTTCACCGGTGTTTTCGGTCGGTTGCAGCGTTGGCGTCAGGTTCGGAAGAATGTCTTCCATTCCCGGGAATCCGCCAAGGTCCGGCTCGACCGGAATTTCAGGTGTTTCAATGACAGCATGCAGTTCACAGAATTCTGTAGGAAGAATATATTTTGTGTCCGACGTGGTATATTCGTACAGTGTTTTGATGTTTTCTTCCTTCATTTCTTCCTCTGTCGGGATATAACCTTCCGGAGTAGGAGTCGGTGCTGCGGTTGTTTTATCCAATTCGGTTGGACGATAGATGATTGGTTCATCCTTAATCAAAAGCACTTGTTCCTTCGTATTGGTACATCTGCCCTCAATGGCAAGGTGACCGCTGTCGGTACAGATGACGGCCTTGACGTGGCAGTCACAGTATTCGGTCGGAACAGTACCTTTTGCAAAATACTCGGTTTTTACGGTAGAGCCACCGGCATAAGCATCACAAATTCCGGTGATGGCAAGTTTTCCGGATTTGGTACAAACTTTCGCCGTTAAAATAGAATCCGGAATGTCAAATTCTTTATAGGCCAGTTCTTTTTCTACGTGAATGGTTTCCATAATGGTACGCCAGATAATGTTCTGTTTTGCATTTACCAGTGGATAGTTGTTGTCAAAACCGGTCCAAATGGAACAAGTGTAATATGGTGTGTAGCCACAGAACCAGCGGTCGATAGGACCGGTGGTGGTTCCGGTTTTTCCGGCTACCGGCATGTCATAGTCTTCAAATTTTACCTGGGTATTGGAACTTAAGCCGGAAACAGTAATGTCTTCCATGGCGCTGGTAAGCAGATAGGCAGTAGAAGTTTTCATCACCTGTTTCGAATAGGTAACATTCTCTAACAGAACGTTGCCGTCGTGATCCAATACTTTGGTATAATAGTGAGGAGCGTTGTAAACACCGCCGTTTGCAATGGAGGCAAACGCAGCCGTCATTTCAATATTGGAAACGCCGTTAGTCAGACCACCAAGTGCAAGCGGAAGGTTAACGTCGGAATACGAGGTGCCATCCGGTCTTACCTGATATTCAACAAGGGTAGTAAAACCGAGTTTTTTCAGATACTGGAAACCAACCTGTGGAGTCACCTGCTGTAATGTCTTAACTGCCAGGATGTTCATGGAGTAAGAGATGGCGCGACGTACCGTCTGCAGTCCCATAAAAGGCGGCTTTTTGGTGTACCAGTTCGTCACTTCCTTTGTAGTCCCCGGATAGAAGAACGGGCTGTCATCAATCGGTGTAGCCAGTGTCATTTCCCCGCAGTCGATGGCAGGGAGGAATGCAGCTAATACCTTAAAGGTGGAACCTACCTGACGAACAGTGGTAGTGGCACGGTTTAAGGTACGGTTACCGGTTTTTTCACCGCGACCGCCGACTAAGGCAACAACAGCACCGGTTTTCTGGTCCATGATAGACAAAGAAACCTGTGGCTGTATGGTAGGTACCATTTTTTCGCCAAGGATTTTATCTCCTTCTTCTACTTTTGCAGTGCGGAATTCGTCCACACAGGTTTGCATGAATTCCATATCGGCACAGAGCAGATTATAAACACCGCCGACGATACGGACGGTAATAATGTCTTCATGATCCCGGAAGGAATTATGGAATTTGATGAAATCGCTCAACTGATAATGAATGGTAGTGCCGTCCGCTTTGAGCACGGAGAGTGCATAGGAAACATCATAAGTGGAACCCTCTCCGATGGCAGGATACATACTTGGATTGGAAACAACATTGTCGCAGATTTCCTGAATCTGACGATCCTGTGTAGTGTATACCCTGAGGCCGCCGGTATAGATTAGGGCGGAGGCCTGGGAGGCACTGTAACCTAATTTTGTCTGTAAATCTTCCATTAACTGTGTAATCAGTTCATCGGTAAAGTAACTATAGTATGCCACGTCGGAAGTGGACTGCACATAGGAAGCGATTCGCATATAAACGGATTCGGTGTCATCCAGTGCCGTTTTATATTCTTCGTCTGTGATGAATCCAAGTTTGTGCATCATCCATAATACGGTGTCACGGCGTTCCATGTTTTCCTCTATATTGGTCACCGGATTCATATTGGTTGGAGATTTTGGCAGGCAGGCAAGTACAGCCGCCTCGGAAATTGTCAGATCACCGACATCCTTGCCAAAGTAAGTCTGGGATGCCATCTGGAGACCGTAAGCACCTTGGCCGAGATTAATGGTGTTTAAATAATATTCCAGGATAGTATCTTTATCCAGGGTGTTTTCTAGCTGGATGGCAAGGTACTGTTCCTGAATTTTCCGGACCACTTTATTGATGGAACTATCTTCATTACCTCCGCCAAAGATCTGGTTTTTCAAAAGCTGCTGGGTAATGGTACTGGCGCCGCTTTGCAATGAGCCTGCCGTCAGTAATTCGACGGAAGCACGGAAGATGCTTCGTACATCAATGCCGTCATGTTCGCGGAAGCGTTCATCTTCAATTGCGATAAATGCATTTTGGACATGGAGCGGAATTTGGTCAATGGTAACGTATTCACGGTTACCGCCGGCACCGACCAACGTCTGTGAGATGGTACCGTCCGTGTAATAAAACTTGGTTGTGTATCCGGTTGGGACAACGTTGATATTACTAACGTCCGGGGCGGACGCAATCAATCCTTCCAACGTGCCGAGTCCCGCCATGACGCCTACGATGGCAATAAATACGATAAAGACAACGAACAAGCGGAACACGGAGATGTTTACCTTGGTCGAAAGGCGGGTAGTTGTCGTTTTTAACTGTCGCAGTTTTTTGTTGACTGCTGCTTTACTAAAGTCCATAGAAAGTTCCTTTCCAAATATATTCTCAAAATTTCAATCCCGCAAAGGGAAGAGTAATCTGCATAATTCAAATAAATTATACCAAATGTTATGCTGTTATTCAATCAAAAGACTGTGTAGATTTTATTACAAAAGTGTTTCATCCGCTTCTTTTAATCTAAAGTATGGAACAAAAAGAAAGAGTTTATAAAACTTTTTCCCATAAAACTGCTTTGCTTGAATCGGTGGCGGGAATATGGTATAATATCTGTTACCTGTGAGATGGTAGAAAGATGCAGAAAAAGGAGCGTGTGAGATGGAATTACCAAAGGACCCGGTAATGTTATACAGTGTGATTAATCTGAAACTGAGAGATTTTTATGCGGATTTGGATGCGCTCTGTGAGGATCTGGATCTGGACCGTGCGGAACTGGAGCAGGCGTTGTCTGCTGCAGGATTCCGGTATGACGCGGACACAAACCGTTTCTTATAAAAATATCGGAGACAGAGAGTATATGGATAAGCAGTACAAAACCGTCTATCAGGGCGGTGTGGGTGAAATCATAGAGAAGAAGTCGAGATTTATTGCAACTGTCATTCCGTGCGAGGATGAGGAAACGGCTCTCGCATTCATTGAAGCGACGAAGAAAAAGTACTGGGATGCCAGACATAATTGTTCTGCATATACGGTAGGACTGAATCATGAACTGGAGCGGTGCAGTGATGACGGGGAACCGCAAAAAACGGCAGGCAGGCCGATGCTTGATGTGTTGCTTAACGAAGGTATCCATAATGTCTGTGTGGTTGTGACTCGTTATTTTGGCGGTGTGCTTTTAGGAACCGGCGGACTGGTAAGGGCGTATCAGGCGGCAGTAAAGGCGGGGCTGGAAAACAGTACCGTCATTACCAAACAGTTTGGGAAAAAGATTCAGATTGTGACGGATTATAACGGCATCGGAAAGATTCAGTATCTGGTTGCAACCGGTGGGTACACAATGCTTTCTACGGATTATACCGATGTGGTAACGGCCTGCGTGCTGGTGACACCGGCAGAACAGGACGGATTTATCAAAAAGGTAACAGAGGCTACTTCCGGGAGAGCGGATATTTCAGTGAAAGAAGAACTTTGGTTTGCCGATGTGGACGGAGAGGTACTGTTGTTTGAGGAAAACCGGTAGGCGTTTGGCGACGGATGCTGATAAATGAAGGAGTTAACTGCATGGATTTGTTTGAATACATGAATGAGGTAAAAAAAGAAAAGGAATCTCCGCTTGCGTCAAGGCTTCGTCCGCAGACGCTGGATGAGGTGGTGGGACAGCAGCATATTATTGGAAAAGATAAACTGTTGTACCGGGCAATCAAGGCGGACAAAATCAGTTCTGTCATCTTTTACGGACCGCCGGGCACCGGAAAGACGACACTGGCCAAGGTAATCGCTAATACAACGAGTGCAGAGTTTACACAGATTAATGCGACCTCGGCCGGGAAAAAAGACATGGAAGAGGTCATCCACGGGGCTAAGGAACGGCTTGGGATGTACGGAAAACGCACCATTTTGTTTGTGGATGAGATTCACCGTTTTAACAAGGGGCAGCAGGACTACCTGCTTCCGTTTGTGGAAGACGGCACGGTAATTTTGATTGGTGCGACGACCGAAAATCCGTATTTTGAAGTAAACGGGGCTTTGATTTCCAGGTCGATTATCTTCGAATTAAAGTCACTCGAAAAAGAAGATATCAAGGTGCTGATCCAGAGGGCGTTAACCGATACGGAGCGGGGGCTCGGAGCATACGGAGCAGATATTACCGGAGAGGCACTGGATTTTCTGGCAGATATGGCAAACGGGGATGCCAGATCGGCACTCAATGCGATTGAACTGGGCGTGCTGACAACGGAGCGTTCTCCGGACGGAAACATCCATATTACAATGGAAACGGCTTCGGAATGTATCCAGAAAAGAGTGTTACGATATGATAAAGACGGGGACAATCATTATGATACCATCTCCGCTTTTATAAAGAGCATGAGGGGCTCGGACCCCGATGCGGCTGTGTATTATCTGGCAAGGATGCTGGCAGCAGGGGAAGAGGTTGCCTTTATTGCAAGACGGATTATGATTTGTGCGGCTGAGGATGTATCCAACGCCGATCCGAATGCCCTGGTGGTTGCGACCAGCGCAGCGCTTGCGGTAGAACGGCTTGGTATGCCGGAGGCAAGGATTGTACTTGCACAGGCGGCAACCTATGTGGCATGTGCGCCGAAGAGCAATTCCGCCATCTGTGCCATTGATAAGGCGATGGAACTGGTACAGTCAAGACGTACCGACCCGATTCCGCCGTATTTGCAGGATGCACATTATAAAAATGCCGGAAAGCTGGGACACGGAATCGGCTATCAGTATTCGCATGTGTTTAAAAATCACTATTCCGGACAACCGTATCTTCCGGAGGGACTCCGAGGGGAAACCTTCTATGAGTGCTCTGAACAGGGATATGAGGCAGTACAAAAACAGTGGTTAAAAAAATTGAAAGAGGAAAACGAAAATGGTTAAACGAATTGCAGCATGGATTGGTATCGGCGTCATCGGCGTGATGTTTTTGCTTTCTGCGCTTGCCGCAGCTACGGCAAGACCGGAGGCAAACGGACTTTTTATGGCAAGTATGGTGTCGCTCGTTTTTGTTCCGGTGCTTCTCTGGATTTTCATTAAATTATATGAGTGGGCACACCGGAATGACGGTATCACCAGAAAAGAAATGAAGGAAATCGAAAAGAGAATTGCAGCAGGCGAGAATCCGGAGGATATCGCGAAAGAAATCGAAGAAAAATACGGGAAATAGTCGCTGTCTGCTATTTACATGACAGAGAAAATCTGTTATCTTATACAAGTGAATTTAAACTGTGCCGAAAACGGAAAACAGTTACAAAAGTTTGAGAAAGAGAAAGGAAGTATACATTATGTCTTTATTAGAAAACTGGCGCGAGGTTGCGTATTCCAAAGATATGAACACAAAGGAAGGACAACTGTTCTGGGGAAACTATTTCAACATTGAAAAGGGAATCTATGAAAAGTTACTCGAAAATCCAAAGGATGTAGTAAAGGGTACCGTAAAGGAACTGGCAGACAAGTTTGAAATTCCTGTTCAGGTTATGACCGGATTTTTAGACGGCATCAACGACAGTCTGGTAACACCAAATCCAATCGAGACAATGGAAGAGGATACGGAAGTAAGTCTGGAATTTGACATTGAAAAGTTATATTACAACATGGTAGAAGCAAGAGCAGACTGGTTATACACACTTCCTCAGTGGGATGCTTTACTGACCGAGGAGAGAAGAAAAGAGCTGTACAAGGAACAGAAGAAGTCCGGTACAGTGGTAAAGGAAAAGAAGGTTGGCAGAAACGATCCATGCCCTTGCGGAAGCGGCAAGAAGTATAAGTTCTGCTGTGGCAAGTAATTTGAGTAAGAAAGGCAGATAAAGATGGGCAGAGACAAGGATATGTATTTAGATTTTGGCACACCGGCCAGAAGACCGGGAAGAAGGGGACCGGGACTCGGAACCATTTGTGCTGTTCTGCTTGTCGTGTTATTAGCAGTAGTTTTTGGGGTTTTGGCTTACAAGTTGTCCAGAGAAAACATCAGTGGCCTGCCGGGCATACCGACTACAACGCCGGTTCCGGGTTCTCCGACACCGACGCCTACCCCGACACCAACGCCGACGCCGACAAGTACACCAACGCCGACGCCGACCAATACACCGACGCCGTTGCCGACATCGCCGGAAACGGGATTACCGTGTACACCTACTCCGCCACCAACTGTCTGGGATGCAAACTATTTGGACGGTTTTGTGGATACGAGGGAAAAGGTTGTGGTAAGAGGTGCTCATGCGGGTCTGGAAATCAAGGACGCGGAAGATTTGGAGCGTTTTCTTGCTTTGGCGGAAACGACAGAATTGAATGCCGTGGTCATTGACGTAAAGGCAGACAGCGGACGCATTACCTATCAGATGGATAATAAAGCAGCACAGGAAGCGGGTGTCTGCATTTCCCATTATCAGGATATGCCGGCACTTTTGGCAGCACTGAAGGAAAAGGGAATTTACTGTATTGCGCGAATCGTTTGTTTTAAGGATAACATGATTGACAATGTGCATCCGGAATACATGCTTTATAATACGGACGGCAGTATGTACCGGGATGTGGACAATGTGACATGGATGAACCCGTATAACAGGGATACCTGGGTTTATATCGTGGATATTGCGGAGCAGGCAGCATTGGATGGATTTGATGAAATTTGTTTCGACTATATCCGTTTTTCCACAAATAAGATTATCAAATCCGGAAACAACTGGGATGAGTTTGAATTCCGTGTGGACCTCGGTCCGGAAGCAGAAAATACATCCTTAGAAGAGATTATCAGTGAATTTACCATGTATGCATGCAACCGGTTAAAGCCGATGGGTGTTTTTGTCAGTGCTTCGGTTTACGGGGCCATCATTCAGAGTAAGGTAGATGCCGCCAGAGTCGGTCAGAGTTTTGTAGATATGTCGAGATGGCTTGACTACATCTGCCCGATGGTATATCCGTCCCATTACAATAAGAATTATGCGGGGCTTGCCAATGCGCATAAGATGCCGTATGAACTTTTAACGATGGAGATGCGTGCTGCGGTAAAGAAGCTGAGTGTGCTGGACGAAGACTCCAGGGCAGATGTGAGACCGTGGTTACAGGGCTTTAGCTATACGGCAGGACAGGTGCGCGAGCAGATGCGTGCAGTATATGAAAACGGCTATACCGGCTGGATGCTTTGGAATGCCAGCGGTAAATTTGTAGACGGAGCGTTCTTATCGAAAGAAGAGGCTGCGGCGGAAGAAGCAAAAAGACAGGAGATGCTGGCACTGACGCCGTCACCTTCGCCGTTACCTTCGGCGACACCGACGTCTGCACCGGCAGCGGAATAAAATAAAAAAATTTGTGAAACTTTTTGAAACCGATTGACGTCAAATAAGTGAAACAGTAAAAACGGGACGGCGGACAGCATTTACTGTCTGCCGTTTTGTGTAAAATGAGGAGGCGGAAAAATTATGGTAAGAAAAGGTTTAGTAAAAAAGATGTTGGCAGCAGGATTGTCTGCGGTGTTATTGTTATCTGTGGCAGCCTGCGGCGGCGGAGCGGCAAATGATGCCTATGCGCCAAATTTCAGCGGTTCCATGAAGGGTGAAAGCATGGACATGGTTGTGTCTGAAAGCACAGCATGGGATGGTATGTATGAGTACGAGTATAAAGACTCTTACATAGAAATGGATAAGATAGCAGAAACCCCGACCGTTGGCGGAACCGGTGAAATCGTAGCTGCACCGCAAAGAAAAACGATTAAGACAGCAAAACTGACGATGCAGACATTGAATTTTGAAGCATTTGCAGCGGCTTTAGAACAGAAGGTGGCAGAGACCGGTGCATATTTTCAGTATGCAGATGTGTCCGGTTCGGATTATTACGGGGGAAGAAGATATGCTTCCTACACCATCCGTGTGCCGGAAGCAAGACTGAATGAATTCATGGCAGGTCTGGACGGAATTGCCACTATTACAAATAAAACACTCGGTGAACAGGACGTAACTCTTTCCTACGTAGACACCGAAAGCCGCATTCAGGCGCTTGAAATTGAGATGGAAAGCCTGATGAAACTTTTGGAACAGGCTGTGAATCTGGAGTCGATTATTAAGCTTCAGGACAGACTGACCGATGTACGGTATGAACTTGAAAATTACAAGGCACAGCTTCGTACATATGACGATAAGATTAATTACAGCACAGTGACTCTTTCCGTATCGGAAGTGAAGAAAGTGACAGAGCCGGCACCGGTGACTGTCTGGGAAAGAATCCGCAGTGGTTTCGGAAGAACCATGGATGATATTGTAGAGGGTGCGGAGGACTTCTTAGTCTGGATAGTTGTGAATATTCCGTATCTTGTATTCTGGGCTGCGGTGATTGTGGTTGCAGTAATTATTGTAAAGAGAAAGAATGCAAAGAGAAGACAGAGAAAATTAGAAAAGCAGAGAGAAAAAGATGCAGCAAAAGTGGGTAGTGAAGAATAAAAAAGCAGATTTTGATGCAATCTGTAAAGAGCAGAATATTACCGAGGTGACAGCAAGATTGTTAGTCAACCGGGGACTTTTGACAAAAGAAGAGAGGGATGCGTTTTTGCATCCTTCTCTTCTTGCGCTTATTAAGCCGGAATTGTTGCGAAATGCAGATGCGGCAGCCGACATGCTGGCAGAGGATATTACGGCAGGCAGAAAAATCCGGATTATCGGGGATTATGATGTGGATGGCATTGTGGCAGTATATCTTTTGTACCGGACGTTGTGTGTGGCGGGAGCAAAGGTGGATTACCGGATTCCGGACCGTATCCGGGATGGCTATGGGATGAATGCGGAAATGGTAGAGGAATCGCTGAGGGACGGAATTCAGACTATTTTGACGTGTGATAACGGGATTGCGGCAACGGAACCGATTCGTCGGGCAACGGAAGCCGGAATCCGCGTGGTGTTGACGGACCATCATGAAGTACCGGTGGAGGAGACACCGGACGGCGTACGTCAGGTGCTTCCTCCGGCAGATGTAATTGTGAATCCGAAGCAGGATGGAGAGACTACGCCGTTTCCGAACATTTGCGGTGCGTATGTGGCATACAAGGTGATGTGTTGTCTGGCAAAGAAAATGGGAATTCCGGATACGTTTATGCAGGGTCTGCTCCCTTATGTGGCAATGGCAACGGTGTGTGATGTCATGGAATTACGCGGGGAAAACCGTGCTGTGGTGGCGCTTGGACTTGAGGGAATGAAGAACTGCAAGGACAATGGCATTTGTGCGCTGATTGAGGAAAATCAGTTAAATAAAGAGAACTTAAGCGGCTATCATTTCGGATTTGTGCTGGGACCTTGCCTGAATGCATCGGGGCGCCTGGATACGGCAGAAAAAGGGCTTGCACTTTTGCTCGCGGAGAATCCGGCGGTGGCGGCAACGCTTGCAAAAGAGGTAACGCAGTTAAATGCGGTTCGCAAGGATATGACCATGCAGTATGTGCGGGAATGCAGGGAATATTTTCTGACACAGGAGAGGTTGGAGCCGGTTTTGGTGGCCTATCTGCCGGAATGTCACGAAAGTCTGGCAGGAATTATCGCAGGACGCATCAGGGAACAGTTTTACCGGCCGGCGATTGTACTGACCGATGCGGAAGACGGCTGTAAGGGCTCCGGACGTTCCATTGACGGGTATCATATGTATGAGGCGTTATGTGAATGTAAGGATTTGCTGACGAAATTCGGCGGTCATCCAAAGGCGGCGGGCTTGTCACTTCCAAGGGAAAATGTCGAACTGTTCCGGAAACGTTTGGTGGAACAGTGCAGACTGACCGAAGAAGAACTGACCGAAAAGATATCGATAGATGTAGTACTGCCCTTCGGACTCGTGACGGAGCAGGTGATAGACGAACTTTCGCTGTTAGAGCCGTTTGGTACGGGAAATGAGAAACCGCTGTTTGCGGAGCGGAACCTGAAGGTAAAGAAAGCAATGGTGCTCGGAAAAAATGCAAATGTTTTGAAATTGTTTGTAGAAAATGAGTACGGAAGACAGTTTGAGACGATGTATTTCGGAGATATCGCTGCTTTTGATGAAAGTGTTACGGTTGCCTTTGGAAAGAGCGAACTGGATAAGATGTATCAGGGACGTGAAAACAAAGTGTGTTTTTCTATGATTTACTATCCGGATAAAAATGAGTTCCGGGGCAATGTGACACTGCAGGCAGTGATGAGGGATTATAAAATGGCAGTGTTATAGCGAGGCAGGCTGGAGAATTGCCGCAAGGGTTTAGTAGGAGTGCTTATGTATCCGGTTGCAAAATATAATGAAAAAAGAAGTCGCTTTTTTGACAAGGATATGCTATAATTTTAGTGCAATGCAGTGTTAAAATAAAGACAAGGGAAAAGGAGAGAAAATGCCATGTATTCTTTTGACGAAGTGAAAGTATTTGACCCGGAACTTGCCGAGGCGATGGACTTAGAGCTTGGCAGACAGAGAGACCATATCGAACTGATAGCCTCTGAAAATTTTGTAAGTAAAGCAGTTATGGCAGCCATGGGAAGTCCGCTGACCAATAAGTATGCGGAAGGGTATCCGGCAAAACGCTACTATGGCGGTTGTGAGTTCGTGGATATGGCTGAAAATCTGGCAATAGAGCGAGTAAAGGAATTATATGGCTGCACGTATGCGAATGTTCAGCCGCATTCCGGTGCCCAGGCGAACATGGCGGTGTTTTTTGCACTGTTACAGCCGGGAGATACGGTACTTGGTATGAACCTCGCACATGGCGGACATCTTTCACACGGAAGCCCTGTGAATTTCTCCGGCTCTTATTTTAATATTGTGCCTTATGGCGTAAATGAGGAAGGTTTCATTGACTATGACGAAGTGCTTCGTATTGCAAAGGAAGCAAAGCCGAAGTTAATTATTGCGGGAGCTTCTGCATATGCAAGAACGATTGATTTTAAGAAGTTCCGTGAGATTGCCGATGAGGTAGGTGCGTATCTGATGGTGGATATGGCACACATTGCAGGATTGGTTGCAGGCGGAACGCATCCATCGCCGATTCCTTATGCCCATGTGACGACCTCGACGACGCACAAGACCTTACGTGGTCCGAGAGGCGGTCTCATTCTTTCTTCTGCGGAATTTGCAGAGGAGCATAAGTTGAACAAGTGCGTATTCCCGGGCATCCAGGGTGGTCCTTTGATGCATGTGATTGCTGCAAAGGCAGTCTGCTTTAAGGAGGCACTTCAGCCGGAATTTAAGACTTATGCAAAGGACATCGTGACCAATGCGGCGGCGCTTGCCGACGGTCTGATGAAGAGAGGGTTTGATTTGGTTTCCGGAGGAACCGACAATCACCTGATGTTAGTGGATTTGCAGAGCATGGGTGTGACCGGTAAGGAAACGGAAAAACTGCTCGATGCGGTGGATATTACCTGTAATAAAAATTCCATTCCGAATGACCCGACCTCGCCGTTTGTAACGAGCGGTATCCGTCTTGGCTCTGCGGCTGTGACAACACGCGGATTTACGGCGGAAGACATGGATGTGGTTGCGGAAGCAATTCACCTGGCTGTGACGAAGAAGGAAGCGGCATTTGAAGAAGTCAAGGCGCTTGTGAAGGGATTGACGGATAAGCATCCGCTTTACTAATTTATTTTGTATAATTCGTGATTTATAAATAAAAATTCGTGATACCATGCTCTTGTCCTTCCGCTCCTCGGACATGTGTACGTCCATATCAAAACATATCTTGCGATATGTTTGCTCTGTTCGTACAATGTCCGCTGAGAGTCAGGACAATTGAGAATGGTATCACGAATTTTTTGCGTATGAACGACGAATTATGGACAAAACTCAGTAAAGCGGAGGTATATCTGTCAGGGCTTTCGGGTAGGTTTCAGGTTTTGTGAAACATATCTGCCACATTTTGCGTCTAATATAGTAGGTGGAAGTTATTAGACAAAACCTGAAGTTGATAATGGAGTGTGATTATATGAAAAGGTTGATATTATTAGTTTTAGCGTTGATCATATTTTTTTCTTTGTGTGCTTGCGATAATTCACAGTTACCTAACAATGAAAATCAGCAAATTCAAGGCACAGATAACCAACAGGCGCAAAATAACGATATGCCCTCAAATACAAAATATAAGTTAACCGTCATTGACTATTGGGGTTATCTGGTAAAGCCGCTTGAGGAATATTATGAAGCGGGTGAAGAAGTTGACGTTACCCTTGCGTTTTTGTCGGGTCCATCGGTTGGAATTGAATTGAACGGAGAATATATCGGTGAAAATGCCGACACAAAACATGACGGTGTTTATCCTGTTATCACCTTTACTATGCCTGCAAGAGATAGCGTGCTTTATACTACGCAAAACGGAAGCATAGGATTCAAATCCACATTTTCCCGCGCGGGTTCGGGAATGGATCCTGCTATTTGTAACAACGCATTAAACGCAAACAAACTGAAGGACAGCAATCCGTGGCATTTGCCGATATACAAATTTGACACTTTAGCAGACCTTGAAAAATTCAAGAGTGATTTTGGTGGGGAACACGGCTTTCATTACGGTTGGGATGAAGTTCCGTCTTTAAATGATGCGACCCAATATTATGATGAAGAATTCTTTGAACGGTATACGCTTATGCTTGTTTGTATACAGGCGGGCAGCGGGTCTTACAGGTTCGGGTTTAAGGATATAACGCTTATCGATAACTACTTCTGTGTTAATGTGGAGCAAACAAATAATCCGCAGGGCGGAACAGAGGATGAGGCTGCCTGGTTTATTACGGTTGCCGTTCCGGACAGTATGATGGAAGACTACACCGAGTTTGATGCCGTATTTATTGATAATAACATTCAGGCGGGTGTGCCCGATGATTTTTCATTTGCCCTTACGTGGAATGTTTTTGGAATCAGCTCATATGACAGTCAAACAGGAAAATTGGTTAAGACAAACGATGCAACAAATCCTGACGATTATGTAACGTATTATCAACTTACCAACGAAGACAAAGTATATATTTACGAGTTGCTTGTGGATTTTAGCTCAACCATATCAAAAATGGGAGGTGGCTTATCAGTCCATTGACGGTTTAACTTGATTACCGTAGAATGATGGGCGGAGGTGTTCATATATGACTGATAAAAAAACATTCGGTTCTTTCATAAAAATCAGACGAACCGAGAAAAACTATTCACAAAAAGACTTGGCGGAAATATTGTGTGTTTCCGAAAGCGCAATAAGTAAATGGGAACGAGGGGTTTCCTATCCGGATATTACTTTAATTACCGATATTTGCCGTGTCCTCGATATAAGCGAACACGAATTGATTACCGCTTCAACCGACACAGACACAAGGAAAATGAAGTATGAAGCAAGGAAGTTCCGTGCAATCCGCGACGCATGGTTTTGGACTCCGACAATATCCTATGGCGTTGCACTTGTAACCTGTTTCATTTGCAACCTTGCCGTAAATCATACTCTATCTTGGTTTTTTGTCGTATTGGCAGCATTGATTTGTGCCTATACATTTGTACCTACAGTGACTTGCTTTTTTGAGTCGAAGAAACTTCTTGCATTTACTGTTTCAACATACCTGTCTGTTTGTCTGCTTTTGTTTACTTGTGCAGTATATACCAATGATTTATCGTGGTTCTTAACTGCCTGTATAGGCATCTTGATGGGGTATGTGCTATTGTTTGTGCCTATCTTGTTATCAAAAACAAATTATTCTCGCTACAAGTTCATCATTTCTGTTACAGTCACACTTGTATTGACAGTTTTGATGATGATACACATCCGTATCTGGCAGTCGTTTATGCTTGGTAATGCAATTCTAATGGCTGTATACGGCTTTGTACCTGTTATTATTTGTACGGCAGTATGTGCCTTTCGTCTCCATGCATTGCTTAAGGCAGGAATCTGTACCGCCATCAGTGGAATCACGCTTTATTGTGCAAATCATGTGGCAACAGTCTTGTTTGGCCCATCTTCCGTCAGTTCCTATCAGGTAGATTTTCACAACTGGGAACAATGCTTAAACGGAAATGTTCAACTCATAGTGTTATTATTATTTTTGTTTGTTAGTGCCGTCTTTTTTGTAATAGGATTCTTTAGAGTGAGAAGAAACAATAAATGAATTCCAATTTGTACGAGGTAATCCTATGACAGAAAATTTATTCAGCAAAGAGTTTTATCATATCGAAATTGAAACTCAAAGAATATATGAAATGAAAATAGATTAGCCAAATTCCAAGAGGAAGGCTATTTGAGAGCCGGATGAGGAGGAAAATATGCAGTGTGTAGAATTCCGTGTCATCGCACACATTGAAAATGATTTTATAGATAAATTTGGAATTCCGAGACAGAGCGGTCTGGTTTCGGGACTTGTTTCGAGGCTTGTGTTTGAGGAAGAGTTCCGTAACCCGGATGCGTTTCGTGGGATAGAGGAGTATTCGCATTTGTGGCTTCTTTGGCATTTTTCGGAGACCGACAGAAAGGGTGAGTGGAGTCCGACGGTACGTCCGCCGCGTCTTGGCGGAAACACGAGAGTTGGCGTGTTTGCAACACGCTCCCCGTTTCGGCCGAATCCGGTGGGACTTAGCTCTGTGAAGCTAGAAAAATTTGAAGTGGATGCAAAACTTGGTCCGGTGCTTTATGTTTCCGGTGCTGATTTGATGAACGGCACTCCGATTTTTGATGTAAAGCCGTATTTAGGATATGTGGATGTGCACGCAGATGCAACGGATGGATTTGCATTAAATCAGAAGGAAGGCGTTTTGAAGGTTTCCTTTGCGGAGAAGTTGTTGGAGAGGATTCCTGCCGGGAAAAGAGAAGGCCTATTGGAAATCCTGGCGCAGGATCCGCGTCCGCAGTACCAAAATGACCCAGAACGCGTATATAAGATGCGGTTCGGAGAGTTTGAGGTGTGGTTCCGTGTGGAAGAAGCGGAATTGATCGTAGTAGGATGTAAGGAATTCTCTTAGGGATGGTTCTTGGACAGAATATAAGCTGGGTTGGTGCAACGTTGTTGATGGAAAAGCAAGGAATGAGGCGCTGAAAAGGGGCTTTGACCAATAATTTGTAAGGACAGAAAGAATTGTTGGTTGGCAGAAAAACTATGGGACCAATAAAATGAGAAATTTAAGAATTTATTGGTTACGCTATAATGGGAGGTACCAACAAAAATAGACAAGAAGAAAATTTGTTGGTATGAAAACAAAAGCACGAGACCAACAAATTAACAAAATTGCTTGGTTTGTTGGAACCGGGCTTGCGGAAGTATCCAACAAATTTGAGAAAAAGCAGATTTGTTGGTCAGAGAGAAAATAGACCGGCCAACAAAAATTGAGAAAAGCCGGATTTGTTGGATTGAGAGAAAATGGACCAACCAACAAAATGTGAAAATCAAATAATATGTTGGAAAAAGAAGAAATCCCTATGAGCATAAGTGTTTACTTGTGCTCATAGGGATTCTTCATACTATCTGTTAATATCAAAACTCATATCCATAATCTTGCGGATACTCTTTGCATCGTCCGTAATATTCGCATCACCACGAATCGTATGCTTAATCACGCTGCTTGCTACTGCAAAGTTAATCATATCCATCGGCCGGTAGTTGTTCATCATTGCATAAATGAGACCACTGGCAAATGCGTCGCCACCGCCAACGCGGTCCAAAATATTGAATGTAAACAGTCGGCTTTCAAAGGTGTGTCCTTCGTACCACATAAACGCCTTCAGGCTGTTTTCACTACCGCTGTGTGCATACCGCACGTGACGGGCAATACACTTGATGTTCGGATAACGTTCCACGAATCTGCGGAAAATTTCATCCTGTTGCTCATATGTCGGATGGAGCGGAACACCGTCCTTCCAGTCGCCTTTGCTGTGGTCGTTTTCGTCCTTCCATAAATGATATGGTTCAATACCGAATAATACGTCTACATATGGTAAGCATTCGGTACAGAAATCCCTTGCCTGCTCCCAGGTCCAAAGAGCGGAGCGGAAGTTTCCGTCCCAGCTGATGGTGAGTCCCTTTTCGCGGGCAACCTTCAATACGGTAAGAATCAAATCACGGCAATTCTGACATAACGCAGGAGTGATACCGCTTAAGTGCAGCCAGTCATAGCCGTCAAGCAGTGCGTGGAAATCTACTTTGGAATAGTCATACTCCGTAAACGCGCTGTTCTTTCGGTCGTAAGTCACCTTACTGGCACGGATGCCGTAGCCGGTTTCCAAATAATACGTACCGAGACGATGCGTTGGTGTTTCTTCCGGAGTACTTAAAATCATCGGAGTACAATGGACATCGTTACTGCGAAGCATACGCACGGCACTTTTCCCTAAGCTGTTGTTTGGAACAACACTAAAGAAAGTACTGTCAATACCAAGGTTGGCTAAAGAGAGTGCGATGTTGGCTTCGCTGCCGCCATAGCTTGCCTCAAAATCGTTTGCCATACGGATTTTTTCGTAGTTTGGCGGGGAGAGACGAAGCATGATTTCACCGATGGTAAAAAACTTCGGACTGTCGTTGTTTTTTAATAACGGGTTGTAGTGTTCCATACGAATCCTCCTTGTTTTCCGAAGGAAAATGCGAGCCGCTTAATGCGAGCAGAGGATTTTCCTCCTATGATATTTATTCTGCCAGTTGTTCCCATTCTTCCATGAGTTCTAAAAGCCGTTCGGAAACGGCATCCTTTTCTTTTGTAATTTCAAGAAGTTTTGTGTGGTCGGTATAGATGCTTTCATCTGCAAGAAGGACATCCAGTTCTTCGCTTCGCGCTTCCAGTTTCTCGATTTCTGCTTCAATGCGCTTTAAGTCATTCTGGCGTTTCCGCAATTTTGCCTGCTCTTCCTTCTGCTGTTTCCAGTCGGTTTTTCCTGCGGAATCGATTCCGGAGGCCGAATCTGCGGCAACAGTACCTAAAGTACCTTTCGAATTACCGCAGGCAACTGTGGACGCGGCAGGCGTCATTCCGACACCATAGCCGATGCCTTGCAAGTGAATCCGTTCCATGTTTTCCTTGTGTTCTAAATAATAGTCATAATTGCCATGGTACGTAATCAGTTTTCCGCTGGTCAAATCTAAAATCTTGGTTGCGGTTTTGTTGATAAAATAGCGGTCGTGGGAAACGTAGAGCACGGTTCCGGTGTAACTTGAAATCGCGTTCTCTAAAATCTCCTTTGACATAATGTCTAAATGGTTGGTCGGCTCGTCAAGCATCAGAAAGTTGGACTCGGAGAGCATGAGTTTGGCAAGAGATACTCGTCCGCGTTCGCCACCGGAAATATCCTTAATCTGCTTAAATACGTCATCGCCCGTAAAAAGGAAGGCTGCCAGGGCATTGCGGACTTCGGTGTTGTCCATTGTAGGGTACGTATCCTGAATTTCCGCAAACAGGGTCTTTTCCATGTGAAGGACCTGGTGTTCCTGGTCGTAGTAGGCAGGATGTACCTTGACCCCCGGCTTGATTTCTCCGGCGTCCGGAGTCACGATGCCGTTTAAGATTTTCAAAATCGTGGTTTTGCCGGTGCCGTTGTTTCCGATGATGGCAACCTTTTCACCACGCTTGATTTCAAAGGACAAATCGGTAAACAAAGTCTGTGCTCCGAAGGACTTGGAAAGTCCCGTTACCGTAAGGACATCGTTTCCGCTGGTTATGGACGGCTCCAGGCGGATTCGCATGCCGTCGGATTCTTCCAGAGGTTTGTCCAAACGTTCTATTTTATCTAACATCTTTACACGGCTTTCGGCGCGCTTAATGGATTTTTCACGGTTGAAGGAACGAAGTTTTGCGATGACTTCTTCCTGATGTTTGATTTCCCGTTGCTGATTTAAATACTGTTTTAACCGGTCTTCGCGTTGTTTCGCTTTTTTTTCGGCATAGACGCTGTAGTTTCCCATAAAAGTCTGGCTCTTGGTGTGGTCCAGTTCCACGACTTTGGTGACAACCTTATCTAAGAAGTAGCGGTCATGGGCAATCACGACAACGGCTCCCTTATAATTGGCGAGGAACGTTTCCAACCATGCAATCGACTGCATATCCAGATGATTCGTCGGCTCGTCGAGTAAAATCAATTCCGGTTTGCGGAGCAAAAGCTTTCCGAGGGCAATTCTGGTTTTCTGACCGCCGGAAAGGGTGTTGATGGATTTGTCAAATTCGGATTCGTCAAAGCCAAGCCCCTTTAAGATGCCGACGACTTCACTACGGTAGGCATATCCGTTTTGCAATTCAAACTCATGATTTAAGCGTGAATAGGCGGAGAGCATCTGTTCCAGCTCTTCACCTTCGGCATGTTTCATGTTTTGTTCCAGTGTGCGGATGGTTTCCTCCATGCGAAGCAGTTCTGCTTTGGTGGAAAGCAGTTCGTTGTAAATAGAATTTTCGGAGGTTAAGTCCTGGTGCTGGGAGAGGTAGCCAAAGGAAGTGCCCTTTGCAAAAATAACTTCACCCGCATCGGCAGAAAGTTCGCCTACGATAATTTTGAACAAGGTAGATTTGCCGGCACCATTGATGCCGACAATCGCCGCTTTTTCATTCTCATTTACATGAAAGGAAATCCCGTTAAGGATTTCCTTTTCACCAAAATGCTTTGTTATG
Source organism: Lachnospiraceae bacterium (assembly GCA_015057585.1). Lineage (GTDB taxonomy): Bacteria > Bacillota > Clostridia > Lachnospirales > Lachnospiraceae > SIG299. Next base: position 19,306 of record SVEF01000021.1, on the reverse strand, counting down.
TTGTTACATGCAAGTATCATAAAATTACTCTTCTTCCTCCGGAGCAACATAGTCCGGATTGATGGTTAATTTAATTTTGTCGACACGGTTTTTATCCATGGAGAGGACTTTATAAGTGTAGGCTCCTTCTGTGACGGTCTCGCCCTTGGATGGGAGATGGTCAAGCAGATGGATGACGTGACCCGCAATGGAGTCGTAGTCCTCCGAATCCAAATCCATTTCTAAGATGTCGTTGATTTCATCCAACTTTGCAGTACCGAGTAACATGTACACATCGTCAGTCAGCTTCTGGATGGCATCTTCTTCGTCTGTGTCATATTCGTCGCGGATTTCACCAACGATTTCTTCTACGAGGTCTTCAATGGTAAGAAGACCGGCAGTGGCACCGTACTCATCCAGTACGATGGCAAGGGAATTGGTACCCTTTTTGAGTTCACGCAATAACTCGGAAGTCTTTTTGAACTCATAAGTAAAGTACGGGGTACGTAAAAAATCTTTTATATGGAAATCTTCTTTTGGACCCTTGTAAAAGAAGACATCTTTCATGTTAATAATACCGATGACGTTGTCTCTGGTGTCTTCGTATACCGGAAGTCTGGTGTACATATCTTTTTCGAAAGCAGCAACCAGTTCATCATAGGTCATGTCTGCCTCTGCAAACGCCATATCGATACGGGGAACCATTACGTCCTTTGCAAGTGCATCACCGAAATCCACTACATTGGTAATCATGGCAACTTCGTCGCTTTCAATAACACCGTCTTCGTGACTGGCATCTAAAATAGTGAGAAGTTCATTCTCAGTCATGGCATTTGTCTTTTTGGACGGATCAATACGGAATAGGCGCAGAAGAAAATTAGACACTTGGTTAAGTAAAAAGATAACCGGTGTCAAAACCTTTGTCATAGGGGCAATGATCGGCGCATAGACAAACGCCATCTTTTCCGCATACATGGTAGCCAAAGTCTTAGGGGTAATCTCACCGAAAATCAAGACAACAATGGTCAGGATACCGGTACCGACAGCAGCATAAGCATTGCCAAACAGGTCGAAGACGATTGTAGTCGTAAGCGAGGATGCGGACAGGTTGACAATATTATTTCCGATGAGTATAGCACTAATCATCTTGGAAGGATTATCAATCAGGTCATAGATGCGCTTTGCACCTTTCACATTGTCTTCCATAAGGCTTCGGATACGGAGTTTATTCACCGTAGTTAAAGAGGTTTCCGCAGACGAGAAGAATGCGGATAAAATAAGTAATACAATTAACACAATGATCTGTGTCGCGACACTGGGGTCCATTTTGAAAAAATCACTCCTTTAAATTTGTTTTATGTATATAGGTATATACCTTGTAATTATACGATGTTTTCAGAGAAATGTCAACTTTTGCAGGGGGAGAGGAGGCGTGATGAGATCAGATATAAAAAAGATGCCACCTTACTTGCGAGGCAACATCTCTTTATTATCAGTTCGTTCAACTAGATAGTCCAGATTGACCTTGTACAAATCAGCGAGAGCAACTAATATTTCAATAGGAATGCTTCGGGTGCCGGCTTCAAAATGTGCGTAGGAGCGCTGGGAAATGTTGAGCAGTGCTCCTACCTGTGCCTGCGTCATATCAGCATCTTCTCTTAAATTACGTAATCTGTTATATCGTTTCATGTTTATCACCCTGCAATAGTATAATAGAACAAAATGTTCTTGTTGCATTTTAGAACAATATGGGCTAAAATAAAGACATATGTATGGAGGCAGATGTGTAACTGTAATTTATAGAAGACAGTATTATGTTGCCATGGAGTACATATAAAATACATTTAAAGGAGAAAAAGAAATGGGAAATTGGGATTTACGGACAGAAGAGGGGCGGAACAATGCACGCAAAGAACACAAAGAGGAGATTAGTAAGCTTCAAGTGTTAAGAGATGCGGAACAGGAAAAAATAAGTAAATTGATTTCAGAAAATCAGGAAGACATAACAAAGCGGGACGAGATTGAAACTAAAATCAGGAAAAAGAAGAATACAGGTAAGACCTTTATTATTCTTGCGTTAATTGCTGCGGTTGTTGGATACTTTACGGAAATTATTATAAGCATTGCCGGTGTACCGGTGCTTATTCTTGGCATTATTATTTTTAGCGGATGGAAGAAGTTCAAAGGTGATCTGGATAAGTATAATAATATTTTAGCAGTTTTTGATCAGAAATATGCTGAACTCAATAGTGAAAAGTCAAAATATCAAGGGAAGATTAATGAACATGAAAATGCCTTGGCAGATATTGCCTTGAAAGAAAAGTATGCAAAGGTAGATGATTGGATTGATTCGGTTTCGAAGGGCTGTGTGGGGCTTTATGTGACGGAAGAAGTACATACGCTTGATGATAAACCAAGCGAGCCAAAAGCAAAAAAATATAAATATGAAGGGCTTTTCAGAGGAGGAGAGGTATATCTTAATGACATGGTATACGGAAATCTTACGCGAAGCTATAATCGCAAAAGGACTTTTGATGTATTCAGAGTAGATGAAGAGGGAACACAGAAGATGGAGATTGCATTGCAGTATCAATTTGGAACAGCCGGATCTCCGTACACCTGGGTATCACAACCAACTCCGGTAAAGTTAAACCAGTCATCTAAATTTATATGGTGTCATATTTCTTTGTGTGGAAAAGGAACGCAGGTGTTTGCTTCCACCTATGACACTATGGAAGCATTCCTTGAAGATACCGGTATTACCAAGGATGAGTTAATGGAAATGTTCTTATAATTAGAAAAGTACTGTTAGGGCACAATTGCCCTTAAAAAACAGGCGGTGTGCAGTGTGCATTGCCTGTTTTTTTTGAAAAACATTTCTATAAGATATTTTGGTTAAAATTAACCGAAATATCTTATATACCGCTTGATAAAATAGAGAAAATGAGATATCCTAAAAGAAATAAAGGGCGAAAATGACCAAAATATCTTATAGAGGGGGAGCCGGACGTTATGGAAAGAGAATTTAAGAGAGAGTACTATTTGGAGCAATTGATACAGCGGAAGGGAAACGGCTTGATTAAGATTGTAACCGGCATTAGAAGATGTGGGAAATCATATTTACTTCGTACATTATTTAAAAGGAATTTGCTTGAGAATGGTGTGGATGAAAGTCATATCATTGAGATGGCTTTTGACTTGTATGATAATATAGAATATCGTAATCCGAAGGTTTTTTACCCGTGGGCGAAAGAACAACTTAGGGATGGAGAAAAGTATTATTTTCTTTTGGATGAGGTACAACTGTTAGATGAATTTGTAAGTGTGCTGAATGGATTGGCTGATAAAAAGAATTGTGATGTTTATGTGACCGGTAGCAATGCAAAGTTTCTTTCAAAGGATATAGCAACGGAGTTCGGAGGCAGAGGGGATGAGATTCACATGTATCCTTTGAGTTTTTCGGAGTTTATGTCGGTATTTGAGGGAAATCGATATGATGGTTGGAATGAGTATATTACCTATGGAGGGATTCCACTGGTAGTTTTGGCTGAAAGTGAAGAGCAGAAGATAAAAATGTTAGACAGTCTGTTTGAGGAAACTTATCTTAATGACATTAAGAACCGAAACAAAATTAGAAATGTAGGCGAGATGAAGGCAGTATTGGACGTGCTCGCCTCCGCAATTGGCTCCTTGACCAACCCGAATAAACTTCAGAAAACATTTAAAAGTGTGAATCAATCAAAAATAACGGCTACAACTATTACAAAGTATATTGAGTATTTAGAAGATGCTTTTTTGATTGAGGCTGCAAATAGATATGACATTAGAGGAAAATCTTATATAGGAACTCCTTTGAAGTATTATTTTACGGATATGGGACTTAGAAATTCGCGTATCAAATACAGGCAAATGGAAGTGACACATTCGATGGAAAACGTAATCTACAATGAACTTAGAATGCGTGGGTTCAGTGTGGATGTGGGAAATCTAAAGATTGTAGAAAACGATACAGAGGGTAAGCCGATAAAAAAACAGTTAGAGGTTGATTTTATTTGCAATAAGGGTTCAAAAAGATATTATATACAATCGGCATATATGCTCGGTAATGAGGAGAAGATGGAACAGGAAATCAGACCGTTTAAAAGAATTAATGATTCTTTTAAGAAAATTGTGATTACATCTGACACACCAAAGCCTTTTTATAATGAGGACGGTATATTAATGATGAATGTATATGATTTTTTGTTAAATCCAGAGTCGTTGGAACTATAGAATATGCACTTGATTGGTTTTCTTTTTGAACAAACTGTGTTAAACTATTAATAATTATGCACCGGCATGTCCGGAGAAAGAGGAGATTATGACAGTTCTGGAAAGATTTTTAAAATATGTCGCAGTAGATACGGAGTCCGTAGAAGACGCAACCTGTTTTCCGAGCAGTGAAAAACAGAAGGATTTAGCAAGAATTTTAGTAGAGGAATTAAAAGAACTTGGTGCGGAGAATCCGCACATGGACGAGTACGGCTATGTGTACGCAACGATTCCGGCAACTTCGGATAAAAAGGTACCGGTACTTGGATTTTTATCACATATGGATACCTCGCCTGCAATGAGCGGGGCAAATGTAAAACCGCGTATTGTAAAGAATTATGGCGGTGGAGAGATTATATTAAATGAAAAAGAGAAGATTTCCATGAATCCGGAAATGTTCCCATCCTTAACTCACATGGTAGGACAGGATCTGGTGGTGACAGATGGAACAACACTTCTTGGTGCGGATGACAAAGCGGGTATTGCAGAAATCATGACAATGACGGAACTGTTGCTTGCTGACAAGTCCATTCCGCACGGTACCATTCAGATTGCGTTTACGCCGGACGAAGAAGTCGGTGCCGGTGTAGACTATTTTGATGTAAAGAAGTTTGGTGCGGAGTTTGCCTATACAGTAGATGGCGGCGGACTCGGTGAAATTGAATATGAAAATTTCAATGCGGCGTCGGGACGTCTGAAAATCCATGGACAGAGTATTCATCCGGGTTCTGCAAAGGGCAAGATGGTCAATGCGATTTTGGTCGGCATGGAATTTCAGCAGATGCTGCCGGTGGCGCAGAATCCGGCATATACGGAAGGCTATGAAGGGTTCTTTCATTTGGACCGCATGACAGGTGGTGTGGAGGAAGCTGAACTTTTCTACATCATCCGTGACCATGACAAGGCGAAATTTGAGGAAAAGAAAGCACGCTTTGAAAAGACAGCGGCCTTTTTAAATGAGAAATATGGAGTAGGAACTGTGGAATGTGAAGTGAAGGATTCCTACTATAATATGAAGGAAAAGATTGAGCCGTACATGTTCTTAATCGACAATGCGACAAAGGCGATGGAACAGCTTGGCGTTACACCAATCATTACTCCAATCCGTGGCGGTACGGATGGTGCGAGATTATCCTTTATGGGACTGCCGTGTCCGAATCTGTGTACCGGCGGAGAGAACTATCACGGTAAATATGAGTATGTTTCCATTCAGTCGATGGAACGTATTGTAGAATTGCTGTTACAGATTATTAAAGTATATCAGGAAGCATAAGAGATGAGAAAAGGAAACCGAATTCACGACCTTGCGCAAATTGCCCTGATGAGTGCCATCTTTTGTGTGCTTGCACCGATAGCCATGCCGGTGCCGTTTTCACCGGTGCCGATTACCTTTGGAACGCTGGTGTTATATTTGACCGGGACCGTTCTGGGAGCAAAAAAGGGTGCGGCAAGTGTTGGAATTTACTTGTTAATTGGTCTTGCAGGACTTCCGGTGTTTTCCGGGTTTACTGCAGGTTTTACGAAGCTGATGGGCCCGGGCGGTGGTTATATGCTCGGGTATCTGCCGGCGGTTATTTGCATTGGCTGGCTGACAAAGAGAGAAACCGAAGGAAGGGGCTTACGCCAAAACCTCAAAATGGCAGGGATTTTTGTCTGCGGGGCATTGCTTTGTTATAGTTTTGGTACAGCATGGTTTCTGGTTGTGATGGATGGAACGTATACGTTTCTCCAGGCAATTTTAATTTGTGTAGTGCCGTTTTTGCCGTTTGAATTTGTGAAAATAGTACTGGCATGTATAATTTCGCTGCCGATAAAGCGGAAACTGAGAAGAGCCGGAATTATGTCGACGGAAGAATATATGTGAGAAAGGGTAAAGAATGACCAGACAGGAATTCAGAGCATTATGTGAAAATAAAATAGTGATATTGGACGGAGCAACAGGAACGAACCTGCAAAAGGCAGGGATGTCTGCCGGTGTTTGTCCGGAGAACTGGATTCTGGAGCATCCGACAGTGATGAAGGAACTGCAGAAATCCTTTCTGGCAGCGGGCACGGACATTTTGTATGCTCCGACTTTTACGGCAAACCGGGTAAAATTGGCGGAATACGGGCTGGAAGGTGCATTGGAGGAAATGAACACTGCCCTGGTGAAAATTTCGAAGCAGGCAGTAAAAGAGTACGAATTAGAGCAGGGAATGGTTGGCGGTGGCGAAAGCGCCGGAAGAAAGCGGCATTACATTGCCGGAGATTTGACGATGACCGGAAGACTGGTGTGTCCGGTTGGCGATTTGCCGCTTGAAGAACTGATTGAAATTTATAAAGAACAGGTGCGGGTGCTCGTGGCAGCGGGAGTGGATCTGTTTGTGGTAGAGACGATAATGAGTCTGCAGGAGTGCCGGGCAGCGGTGCTTGCAGTCAGAGAAACCTGTGATTTGCCGGTCATGGTGACGCTTACGTTTGCAGAAGACGGGAAAACAATGTACGGTACCACTCCAAAGGCGGCAGTGGTGGTATTGCAGTCGCTCGGCGCGGATGCGGTCGGTGTCAATTGTTCGGCAGGGCCGGATGCTATGGCTTCTATTGTGGAAGAGATGGCGCAGGTGGCAGAAGTTCCGGTTATTGCGAAACCAAATGCGGGGCTGCCAAAACTCATAGACGGTGTAACGGTCTATGATATGACACCGGAGCAGTTTGCGGAGCATATGGAAAAACTGACAGAAGCCGGTGCCGGAATCATCGGTGGTTGCTGTGGTTCGGAGCCGGGGCACATTGCGGCAATCGCAGCTCTCGCAAAGAAAAAACAGCCATGGACCGGATGGAAGGAAAACAAAGACCGTCCGGCTATGCTGGCAACCGAATATACGGCAGTTCCGATAGAACTTGACGGAACAACCAAAATCATCGGAGAACGTATTAATCCGACCGGAAAGAAAGCACTGCAGGCAGAACTTCGGGAGGGAAAACTGGATCTGGTGCTGCAATATGCCAGGGAGCAGGAGACGGCAGGAGCTTATCTTTTAGATATCAACGCCGGTATGTCGGGGATTGATGAAAAAGAAATGATGCTTCGAATCGTTGAGGCGGTAATGCAGGAGGTTTCACTTCCGCTTGTTTTGGATTCCAGTCATGTGGAAGTATTGGAAGCGGCTCTTAGGATGTATCCGGGACGTGCCATGGTAAATTCCGTATCCTGTGAAAAAGATAAGATGGAGAGATTGCTTCCGGTCGTAAAAAAATATGGGGCAATGTTTATCCTGCTTCCGTTATCGGAAGAGGGATTACCAAAGAATATTGAAGAAAAGCATGCAATGATACATACGGTCATGAAAGAGGCAGAAAAATTCGGGATTCTGAAAAAGGACATAGTAGTAGACGGGCTGGTGACCACGATAGCGGCAAACAAACAGGCGGCAAGGGAAACGCTTGCAACTATCCGATATTGTAAGGAGACGCTTCAGGTGGCGACTAGTATAGGGCTGTCTAACATTTCATTCGGACTTCCGGCCAGAGTGTTTGTAAATTCTGCGTTTCTTACGATGGCAGTGGAAGCCGGACTTACGATGGCGATTGCGAATCCGTGTCAGAAGATGCCGATGCAGTATTTATTGGCAGCCGATCTTTTGATGGGAAAGGAAGGAGCAGACCTTGCCTTTATCGAAGCGGCGGCGGAGATGACGGAAACTATACAGACAGGCCGTGCGGAAGTGAAAAAGAGTGCAGAAAGCAAGGAAGCAAAGGAGCAGACAAAGGAGCAGGAGCAGCCGCGGCAGAGTGAAATTTTTACCGCAGTTTTAAAGGGGAATAAGCGTGGTATTTTAGAACTGACTCAAAAGGCGTTGCAGGATGAAAGCCTCGGAAATACACTAAATATGCGGGCTGACAAGATATTAAATCAAGATTTAATATCTGCGATAAATGAAGTCGGACGACTGTTTGAACTGAAGAAATACTTTTTGCCGCAGTTGATTGCGTCGGCAGAAGCAATGGAACTTGCAGTGAAACATCTGGAACCGCTTTTAGCAACCGATGAGGGCGAAAAGAGAGGCACTGTAGTGATTGCTACCGTAAAAGGAGATGTACATGACATCGGAAAAAATCTGGTAGCATTGCTTTTGAAAAATTACGGATTCCGGGTGATTGACCTTGGAAAAGATGTGGAGTCGGAAGTGATTGTAGAGACGGCAAGGAAGGAAGAGGCAGACTGGATTGCGCTTTCTGCGCTTATGACAACCACGATGACCAGGATGAGGGAAGTGGTGGAACTGCGGAATGAAGCCGGGCTTTCCACAAAAATTATCATCGGCGGTGCAGTGACCACGGAAGACTATGCAAAGGAAATCGGTGCGGATGCGTATGGACGGGACGCACAGGAGGCAGTAAAACGGCTGACGGAAGGAAAGCCGGAAAAATAAATAGGAGAAGAAAAGGAGAAAAATTATGGAGTACAGACAGATTGACAAGTTGGGAATCAAAACTTCGTTATTGGGATTTGGCTGCATGCGTTTCCCGACAACAGCAGACGGAAAGATTGATGAGGCAAGAGCAGAGCAGATGTTAGATGAGGCTTATGCTGCAGGAATCAATTACTTTGATACGGCATGGCCATACCATAACGGAGAGAGTGAGCCGTTTGTAGGAAAAGTGATGAAAAAGTATGACCGCCGCAGCTTTTTCTTTGCAACCAAGCTTCCTTGCTGGGACGTAAAGGTAAGAGAGGATGCGACCAGAATTTTTAACGAGCAGTTAAAGCATCTGCAGACAGACTATGTTGACTTTTATCTGTTACATGCATTAAACCGTGACCGCTTCCGCGAGATGAGAGACATGGGCGTTGTGGATGACGTAATCGAATTACAGCGTCAGGGAAAAATTAAGTACCTCGGCTTTTCCTTCCATGACGGTTATGAAGCGTTCGAAGAAATTGCAACGTATCGTGATTGGGATTTCTGCCAGATTCAGTACAACTACATGGATACGGAGGAGCAGGCAGGCGATAAGGGCTATGCGCTTTGCGAAAAACTGAATCTTCCGATTATTATTATGGAGCCGATTAAGGGTGGTGCTTTGGCGTCGTTTGCAGATGACATCAACGAAAAGTTCAAAGCAGTCCGTCCGGATAAGAGCATTGCGTCCTGGGCACTTCGCTGGGTGGCAAGTAAGCCGATGGTAAAGGTAGTCTTAAGCGGCATGTCTACAGAGGAGCAGGTAAAGGATAATTTAGAGACCTTCGGAAACTTCGAACCGCTGACAAACCTTGAATTACAGACGGTTACAGAGATTGTAAAAGAAGTTAAATCAAGAATTAACAATGGCTGTACCGGCTGCAGATATTGTATGCCGTGCCCGTTTGGTGTCAATATTCCGAGAAATTTCTCTATTTGGAATCACTTTGGCATGTATCATAATGTCGGCGGCGCAAGATGGAATTATCAGAACATGAAGGCGGAAGAAAGAGCCGACCAGTGTAAGGAATGTGGTGCCTGCGAGCCGCAGTGCCCGCAGAAGCTTCCAATCCGCGAGCACTTGAAACTTGTTTCGGCAGAACTCGGCAACCTGTAAAATCAGATAGGGCAGCAAGTCATTTAAACTCTGTTCAAATGACTTGCTACCCGCTGCATAATCATTTCGAGCGCCACGCGGTTTTCGCCACCCTCCGGAACAATGAGGTCTGCGTATTTTTTGCTCGGCTCTACAAATTGTTCGTGCATCGGTTTTACCGTGTTTAAATACTGGGTAATGATAGAATCGAGACTACGCCCGCGTTCCTTCGTGTCGCGCAGGATTCTTCTTAAAATGCGGACATCGGCGTCGGTGTCTACAAAAATCTTAATGTCAAGTAAATCAATCAATTCTTTGCATTCGAAAATCAGAATTCCCTCGACAATCATAACCTTATTCGGATGAATAATTGTGACATCTTTGGAACGGTTGTGCGCAGAAAAATCATAGATCGGACAGGTAATCGGATTTCCGGCACGCAACTGCCGCACATGTTCAATCATCAAATCGGTATCAAATGCGTTTGGATGGTCGTAGTTTAATTTGCTGCGTTCTTCGTAGCTTAAGTCATCATGCGCCTTGTAATAGTTGTCATGCATGAGAACGGTGACATCCTCACCGAAGGTCTCTTTCAGGTGTTTGGTCAGGGTGGATTTTCCGCTGCCGGTGCCTCCGGCGATGCCTATCATTAAAATATCCGACATAATATTCTCCGTTTCTGTTGAAAATTTAGACAGATTGCTCTGTTTAGGCTTATTATAGGAGCATTTTTTTCGGAAGTCAATGTAGAAAAGATGTACAAAGTTTGTTGACATATTTTCTCAGAAACAGTACTATGGTAGTAAGTTGATTTGTGCGTTTTACACAGAAGAAAGAGGTTACGGAAAGGAGACCAAGATGGCAGTCAATGTATTGGACAGAAGACAGTTGTACGTGGATGTGGTAACAAAGGAAGAGGGCTTAGAGGAAATCTTTTTATATCAGGTGGATTTTTTAAAGGACCGTTCTTTTCGGACGAAGGAATATTTGTTTGTGAAGGAAGAAGCAGAAGAAAAGACTGCCGGTACGGAGGAAGAGACCGTAGAAGAAGAGAATACGGAGCCGATGGATATCAAAGAACTGTTTAAGGAACAATGGGAACTTCTTTTAGAAACGGAGGTTCCGGTGGATGTGTTTGCTACGGACGCGGGGATGGTGCTTTCGGAACTGTTCTTTGAATTGTTAAAGAAGTACCCGGAAATGCCGCTTTCCGCACCAAAGAACGGGAAAAAGGAAGTGCTTCATGATTTCATCAGCATGGGGCGGGTCACTTCCGTGTCGACGTTTGACGAGGAACAGTATTTGTCGGCAACCATTCGCAGAAGAATGAAGGAAAAGTATCATGAACGTGCGGAGGAAGTGAAAAAAGAGAGAGCAGAGCATATTTTCCTGCGCCGCATGTCATCGGGAAGTCCGTATGAACTGGAATTGTTTGTGACAGACAGCGCCTACCGGATTCAGAAGAATATGCTGTTGCCAAAGGTAAGCAACGAAGAAACGCTGACACTTCGTCTGGCTGAAATCTTAGAGCAGCATCCGGAGGCAGATTTGATTGTGGATAAAGTCAGCGTGGAACTGTTCCGGATGTTAGACCATATGACCAGTTTTGTATCGATGGGCACGATTCCGGCAGTATTTTCTTTGGAAAGTATGTTTTTTGCAGTAGGGAAAGTGATTCCGACGAAGGAATTGGTGGAAAACTATGTACAGTACATAAAAAATATAGAAGAGATGCGCTTCGGAAGATTTGTATCCGAGGAAATACACAGCGTACATACCTTTTATGTTCCGGTGCGCCTTTCCGGGGAAAAGGACTGGAAGCTTCAGTTTAAGAATAACACGGTGTGGAAGCCGGACGGCGCAGACTGCTATGACATCAAGATGGAGGAGCAGGTCAAGGGCAAGTATGTGATTAAGGCAGGAAAAGAACAGTTTGTCTTGAAATTGCGGAGAGTTTCCCTGAAAAAGTATTTGAGAGACTATGCCGTGCTCTGTATGGAAACCGAGAATCATTGTTATCCGGGAAAGATGGACAGAGAAAGAATCAATGTGCTGGCATCGTATTTGTTTGCTTCAGAGGAGCAGGGGCCGGACAGCATGGAAATTAAGTTAAAAACAGGCGGCCAGGCATATTCCCTTACGACGGTAAAGGCAGAGGGAAATGAAGACGAACTGTGGCTGAACGGACTTTTGGCACTTGGCAGAAGGAAAAAGAGTAAAAATCATGCGCTGACTCTGCATGCGGTCTGCAACAAGATGTATTGCAGGGAAACCGAAGACGCGGGCAGGGAAGAGGAAATCGTTCGGGTGGCATTGTTAAAGAGCGGTGTTTTAAAAGAAATCGAGACAAAAATGGCGGTTTGTACTGTGCCGGAGAAGAAGAACGCGTTTGGCAGTCTGTCCGGAAAACAGAGCAAGCAGATGCGTCTTTTGTACGGCATGTACCGGTTTTTGATGGTTTCGTTCGGACAGGAGTATCAGAACGGAAAAGAAGCGGAACGCAGGGTGTATGCAGATGTGGAACAGACAACCGGAATACAGGAAGCTGCGGGAAGATTAAAGGAGAAATTCGGATTGTTTTTGTCCTAACGGAAAATTGACAAAAAAATAACGATAGCGTATAATTTTCGCTAGGAGAAAGGAGGGGGTTACCCATGCAGAACAAAAATATCTCAGTTGCGGTAATCAAGCGTTTACCGCGTTATTACAGATACCTGGGGGAATTGCTGGCACATGATGTTGTGCGGATTTCTTCCAAAGAGTTAAGTGAGAAAATGGGGGTAACAGCATCTCAGATTCGGCAGGATTTAAATAATTTCGGTGGCTTTGGTCAGCAGGGCTATGGCTATCAGGTGGAATATTTGTATACGGAAATCGGAAAGATTTTAGGTCTTGACCGGAAGAACCGCCTGATTATTATCGGTGCGGGTAATCTTGGAATGGCACTTGCCAATTCCATGTCGTTTGAAAAAAGAGGCTTTGAATTTGCCGGTATTTTTGATGTGGACCCAAAGGTTGTGGGAAAGAACGTCAGGAATCATACAGTGCTTCATATAGACGGGCTGGAGCAGTTCTTAAATGAGAACCCGGTGGATATTGCGGCACTGACCGTACCAAAGGCACAGGCTCCGCAGCTTGCGGCGCTTTTGGTAAAATGCGGTGTCAATGCCATTTGGAATTTTACTCCAACGGATTTGAATCTTCCTCCGCATGTAGTGCAGGAAAACGTCCATTTGACGGAGAGCCTGATGCGTCTTTCATATAAAAAGAGAGCAGCAGAGGAAGAAGCATGATTTTTGGTATCGGAACGGATTTGATAGAAGTAAACCGGGTAGAAAAAGCCTGCGAAAAGGAGTCTTTTTTGAACCGGATATTTACAAAGGCAGAGCAGGAGCTGATTGCGGGCAATGCCCAACGGGCTGCCGGAAATTTTGCGGTGAAGGAAGCACTCGTAAAGGCGTTTGGGACCGGCTTTGGTAAAATTGCACCGATTGAGATTGAGGTGCTCAGAGAGCCATCGGGAAAGCCGTATGCCGTTTTATACGGAGAAGCAAAGGCATTTCAGTCAGCCCATGGTATTGCGGCGATTCATGTATCGATTTCCAACACGAAGGAATATGCGACGGCATATGTTGTGGCGGAACAATAGAAAGGACAGGAAGAAGTATGAAATACGCACTGGGAGCAGGTCAGATGAAGGAGATTGACCGGTATACCATAGAAACTATCGGAATACCTTCGTGCGTTCTGATGGAAAAGGCTGCCATGGCTGTCGTGCGTCACGTAAAAAAGTTATGTGGAAAGAACGATAGAATTCTGGCGGTTTGCGGATACGGCAACAATGGGGGCGACGGTATCGCGGCGGCCAGAATTTTGTGTATGGAAGGCTATACGGCAGAACTGTGTCTCATCGGAGAGAAGACAAATGCGACAAAGGAGACGAAGCAACAGCTAAAGATTGCAAAGCGTGTCGGTGTCAAGATAGTAAAGAAACCGCATTTTGACCGGTATGGACTGGTGCTGGATGCCATGTTCGGAATCGGGCTGACCAGACCGCTTGCCGGAGAGTTTTATGCAATGGCAGATGCCATCAATGCCTCCGGGAAACCGGTAGTAGCGGTGGATATTCCGTCCGGAATTTCGGCGGATAACGGAAAGGTACTGGGTATCGCGGTAAAAGCAGATGTAACGGTAACCTTCGGGTTCCGAAAGGTTGGCTGTCTTTTGTATCCGGGAACGGAATATTGCGGTCGGGTAGAGGTGGAGGACATTGGCTTTTTCACCGGCGGACTTTCGGAGCACATGACACGGTTTTATGTGGAGGAACCGTCACAGGTTATGCTGCCAATTCGCAGACCGGATTCCCACAAAGGAACTTACGGAAAGGCTTTGGTCATTGCAGGGTCAAAGGACATGTCCGGAGCGGCTTATTTTGCGGCAACGGCAGCGTATCGTATGGGCGCGGGGCTGGTCAGAATCCTGACGGCTGCAGAAAACCGCGAAATCTTGCAAAGACAAATTCCGGAGGCAATTCTTACGACATACAATACTTTGGAAGACAGAATTTCCGAAGAGGATGTGCAAAACATCAGGGAAGCGGTTGACTGGGCGAGCGTGATTTTAATCGGTCCGGGACTGTCCCAATCGGTGATGAGTGCCCATCTGGTCAATTATGTGCTGGCGGAGTGTAAGGTGCCGCTTGTGATGGATGCGGATGCACTGAATATATTGGCAAAATTGGTCACGGAGCGGGTATCGGAAGGTGCCGGTGTGCAGGAAAGAATGGATTGTCTGGCGGCGATGCTTCCGAAAAAGACGATTGTAACACCGCATAAAATGGAGTTGTCCAGACTAACCGGAATTCCTATGGCGGATTTAGTGGGAAGTCTCATTGACAGCAGTGCGGCTTGTACGTATAATAATGAGATAATCTTTGTAAAAAAAGATGTGCGGACGATTGTATCGTTCGGAAGAACAGATTATATCAATGTCACGGGAAATGACGGAATGGCAACGGCCGGCAGCGGCGATGTGCTTGCGGGAATGATTGCGGGGTATCTTGCACAGGATAACGATGCCGTGATGGCAGCCGTGATGGGCTGTTATCTGCATGGTATGGCAGGAGACGTTGCGGCAAAGGTAAAAGGTGCCAGAGCCATGATTGCCAGTGACATTTTGGAAGAAATTCCGGCAGTGCTTGCACTGTGTAAATAAAACGCGGGAACTGAAGGGAGTTAATACGTTATCTTGGAAACAACACAGAAGTATTTCCGCATCAGCGCCAATGTGTCGCTTGATGCGGTCAGAGACAATATTATCAAAGGAAAAGAATTGCTGCATCCGGGAACACGACTGATGGCAGTGGTAAAGGCAGATGCGTACGGACACGGAGCTGTGCCGATTGCAAAGGCAGTGGACGATTTAGTGGATGCATTTGCTGTAGCGATTCCGGAGGAAGGCGTGGAACTGCGAAAGGCAGGAATTACGAAGCCGATTTTGGTGCTTGGCTATACGGCACCGGAAATGGCAGAACTTGCCATCCGGTATGACATTACGATGGCCGTGTTCCAGTCGGAAACGGCGAGGGAATACGACCGGATTGCAGCGCGTCTTGGAAAGAAGGCAATGGTTCATATCAAGGTGGATACCGGTATGAGCCGTATCGGATATCTTTGTACGGAGGAAAGTGCGGAGGATGCGGCAGAGATTGCACGTCTCTCTCATGTAGAAGTATCCGGTATGTTTACGCATTTTGCAAAGGCCGATGAATCTGATAAGACATTTGCAAAGAATCAATTGAAAAAATATTTGGAATTTTTGGAAATGCTTGAAAAAAGAGGCATTCGAATTCCGTGCCGCCATGTGTGTAACAGTGCGGGAATTATCGATATTCCGGAAGGAAATCTGGATATGGCAAGGCTCGGAATTGCGATGTACGGCATGTATCCGACGGATGAGGTCACCAAGGAACGTTATCCCGTGACTCCGGCCATGGAGATTAAAACTCACATTTCCATGATTAAGACATTACCTGCAGGGGTTGGTATCGGATACAGCGGAACGTATGTGACGGAACGTGAGACCAGGTTGGCAACGCTTCCGGTTGGTTACGGCGATGGCTATCCAAGAGGACTTTCCAATGCCGGAAGAGTGTTAATTCACGGAAAATCTGCGCCGATCCGGGGACGTATCTGCATGGACCAGTGCATGGTGGATGTGACGGATATTCCGGAAGCGGTGCAGGGCGATGTGGTAACGCTGATGGGCCGTGACGGGGCAGAATTTATTTCGGCAGAGGAAATCGGAGCGACGGTTGGCAATTCGTTTCATTACGAAGTTGTTTGTGACATCGGAAGGCGTGTACCGAGGGTCTATTACCGCGAAGGCAAGATAGCGGAAATACGGAGTCTGCTGCCGATGGAGTAAACTGTTTTTTTGAAATAAACCGAAAATCACTAAATTAAGAATACGCGAGGGAAAAGCAGGGAATACTCGGGATATAAAGCAACTGCTAATACCAAAAACGGAGCGTGAATTTTAGTGAATATTCGGAGAGGCGATATTTTTTATGCGGACCTGCGACCGGTCATCGGTTCGGAACAGGGAGGTATCCGTCCGGTGCTTGTAGTGCAGAATGATGTAGGGAACCGACACAGTCCCACAGTGATTGTGGCAGCCATTACCTCAAAGATGCACAAGGCGAAGCTTCCGACGCATATTGAATTATCAAAAAGATATGGAATTGAAAAGGATTCTGTGATATTATTGGAACAGGTGCGGACGATTGACAAGTCAAGACTCCGCGAAAAGGTTTGTCACTTAGACCAGGACATTTTGATGCGTGTGAACCGGGCATTGTTAATCAGCTTTGCACTGGATACATAAGAAGTCCGGGTCAAACTTAGTTTATTACGAAAAGGAGAAATGAAATTTTATGGACGGTCTTCCCATACGTGGTGTGACGTGGATGGTAGTATTGATGATAATCAGTGCCCTTGTTGAGGCGATGGTTACGGCATTCGAAAATGTCAGTGAACCGGGGGTTGAAAAGCGGGCAGAGGATGGCGATGGTAAGGCGAAGAAGGTGTTGTATCTTTTGGAACGTCATCGCCGTTACATAACGGTAACGGATTTAATCCGTATTCTGGTGCTTGCAGGAATGACGGTGACTTATGTCAAAGGAATTTTGCCGGACCTTCTGGAGTGGATTTGGGAAAAGATTACGGACAAAGAACTTTTTGTCTGGATTTTGGCAGCAGTATTTACCGGGATTTTAGTGTTGCTGGTAGAACTTTTCGCGGTGAAACTTCCGAAAAAGATTGCATTCAAGCATGCAGAAGGTTATGCATTTGCCACAGCTGGTCTGTTGCGGCTATTGATTGTGTTGTTTGCTCCGTTTGCCTGGTTGGTGGAAACCGTAACAATCGGGATATTAAAGTGTTTCCGGATTAAGGCAGAAGATGAAGAACTGGTGACAGAAGAAGAGCTGATTTCCACTGTAGCAGAGGCACAGGAAAGCGGAGTCCTCGAGGCAGAAGAGGCAGAGATGATTCATAACATCTTCGAATTCGATGCCAAGGAAGTAAAAGACATTATGACGCACCGTAAGAATATGATTGCGGTCGATGCGGACATGTCTTTGGTAGATGCCATGAAATTTATGATGGATGCTGCGTATTCCAGATTCCCTGTGTATGAGGATGCGGTAGAAAATATCATCGGTATTTTACATATGAAGGACGTTATGCGTCTGTACCTTTCCGGCAATCCGGAGAAAATGAAGAACCGTAAGGTAAAGAGTGTGGCAAGAAAGCCGTATTTTATACCGGATACGCAGAGCCTGGATGTGTTGTTCCGTGCTATGCAAAAAAAGAAGAACCATATGGCGATTGCCATTGATGAATATGGTCAGACCGCAGGACTTGTAACGATGGAAGACCTTCTGGAAGAAATCGTAGGTGATATCCAGGATGAGTACGATGCAGAGGAAGAGGATATTATCTTAGAGGAGAGCGGCAGCTATCTTGTAAAGGGCCTGACCAATTTAGAAGATCTGGCAGAGGCGCTGGAGATAGAAATTGAGGAAGAGGATTTTGATACCTTAAATGGTCTGATGATTTCCGAACTCGACCACATTCCGGAGGAGAATGAACGTGCGACAGTGTACTCGCATGGCCTGCAGATGGACATCTTAGAGGTGAAAAATAAGATGATTACACTTGCAAGGGTGACAAAGCTTCCGGAGGAAGAAACGGAAGAAGAATCCGAAGAGAATTAGTAAATTCAGCAGGGCGTGAGGAATTCATGCCCTGTTTTGATATATGGTCTTTTTTCGTTTTGTAATGGGTTTGGAGCCATGACAGCTTCCAATATCCTTCCAAAACGCGCTCCCGCTCGGGCGAAAACGTAGCGGTACTAAATTCGAGCGAATTTGAAAATTCGCTTGACCTCATTAAGTACCGACGTTTTCTTACGGTTTTGTCCGGATATTGGAAGTTGTTCATGGCTTACAAAAGCGTGGGATAAACGAAAAAAGAACAGAAAAAGAAAGAGCAAGATTTTCTTATGCCCTTGTACGGCTTGTTTTCTATGATATGTCTTCTTCTGCTACAACAGGAGAAGTTTGTCAGGAAGGTAGGAGGAAAAATTGGTATGAAGATTACGGTTTTGTGTGTAGGAAAAGTAAAAGAGAAATATTTTACGGGTGCGATTGAGGAGTACGCAAAGCGCTTGTCGAGATATTGTAAGTTAGAGATTATCGAAGTGGCGGATGAGAAGACGCCGGACGGAGCATCGGCGGCACTGGAAGAGCAGATTAAGCAAAAGGAAGGGGAGCGTCTGCTCAAATATATCCCGGACGATGCGTATGTGTGTATTCTGGCGATTAACGGAAAACAGCTGACCAGCGAGGCATTGTCGGAGAAGATTGGTGAACTGGGAGTACGTGGGACAAGTCATATTGTATTTGTTATCGGAGGTTCGCTGGGATTGTGGGATGAGGTGACAAAGAAGGGGGATTTTCTTCTTAGTTTCTCAAAGATGACATTTCCGCACCAATTGATGCGGGTGGTGTTGCTGGAGCAGATTTATAGAGCGTACCGGATATTGAATGGGGAACCGTATCATAAGTAAACAGTTCAGCCTGTGCAGTATGCAAGTACCACAAAATGTGCTTGTACATTTTTGTGCTTGCATAGCTGCACAGGGTTAGCGACCGTATATGAGCAAAGTAGCTGCGAAGCAGCGGTAACAAGCGCATTCTGTGTTTTTTTAGAATGCGCGTCACCGTAGGTGTCTTTGCGAATAGGCGCGGGCTGAACTGGTATAGATAAGCATTGAAAGGGTGGTAAGTTGATATGTACCCTCTTTACTGGACGAACCAGTAAGGAGGGTATTTTTATGCGTTACAGTTATGAGTTCAAGAAAAGATGTGTCGAACTCTATAGATCCGGAGTATATCCAGACACACCTGATGGAA
>SVEF01000020.1:35120-42807 GCA_015057585.1 Lachnospiraceae bacterium | reverse complement strand
CATCCTTAAATTCTGTATATCAAATACTGCAATCATTCCAATAACAGTATTTGTTTCTTTCAAGACAATCCCCCAGTCAAAATCTGGTGAAGGCTTCCTTTTCACCCAAGGACGGGCGTCAATGAACATCAATTCTGGATTTTTTTCATTCTTGCTAGCTTTTCGTCCCCAATAGGTATAAATTTCATCTCTCCCCAACCATTCTTTCAAATCTGGTACATCTGCTTCGTTAAGAGTTCTAATAATAAGCCTATCAGTTTCAAGGATAGGTTTATCTATCTCGTAATCTTTTAACATGGTTCCTCCATCATATCATTGTATTCTATCTCTTCGACCTATTCTAATTTCAACTTCTAAATGGTTTATTGAAAGAACCTATTTCGATTAAATTCCCCTCCGGGTCTGCAATATAACAAGTTCTTTGTCCCCAAGGTTCGGTTTCAGGTTCTAATACAGAAACAGCTCCTTTGCTGATAGCCTTTTCATATTCAACATCTACTTCTTCAAAAGTATCAACATACAATGCAATTTCTGTATGACCATTAAGTCCTTTTATATATTCATATCTACGACCTGTCATTTTCTCAAAATCTTTTCTTCCGTACAGAAGAAATAAGGTGTCATCCTTAATCAAGTACACATTTGAAGTATCTTCACCTTCTTTTATTTCAAACCCCAAAACATCTCTATAAAAGCGAATCATATTAGCCATATCATCTACAAACAGCCCAAATCCATCAAGTCTCATTTTGTTTACCTCCATAATTTCAAATTGTCTATCTGCTTTATTTCACTTTTATTACTTTCCTTTATGATAATAACACATTTTTCTACCGCTGAAAATATCCTGTATTGTTTTCAGAGCGCGAGACGGGACTCGAAGTACACCGCCTTTCGCAAATACGCATAAAGAAAGGAGAAAAGCATGGTGTCTACCCTTGTGTCGTCAAGTTGTCGTCAACAATATGCTCATATTCTTTCCATCCTAACAATTAGACAAATTGGAATTTACTCAACAGAGATTTCTCTTTTGAAGAAAAATACTGGTGACAGGATAATACGGCAACCCCAACTAACTCAGAAAAATAGAAACCCAATGCATCAATTATTCCGTTTTGATTTCATTATATGAACAATCTGCAGAATATCAGATTCCTTGCCTTTTATCTCGCCCCAAAAATAATGAATGGGAGCGAGAGAATATAGCAGAATACATGTATTGACGAAAAGAGACAGACTTGAGATGAAAAGAATTGCTTCTGACGAAATAATCGCAGAATCAAACGTTACTATCTTTACTCGTGTGTATAGCAGAATTCCAACTAATATCATAGAAAATAGCGGCCCACCCAAAAGAGTTAGAATAGCAGTCTTTGATCCCATTCTATCCTCTTTTGTTTCAAATACGCCATCAAAAACGGCTAATTTTATAGTAAAGTGCTGCGTCTTTAGTAAACTTTTTCCAGATCCAATCCGTATATGCCAATGAGTATTCCTTGTTATTAGCATATAAACCAAGGCATGACCCAACTCGTGTGCAAATGTCGAAAGAAAAAACACCACCCAACACACACATGTTAATGCAAGCATTTCAATTATAAGTGCTAATACCATTTAATTTGTATCCTCCGTCAAATTCAAATTTATATCATTCTTTCATATACCATATCATACTTTCTTCCTTTTGAAAACAAATTTGTCGTCAAAAATCTGACGACAAAACAGGCTGTATACAGCGTGTATACAAAAAAGTAACCTTGAACGGTATGCCAGCGAGCCCCTCGAACCCCGCGCGAACGGGTCAGTCGAACAAAGGGAAACGCAAACACGTTTCCCTTCAACTTCCGCTATATTTTATTGTAACACTCTATTCTACGAGGAAGTTGCCGGGCGGCTTTATCCCCATCCGTCTCACATCCTTGAGAAAGCAAAAAGACCGATACTTTCGTATCGGCCTTTCGCTTTCTCAAGAGCGCGAGACGGGACTCGAAGTACACCGCCTTTCGCAAATACGCATAAATAAAGGAGGAAAAGCACGTTGTCCACTTGTTTATACAGTTTGTATACACAAGTTACCTCTTGGTGTCAGTAAATAAATAAGATAAGGTGCGGATAGTTTCACACCCTACCTTATTTAATTTGTACTGATAGAATTTACTGAATCTGGTCCTGAGTGAGGATGAATGGTGTTACATACTTGATGTGCGAATCCCAGTCTGTGGCTAACTTGTAGTCACTAGGTACATATACATTGATATAGATATAATCATCCTTACCAATATCCTGTACTATACTATAACGGTGATAGTATTGATCAGGGTTGGCATTTACATGAGTGGTATAAATACAGCATGTAAAGCCATTTATCTCGGTTTTTATTAGCCGTTCTCCAGTAGAAGATGCTTTGATACTCTCTGAATACTCAGCGTCTGTAGTAATATCATATTCGTCCAACCTATCATATAGATAGTACAAAAATACTCCTTCGGAAAGTTCGAATCCCCTAAGGTCAGTTTCCTCTAAGTAATATGCTTCCGCAGGATACAGGTCATACAGGTCATACAGGTCATCCTGTTCCAAATAAACCCATACATATGGCTTCGAGGAATCATTAATACCGTGCTGGTAGTACGTATTTTCTTTAGCCGGAAAATTAATTGTAACTCCTTCTAGTTTTAAACTATCAGACTTATAGTACGTAGTCCCGTTATACTCTTCCATTAGCCGCATCCAGAGTCGTGACTCTGTAACAAGATTAGAATCCACAACTGGGGTTGGTGTAGGGGTTGGCTTGTTTGCAACAAGATAGTTATTGCTTACATAACCAATGCCATCACCGTACTCAATACGATACCAGCTTGTTTCATTACACTGTCCTGTTACTTTTACTTTTTCCCAAGCAGAAAGACTGCCGAGCTTATCACCATCTGTAGATGGTAAACTTCTTACATTTACAGAACTCTTTGCATATAACTCCTTATCCATATCCTTAAATGTAAACTTCGGTGTTGGAGTTGGTGTTGGTGTGCTAGTTGCCGTAGGCACTGGAGTTTCTGTCGGTGCAACTGTTGGTGTAGCCGTAGGTACAGGAGTTGCTGTCGCAGTTGGTACTGGTGTACTTGTTGCTGTTGGAACAGGAGTCACAGTTGCTGTTGGTGCAACTGTTGGTTCTGGAGTTTCCGTTGGCTCAATAGTTGGCTCTACAGTTGGAACAACTTCTGGAACTTCTGTTGGAGCAACGGTTGCTGTTGGCGTTACTGTTGGCTCAAGCTCCGCTACAGGTGTTGCCGTAGGAGTTACATCCACGGTCGGAGTTGCAGTTGCTTCTGGTGTTACTGTGGATTCAACCACCGGTGTCGCCGTAGCATCTTGAGGATTTGCAACCTCATTATTTGCGGTCTGGCATCCCACCAAAACCATCAAACCCATTGTTGCTACAGTCATAAAAAAGTATTTTTTCATAACATCTTTTTCCTTTCGTCAAATTATTAATCAAAACCAAATAAATTGATGATAAGTATTTCTATGAATTATACCACTATATTTCAAATTTATCAATATTGCACTGCTATTTGCATTGCAATTATTATTGCATACTTATTTGCTGTTTTGCATTATCCTGTGTATTAGGAGGTAATGTAAATGGCATTTCAAATCAAATCGAACAAAAAAGAAAGCGAAAATAAAACAATCCGCTTTCCTATTGCTCTGATTGATAGCATTAACAATGCTATCACTAATAAAGATATTTCCTTTTCCGGTTTTGTAATTCAAGCCTGTGAATATGCATTGCAAAATATGGATACTTCAAAAGATGAAGAAGAACAATAAACAAAACAAGGAGTGTTGCTTTGTAGACTACACTCCTTGTTTTGTTATTATTAGCAATGCATTCATTACACATGGTTAAAAAGATAGATAAAGTTAGAAAACTTCATACCCTCATCAAAAGAGGAAGGAGGACGCGGCAAACATATTATAAGGATTCTACAGGAAAACGTAAGTGTTTAAAAGCAGGTACAGGAAACGAACTTCTACAAAAATTAATAGATGTTTATTTCAATCAAAAACACATTGACAAAATGACATTTGAAACACTATTTTAGAATGGCTCAACTATAAAAAGTCAGTTTCCAATTCTCCCCGCGCATCGACGGGACTGTCGAACAAACGGAATGCTTGCGCATTTCGTTCCAACCTCCGCCAAATACAATGATTAGCGGTATTCTACGAGGAGGTTGCCGGGCGGCTTTATCCCCATCCGTCTCACGTCCTTGAGAAAGCAAAAAGACCGATACTTTCGTATCGGCCTTTCGCTTTCTCTAGAGCGCGAGACGGGACTCGAATTCGGGCATTCTCCGTAAACCCTATTAAATAAAGGAGGAAAGCATGGTGTCTACCTTGTGTCGTCAAGTTGTCGTCAAATCCGTCGTCAGACTTTCTCCTTAAATGTATGTACAACACGCTTATAGTAAACAAATAAGATAAGGTGCGGATAATTCCACACCCTACCTTATTTTATTGTACTGATAGAAATTACTGAATCTGGTCCTGAGCAACCAAGAACTGCTCAACGGTTGTGTTTACACTAGCAAAGGTAGTATCCCTATCAGGAACATTTCTTGCACGAATTGTAATGTACATAAAGTAGTCTTTGCCTATATCCTGAAGAATACAATAATCTGCAATATCCTTCGTAAGGTCAGCAGTCCATGTAGTGCATACATAATAAGGTCTACCCTCAAATTCACCCTCCGTGAAATTCTTGCTTTCACGCTTCATAATACGCTCAAGGCGTTCGTTGTCTGGGGAGTATCCAGTTAATTCCTCAAATATAACCTCATAACTTGATTCAGAAACTTTCATGGTTTCACTCATCTGATAGTTGATTACATACGCGTCGCCCTTATTATAAATTTCATAATCAACGACACTATAACTTACAACATTTGGGTAGCTATCATAAAGATAGTCATTGTCTCTCGCAACAAAGCTGATTGTGAAATCTCCTGTACTGTCACTACAATCAAAGCTGTCTGTTTTGAGTACATGTGACATATTATAATTGTCTTTACTCATATAGGTTGGCCACTCAATTGGTACTGGGGTAGCAGTTGGCTTAGGTGTAGCTGTAGGCTTTGGAGTTGCCGTAAGTACTGGTGTACTTGTAGGAGTAGGAGTACTTGTAGGTACTGGGGTTGCTGTTGGTGTTGCCGTAGGTACAGGAGTAGCTGTCGCAGTTGGAACTGGTGTACTTGTTGCTGTCGGAACGGGCGTTGCAGTTGCTGTTGGCTCAACAGTTGGAACTGGAGTACTTGTTGCTGTAGGCTCTACTACAGGTATTTCAGTTGGAGCAACAGTTGGCTCTGCTGTTGGAGTTACTTCTGGAATTTCCGTTGGTGTTTCTGTTGGCTCAGGCTTCTCCGTAGGAGTTACATCCACGGACGGAGTCGCAGTCGCTTCTGGTGTTACTGTGGATTCAACCACTGGTGTCGCTGTAGCATCTTGAGGATTTACTACCTCATTATTTGCGGTCTGGCATCCCACCAGAACCATCAAACCCATTGTCGCTACAGTCATAAAAAAGTATTTCTTCATAACAGCTTTTTCCTTTCGTCAATTTATTAAGCAAAACTAATTAAATTGTAAATTTACATTCCTATGAATTATATCACCTTATTTTAAATTTATCAATATGTGCATTGTAATTTGCATTGCATTTGTCATTGCATACTTATTTGCTGTTTTGCATTATCCTATGTATTAGGAGGTAATGTACAATGGCGTTTCAAATCAAATCGAACAAAAAAGAAAGTGAAAATAAAACAATCCGCTTTCCCATTTCTCTGATTGAGAGCATTAACAATGCTATTACTAATAAAGATATTTCCTTTTCCGGCTTTGTAATTCAAGCCTGTGAATATGCACTGCAAAATATGGATACTTCAAAAGATGAAGAAGAACAATAAACAAAAGAAGGAGTGTGCATTGTTGAGGCTACACTCCTTTATTGTTAATATTAGCAATCAAAACTCACAAGATAATACGCTGTGAACATTCAAATATTCGCTTATTTTTTCAGTGATGGCATATTCTGTAACCAATTCAAAAATATCTGCAAATAAGTTATGTAATTAAAAGGCATTCCCTCGATGTTTTCTTCCGGATAATGCATAATCAGCAAATGATACAACCGTAACATTTTCCATTCACTTGCTGTCACACCGCAAAACATCATAAGATATTTTGCTTCTTCTACTGAAAAATAACCATTGTTTAGAAAATGCTCATATAAAAGCTCTGGTGTTAAATCATCTTGCACAGGTACAACAGCTGATTCCATTCTGGCAAATATTTCTGCTTCTTCATCCATGCATAAGGAAAGTCCCTTCTGTTGCGTTTCCAAAGCTTCGTTTAATAATGCAATCCCCTTATCATTTAACACCGGATATATTTCAAGAAACATCATATCAAATTTATATAGAACCGGACGTTCTTCTATAATACGATAAACTAACGATAATTCTTCTTTTGATAACTTCATAAACAATGGTAAAATATCTTTCTTCACCTGTTTATACAGATTATCCAGTTCCGTATCCAGATACCCATCATCAAGGAATGTTTCGCCATCCAACGTAGCATATTCGCGTTTTTTCTTTTTTGCAAAATCTGATGGATAATCTGAATCCGTCATATTCTGTGCGTATCTTAAAGCTGTATCAGAGAAAAACCATGCTTTTCTCAAATTGTCTTGCACATTCCTGCATTGCTTGGATGTGAAATCTTTCTCAATTTCCAATGGCATTTCTAAACATTTACAAAAATAAACTAATTCCTCGTAATCCATTTTTTGTTCACAATATAATCGTCTTGCCAAACTAGATTCTGAACTGTTTATAAAATATCTACACCCTTTTTTTCCAGCCAAACCCACTAATGCTTTCAAACTGTACTCTTTCAAAATAGGTTTAGCCAATACAGCAAATAAACCATTCCAAAAAAATGGATGAAGTTTTGCACACTCTTTCAAATTATGCTCATAATCATCAAGTCGAATAATATCCAATGTTTTTACCATATCTAATTTTCTCCTTAAAACACATTTTATAGCCAGCTAGCAACTTCGTTATAGCACATATTGCACTCAAAAGCAACTTCATAAAAATTTCTTAGAATCTGGTGCCAAGTTTCAAAGCAATATTCTAAAATAAAGGCAGGAAGAGCAAAACAGCACTTCACATATTGCACCAGAAAATTTTTTTCACATCTGGTGCCAAGGTTTCAAAACAATATCCTATAATAAAGGCAGGAAGAGTAAATTGCACTTCACATATTGCACCAGAAAAATTTTTTCACATCTGGTGCCAAGGTTTCAAAACAATATCCTATAATAAAGGCAGGAAGAGCAAAACAGCACTTCACATATTGCACCAGAAAAATTTTTTCACATCTGGTGCCAAGGTTTCAAAACAATATTCTAAAATAAAGGCAGGAAGAGCAAAACAGCACTTCACATATTGCACCAGAAAATTTTTTTCACATCTGGTGCCAAGTTTCAAAGCAATATTCTAAAATAAAGGCAGGAAGAGCAAAACAGCACTTCACATATTGCACCAGAAAATTTTTTTCACATCTGGTGCCAAGGTTTAAAGCAATATTCTAAAATAAAGGCAGGAAGAGCAAA
>SVEF01000020.1:0-35110 GCA_015057585.1 Lachnospiraceae bacterium | reverse complement strand
AAAGCAATATTCTAAAATAAAGGCAGGAAGAGCAAAACAGCACTTCACATATTGCACCAGAAAATTTTTTTCACATCTGGTGCCAAGGTTTAAAGCAATATTCTAAAATAAAGGCAGGAAGAGCAAAACAGCACTTCACATATTGCACCAGAAAATTTTTTTCACATCTGGTGCCAAGGTTTAAAGCAATATTCTAAAATAAAGGCAGGAAGAGCAAAACAGCACTTCACATATTGCACCAGAAAATTTTTTTCACATCTGGTGCCAAGGTTTCAAAACAATATCCTATAATAAAGGCAGGAAGAGTAAATTGCACTTCACATATTGCACCAGAAAAATTTTTTCACATCTGGTGCCAAGGTTTCAAAACAATATCCTATAATAAAGGCAGGAAGAGCAAATAGTTTTCCAAAAACTCCAATTTAGCTAAGTTGTTACTATATGAATGTATTTTGTTGGACGCAACGAAATACTACCCATCCCCCAAAAATTACATTCCGAAGTTTAGGAGCGCTCCGTAATTTATTTGGGACAAGTTACTACTAATGTCGCGAGAATAACTCTCGTAGAGATTCAAAGAAGGAGAACTTTAATTATGATTTTAAATGATTATGAAGAAATGCTGTTAAAGCATGCGGCGCGTTTGGAAATTACGACCATAACATCCATTCTCGCTAACAAAAATAAGTATCCAGAAACAAGTGTTGCAAAATTTGAGAACGGACTCCATGTTCTTACTTCAGCACTCCAGCGTATTGATGATTGCTTAGTCGTTGAATTTGACGACGAGGAAAGCTACCATTTACGTTACGCCATAGCATTACGCTTAAGAGCGCTTATGGACGGGTTGCTTTCCGATGAACTCATGACAGACGAGCACTATGACATGTTCGAGTCTGAAGTAAACACTCTTCTCAAGTTATATAAGATATTACAGTAACTAATTTGCTTTCCCCCTGCTTTACATACAAAAAAGGGGGGGAAAGCCCTCAAAAAAAGAAAGGAAGGTAAATTTTATGCAAATAAGTGATTTAAGATTAACTCCATATCAAATTTCCGGAAACAACGAAGGTATCGCAATCCTTTTGGATGTTTCTCCGGGATATGAATACATAAACGGTAAGCGTTCAGAAACGCAGTCCTATATTAAGTATTTATCCGTATTTACTGACAACAATTTTGAAAAACTTACGGTAAAGGTTGCCGGAGTAAAGGAAGTTGTCAGCAAGGAACTGCTTGCACAGCAGAGCGGAAAAATAAAAGTAAAGTTTAAGAATCTTAGCGGACGTTTCTATCGTACCGCAAACGGAGATTATGCTCTTACATGCTCCGCAGATAGCGTTGAACTTCTTCCATAGTTAATCTAAACCCAATGCTGTCCTTCTTTCCTAAGGAGGACAGCACAAAAAAAGGAGGAATTTAATATGAAGAAAAAAATTGAAGAAATCCGTGAAAAAATAGATGCGTATATTGCCGATTTTACATTATTTAAGTTATTAACGTTAATTTTCACAGGAGCTCTCATACTCTTGCTCATTACATTATTTATCTTTGCATGTAGGTTAGTTGCTGGATTTGTTGTTGCAAACTATGAACTACTACTTTTATGTGGCAGTATTGTAGTTGCCGTCATTTATATCATCTGGTGCAAGCGAGTGAATAATGAAACCACACAGGCAGTACAAATGCGCTATCAAACGAAAATTGATAAAGAACAAGAAAAACAAAAATATGAGGATGCCTACTTACGCATTCAGCAACTACTTTTTCTTGCTATCAATGATACGGCAATTGTAACAAAAATACCACAACTTAAATCTGTGACTGCCTTAGATGCACCAATACATTTTGTATTTGCTGATGGAGGATTCTATGTTTTCCAGTATCTTGTAGCCAAAGACAGCGCAACTACTTCAAACATAATTCAGATGAAAGAAATACTTAACAATCGAATACGTCAAGCACTTAATTCTGGAGAAATAATGGGAAAATATGAAATGCATTTATCTCATAATAGCATTCCTTATCAAAAAATCTTAATACATGATATTCGTGACAACGGCTCTTTCCTCCAGATAAATGCGGTAATCGTTGGACACCCATATACAGACTACATAGAACGTGGCAAGGTCGTAAGTGAAACAACTATTGATAATTCCGACTTGGATTTTTAAGGAGGTAGAACATGGCTATTATTCCGCTAGTTTATTCAGAACCATTGTTACAAGCCGGATATAAAGAATATATCCAGTGGGATACAGACTCCGCTCCACATTTGGCAATTTCCGGAAACACCGGTAGTGGTAAAACATACCTCACAAAACTTTTGTGTGCTAAAGTGTCAAAGTATATCACAGACAGTCACTTGACTGTCTGTGACTACAAAGGAGATAAGGACTTCTCTTGTCTGTCTGGTTGTGAGCGGTTTTATCGCTTTGACGCTTGCTTGGATGGTTTGAATAACTTTTACAACAGCTTTCTTAATGTTCAGAGAACAGGTCGCACAGACGGATTTCATGCCATACTGTTCGATGAGTATAATGCCTTCCTCCATTCGCTAGATAAGAAAGTTGCTGAAGATGCCAAAAAGAAGTTATCCAATCTATTGATGCTCTCTCGGTCTTTTAATCACCACGTGCTTCTATCTCAACAGAGACTTTCGGCAGATACGTTTGGGGGCATGAGAGACCAGCTAAGTTTGGTGCTTTCACTTGGTAACGTGTCAAAGGAAGTGGTATCCATGCTGTTTAGCGAATATAAAGATTGCATCAAGAATGACCGCCAGCGTGGCACAGGTTACTTGTTAATCAATGGTGCTGATTTTCAGCCATTTGTAGTACCCAAAATCGCTTCAATGGAAAATGTAGACAATGCTATCAAAGAAGCGGTAATGCGCTGACCAGCGTTCTGCTGGTGCGAAGCGGAGCGAGAGCAAACCAGCAGAAGCCGTCCAAGGGGCTGATAGTATTACCAGCCCCTTGGATAAACTGTAACACACATATTAAAAATCCTTTATTTATAAGGGATTGAAGTACATAAAAACTGTTACACAATGAAAGTAACATTTGTAACATCCAATAGAGATGAGGTGATTTTATCGCTAAAGATATATCTAACACCCAGCACCGAAAATATCAGTTAACCATTAACAACCCACAAGATTTCCCTCATATACGAATAAAGGAAATTCTGGCATTGCAGTTTCCATCTTTCTGCTATGCAGCCATGGTAGACGAAATTGGAAATAAAGAGCATACGTTACATACCCATATATATGCCTGCTTTAAAAATGGGGTTCGCTGGGGTACTATACATAAACATTTTCCTACCGCACATATAGAGGTTGCCAGAGGAAGTATCAAACAGAATCTTGACTATTTAAAAAAATCCGGCAAATGGGAAGAAACAGAAAAATCTGAAACGACTGTGGAAGGTAGTTTTGAAGAATTAGGAGAACGTCCTCCGGAGAATAAAGGAAAACGTGGCGATTTAGAAGAGCTTTACCACATGATAGTTGAAGAAAATCTTCCAAACGCTGATATTCTCCGCATCAACAACGATTACATACTGCAAATCGATAAGCTCGACAAAATCCGTACAATACACCTGCAAGATAAGTTCCGTGGAACAAGACGACTTGACCTTGAAACAACGTATGTGTTTGGAACAACCGGAGCTGGTAAATCCAGAAATATACTGGACACATACGGAGATGAAAACGTGTATCGTATTACAGACTATTCCCATCCGTGGGATAATTATCAATGCGAATCAGTGGTGGTATTTGAAGAATTTCGTTCGTCGCTACCAATGCAGGAAATGTTAAACTACCTTGATATTTATCCTATCCAGCTAAAAGCACGTTATAGCAACAAATACGCTTGCTTTACCAGAATTTTTCTCTGTACCAACTGGCGATTGGAACAGCAATATCCAGAATTACAAGAACGAGATTCGGAGTCGTGGAAAGCATTTTTGCGAAGAATATCCAATGTAAAGGAGTACACCAAAGACGGAGTTATCGAATATTCTTCCGTTGAAGAATATATGAACAGGAAAACTCCTTTTACACCAATTGCAGAATTACCAAAGGAACAGCAGTTAGAAATAGCTTCTTTATTTCCTACCGATAATGAATAACTCTTTGTAAGGTGGTGGGAAGTATAGCAAACGATATTACAATAGAGCAGGCGATTTCCTGCTTGCAAAAAAATCTAGGGAATGATATTCTTGACCTAGACACCATGCAATCATTACACATGGCTAAAAAGATAGATAAAGTTAGAAAACTACATACGTTTGCTATAACCTCACCAAAAGAGGAAGGAGGACGCTGGCAAACATATTACAAGGATTCTACCGGAAAACGTAGGTGTATGAAAGCAGGTACAGAAGAAGAACTTCTTCTGAAATTGGTTGATATTTATTTCGACCAAAAGCACATTGACAAGATGACATTTGAACAACTGTTTTTAGAATGGCTCGATTATAAAAAATCGGTTTCCAATTCTCCGAACACTATCACAAGACACAGACAGCATTATAACAAATATTTTGCATCTTCTGCTCTGTCCGGTAAATCACTTCGACAGTTGGATTCTCTCACTCTGGAAATGGAATTTAACCGTCTTATCCGTGAAAATAACCTTTCAAGAAAAGAATGGATTAACGTAAAAACCATTCCAAAGGGAATGTTTGAATATGCCTACAGAAAAGGCTACATTGATACAAACCCAATGGATAAAGTTTTTATTCACGTTAAATTCCGACAGGTAGTAAAAAAGACAGGAAAAACACAGACATATAACAGTGAAGAACTTTTGCAGTTAAATCAATATCTGGATGCGAAATATACGGAAACTGGCGACACTTCTTTTCTGGCTGTAAAACTGAATTTTCTGCTTGGTCTGCGTGTAGGAGAACTTGTTGCATTGAAATGGAGCGATATTTCAGAAAATCATCTGCATATCGTCCGTGAAGAAATCAGAAATCAAGAAGCAGGCACTTATGAAGTCGTGGAACATACCAAAACCCACAATGACCGCTTTGTGCTTCTGATACCGAAAGCAACTGCCCTACTGGAAAAGGTAGACCGCCAGAGCGAATATATCTTCACAAGGAACGGAGAACGGCTGACAAGCCGACAAATTGCTTATGTTTTGGAAAAGTATGCAGAACGGCAAGGAATACAGACAAAAAGCACTCATAAGATGCGAAAGACTTATGCTTCTATGCTTGCCACAAATGGAGTCCCTCTGGATGCCATCCGTGAACTTCTCGGACACAGCAATTTACAAACCACTTTGGGATATATTTATAACCCACTGACAGACACAGAAACTGCCGATTTAATCGCCAAAGCCTTATAAATAAAGGCTGTCGTCAAATGTCGTCAACTTGACCGACACAAAAAAAATAGCGGAGACCGCTGTTTATCACGGTTTCCGCTTCTTTTCTCAAGAGCGCGAGACGGGACTCGAACCCGCGGCCTCGACCTTGGCAAGGTCGCGCTCCACCAACTGAGCCACTCGCGCATTTCTTTTGTTCTTTCGAACAATATGTACTATACACCATTTAAACGTATTTGTCAACAGGAATTTTAAAAATTTTTTATATTTTTTGTTTTTTATATATTGTATATACAAAATGCGTTTCTGCCTGAATATTTCACCAGGCAGAAACGCATTTAAAATTTACTTCTTACTTCTTATTTCTCTTCATTAAAACTACCACCGCCACTGCTGCAATTGCAAGCACTGCTACAACAATCACAATAATTACAACAGGATTCATACCGCCCTCATTTGCGGAAACATCCTTGTCGTCATCACCGGTGCTCGGAGCCTGTGTCGGAGCAGGAGTTACTTCCTGAGCCTTTGCATCCTCTTCGATTGCTGCTAAGATAATGCCGCTGTAATCGGTGTTTGGTGTACCGCCAACTACGGCACCAACGCCTGCCGGAACCTTATCTGTAAGTACTAATAAACCGTTCATGTTAATCGTACCGTCAGCATTTCTGGTCACTGCTACGGAGGTATCTAAGGATACAAACCAGGAAGCATCCACAATCACGCCTTCGCTGTTTGCAGATTTTTCAGTACCTGCATCCTGATAGAAGTTTGTCGGTCCGTAAACCTTACTTTCATCCTGTGTTCCCTTGAATTTGAAGGTTTCACCGATTTCTGTAGTTACGGTACGGAAGGACAATACGCCGGTTGCACCAAAATCTGTATTTGCTGCAGTATTGGTATACAATGCCACATTATAACTACCGTTATTAAATGTAGTACAGTTTTCAAGCTGGATGTCCGGACAGCTATTACTGTCAAGACCCTTAGCCAGGTTATCAAATGCCACGCAGTTGATTAACTTATGGTAACCTGTGAAGCTGTCACCACCGAGTTTAAAGCCGTTACCATTACCCTTAAGCTTACCATCTAAAGTAACACCGTTACGGAATGCAAGGCTGTTTTTAATGGTTACCAGGCCGATTGGACCTGTTTCAGGCTTTGCATATAAATCGTAACCGTCATCGGAGTTATTGTATGCGATACAACCGTCGAATACGTTACCCTCACCTACAGTTAACTTTGCACCGAAACCATCGGCATTTTCACCGCCGGCGTCTGCGTTGTTATAGGATGTACAGTTGAGGATTAAGTTATAGGACGGCCAATCTTCGTTGTAGTCCGTTCCCTTGAATCTGGAAATCTGGATACCGGTATCACCGTTTCCGTATGCATTGATATCCTGAACGATACAATGGCTACCGGAAACCTGAAGACCCTTTAAGCCGGACGGTGTGTTAATCACGTCAAAACCGGAAATCATCCAGTAATCACCGGCAAAGATGAGTGCCGCACCGCCGGAGCCTGCATCAACCATGCTAAAATCAAGCACCGGACGCTCGGTCGCATTCGGATCTGCCATTAAGTAGATCGGATTTTCGGCTGTACCGTCAGTACCACGCTCTGCTGTTGCCTTCTTTAAGTAAAGCGGATCGTATTTTCCACCCTCTAACAGGATAATCTGACCCGGCTGTACGTACTTAATTGCTGTGCCGAGGTCGGTCGGTCTTTCCTTTGTACCGTAACCGGAGTTGCTTGGGTCTACGTTCTTACCAACGTAAATCACCTTGCCCTCAAACGTTCTGTGCATAATAACATGATTCAGTTCTACGGTTTCAAACGATGCCAGATGATGATACTCTGCAAACTTAAAGTCTGCATCCGGAGTAAAGTAAATGGTATATACATTCTGACCCTCTGCCAAAGTCACAGGGACATATGTATAATCATCCGCATTTGCTTTCACATTTTCCACAATCACCTTGTCGGTCAGAAGTTCCTTTACCGTAATTGTACCGGAAGCATTCGTATAAAGAGTTAAATCATGCTCCTTGATACCTGCATCTGTACCGGAAATTACGCTGACAATCGGAGAAGTATACTTGATTTCTCTTCCCTCTGCCGGAGCATCGGTCTTAGGATCTGTAATCTGAAAATCAATATCAGAGAACGTAACCGTCGCATTTCTGGAGGTATAGAAACCAAGATAAATGTTCTCAGGATCTAACTTTGTCAGTGCATTTCTCTCTAAATCATAATACTTCTTTGTTACAGTCTCACCGGTAATCGGGTCATCATAGGATACAAAATAACCGGTGTTATTTCTTTCAATTGTAAATCTGAAGGATGTTAAAATTGCCTTGTCCGGAAGCGTTCCAGGAACCTCATTTGTCGAATTACCAACCAAGTTAAAGGTGTTGGTACCCGGCATCAGTCTCTGGCTCCACTCCAGTGGTGTAATTTCAGAAATATAAAGTTTTTCTCTTTCGGAAACGATGGTGCCGTCTGCGATATTTTCTAAAGTAACACCGCTCTTTTCCTGCGCACCGATACCAAGCTTCATGGTAACCTTGTTACCCGTATTTTCGGTAAATTCACCGATGCTTGGATCGTACCAGTACTCTACCTTGGATACGATAGATGCGAAACTGTTGTTTAAAATTCCCGTTGCATCACCATGCGCACCGATTCTGTCGGCAACCAATAAACCAAAGCCTTCCTGACCGTTGGAGAAGGTCCAGGTATCCACCGTTGCGGTTGCACTTAACTTAAAGTTTTCGGTTTCCGGATCAATTACGGTATAGTAGAACGAAATACCGTCTGCATCTGCAGTTAATTTACCGCCGTTGCCGGTACTGATAACCGTAACCTTACCGTCTTCATTGACCGAACCGCTGTAAGTGTTCTTTTCATCTGCCTTTGTACTGGAGCCGTATGCCACGAAGGACCATACTCTCTGCTCCTTAGCGGTAACAGTTGCACTGAAAGTTGCTGCTGCAGCCACTTCAGTACCTCTGACTGCCTGTACCAAAAATTCATATTTTGCTCCTACGGTTAAACCTTCTACGGTGAAATCCGTAGCAGTTACCGTAGCTGCAAGTGCCGGCTTATCAGCGGAACCTGCCACACGGTAGGAAACCGCATAGGAATCTGCTTCAGCTACCGGAAGCCATACCAACGCTACTGCTCCGTTACCACGGTTCGTTGCACTGGTAATAGTAGTAATGCCAAGAGGTAATACATATCCGTCAAATGGTAAACGTGCACTCTTAAGCGTTGTTTCTTCGTCATTTCTGACTGCCTCTGCCTGGAACGTATAATTGCCGCTGGCTGCCGGAGTAAACTCGGCAACACCCTGTGTCGATTCTACAGCTACCGTCACCTTTCCTGCTTCCGCACCTGTTTCATCATACATATAAATGTACATCTTATCGCAACCATCGGTAGCTGCACCCACCAACATGGTATAGCCAACTTCAATCACACCATCTTTAAGCACCGGCATGCTAAGTACCGGAGCAGTCACAGTGTTCCACGCTGCTCTTACAGGCTCTGCAGATGCACCGCCCTCCGGAGCAACTTCAATATAATACACACTGATACTGCTGGATTTGGACCAGAAATAGTAGGTGCCTGCTTCCTCTACCTTGTAGGTCAGAGCCGCAATAATATCATCCGGAGCCACACCAAGTGCTAACTGGCTATCTAACTCAGTTGCACCGTCTGATGCCATAAGAAGAAGCGGTCTGTCTTCACTCTTGCTTCCGCTCATCGCATATACGGTAATCGTTGCCGGACCGGTTGTTGTAAATGCAATGCTTCTTCTGTCCGCAGCACCGGATCCATTGAATTTCAATCTCTGGGTAAACTCCATGCCGGTGTCACTGAACTTCTTATTTTCATCAATGGTAACCTTTTTATCTGCTGTCGCATTTACTACAAAATCGCCAATGGTAGTAGTTTCTGTGATATCTCCTAATGCCTGTTCACTTGCATTGAACACAACACCTTCTGCTGTCGGAGCAGTCTCTTTGATTTCCAGATAGTACACACTGATACTGCTGGACTTCGACCATAAATAGTAAGTACCTGCTTCTGTTACCTCATATGTAAGCGCCGCAATAATATCATCCGGAGCCACACCAAGCGCCAACTTGCTATCTAACTCGGTTGCACCGTCTGCCGCCATAAGAAGAAGCGGTCTGTCCTCATCTTTACTTCCGCTCATTGCATATACGGTGATGGTTGCCGGACCACTTGTTGTAAAGGAGATACTTCTCCTGTCCGCTGCACCGGAACCGTTAAATTTTAATCTCTGTGTAAATTCCATGCCGCTGTCGCTGAACTTCTTATTACCGTCAATGGTAACCTTCTTATCAGCTGTCGCGTTTACCGTAAATCTTCCGAATGTGGTAGTTTCGGTAATGTCCCCCGCTGTCTGTTCACTTGCGTTGAATACATTCTCATCCGCCGCCTTTGCCACGGTAACTGTTCCCGCAAGCGGAGAAGCAAGTCCCAGACAAAGTGCGAACGCAAGTACAGACGCACAGATTTTTCTGAATCTTTTCTTCATAGTTTCTCCTTTCCTGCCACCGGACAAAGCCTCTTTGTCCGAATATGACCAATAAAAATATAATATTTCTATCGTATTTAAGGATAGCATATTTTCGCTAATTTGTAAACGCTTACATTGTGATTTTTTACAAAAAAACGTAGCTTTATCCTTACACTTACAGGCAATATTAATAAAAGAAAAGATGCCCACATATCGTGGACATCTCCTCCTTTTTTTGAAAGTACTTTATCTCTTAATACTCAATGGAAAGCTTATAAATATATGGCTTTGTGCCCTGACCATAGAAATAATATACCTTACCTGCTTCTACCTTATATGTCTTTGTCAAATAGGAGTTTTCTGATGCTTCGATATATTCGATTACGTTCGCCTCACCATCAACCACATATGCCTGCTTGCCTGCGTTTAACTTGAATACAATAGTAAATGTTCCGTCTGCTGCAGGAACTACCTTTACAGCGGCACCCTGTTCAGGAACCGCACCGCTCTTCGGGCTGGCATTTGAACTTCCAAATACTGCATAAGTGTAGGAAGCACCGCCAATTTCCTGTGGATCTTCCTTCACTGAGAAATCTTCCAATACAGAAATTCCGTTGTAATCGGTACCGGCCTTTAAGCCTGCGCTAAGATCAACATCTATGTCTTCAACCTTCTTTTCTTCTTTAGGCACTACAACCCCTAACTTCGGAACAATAATTTCCTGTCCGCGGAAAATCAACTCTGCTTTTTCAATAATATCACTATTTCTTGCGAACAGTTCCTTATATTTTGCTCCTTTGCCAAATAACTGCTTTGCAATGCTCCATAAGGAATCACCCTTCTTTACAATGTAAATGGTTTCGCCGGAGTAAACTGCTCTGCCATCTGTAGTCTTTTCAATACCTTCTCCAAGATCAAAGCCATAATGAACCGGAACCCACGAATCAAGCACTGTATTGGAAACACTAACTGTTGCAGTATCAATATAATTAGCAACTGCCTCTAAAGTATGATTAGTGGCTCCTGTAGAAGAATACGCCTGACCGTTGCTTGTAATATTGTACTCATTGAATACAGCTGTAGCCTTATCGCCACTATTCATCTCGCCCCAGCCTTCCGCATCAATCAAACCATTGGTCTCAACATTGATGAAGGAAGCATTGGAATTTGCACCCCATGTTCTACCTAACTTACCAAGAACTGTAGCCTCTCCTGCATTACCATCTGTTGTAATAGTACAATTTCTGAATACATATGGATTTGTCTTAGGTGCTACAATGTAACCAATCTTAGCATTGTTACTGTTATCATTCGAATAGGTCTTCCACTGTAATTCACAGTTGTCAAATACAGCCGCAAACTCACCACAGATGTAGTCCGTATTACCACCAATCACACAATTCTTGAAGTATGCATGGTATCCTAAATCGGAAGAACCGTTTCTACCAAGTGTATCCTGGGAAGAAAGAATCTTACAGTTGTATACTTCGATATTGTCTGCATCAATATAGAAAGCATTCGATCTTTCCTTATATGCATGTGTAGTTACGTCAGCACCCTCCGCCAATCTGTCAACATTGAGAGCGGAACCTGCAATATCGGTCTTCTCTGCTTCTGTTAATTCATAGTTGTATGTATTCTTAAATGTTGTATCCTCTGCGATGAAATTGTCACCCTGTACGATGAACACGCCACCCCAAAGGTTTCCATTACCTTCTGCATAGGAATACTTATCCATCGCAAGTCTCTTATTGTAAAAGCCTGTAGCAGGGTCTACCGAGTAGTAAAGTGTACCAACACCATAGTACCAGGAAATGGTATGACCATTCCCCTTAAGTGTAACATATGGTGCTTTCATAACAACCTGCTCAAAAAGATCTGCGGTAAGGTTAATGGTTACTCTACCGGCTTCACCCTCCGGTCTGTCTGCCATACCTAAGATAGCATCCGAAGCTTCGTTCAATGTTGCATAGTCACCAGGTACGTTAAGCTCGCTCTTAAACTCTACCAACGGAACTATGGAAATACTTGTTAAGTACGAGGTAGCATTAAATGCAATTGTAACATCGCCATCTACAACCTGCTCAAAGGAATCAATTGTGGCTGTTGTTCCGGAATTCACAATCTTCTGCTCGCCATTAATTGTGAAATCAGCAGCATAATAAGCATTCACAACAATCTTTGCCTTGCCGCTTACCGGAATCGTCACTGTGGAATCCGCACGTCCGACACAATGTGCCTTTCCGCTCTCTACTGCAACATTACCGGTCTTCTCAAGATTTTCAATATCTGTATAGGAGATTTCTCTCTTCGCTGTCGGATCAGAAACTTCTAAATATACATCATTTGTATTCTCACGACCCTCCTGAACAGAAGCTCTGTCGAAGGTAACGGCACCGTTTGTAGTTTCAACACCGGTATTATATTCACCAGGTTTTACAGAAACGGTATAAGTGTCATTTGTAATAGTTGCTTCATATACCGTACCATTAACAGCATTCGTAAATGTAAGCTTTGTCACGCAGGAAGCATCAGCTCCTACAATCTTACCGGAAAGTGTAAGATCAGGAACATTGTTCAGTGTAACTGTTACGCCTTCTTCGGATACAACAAAGGTATCACTCTCACCAACGAGTGCCTTAACACCACCGTCATTGGTAGAAATCCGATATGTGTGTCCCTTTAAAAGTTCAAGGGTATCACCTGCCGTCTTAAGCGCGATAGGCTTACCACCCAGTTGTGCATCAACCAGACTGATTTCCAATGCATCCGTAACGGTTGCATTCACATTAGTAACTGTTACAGGTACGCTGACTTTCTCATCAACAACATAACTGTAACCTGCATAGAACATGTTATTGGTCTTACCTGTTGTGGACATGACATAGGTATGTCCAGGACGTACCTCGAAGGAATATTCGGTAATTCCTACTTCTGCATCTACATAACCATTCTTGGTTCCGTCGTTATTAAAATCATGAACTCTGATGAAGGAGGTGGAGTTAAAGTACACTGTCATCATACCCTTATCAGCCGGCTTAAATACGGTTAAGCATCCATCACCTTCACCCGGAAGTGTGAAAATGTTGTTAACATCCGCATGTCTCTTACCAGATGTATAAGCATTATAAGTCTTACCGTTCACTGTGATGGTCTTGCCGCTCTTTACCGTATACTGTGTAATAACGCCGTTTACAGTCTCGCCTGCTAAAAGAAGTTCACTGTCTGCAAACTTATATAAGCCCGTTGCTACAACACCGTCAACAGCCTTTTCATCGTACATAAATGTAAAGTTCTCTGCTTCACCCACAATTGTTTTCTCCACAGTAGTCACGGTAATGCTTGGAATATAGCAGGTACCTTCAAAACCAAGCACCAGAGTGTTTGCATCGCCGTTATACTCAAATACCACTACGCTGCCGTCATTGTGCTCACAGCCCTTCTTTGCGTCAGCCGTCTGTGACCAAGTGCCGTCCGCGCTGGTCATGGTCAGCTTATCGTTCGCAGAGAACTGACAATCACCTACTGCAATTTTTACCGGTCCGCCTACCTTAATCTCGATCGTGTTTCCGGCCTTAAACTGTACGCCGTGATCCGGGCCGTTATAACCGTATGCATTCTTCGTACCAACCTTTACGGTTAAGTCACCGGATGTCACATCGCTTTTACCGTTCGTATCGGTAGGAACAATGGAACCATCCTTAAAATTATATACAGTTACCACAGGACCTGTCGGCTCCATGTTAATTGGAGTCGTCGTAATCTTAGGGATATAACAGGTTCCTTCAAAGCCAAGCACCAGAGTATTTGCAGCACCTGTGTACTCAAACACAACCACACTGCCGTCATTGTGCTGACAACCCTTCTTTGCATCCACGGTCTGTGTCC
Organism: Lachnospiraceae bacterium; assembly: GCA_015057585.1. GTDB lineage: Bacteria > Bacillota > Clostridia > Lachnospirales > Lachnospiraceae > SIG299. The sequence goes on along the minus strand of SVEF01000020.1, from coordinate 21,319 downwards.
AGGAACCGTCTGCGCTGGTCATGGTCAACTTCTCATATGCTGAGAACTGACAGTCACCCACTTCAATCTTGGTTGGTCCGTCTACTTTAATCTCAATGGTGTTACCGGCCTTAAACTGTACACCATGGTCCGGACCATTATAGCCGTATGCATTCTTTGTACCAACCTTTACGGTTAAGTTTCCGCTGGTCACATCGCTCTTACCATTGGTATCGGTAGGAATAATGGAACCGTCTGTAAAGTCATAGGTTACCGATGCATTCGGATTTGGTGCAATCAAAAGCACATCCTCAGCATTTGCAACTGTTGCGCCGACACCGGCTACCGGTGCAAGCATCATACCTGCAACGAGTACGCCTGCAAGTATCTTTTTCCATAATTTTCTCATTATGCACGCTCCTTTTCTATCCCTTGGGATGAAATTTTGTTGTTACTTCCAATCCATATGCATGTCAAAACGTCCTGTTCCCCACGAAATCACACGCTTACGGAAAGGCAACTTCACAACTTCTCTTTAATCTTAGCACATTTCTGTTTTTCCGTAAATGCTTACAATCCCACTTTGTGCCTTCCATGCACATTTTCTCCATTTTTCACGAATTTTCACTTGTATACATGTGCAATTTTACCATAAAAAAAGAGAGTTTGAAGCAATGGTCTACATTACTTCAAATTCTCTTTCCTGGTTTTACAATATTTTATGTAAGTCCTTACATTATTCTTCTTTTTGCAACATTTTCGTATAGGTATCGCAATCCACCGGCTTAGAGAAATAATATCCCTGTGCCTGACAACCGCCGATTTCCTTTAAAAATTCCTGTTGTTCCTTTGTCTCAACGCCTTCTACAACCACTTTAAGATTAATCTTTTGTGAAAGACGGATTAAGGTCTCCAGAATCAGACGGCTCTTTTCCACATTCTCTTTGGCATCCAGAAACTTAAGGTCCATTTTCACAATATCCAATGGCATTTCCTTTAGCATATTCAAGGAAGAATACCCGCTGCCGAAATCATCCATTGCCACCTTAAAGCCCTGTGTCTGCAATCGTTTGATTCGCTTATAAATAATGTCGGTATCCTCTGCACAAATCGTCTCCGTAATCTCAAGTTCCAAATCTTCCGGACGTAACCCATATTTTTCAACCAGACCCAAAAGACGGGTTTTGATATCTCGTCCATAGAGATGTACACGGGAAATATTTATGGAAACCGGCAATACAGGAAGCCCCTGTTTCTTTAGTTCCGAAAGCAGACGACAGGTCTCTTCCCATACATAGTAATCCAGTTTTACAATAAAACCGTTCTTTTCAAACACCGGAATAAACATCGCAGGAGAAATCATTCCTTTTTGCGGATGTTTCCACCTGACTAACGCCTCTCCACCGACAATTTCTTCTGTTTCCACATCATATTTCGGTTGTATGAAAACACAGAATTGCCGGCTCTTTAATGCCTTCTCCATTTCATTTTCGATTTCCTGTTCCTGGAGAATTCTCTTGCGTTCTTCATCACTGTAATATCTGATGTACTCTGTCTGCAGCTGCTCCTTATCATGCACAGCAAGACTCGCACGGTCACACATACTGTTTATCGGAATCTCTTTTTGGTCCCCAACCGGGAATACACCGTATGACACTTTGATTTCCATATCTTCCAAGAATGTATTAAACTTCTGCGGAAAATCTATTTTAATAAAATCCGCCTGTTTCATGCACATATAGAAATGATCTCCGGTAAATCTGGCTACCAGCACGTCTCTTCCTTCCGCGAGTTTTTGCAGTTCTCTTGCCATCTGTCTGAGCAAACGGTCTCCGATTCTCATTCCGTAAAGATCATTAATCACTTTGAAATTGGAAATGTCCATAATGACAATACACATCTCTTCGGTACTGCACAGAATCATTTCCCTCGCCTTTTCATAAAAATACTGACGGTTACATACTCCGGTCAGTTCGTCCGACTGTACCTTTTTCTGTAATACTTCGTATTCCTTTCTTCGAAGTTTCAGGTTTGTCATACGATGTTGCATAACCGCAATAACCACAAAAAGTACAATCAGACCGGCTCCACTGATTAAAAGGCTTTGACGATTCTCATAGACAAAATCACCGAGCGTAATCTGATACGGATTCAATAAAATTTCCCTGGTGACCAAAGATTTCACTTCGGAATCCGAAATGAACCGAATCGTCTTGTTCAAAATACGAAGTAACATTTCGTCCTCTTTGGAAACCAATAAGCACATTTTGTTTACCACATTCTCACCCGGATACTCTATAAGTTCTCCGGAATACTTTGACGACTGTAATGCATAACTAACCACATAAGCATCCTGAATCGCAATATCTGCTTCTCCGTTTAGCACTGCATCCAGACACGATTCGATAGAACTATAGCGTTTTATTACACAGTCAAACGTATCCTTTTCCATCAATTCTTCGATGTAATTCATCTCGCTTGTGACAGCCAGTACATATCCCTTCCGTCCGGTGCCCACACTTTGAATTGCATCTTTTCTAATAACATACGATAACTTTGTCTCTAAAATCGGATTTGTTGCCACAAGATTTTTCGCAATCTCTCCCTTTTTAACCGCCCGTTCGGTTCGTAGCATCATATAGTTCCCGTCCGGAATATGCAACGTTTCCTCATCCATGGAGTCCGAAGTAACACTCATCTCAATTTCAATATTCAGACCACTATACTCGGAAAGCAACGTCAAGTAACGAACAAGAATTCCCGTCGGCTGACTGTCTCTGTAATAGCTGAGCGGAATAGAATCTGACAGTAGCCTGATCTTAATCGGTTCACAAGATGCAATATACTCCGCTTCCTCTCTTGTAAACAGGGGGCCATCCGAAACCAGATTGTTACCGTAATACTTTTCTGTCAGCCCCACTTCAAATTCCGGAGCCTCCATCTTAATCTGTTGCAGAACAGCATCTATTTCTTCTACAAGAGTAGAATTTTTCTTATTGGCAACAAAGTAAAACGGATTCGCATTATATCTTCCGATTACCTTTACTCCGTCATGCAAATGAATACTTCCCATGACTACAGCATCTACTTCTTTTACCTTTAATGCCTGCATCATGTCCTTTTCTTCTTCATAATACAACGTATCATACGAAATACCTTCGGTCAATTCGCGAAATGCTTCCGAATGGAAACTCCCTTCAATCAATCCAATTGTCCTGCCATCCAGTGCAGCATAATCCTCATAGTAGATTTTTTCATCCACTCCCACATACACTGTCGTGTACTCATATCCAACCGGAATCCGGGTATACGCATATTGTTCTGCACGTTCCTCTGTATACTGCACACCGCAAAGCATGTCCACTTCCCCGTCTGCAAGCATCTGAAGGCACTCTTGCGTAGTCGCTTCTACAAACTCATACTTCCATCCCGTATAATACGCAATCTTTTCCAGATACTCCACCGCATATCCGCTAAAAGTACCCTTTTTTTCTTCGATGAATCCGCATTGCCGGAAATAGCCGACGCGGATTACCCGTTCTACCTCATCCGCATGTGCCAATCCCGTTGTCTGTAAAAGCCCCAATAAAAGCATTGCCGCGCAGGTGGCAATCCACAGGCATATCCTATGCTTTTTTTCGATTTTCCTGCTTTTCATCATCCGTAATTCCTCCGTCCATCCATGTATGTTACGTACCTATTACTCTTTTCTTGTAAGCAAACAAATCGTCTCAACATTTGCAGTGCCCGGGAACATATCCACACAGGCAACCTTATCTACTCCATATCCTTCTTTTGTCAAAATCTCCAAATCTCTTGCAAGCGAAGTCGGCTTGCAGGAAATGTATACCATATGTTTTACGCCGTAGGCGATAATCTTTTGCAAAGCTTTTGGATGGATTCCGTCTCTCGGCGGATCTAAAATAATGTATTCCGGTTTCTCTTCTATCGTATCCAGCACCTTTAAAACATCACCGGCGATGAATTCGCAGTTGGATAGTCCGTTTCCTTTGGCATTCTCTTTCGCTGCTTCCACTGCTTCTTCAATAATCTCAACACCAATTACCTTTTCTGCTGCAGGCGCCATCAACTGGGCAATGGTTCCCGTTCCGCTGTATAAGTCAAATACAACTTTCTGTTCACCCTCACCGATAAATTCCCGGGCCATACTGTAGAGTACTTCTGCCCCAAGCGAATTGGTCTGAAAGAACGAAAAAGTAGAAATCTTGAATTTCAAGCCAAGCAACTCTTCGTAGAAAAACTCCTGTCCGTACAGGATATGTGTTTCATCACTTTTTACCACATCCGCAAGTCCGTCATTGATGCTATGAAGAATTCCAGCAAAACTTCCCTCTAAATCAAGCTGCAGCAGTGCGTTCAGCAATTCCTCCATGTCATGTTCCAGTTGGGACGTTGTCACCAGGTTTACTAGTATCTCTCCTGTCTTTTCCGCTCTCCGGATTACCAGATGACGAAGATATCCTTCATGCGACATCTTATGATAATATGGTAACTGCTTTTCCTTACAATATGCGGAAACCGTATTTAAAATTCTAAGTACATCCGTATGCACCAGCTGACAACCCGAAACCGGGACAATATCATAAAAACTGCCTCTTTTATGAAGCCCCAAGGTCAGTTCCCCTCCCTTTGTCTCATCGCCAAAGGAAAACTCCATTTTATTCCGGTAGGCATGCGGCTTCGGACTTCCTACAATCCCTACAAACGGTACAGACCCCAAAACCGGCGCAAGTAATGCCTTTACCTGCTCCTCCTTTAACTTTAACTGTTCCTCATACGGAAGCGTCTGATACACACAACCTCCGCAAACACCAAAATGCTCACATGCGGACTGCTCCAGTTCTTCCGAAGATTTCTCCACCACTTCCAGCAGCGTACCTTCTCCGCGCTCAGACCGGAGTTTTGAAATACGGAACCGGATTTTCTGTCCCGGTACTGTATTTTTTACTATAATTTTTCTATCCTCCAGTGTCACAATTCCTTTGTTCGGAAAGTCCACTCTCTCTACTACGCCAATATATTCCTCGCCTTTTTTCATACCATGTCCTGTCTTTCTATTAATCTTCTTTCTTTTTCCACGCCATCAGTTCTCCATAACTTTGAAATTTTGTCATGAAAGCATTACTGTAACGTTTATCAAAGGTCACATCCTCTAAAAACCATTCCGGCATCTGATAGGCTGCCGCTTCCTCTTCGCTTTCAAATTCTACTTCTGCAAACATAAGCCCGCTCAAATATCCATGAAATACATCCAGTTCGATCTTACGCCCATTGGCTATCGGAATCAGATATCTTGTCTTTGCAATCACGTTTCCATCCGCTTTTTCTTTTAAGTGTTCATATCCTTCCTTTGTTAACGGAAGTTCTACCTCTTCGCAACTTCTGGCTGTCGCATTAGCCCGGACAGTGACTCCATGTTTTGATTTATAAGTTAAAATGTATTCCTCATCACTTTTTCTTACTCGCACTACCGGATTGGTACACAGATACGCCTGTTCCAATTCTTTTTTTGCATACCTTCCTATATCCTCAGGGAGATTTTTAATTGTGAATTTACGTTCAATTTCCATATTATTCCCCTTTTGTCAATAAATAGTTGTACTTATCCCAATTTACTATACTATCAATTCATTTTAACAGTTTTTTTTCCAAATGTCACTATCCTTTCATACGAATAACATTTTTTTCTGTGCAAATACTAAGCACAGACGATTTTCGTCCATAGTATTTACTTTCAAGGAGGTTCGTTATGAAAAAGCAGACCATTCTCTTATTGGCTCTTTGTTGTATGCTTGCCTGCGTCTTTACCGCTTGCGGAAGAGATAACAACGACAGCAACAACAATTCCGTAACCGATGGCACATACGGCCAGACCGGCACACCATCTCCGACCACAGCGCCTACCAACACGCCGCAAAATACACAAACACCGGACAACGTTGGCGATGGCATCATGGATGGTGTCGAAGATATGGGCAACGGCATTATGGATGGTGTCGATGATGTCATTGACGGTGTCGAAGGCACGGTAGATGACATGGGCAATGGCGGTACCAGATAACACAAAAAAGGCTTAGGAATCACTCCCAAGCCTTTTACATAGTATAACGATACTTCAAAACATCTTTTTCTCCAACACGGACAAAGCCGCATTTTTCCGCCACACGGACAGAGGCAAGATTTCGTCTGTCTATAAACACACATAATTCTTCACAGAGAATTTCCTCCGATGCATAAGAAATCAGCCCCCGCAATACCTCCGTCCCATAACCTTTTCTCCTCTCATTTTTCTTAATCACATAGCCAGCCTCCGGTGGTTCACTGCCCTCGCGAAATCCTGCTCTGCCAATCAGTTCTCCTGTTTTCTTTAAAAAAACACCCCAATAGCCGTACTCAAAGAACGGATAGACACATTCTACATAAGATATCAGTTTCTCCAGTTCCTCCTTCCGGCTCCCCGGCTTTACCGGCAAATAACGTCCCACTTCTTCCTCAGTAAGTAATTCATAAAGTGCGTCCATATCCTGTCCGGTCAGTTCCTGCACCCTAAGGCGGGACGTTTCAAACAAAACAGCCGGCACTTTCCGTTCATGGCAATAATAACGGTTGAGACAAGAAAGAGAGATTTCTCCCGGATTTTCCAGCAAAACCGATGTCCTTGGTACTTCAAAATGTCCTTCCACACATCCGATGACTACCAGTCCGATTTCCTTTGCCTCCCTGGCATGTGCTTCCTGACCGGTCAAAAACAGACATTCCTCCGGCAAAAATCCGCCCTTCTCTAACTCCCGGTACAGCATTTCTTTCCCATGAATTCCAAAAAAAGCAGGAATGACTGCAATCTGCGCTTTTTTCAAACTTTCCTTCAACTCCGCACAGTCATCCAGGGTATCAAAAAATACCGCCTTCATCCGATACGTCATCCCTCTTCCTCCTTCTGAAATTCCGGCATAAATGTCCGGAAATGCAACGGAATATTGTTCCGTTGTAACTTTTTATTTTCTCTTTCTTTTATACTAATACTTTCTACAAAGGTTTTCCATAGGTTTTCTGCATCAATTCGCTCTTCCGTATATTCCCAAAGATGCGCTTTCTCCTGCGGTGTCAGTTCCATGAAAAAATATTCCCTTCCAGGAATATGAAATCCGGCAACATTTCTTCTCACATCCCAGATGATAAATGTCTCTTCCGGAAACCGGTCAACAAAATGTGGCATAAGAAGCTCTGTCAGCCTTCCTTTGGGTTCATATCTGGCAAGCAGGACATTTCCCGGAATTTCGATAAAGCGTAAAAATCCCGCATAATGATGCCTTTCGTTTCCCACCGCGCGACACAATTCCATCATCCGTACCACAGTAGCATCTGAAAGATGATTTAAGACTTTATTTCCCATTTTCAGTGCAAGCCGTATGTAACGGTAAATCACATCCGCCTTATCCTCTGCGTCTGCATATGCCGCATGGAACAATCTCTCATACACCAATGGGCAGCACTGTCTTTTCATCGTCCGAAGCACCTTCTCCGCTTTCAGTGAATCCGGTTCTACGCGGATATACTCTGAAAACAATTCCGGTGTCTGTCCTTCCGTAACATCCCACAATGCAATCGAGGTATTCTCATGGCCGTATTTTAACTCCCAGGCTATATATACTGCTGAGAAAATCCCTTCAATGCTGTCTTCACACTGTAATATGTATCTCATACTACCCTCTTTTCCTTTTGCTCTATAGAAAGTCCCATCAAATCCTCATAGGAACCGTCAAACAAAGACAACTGGCGAAACTGCATTCCGTCCTGTTCTATCGGTTTTTCTGCCAGCAACAGCTGGTTTAATATCATATTCTGACTCAACTGCATGGAAAAAAAAGACTTCCCGCGACAGGTAATGAAATAAACGGCACGCTTTAATACCACACCTATTTTCTTTAAATCAGCAAAATCCAGTACTCCTGTCTGTCTTGCTTTTACAATTCTTCGGGCAGATCGTACACCGATTCCCGGAACACGAAGTAACGTATAATAGTCCGCCCGGTTAATCTCCACCGGGAACTTCTCCGGGTGCCGTACGGCCCAATCACATTTCGGGTCCAATAATTCATTAAAATTCGGCTGGCTCTCAGATAACAGTTCTGCCGTTTCAAATCCGTAATACCGCAGCAGCCAATCCGCCTGGTACAGCCTGTGCTCTCTGCGCAACGGCGGCCCTCCCGGCAAAACCGGAAGATGAGAGTCATCATTTACCCGGATAAATGCCGAATAAAACACTCTTTTTAAATCAAACTTTTTATACAGTGCCTCCGAAACCGAAAGAATCTGAAAGTCACTTTCTCCTGTAGCCCCGATAATCATCTGTGTCGACTGTCCCGCCGGCACAAACCGGCCTCCCGATTCCTGTGACCACTTTGCCTCCTTTTGCATACTGAGTCCATAGGATGGTACTTTTGGTACAAACTTATCCGGTAGGATGAGTGTATTTTCTTTTTCCTTTTTCTCTTCGATTTCAAGTTTTCGGCGCAGTTTACTGCGAAGCAACAGTGTACTGTTTTCTTCTTTTCGTCCCAGTTCTCTCTGGGTATACCAAAACCGTCCCCTGCTGTCCGAAGTGCCGATAGCAAGCATGTTTTCCTCTATCCCTGCCTGAATCTGACGCATAGGAAGCAGAATATTTTTTCTATTTTTATGAGGAGCCAGTTCCCGTAAGCCTTCTGCTGTGGGAAGTTCCAGATTTACGCTCATCCTGTCTGCATACCAACCGGCCAACTCAATCAAATCCGGGTCTGCTCCCGGAATGGCCTTGCAATGGATATAACCGTTAAAACGGTACTTCTCGCGTAACAACATCAATGCCTCTACAATTTCTGCCATCGTCTCATTCGGCGAATTGTGGATGCCGGAACTTAAAAACAAACCCTCTATATAGTTTCTCCGGTAAAACTCTATGGTAAGCCTACAAACCTCCTCCGGAGTAAACGAAGTCCGTATAACATCATTGGAGGAACGGTTAATGCAATATTTACAATCATAGATGCAATGATTCGTATATAGAATCTTCAATAAAGAAATGCATCTCCCATCGGCAGAAAAGGTATGACAAATTCCGGGAGCCACCGAATTTCCGATGGCTCCCGCTCTGCCTTTTCGGTCGGAACCGCTGGAGGTACAGGCAACATCATATTTTGCCGCATCTGATAAAATCTGTAGTTTTTCCATGATCTCCATACCCGGCTCCTCTCAACATCATTTACTCTCCCAATCCAAAACAAGAACATTTGTTCTGCCTTTATATTAGCATGACAAGGTACGTGTGTCAACCTTTTTTTCGAATATTTGTTCGTTTTTTAGCTGGTTCCGGCAAAAAAAGAGAGGCAGGAACAAAACGTCCTGCCTCCGGCAAAATCAATATTGAACCAACTCTTAACAAAGAGCTCTTTTTATGCGTTATAAAATCTCACATACCAAATAGCCGAAAAGGCGATTCCGATCAAAACAAAGATAAGTCCCGTCACAAGAATATGCCTATTGCTGCGTTCCTTCGCCGCCCCAAGCTTACGAGCGCGGTAATCAGCGTATTTCTCCTGTTTTAAACGCCCCATGGGAATAAAGGTAAGAAAAGCACTTCTCAGAACGAATCCGATACCAATAAGTGCACCCTCCCCACTGATATACATCATTCCCGCAAACATCGCCATAAGTATACCTGCAGTAAAGAAAGCGTCTGATAAAATCTGAAGATTTACCGCTATACTTTGCGTAAAAAAGTCATTTGACCAAATCACCAGAAACACAATCAGGACCTCAATCCCAAAGCATATCGCATATTTTCTTAATGTTATCTTAGTTTCCTCTTTCACTGTTTCTAATCACCTGTCCTGTTACTTGATTTGTTGTCTGTATTTCGCCTCTTCCGCATCATTGCATTGTACAAAATGTCCCGGGGTAATCTCACGGAACGTAGGAGCATCCACCGAATAATCGTGTTCCGCAATCGGATTATAGGTAATTCTTGTACGCTGCTTTTCGTATACCGGGTCCGGTAACGGAATCGCAGAGAGCAGGGACTTCGTATACGGATGCAGAGGATTCTTAAAGAGCTCATCCGAATCTGCAAGCTCTACCATCTTACCGAAGTACATTACGCCGATTCTGTCGGAGAAATATTTAACTACCGACAAGTCATGCGCAATGAACAAAATGGTAAGTCCCAAGCGCTCACGAAGGTCGTTAAGCAGATTGATAACCTGTGCCTGAATCGACACGTCAAGCGCAGAAATCGGCTCATCGGCAATAATCATCTCAGGCTGCATCACAACCGCTCTTGCGATACCGATTCGCTGACGCTGACCGCCGGAGAACTCGTGCGGATAACGGTCTGCATGCTCACGCACAAGTCCAACCGTCTCAAGAATCTCATAAACCTTTTCATTGATATAATCCTTATCGGTAATACCATTGATTACAAGTCCCTCAGCGATAATATCACGTACCGTCATACGAGGGTCAAGCGACGCAATCGGATCCTGGAAAATCATCTGAATCTGGGTAATCAGTCTGCTCTTCTTTGCCACACGGCAACGGTTCTTATATTCCTTTTTCAGGGCAGCCAGTTTTTCCGCATTCCCCTCTACCTGTTTGAACTTCTCTGCATATTCTGTTTCTAAATCTTTAAGAAGAGATTCTGCATACTGCTTATCTACTTCCTTATTGTCGGACTTTGCATCCTTGATGAGTTCGCGATTCTTGGCAATAATCTCATCACGTTCTGCAATCACCTTTTTGATTTCTTCCTCACTCGCACCTTCTGAACGGAGCTGCTTGAGCTTTTTCGCAGCATCGGTACGTGCAGCGGAAATCGCATCCTTATAGGAACGTGTTCCTGCTCCGATTCTCTGTCCCTTAAAGTAGATGTTACCCGAGGTAATATCATACAGCTTAATAATGGAACGGCCTGTTGTGGTCTTTCCGCAACCGGACTCACCTACCAGACCAAAGGTTTCACCCTTCCGGATTTCAAAGCTGACATCATCAACAGCCTTCATATCCCTATGTCCCAAACTGAAATACTGGCAAAGGTGGTCCACTTTTAATAATACTTCATTATTCTTCTCCATGGTTGCCTCCTCTTTCTTTCATCCGCTTGATACGTTCGGTAATAATCTTTGGAAGTTCTACCTTTGGTGCATTCGGGTGCAACAACCAGGTTGCCGCAAAATGTGTAGGAGAAACCTCGTACATCGGTGGTTGCATTTCAAAGTCGATTTCCATTGCATATTTATTTCTTGCAGCAAACGCATCTCCGACCGGCGGATAAATCATGTTCGGAGGTGTACCCGGAATTGCATCCAGCTTTTCGTTTGTATCCAGGTCAGGCATAGAAGAAAGCAACGCCCAGGTATACGGATGTCTCGGGTCATAGAACACCTCTTCCGCTGTACCGTACTCCACAATCTTACCTGCATACATAACGGCAATTCTGTCTGCCATATTGGCAACAACGCCAAGGTCATGCGTAATAAAGATAATGGAAAGGTTACGCTCCTTCTTGAGACGGTTAATCAGTTCAAGAATCTGTGCCTGAATCGTAACGTCAAGCGCTGTTGTCGGCTCATCACAGATGAGGACATCCGGGTTGGCGGAAAGTGCAATCGCAATAACGATACGCTGGCGCATACCACCGGAGAATTCGAACGGATACTGTCTGTAACGCATTCTTGCCTGAGGAATACCTACCTCCTCCATGAGCTTGATTGCTTTTTCCTTTGCGATACTCTTGGTCAGCTTGTATACGACCTGAGCTGCCTTTTCCTTCAGGAAATCGATAATCTCGATACAACGCTTATCAACATCAAAGCTCTCTGCCATCTCAACGTCATTCTTAAACTTATTCATGACACGCGCGAGAACAGAAACCATGCTCTCAATCTGTACCTCCGGTTCAATTACGGACTTAGGAACAACTTCCCATTCCACTGTCTTACCCTTTGCAAGCAACGCCTCTCTCTTTGCAGTCTGACGTGCAAAGCGCGCCTCTTCCTTCGGATTGTTCTTAAGAATAAAGAAATACTTTTCTATTTCTCTTTCCAGTGCTCCGCCAAAGGTGTAAGCGATGTTATCCTTGATAACAGCAAGCGGGTCAATCGCCGCAAGAACACTCTTGTTTACGCTCTTGTAGGCTGCATCTGCCTCTTTTTCAGAAAACTTTCCTGTCTTGAAGAAAGCAATCGTACTTTCGAGCGCAGCAATAGCTGCTTTCTTATTTTCAATCGTTTTAGCAAACGAATACTGTACTGCAATTTTTTCAAGTGCGATAAAGGATGTCATAAAGTCATCATCCAGGAACTTGACAGCCATCTCATTTGCTTCCTCAGCAGGCATCTTACTTAAATCAGCACCAGGATTCTTAAATACATAGTAACCGATTCTAAAGAAATTGTATGCAGGCTGCTCCAGCATTTCCTTTGCTGTTTTCTTAAGCGCCTCAAGAACTGTAATTGTCTCAGGAGAAGCCTCCTTCTTCGCTGCATTTCCGCCTGCAAGCTTCTTCGCAGAATCCAAAAGGTTTTCTTTCTTGCGCTCTGCACGGATCACACTGTAGAGCGACATCGCATGTGCATTTAAAGCATCTGCATACTTCGAAACAAAGTATTTGTCGTTGATGCCCTTCAGCTTACGCTTGATAAGGCTGAGCATGGACACCACATCCACCTTCTGCCTGTTTTCGTTCATGAACAAAAGTTCCTCGATCACCGCAAGCATTTCCTCTGTGGCTGTACGTGCCTCATTGTAGCTGTTTTCCAGCTTGATTGCCTGAATATTGAAGCCGTCAAAGGTCTTAATATATTTGTCAACATCCGAAGCGTTAAAGCTTGCATTCGGATTCTCAGCAAGCGCCTTTTTCATCATTTCGGACAACTCGGCAAGTGTTTTGTTGAAGGTCACCTTACCTTCCTTGCGGTTTGCCTTGTTCTTTAAAAGCATCGCCTCAGTAATCTGCTTACCGATTCTCATGATAGGATTCAGCGCGGATAACGGGTCCTGGAAAATCATAGCAATCTTATCACCGCGAAGCTTATGCATTTCCTCCTCCGGAATACGGATAAGGTCCTGTCCGTCATACAGGATTTCGCCGCCCTCGTAAATAGAGTTACCCGCGGAAATACCCATAATCGCCTTGGAGGTTACGGACTTACCGGAGCCGGATTCACCAACAATGGCAAGGGTCTCACCCTTGTAAAGATCAAAGGAAATGTCACGTACTGCCTGCACCTTTCCTCCGTCGGTACGGAAGGAGACCTTAAGATTATTTACCGATAATTTAATTTCTTTATTCATACTTAATCCTCCGTTCCTCGAAGCGATGGGTTAAACGCATCGCGTAATCCGTTACCGAATAAGTTGAAGCTGAGCATCAAAAGAACCAGGAACACACAAGGGAACAATGCCACATATCCTGCATTCGCCACGATAGACTGCTGTCCTGCCGAAATCAGAGTACCGACACTCGTCGTGTTACCTGCTTCCAGGTTGATAATACCCAGGTAGGAAAGACTTGTTTCGGAATAAATCATGGCAGGAATTGCAAGTGCCATTCCGGTTACGATGGTACCGAGACCGTTCGGGAAAATATGCTTAAACATAATTCTTCTGTCCCGTGCGCCCAGTGTTCTTGCTGCCAAAACATATTCCTGATTTTTGAAACGGTAGAACTGCATTCGCGTTGTTCCGGCCATGCTAACCCATCCCGTTGCAAAAAATGCAATAAACAGGACAAGCACCTGACTTGCCGAACCCATATGGTACTTTAAGAGTGTAATAACAATCATACTCGGGATAGAGCCCCAAATCTCACGGAATCTTTCCATACCAAGGTCAGTCTTACCTCCGAAATAACCGGAGATGGAACCCCAGATTACACCAAGAACAAAGTTTACGGATGTAACAATCGTTGCAAAAACAAACGAGAATCTTGCACCGTAAGCAAGGCAGGCAAAAATATCCTTACCCGTCTGGGTGGTTCCGAACCAGAAACACGGCTCCCCAATACCATCCTTTAATACCTCTTGATGCTGATACGTATAGTACTCATAATATTCCGCTCTAACTTCAATACCGCCGTCTACCTTTCGACCGTAAGCATAAAAGTACTGCTTTCCATCCTCTGTGATGCCGTTCTCTCCTTCAATTCTTAAAGAATTGTACTCAGGAATCAGGCTGCTGGCATCTCCCGCTTCGTATTTCCAATAATTCGGAATAATCTGTCCTTCTTTATCCAGTTTTGGAACAATGACGGATGCCTTAGGGTCTTGTGTTACATAGTAAATGTTGGCATCATATTTATTTTTCTCTTTTGTAGGTCTGTCCTTAAGCTTCACCACAGGATACAGTACCTGTCTGCCGGTTTCGTTCTGATATCTCTGAATATCGTCAAACTCTTCCTGGGAAATCGTCTTATACTTACCGAAGCCTACACCACCGTACGTATCGTAACGATACGTATAGTTGCCTTCTTCCCCTACGATATACTCGCCGTTTTTGATGATTTCTCTGCCGGTTTCTGCAGCAAGTGCGGAATCCTTAAGGAACGTAGTATAGTTCGTTTCCTTCTGTCTGTAACCGTCCCAAAAATCAATATTACTGTTCGCAAACAGATTGTTCCTAGGAGTTGCATAAGCGTACACCATATCGTAATAAGCCGGCGTAAACGGAGTGAAAAAAGGAGCAATAATTGCAAAAAGAACCAAAAATGCAATCACGATACCTCCGACCACCGAACCTTTATTCTTGCAAAAGCGGCGAAACGCGCCCTGAAAATAGCTGACAGCTTTGGTTTCCAGTTTTTTGTCATGGTATAAATCGTTTCTCTTTGCAAACTGAAACTTTTCTACCGGAATGTTATTTATATTATTATCCATAGTTATTTCGCCCCCATTCTGATTCTCGGGTCAATGAAACTGTAACTGATATCGGTAACGATACCTGCTGTAAGGCTTATCAATGTGTAGAAGCCGGATAACAGCATAAAGAAGTCATAATCCTGGAAGGTAATCGAATTGAGGTAAAGACCGCCAACACCGTTGATGGCAAACATTTTCTCAATAATAAGGGAACCGTACAGTACCCCGACAAATTCACCCAGAATAGAAGGAAAGATTACGACCATGGAGTTACGCAATGCATGGCGGAAAATCGCCTGACTTTTTGTAAGGCCCTTGGTTCTTGCCAAAAGCATAAACTCGCCGGTAAGAACCTCAGAAAGCTCCGCTCTGGTACCACGTGCATATCCGGCAATAGAGCCAAGACACAACGCAAATACCGCAGGAAGTGTGGAATGGAATACCTCCCACGATAGGTAATCATTGCTCGTTGACATGGTAAGCGGGAACCAGCCAAGCTTAAAGCAGAATACAAACTGAATCATCAGTGCCAATACAATAGAAGGAACCGAAATAATCAAAATAATGAAAATATTGATTAACTGATCCTGCCACTTATTCTTTTTCAGCGCAGCTAAAATACCCAGACCGAGACCAATCGGTACACCGATGAGGGTAGAATAAATGTTGATTAAAATAGTAGGCGGAAGATGATCTACAAACACCTCCCAAAGGTTCATGTTCAGATATTCACCATAGGTGGTCGCAATACCAAAATCACCCTTGGTTACAATTCTCTTTAAATAATTTCCGTACTGCAGAAAAATCGGCACACGGTCATACTCCCAAACACCGTTCTTGCCCTCTCTAATGTTCGTAATCCAACCACGACCCTCCAAAGTTTTCATAACAATCTCAGGGTCCTGCCCCGGAAGCGCATTGGTCGGAATCGGAAGAAGCTTGATCAGCACAAAACACATCGTGAAAATGATGGAAAACGTAAACAGCATTAAGCCCAAACGCTTCATCACATATTTAAACATATACATAGGTTTTCTCCTCTGTCTTGTAATTTTCCAATTCATATTGTTCGAGCAAAAGCAACATCTGCCCTGCTCTTCACACAAAAAATAGTTACACCCCGTCAAAATTTACACTTGAAACATCTTATTTTTGTTATTTTTCTTTGATTTTTACAACTAAAAAAATTCCGAATAAACCGCAAACTAACGGTGAGCCTGATGGTTCACCGTTAGTCCGCGTTCATAAATCAAGGTAATTTTTGCTATTTTATCTAAAATTACTCAGACTTCATGTATTCCTTAGAAAGGTCATTGCCGTTGTCAGCAACAAATTTAGCCCATTCTTCATCAGTGTACTGAACTTCCATGTATCTGATGCCGCCGAAGCCCATGAATGTGTGCTCGTCTTCGGAGAAGTAAGCAAACTTAGCACCGAGGAAGGAACCGCCGCCATCAGCGATAAGCATTATGGAACGGCTTTCCTTAATGGTAACTTCTTCTAAAGCAGAGAGAATCATAAGTCTTGCTTCAACAGGAGCAAAGCCTTCTGCCCAGTTGTAGGTCTTAGGCTGATTTTCGGTTTCTGCAAGACCGTTTAAGCAGAAGTACCAGTTCTGGATGCTCATAGTGATAGTCTCACCAGCACCTGCATAGTCACCGGCAGGCATTGTGAGAGTCATATCAATATCAGAGGTATCCCAGTACTGATGGTAGTTCAAGCTTTCATCCGGGTTAACGAATGCACCAACGATATCGAACGGATTGAATGCGTTACCGGAGAAGCCGTAACCGAAACCGATCTGAGTCTGACCGGAACGGAATGCTTCTGCCCACTGAGAACCAGCGGAAGCATCAAATACAAGCTTAATCTTGCCTTCAAGAGCAGTGCCCTTCACAAGGCCGTTAATCACTTCCTGAAGGTAATCGCAACGGAATCTCTGCTTGTCTGTATCGGAAGAAGCACCGTAAACAAGAGTGATATCCTTTGTAGCGTCGTAGCCATACTTTTCAGGGTCAGCAGTAAGAATAGCAATAGCTTCCTGCATCTTCTGCTTTGCAAGAGTTGGGTTGTAACCTGTCAAGGAATCGTAAGCGTCCTCGGTGGTAAGACCGGAAAGGTCACCGCCGGACCACTTGCCGTTTGCATCCTGAGTGAAGCCGTATGCACGAAGGATACCTTCCTTAGCGATTTCAGCGTTACGGTACTGACCACCGTCTTCCAGCTCAGGAGAATTTTCAATATCATAGTAGTAAGCTACGTTTAAAAGACCAAAGCAAGGAACTGCAGAACCCGGCCAAATCTTTTCAACGATATCGCTTCTGTTAAGTGCAAGGTTAAATGCATGACGGAATTCCTGAATAGCAAGAATACCGTTGTTGTTTTCGCTGGTCTTAAGAACATCAAGGTCGGAGAACAGCTGCATACCAAAGGTACCTGTAGAGGTAGATGTAAAGTATACATACTTGGAATCAAGGTAATCAGCTACGTTCTCTGTTGCCAGAGCAGCATCATCATAAGTACCGTTTAAGAAGCCCATCCACTTAGTGGAAAACTCTTCAACCTTACGGCAGTTGATTGCAGTAATATTGTACTGATTCTTGTTTTCTTCCATGTTCCAACCAAACCAGTTCTCGTTCTTTACGAGCTTGTAGTGGGAACCTGCTTCGAATTCAACTAACTTATAAGGACCCCAGCTTGCTGTTGTCTCAAGAGAGGAATTGTAGTTGGATGTCCAAAGTGTTGCACCTGCTGCAGGAGCAATTTTACAAGCCTCGTACTTAGCCTTGTGAACAACAGGAAGTCCGGAGAGATAGTAAGGAGCCCATACGGAAAGGCTGCCGTCTTCCTTTAAGAAGGAATATGCCTTATCAAGGCAAAGAACGATAGCGTTTTCTTCCGGAATCGCATAGATACCAACATCTTCCCAAGCTACTGCTTCGCCGTAACCGGAAACATAGAAGAGAGCTTCCTTAAAATAGCCATCCTGAGTTGCTGCATCGAGTGCAGAATAATCAATACCGAAAGGCATAAGTGCATATCCAAGAAGATCCTTAGCAGCCTGCATATTCTCAGCAGTAATCAGAGTATAGCCAAACTCATTGGCAGCGTCTGCGATAACTTCAAGAGCAGCAATAGCCTCCGGAGAACCAACATAATTGGTAACCAAGTCGGAGATAGCATAGCCGGCAAGTGTCATCTCTGTAGAATCAACACCCATATAAACCTCATTACTTGTAATATCGAAGGAGTAATCCGGTGTATCTTCGTAAGCCGGAACTATAGGAGCATAAATAGGCGACTTGGAGAAGAAATATGGTTTGGAATTCTTAATCATTAATGTATCATAGTAAGTATTCGCACGGAAGTTCATGAAAGTAGGATCAAGTAACTGCTGCATGGAGTATTCGAAATCAGCAGCTGTAATCGGTGTGCCGTCATCCCACTTTAAGTCATCACGGAATGTAATCTTCCAAGCATAACCACCTTCTGCCTTCTGCTCATCGGTGTAGCCCCACTTAGCATCTACAGATGCAGTAACATCTTCAAGCTTTGTAGCTGCAGAGTAGTTTGTGGTGTAAGCGCCAGGGACAATACCGTCCTTGTTGATGGAACCATCTTCATTGAACTTCTTGTCATTTTCAAACTTATAGTCGTAAGTAAAGAAAGAAGATCCAATGTAACTCATAATCTGAGTGTCATTGTTATCCGCATAAGTAAACTCATTCCAGTTACTTGGCATAACGGATGTGGTTGTGTTGTACTCCGCCTGCTTATACACATATGGTGTAACCTGCGGGTTGTCTGTGCCAGGCTGTTCAGTGCCAGGCTGTGCTGCTGTTGTAGGTGTTGGGGTTGGTGTTTCATTTCCACCGTTACCGCAACCTGCAGCAGCTCCTACCATCATAGTTGCAACGAGTGCGATGGCAAAAACTTTCTTCAGATTCTTTTTGAACATAAATTTGTCCTCCTTTTTTTGTTAAGCTCCTCTCTTTCTCCACTGTCAATGTATATCAGCTTTCGTCTTTTATAATGTAACATTTTGTCATTGTGACATTTTGTCACTTTAACTCGCTAACGTGCGAGGATAAAAGATAAAAGCTGCATATACAAGGAGTCCGGATAAAACTTTTCATGCACTCCTCATAAAAAATCATACCCACCTCGTTAAACAGTCTCTGTTAGAATTCAGATTCACTTTTCTTAACGTTCTCTATTATATTATTATCGTATACGTTTTGTCAAGTATAAATTAATATTTATTTTTTCGCGTAAATAAGCCTTTTTCCGAACTTCTTATTGTATTTATAAGTTCCGGAAAAAGGCCATTGTATACAATAATACATTATGCTCTTTTTTCCAGTTTTGCAATCAGATGATAAAGTGCTACTGAAACAAGACACAAAATAAAAATACTGGTTATCACATAATCCAGTTTAAACACCTGACTGGCGTAGATAATCAGGTAGCCAAGGCCGGCTTTTGCCGCAAGAAACTCCCCGATAATAACCCCCACCAGAGACAGCCCCAGATTTACCTTCATCAGGCTGAACAGCGTTGGTATATTCCCGGGCAGAATCACCTTCTTTAGTATATCCTTTTTCGTACCCCCCAATGTATAAATTAATTTTAATTTATCTTCCTCTGTTTCTGAAAAGCTGTGATATAGCGTAAGCACCGTTCCGAACACCGCCACCGAGACTGCAGCTACAATAATGGTTTTCATATTGGCACCGAGCCATACGATAAAGACCGGTGCAAGTGCCGATTTCGGAAGACTGTTTAACATAACCAGATACGGTTCAAAAATTTTGGCAAGTGTTTCATTCCACCATAACAGAATGGCTGCCCCCGTTCCCAAAATCAGAATCAACAAAAAACTGACAAAGGTTTCTGCCAGGGTAACACCCGTATGATACCACAGGCTCCCATCCTTTGACATAGTCACGATGGTCTTTATCACTCCGACCGGCGAACTGAACACAAAAGAATTAATCAGTCCGGTCCGTGCTCCGGCCTCCCAGACAAAAAGAAATGTAATCATCAAAATCCATTGCCACCGACGCACATTTCTCTTCTCCCTCTGTAACCGGTTCAGATATTCCTTCTGCGCTGCCGATACCGGCATTGCCGTTTTCTTCCGGTCAAGGCTTTGAAACAGAAGTTTTCCCGACTTCATCATCATTTTCCATCAGCTCCTTCCATATTTCCTGATAATACCCTGCGAATTCCCGTGCGCTTCTCGCTTCCGACGGTTTCTTCGGCTTTTCCCCCGTTTCCGGCATTGAAAGAAGAACTCTGAGTTCTTTTTTAATCCTTCCGGGACGCCTTGAGAGCACCACAATCCGTTCTGACATGCTGATGGCTTCCGCAATATCGTGCGTAATCAGGACTGCTGTCTTTCCTTCTTTTTTCAAAATGTCATAGATATCGTCTGCTACACTGAGCCTGGTCTGGTAATCCAATGCCGAAAACGGTTCATCAAGGAGCAACAGCTCCGGCTCCATGACAAGCGTCCGGATGAGCGCAGCCCTCTGCCTCATACCGCCGGACAACTCCGCCGGTTTCACCCCTTTGAATTCAAACAAACCATATGCCTTTAGCAGCCGTTCCGCTTTCTCTTTTGTATCTGTATTCAAGCGGCGTCCGATTTCCAAACCAAGTATCACATTTTCATATGTGGTCCGCCACGGAAGCAGATGATCCTTTTGCAGCATATAACCGGCAAGGGATTTATTTTCTGCCACGGGAATCCCGTTTATAAAAACCGCTCCCTCTTCCGGCTCCAAAAGTCCGGCAATCAGGTTGAGCAGAGTCGACTTCCCACATCCGCTCGGTCCGACAACTGCCAGAAATTCTCCTTTTTCTACTCTCAGGTTAATATCAGAGAGCGCTTTTGTTTCACCTGTTTTGGTATGATAGGAATATCCCAGGCCTGAAATTTCCAAAAATCCCATATGCAGTCTCCTTCACCCGTGATACCTTATTTTATGAAAAAAAGAAAAGTTTGTGCAATTATGGTATTGACATTTTGGAAATTAAGTTGCATAATAGTTTAGTCGGTAAGTTCCGCGAATACATATCGAGGCGTGGCTCAGTTTGGTAGAGCGCTGCGTTCGGGACGCAGAGGCCGCGTGTTCGAATCACGTCGCCTCGATTTTTTTTCTGTTTTTACAGAAAAGTGCTGAAATAGCTCAGTCGGTAGAGCACTTCACTCGTAATGAAGGGGTCGAGGGTTCAAGTCCCTTTTTCAGCTTTCTCAATTAGGCAAAAGGTAAAAAATGGCTACACGGAACATTTTGTTTGATATGTACCCTCTTTACTGGACGAAAATCCAGTAAGGAGGGTTATTTTTATGCGTTATTCACAAGAATACAAAATGAATTGTATTGAACTATACCGACAAGGTAAATGGCCGGAGACACCGG
>SVEF01000033.1 GCA_015057585.1 Lachnospiraceae bacterium | reverse complement strand
AGTTACCATGGGCATGGGCGGCATTATGACAGCAAAGAAGGTGCTCTTAATTGCCAGTGGCAAGAATAAAAAGGAGATTATGGAGAAGGCGTTCTTCGGACCGATTACACCGGAGGTTCCGGCGTCTATCCTGCAACTGCATCCGGATTTGACTGTGATTTACAGTGAGGAATAAGGTGATCTATCAAGGGGAGTGTGTTTTCGGACCCACTCCTTTTTAACACTCTGCAGTTTCCGTAAATATACCAGCTTTTGAAGGAGGAAAAATAATGCGAAATCGACCGGTCATACTGCGTTTCATCTGTATGGTTCTTTTTATGTTACTTGTTATGGTTAGTTGTACACCTCCAATTGGTACTGCAACTCCAACAGCTACGGAGGCACCAACAAGTACACCAACTCCGGAACCTACGGAGAGCCCGGTCAGGGAACAGTATGAATATAAGCAGAGGGAAAAGGTTTGTTATTTTCCTTCTTTTACGAATGAAAATGAGAAAGCGGAAATTTTGAGCGTATCCACGGAGGATGGTTCCTTTGTCTGCATGACAACGGATGAGGCGCAGGCGGATTCTTTTATCAACGCACAGCGCACGCTTCTGCGCTTTCTTCGGGAGAGCGGAGTGGCAGTACGGGAACTGAATTATGTCGCTCTGAATTTCGATGACAACTTTAGTGAAAGTGAAAAAGACAAAGCATACATTGCCCTTTCCTCCACAGAGACCTGGCAACAGGTACTTGTAACCTTACATGCACTTTGGGGAGATTTTACCGATTACGGATATGTTTATGCTATGGCCAATACCATTGCCGGACGTCTTGGGTGGCAAACGGATGCTTTGGAGAAGGCCGAGGATTCTGCGATGGATGCGTTTTTCTGCGAGAATACCGAGGCTCTCAACCTTTTATACCCAGCCTTTACAAAACTCTATGCAACAGAGGAAACCGTTAAGTATTCCAAATTACTTAGTCTTTCTTTGTTGGAACAAATGAACTGGTGTGAGGCATTAAAGAAGCCTATCGAAACACAGCTGGAGGAATTTGAGACATTACTTTATGGATATTCCGGGGAAATAGGAGCTTCATTTACCCGTCAGGTTTTTGACTTTGCATACCGGGGCCCTTATCTGCCTCTTTGCGTTCGGACAACCTATGCCACACATATTATAGATTATGGTTACAAGGATTGTTACAGTGATGTATACGGAGACTATTTTAGCGATTATGTAACCATCTGTCAGACTGCAGAGATTATTGAAAAAGAAATGGTTGAAGAGGCCCGGCGGTTTGGTTTAGAGGAACGCGTAGGTAATTTTTGTTTCAACTGGCTTTCCGAATCCAGCGCTATGGCAACCCGCGGAAACCGCCGGAGCGGTTACTGCCATCCTTCCTTGCAAGAGGCATATGTCACAAGCCTCGATTTTTATATGCATGAATATTACCATTACATAGAACATTTACTAACTCCGGATTCGCCGTTATCCTTCTCCTGGCAATCCCAGGCCTTTTGCGAAATTGGCAATTCACATTCCCGGTATCCGCTCTATCGAATAGAAAAACTATTCACACAGGATTCGCAATCGGCAGAACTTTTTTACTCCTTCACCGGGCATGCGTACCGGTCGGGAGTAGACGATTTTTTTGAGGCAATGGATATTGGTTGTTATATCTATGATGACTTTAGTTTTGATTATTACACCGGAGGTCTCTCCATAAATTCTTTCACCTACTATTTAATCAAGGACTTCGGAGAAGATACGATATCTAACCTGATGCTGTTTCCAGACACGGTTGTTGATGTTACCGGTAAGACCTGGGACACTCTGAAAGAAGAATGGAAGCAATCGATTATGGATAAGTATACCGGCAAGGAAATTCCGGACTGGGTGAGCGAGTACTAATATATGTAGATATCGCACAGTACACTATTGAACTGATGGGATGAAAAATAATTGCACAAAATTAGAAAAGACCGCGCGGATTTTATAATCAGAATCCGCGTGGTCCTTTTTCAAATCTTTTAATATCCCAATTCTTCCCCAACAATAATCACTTTAATTCTGCCGCGGATACGGGACTTTCTTGTGATGACGGTCTGGCAGCACATGCAGCCCGCATCCAGGCATTCCACGCAACGGCCGTACTTGGCACAAGGAAGGTCGAGACCTAAGCGTACGGCATTTGGCGGTGCAGCAAAGTTCTGGACACGGTCAATGGCAGCGTCTACATCCTTTGCTACTTTATTGACACCGGCAATGACAACGACATTTTTCGGACCGTGGATGAGAGAGGCAACACGGTTTCCGAGGCCATCGATATTGACGAGCTGACCGTCTAACGTGATGGCATTGGCGCTCATAAAATAGTAATCACAGGCTGCAACTTCGGAGAAGAATTTTTCTTTTTCTTCCGGGGTCTTTGCTGTGCTGCGGTCATATATGGTATAGTCAGAGTCCTTTAAGGTAGCAATCAGACCGATTTCTTCGAGGGTCATGGAACCGCCCCAGGAAACGGAACAGCCCGGAGTCAAAAAGCGCATGGCTGCGCGGAGCGCCTCCTCTTTTGTTTCACAGTAATACCCTTCGAAACCGCGAAGATTGAATTTGTCAATCAGGGTGTCGCCTAAATTTTCATAATATTGCTGCTTTGCTGTGGACATGGTGAAATACCGCCTTTCTGCTTGATTTTCTTACACTTAATATACTATAAAGAACTAATGCTTTCAAGGAAATTTGTCGAAATATATGGTAGAAACGGCAGAAGTCTGCCCTGAAATAAGATTTGAAATAAACGTGACAATATATTATACTATTCTTTGAAGGAAAAGATGAGGGGAGTACCCATGAAGAAGACAAATACGATTTTGATTTTAATAGCAATGATCAGTCTGTTGGCACTCGGTGCCGTGCTCGTGCTTACGGGAGATGAGGAGCAAACGCCAAGCGAAGAGGACAAGCAGGGAACGTTATCCGAATATCAGGATAATTACATGGAAAACCTTGCCTTAAATAAAGAGATTGTTGTGACGACGATAGAAGACTTTTCACAGCCGGGAGAGAAAGGCATCTATGATGAGGCATTCCAGGAATACGTACGTGAGAAAATCGACGCGCTTATTGAGGCACAGGAACATGATGAGGATACCCCGCTTGTGATTTATAATCCGTTCCGGACCAATTCGCAGTCGCTTTATGTCTATTTTGAAACCCAGGTGCCGTTTTCGGTATCGTATTCCATTCATTTGCCGGAGGAAAACTACAGGGACTTTAAGGTAAATGTGGTTCCGAATGATCCGACGACCTCCTGTATTCATGAATTCCAGATTACGGGTTTGATTCCGAATACGACAAATATGATTACACTCCGTTTGACGAATAAGGACGGAAAGGTGTATATCCGTCAGTTCTATTACTACAATGAACACAGTGTGGTGGCTTCCACAATTCAGTTAGAGACAAAGCAGGGAACCAAACTGGTAGAAAACGAAGACAAGACATTCAGCACGGTCCCTGCCAGCGAGGAAAAGGCAGCGGAAGGTATGTTTGTGACATTTCCTGTGGCGAATGAGGTGAATCCTTATTTACGCATCTACGACAATGACGGTGTGCAGAGGGCAGAGCTTCCGTTAGAACAGTACGGAACGAAAAATCTGTTGCTTGCAGACGGAAAGATGTATTATAAGGTGTCTGATACAAAGATGGTCGGACTGAACCGTCTGGGACAGGCAGAAATGATTTATACAGCAGACGGTTACACTTTTGGTGAAGATTATTGCCTCGATAAAAATCAGGATATCCTCGTGCTTGCAAGCAAAAAGGGTGAGGTATCGGAGAATGACCGCATTCTGCTCATTCAGAGAAGCAGTGGCGAAGTAACGGAACTGGTGGATATGGGGAAATTACTTTCTGAGTATAAGACGCTTTGTAAGGCGGCAGGAAAGGAAAAAGACTGGATACATCTTAATTCTATCGACTTGGTAGACGGGAACCGCATTTTAGTAGGAGACGAGGCCACCGGTACGGTTATTAAAATCCGCAGATTGTACAATGATCCAAGAATTGCGTTTATGATTGGCGACGCAGAAATTTTTAAGGAGACGTCCTATGTGGAAGATTTCCTGCTGCGTGTGGACAACGAATTCGAAATGCATCACAATCTTTCCGTGTTAAGTTATCAGCCGTATGACAAAATCCGGGAGTCCAGACACTACATATACCTTTTAAATACCTATGAAGACCATAAGTTTGGAAAGAGAGAGGAGCCATACGCGTATTATTACCGTTATCTCGTAGACGAGGCCGAAGGCGGCGTACGTCTGGTGGACAGCGTTGTGATTCCGGATGTGGATGAGGACGGCTGTGTGCAGTGGTATCAGAACCATTTGCTTGTAAACGGAGATATCGTTGCGGAATTCCATGAGTATGACAGTGAGCAGCAGCTGATTATGACATACCGCTATGTGGAACCGGTGATAAAGAAAACAGAAGAGCAATTGGAATACGAAGAGGACAACCCTCCGGCAGATGCTACCGTGCTGTTTGCCAGAGTGAAAAAGTTTGACTTTATAGACTATTATTTCACAGACGAACCGGTGATTATTCTTCCGGTAGAAAGTGAGACAGACGAAACAGAGGGGAAATAGCTTTCGCATGGGAAAAAAGCTTTTTATTGCAGAGAAACCGAGCGTGGCGCAGGAGTTTGCCAAAGCGCTGAAACAAAATTTTTCAAGAAAAGACGGCTACCAGGAATCCGCTGAGAGCGTGGTGACCTGGTGTGTCGGACATCTGGTGACGATGAGTTATCCGGAAAGTTACGATCCGGCACTTAAAAAATGGGCAGTGGAAACACTGCCGTTTTTGCCGCAGGTGTACAAATATGAACTGATTCCGGCAGTGGAGAAGCAGTTTCAGATTGTGCGCGGACTGTTAAACCGCGAAGATGTGGACTGTATCTACATCTGTACCGACTCGGGGCGTGAAGGAGAATACATTTACCGTCTGGTGGATCAGATGGCAGAGGTCCCGGCAGGGAAAGAACGCCGCAGAGTCTGGATTGACTCGCAGACGGAGGAAGAGATTTTGCGCGGAATCCGTGAGGCAAAACTTTGGACCGAGTATGACAATTTGTCAGCCTCGGCTTATTTGCGTGCCAAAGAAGACTACTTAATGGGAATCAATTTTTCCAGAATTCTTACATTAAAGTATGGTTACAATGTGCGACAGTTTATGAAGTCGGAAAAGAACATTCCGATATCCGTAGGCCGTGTCATGACTTGTGTACTCGGCATGGTGGTGCGCCGGGAACGTGAAATCCGTGCCTTCGTAAAGACACCGTTTTACCGCGTACTGGCAAGTGTGCACGTGGAGGACGGAAACGAGCGTACCTTTGAGGCAGAATTTAAAGCAGTCGAGGGCAGCCGGTATTTCAACCATCCGATGATGTATAAGGAAAACGGATTTAAGGAAGAAAAGGATGCAAAGGAACTGATTGCAAACCTGTCCGGCCTTCCGGCACAGGTGCATAAGGTGGAGCGGAAGAAAGAAAACCGGAACGCACCGCTGTTATTTAACCTGGCGGAACTGCAAAATGAATGTTCCAAGCTGTTTAAAATCAGCCCGGATGAGACGTTAAAAATTACACAGGAATTGTATGAAAAGAAGCTGGTAACGTATCCGAGAACCGACGCGAGAGTGTTGTCCACGGCAGTGGCAAAGGAAATTTATAAGAATATTGCGGGACTTAGGAATTTCGGTCCGGTAGGTGCTTTTGCAAGTGAGATTATCGAAAACAAGAGTTATCAGGGGCTGGCAAAGACGCGTTATGTGAACGACAAACAGATTACGGACCACTATGCCATTATCCCGACCGGACAGGGCTTGTCGGCGCTAAATTCGTTGTCATCCGTAGCAGGCAAGGTATACGAACTCATTTGCCGCAGATTCTTAAGCATTTTTTATCCGCCTGCAGTGTACCAAAAGCTGGCGATTGACTTGCAGATTGGGGAAGAGCATTTCTTTGCAAACTTTAAGGTACTCTTAGAAGAGGGCTACTATAAGGTGGCAGGAAATCCGGGAAGAAAGAAGTCCGCAGAGGCGAAGGATACGCAGGCAGGTTCGCCTGGGAAGGAAGCCGGAGAAGGCAGTGGAAAAGATTCCTCAGAGAACGAAGGCGAAGAAGAGTTTGGCATGGATATGTTGGAACTCTTTAAAAATATGAAATCAGGCATGGAACTTCCGGTGAAGGAATTTAACATCAAGGAAGGAGAGACTTCACCGCCAAAGCGTTACAATTCCGGTTCGCTGATTCTTGCCATGGAAAATGCCGGGCAGCTCATAGAAGATGAAGAACTGCGCGCGCAGATTAAGGGTAGCGGTATCGGCACCAGTGCAACGCGTGCCGAGATTTTAAACAAACTGATTAAGATTACGTACTTAAACTTAAATAAAAAGACCCAGATTATTACACCGACACTGCTTGGCGAAGTGATTTATGATGTGGTGGCAAATTCCATCAAATCGCTTTTAAATGCCGAACTGACAGCGAGCTGGGAAAAGGGTCTGACGTATGTTGCCGAGGGAAGCATTACAGAAGCAGAGTATATGCAGAAACTTGAGGGATTTGTGAGCCGCATGACGAACGGAGTCAAGGGGCTGGGAAATCAAAATGCGCTGACCAGATTGTTTGCTGAGGCGGCGAAGAATTACAAGTAAATGAATCATAACATAATAAAAGTTCCTCCTTTCGTACTCTTGTCCTTCCGCTCCTCGGACATCTATACGTCCCCGGCGGGACATACCCTATAGGGCATGTCCGTCAGGGAACGTACATCTGTCCGCTGAGAGTCAGGACAACTGAGTAGCGAAAGGAGGAACTTTTGCGTTATGTTGTGATTTTTTTAGACTATTTATAGGGTTTCTTTTCATCGGTCAGACCGACAAGGTAATCAATACTGACGTGATAAAGTTTGGCCAGTTTAATTAAGAAGTCTATCGGTATTTGACGTGTGCCTTTTTCATAACGGCGGTATACTTCTCTTTGACAACCAAGATAATCGGCAAGCTCTGCCTGGGTTTTGTCATTATCTATGCGCAAGTCTTCTAAACGTTGAAAATACATTCTCTTCACTCCATTGTTTTTGATAATAGTATGCTAGCAAAGACTTGCATTTTATTGATAGAAATGCTACCATATAGTTGCATTACGGATTTGGATTCTAAGGAGGAAAAAGACATGAGAGAGAAAAAACTAACGTGTGATAGACGTATGACAACCACATAAATAGTGTATAGAATGAACTTTATGTGCAGTAAAAATAGATAATATGGAGGTTTTTATGGGCTTTATAATGATGTTAATAATGGAAGGTATTGACTTAATAATAGTTGCAGTGAAATTATTTTGTAGTGCAGTGTGGAAGGCATTCAA
>SVEF01000019.1 GCA_015057585.1 Lachnospiraceae bacterium | reverse complement strand
ATAGCATAAGCTAGTAAGACCCCTTGAAGACTACAAGGTTGATAGGTGGGAGGTGGAAGTGCAGTAATGCATGTAGCTGACCCATACTAATAGGTCGAGGGCTTAACCATATGGTCTGTTTGTTTGGAAAATATTTTCGGTATATAGTTTTGAATGTATCATATAATATAGTATAAGATACATTTGATAAGGATAGGACGAAAGGAATATCCTTATAGGTATATTCCTCGATAGCTCAATGGTAGAGCACACGGCTGTTAACCGTGGGGTTGTTGGTTCGAGCCCAACTCGGGGAGTTTTTCATTTCATATGAAAATTTCATACGGCGACATAGCCAAGTGGTAAGGCTCCGGTCTGCAACACCGTCATCACCAGTTCAAATCTGGTTGTCGCCTTAACGAAAAAGAACACACTCACACACGAGTGTGTTCTTTTTCGTTACAAGAAGACACCAGATGTTGCACACAGTTCAAATCTGGTTGTCGCCAGCCGTTAGGCGAAAGAAGACACCAGATTTGAATGAAGTCATAACTTATGGTACAATAGAAAAAAATCAAAAGGTGGAGAAGCGAATGAAAAAAATTTGGTTAAAGATATTTATGGTAACAGGGATATTGTTGCTTGTCGGATGTGGGGAATCCTCTACAGAGGCGTATCAGAATCAAGAAGATGAAGCGACAGGGAAACTCTATTATGTAGGAAGCGACATGTTGCCGTATAGTGAGGAAACGATATACACACAATTATTTGACATCGGTAATAAAATTTCAGTGGAAATTGATGTTACAGATGAGGTATTGCAACAATTACAGAAAGATTATGAGGAGTATGAAAGAAAAGGGTCCAAATCTCCAATATACAGAGAAGCAGATTTGCGGGTTACAATAGAGACAAAGAAAGACAAAAACACTTATGTAATAGAACAGGTTGGAATTCGTATGAAGGGAAATACTTCAAGAACCGATTTCTACGAAAAAGACCAAGGACAGTATAATCTTATTCATTTTAAAGTGGATTTTGGTGAACGGACATTTGCCACGCTGGAAAAGTTGGAATTGCGTTGGAATAAAAATGATGATAGCACCTATATCCGGGAATATTATGCATATGAGATGTATCGCGATTTTGGGGTTTTGGCACCGCATATCAATTTAACAACCATGAAAGTGGCAGGGCAATATCAGGGCGTTTTTACAATCTGTGAACCTGTTGATAAAATTTTTATTGAAAAATATGTGGCAAAAGCAGACAGAGGGGGAGATTTGTATAAATGCGGATGGTCGAGAATCGGGGCTAATCTGACCGGCTACTGTACGGTTGGGATTGAAGATGAAGAGAAAGGAAAGTTTTATAATTATGATTTAAAGACAAACAAATCGGACTCCCGGCACGCAGCAATGAAGAATCTTTTGGCGGTATTAAACCGTAAAGGGGTAACAAAAGAGGAAATCGCAGAGGTTGTTGATATGGAGAATTTTATGGCATTTGAGGCAGTTTCCTACTTTTCGGGAAACCCGGACGATATGAGGAATAATTACAATAATTATTATATTTATTTTTTGAAAAGTTCGGGAAAGGCGATTTTTATTCCCTATGATGTGGACAGGGTATTTGGGTTGACAAAAGATTGGAATCCTCTCGGAAATGCTATGACGGACATTGATCCGTTTAGTACAAAAGCAGAAAGTATGGATAGAGCGCAGGAGAATCCGCTCTACGTAAATACAGTCTGTCGGGGAGGTTTTTATGTTGAAGAATTTACACAGTACCTGTCGAAGGTCGAAAGCAGTAAGTGGATGACGACAGAGCATTTTAATGCGGTATATGAAACCGCGTTTGCAAATTATTCAGGTCTAACAAAACCTGATAAGGTGTATGGAAATGCCAAAAGACATAAGTTTACCATGAACAATCAAGTAAGTGCACCGCTAGAGGCAGCCGATACAAATGTTTCTTTTTCTGACTATTTATATGAAAAACGTAAGGCTTATCGGGAATATTGCAAAGAGTAAATTCGGAATAACCAAAAGGCAGGAAATTAAGAAATAGTAAGAAATTATAAAAATTGTGAGATTTCCTTTGTATCTTTGGAATTTTTATTGTATACTATGGCTGTGTACGGGCACAAACCGTGTATAAACTAAAAAACTACACAGAAAAAACAGGAGAGAATCGGGATGGATTTATTTGACGTGTTGACGCTTGTTTGTGGCTTGGCTTTGTTCCTTTACGGAATGGATGTCATGGGTGATGCACTGAAGAAAAGTGCGGGACGGAAGTTAAAGACCATTTTAGGAAATTTAACTTCAAACAAATATAAAGGCTTTTTTCTGGGACTTGGAGTGACCGCCATTATCCAGTCGTCTTCGGCAACGACGGTCATGGTGGTTGGTTTTGTAAACTCAGGTACTATGTTGCTGGAGCAGGCGGTAGGGGTTATCATGGGGGCCAACGTTGGTACGGCGGTTACTTCCTGGATTACTGCGTTGAATGGAATTTCCGGTGGTGCCGATGCGACGGAATGGCTGAATTGGTTAAAGCCGGATGCCTGGATGCCGATCCTGGCGTTGATTGGTATCTGCCTGCTGATGTTTGCAAAGAGCGATAAGAAAAAAGATGTCGGAACCATTTTGCTCGGATTCGCTGTTCTGATGGTGGGTATGGATACGATGTCGGGAGCAGTAAGCGGATTAAAGGAAAGTCCGGAATTCCAACAGATTTTGCTTCTATTTAATAATCCTCTTTTGGGTATTCTGGCCGGAACGGTATTGACGGCAGTGGTGCAGTCATCCTCCGCTTCTGTTGGTATTTTACAGGCTTTGTCCAGCACCGGAGCAATCACGTACAGTGCCGCAATGCCGATTATCATGGGTCAGAATATCGGTACTTGTGTAACGGCGATGCTTTCAGCAATCAGCGCAAATAAAAATGGTCGACGTGCAGCGCTGGTTCATTTATACTTCAATATTATCGGTGTTGCACTTTGGATGGGATGCTATTATCTCGTGGGCAGTCTTTTAGGAGTGACCGGAACGTTTAGTTTGTTTGGATTTGCAGAAACGACCACGATCGATATGTGGGGGATCGCTGCAGTACACACAATTTTTAAGATTTTCTCTGTAACCTTTTTGATGCCATTTGCGAAGCTTCTTGAGAAGTTGGCTTATATGACAATTAAAGGAAATGACAGCAAGGGGGATAGTTTTACCGATATGCTGGACGAGCGTCTTTTGGACACTCCGTCAGTTGCCATTGAAAGGAGCTATGAAGTTGCAGATGAGATGGCAAGATTATCATCAATGGCAATCAATTATGCAATAGAGTTATTAGACGAATACGATGAGAAAAAAGCTGCGAAAATTCGCGAGTTAGAGGATAGGGTAGATGTTTATGAGGATGCCCTGGGCTCTTATCTGGTAAAGCTTTCTACCAGAAGCATGGATGAGGAAGATAGCAGAGAGGTAACCAAACTTCTCTACATGATCGGTGATTTTGAGCGAATCTCTGACCATGCCGTAAACGTAATAGATTCTGCAGAGGAATTAAAGGATAAAGCAATCGAGTTTTCGGATGCGGCAGCACAAGAACTGAAAACCATGTATGCGGCGATTCGTGAAATTGTCTGGATTACGGAAGAAGCTTTTGTGGAAAAAGACATGGAAAAGGCTCATATGGTAGAGCCGTTAGAGCAGGTAGTGGACTATTTAAAGGAGCAGATTCGTTTGCGTCACATTATGCGTTTGCAGAAGGTAGAGTGTGCAATTGAGCCAGGCTTTGTTTTATCTGATATTTTGACCAATTTGGAGAGAGTATCGGACCACTGTTCCAATGTTGCAAGCTGTCTGATTGAGATGTCTGAGCACGCAACCTTGGATTTGCATAGTTACCTGCATCAGGTTCATAGAAACAGCAGGGATTATGATACCTTGTATGAGGAATACAAAGAAAAATATGCAATTGCTCCGCTGACCAAGAAAGAGAGCATTACAAAGTAAAGAAAAAGCGTGTGACCCGACGGTTTAAAATGAACTTAGCGGGCTGCACGCTTTCCTTTGTTATGATAGGATAAAATAAGAAGAATTGAGGCAAGGAGAATACCGATAGAGTCAATGAGGACATCCGGGAGGTTGCCGCTTCGGCCGTCAACAAAAGATTGATGAAATTCATCGAAAAAGGCGCAAAGAACGGAGAGGCAAAAGCAAAGGACAATCCGTCCGTAAAAAGAGGAGGTATTCTTTCTAAAGGTATGGATGGGAAGATAAATGGATAGCATGAGCAGAAAAAATTCAGTAATGTGCGCCAGTTTGCGAATCAATAGATGAATGGCTTCTGCCCTCGCAATCAGAAGTTCGTTTGTATCTGCGGCAGGAAAAATGGGGGAAAATAACCGGACAAGAAACAGACTAAGATGAAAACTCAGAGAACCGGAGTCTTCGCCTGTCTGAGCGGAAAAACCAAAAATAAAGCTTAATAGAAGCAACGCCGGAATTACAGAAAGTACCTTTACATATGTTTTTTTTATAAAAGGCCATGGCTTCATAGAACTCCTCCCGGTAGAAGATAGGAAACGTTAGTTGTAGTATGTACTGTAGGGATAACAATATGTATGGTTTTTTCTACTATAGCATGAGGGAATGCTTTTGTAAACGAAATGAAATGAAAAAATGTTGAAGTGAGACTTGCAAGTGACTGAAAAAAGCAGTAAGATTAAAGGAAAGACACGAAAGAATGTAAGAAAGGCTGGAGAGAATATGCATATTACATTGACAGGAAATTTAGGAAGCGGAAAGTCTACTTTAAGTAGGATTCTGGAAGAAGAGTACGGTTATGAAATTTTTTCCACAGGGAAGGTAATCCGTGAGATTGCAAAGCAGCATGGACTCAGCGTGCTTGAGATGAACAATCTGATGGGACAAGACCATAAATACGATCATGAAATAGACGACACGACGGCTAGGATTTCGAGAGAAAATCCGGATAAGAGCATTTTATTTGATTCTCGTCTCGCATGGAATTTTGTGGAGAAGTCGTTCAAGGTGTTTTTATCAGTGAGTCTGGATGTGGCAGCAGAGAGGGTAAAGGCAGATGCAACGAGAGGCAGTGTGGAAAATTATGTGTCTCTGGAGGATGCCAAGCAGAAATTAAAGAAGCGCGCGGAAACAGAAGACGCCAGATATAAAGAGATTTATGGAATCGAATATTTTAACTATTCCAATTATAATTTGATTTTAGATTCTACCGATTGTGAGCCGGAGATTCTTGCAAGGATTTTAAAGGATGAGGCAATAGCATATGAAGAGGCCGATAAAGTCGGAAAAGGTGGATACACAAGGCTGATTTTATCGCTGAATCGTCCGGAGGAGGACTTTGCAAAGGAAAAGGCTGCGGGTGTGCTGACCAAAGAAGTATTACATGGTGTAGAGTTTCTTGTTATTACATTAAACAAATAAATGTACGAAAGAAATAGGGAGGTTCATAAGATGAAAAAGAGATGGTTACTGATGGCCGTAATGGTAAGTACATTATGTTTGCTACTGAATGGGTGCAGTGGTGAGGATGGCAAAGTGCCGCCGACAAATGGACCAACAGCCACATCTGCACCGACGCCGGAAGCGACTGCCACATCGACTCCAACACCAACAGTGGCACCAACAGCCACATCTACGCCGACACCGGAGCCAACCGCTACATCGACTCCAACGCCAACACCGGAACCGACAGCAACTCCAATGCCGGAAATAAGCAGTGACGAGGAGTATACGAAGGGACTACTGACAGAAACCGGTTTTGAAAGCAAATGGTTAAATATGCGATTTACGGCACCTGCAGATGCGGTAATGTCAACGCAGGAGGAAATGGATGCCATGATGGGACTCAGTACGGAGTTGATGTATGGTGATCAAGCACAGTTGTATGAGATGTATATTCAGATGACTACGGTATACGAAATGCAGGCAAACTGGATTTACGGGATGCCGATCGTACAGTTGATGGTTGAAAAGTTACCATATGAAAATATGACTGCGGAACAGTATTTGAGCGTTCTCAAGGCGCAATTACAATCGTTTGAAACTCCGGCCTATGTGGCAGATGAGAATCTGTATTTGGTTGAAATCGCCGGACAGGAATATATCAATCTTGCCATGGTAGCGGATTATGGCGGAGGGGTGTATGTATACCAGGATTATTGTGTCAGAAAACAGGGGAACAGAATGGTTGCCGTTGTGTTTACATATGTAGATGGAGCAGAGACTTACCTTGTGGATGCAATCAATGCATTTTCCACGTATGAATAAATCTAATGAATTTGAAACGGCTGAATAAGCCGTTTCTTTTTTTGTTACACTAACAGGAAGGAGCGGGACTGAGGTGAGAAGAGAAAGCAGAGGAAGAGGAGAGATTTTATGTGGAACGCGATACCGAAAAAGTATAAGAAATTATTGGGCATAGGCATTATTGTGGCAACAGTATATCTGGGATTTCGGTATCTGCTTCCGCTTTTTTTCCCGTTTCTGCTTGCCGGAGTGATTGCAAGGTGCTTGCGGCGTCCTGTGGGCTTTTTGTGGAGAAAACTTCGGGTGAAGCCTGCTATTAGCGGGGCGATACTGATTGTGGTGTTTTTGGGCGCTGTAGGTGGTGGAATCGTATATTTGGGTAAGTTGTTGCTGACGCAGTTTGCAATGATGGTAGAAAATCATGAGAATTATCGGAATGAATGGCAGGGATATTTGGAAGGCTTTTGCCGGTATTGCGACAACGTGCTTAGGATGAAACAGGGAAGGGCCTTTTCTTTATTAAGTGATGGTCTGGATGGTATATTGTTGTTTTTGCGGGAAGAATTGCTTTCTTTTGTTACAAAACATTCTTTAAAAGCAGCGGTGTCAGTGACGGAGCTGGTGGTAAACATAATTATCATTTTTGTAACGACACTTTTGCTCTTATCGGAGAATGTAAAGGGGCAAAAGGACACCTCCCAAATGGGAGGATGGAGGCAGGAATGGTGTGTAGTAAAAGCGGAGCTCTCCGGAGCGGGGACAGCTTATATAAAAACACAGGTAATTCTGATAGGGGTGGTCAGTCTTACCTGTGCGCTTGGTCTGTTAATATTAAAGAATCCGTATGCCCTGCTGATTGGTGTGTTGATTGGTGTTTTTGACGCGTTCCCGCTTCTCGGCAGTGTGATGATTTTGGTGCCGTGGGCGGTCATCAGTTTTGTTCGGGGAAAGGTTTTTGCCGGAGCAGTACTTCTTACGCTGTACGGACTTTGTCAGTTCTTCAGAGAATATCTGGAGCCAAAGCTTCTGGGTGGCAGAATGGGAATCTCTCCGGTGTACAGCCTGATGGCTGTTTCCATTGGCTATGAGCTGTTTGGAATTCCGGGATTATTCCTTGGACCGTTTGGGCTTGTCCTGATCCGCAGTTTATATAAGGTAATCCTTGGAGCATCAGAATAATCCGCTATTTGCGGGAAGATTCAATCTTCTCTGCAAGATCGTTTAAATAAACCCAGCGTTCCATTTTTGCTTCCAGTGCGGTTTCGGTTTCCTCTTTCTCTTCCATCAGTTTGGTGAGTTTGGAGTATTCGCTGGCAGAAGCGGCAATCTCTTTTTCAAGTGTCGCAATTTTTTCCTCCAGTGCTGCGATGTCCGCATCAATGGTTTCGTATTCGCGCTGCTCCTTGTAGGAAAACTTTAGACGAGAGTCCTTTTGCTTCCAGGTGTCTTTGGAGGAAGGCTCCGTAGTGTCGCATGGCTTATCCGTGCCGTTTGGCATGACCCTGGTGATGGCTCTGTCCGACGGGAAGCGTGTGGCCCGTGCCTCCTTATAGTCGCTGTAATTGCCTTCATAGCGGACAATTTCACCATCTTCAAAGGAAAAGATGCGTGTGGCGAGTTTGTCAAGGAAATAGCGGTCGTGGGAAACGGTAACGACAATTCCCGGGTAATCGGATAAATAGTTTTCCAAAATGGTCAGTGTCTGAATATCAAGGTCGTTGGTTGGCTCGTCCAGAATGAGAACATTTGGGGCTTCCATCAGAACCTTTAACAAATATAGGCGGCGTTTTTCTCCACCGGACAGTTTTTCAATTCTGGTGTGCTGCATCCCGCCATCAAACAGGAACTGTTCACACATGGCAGAGGCGGACATGGTACCGTCGGTGGTTTCGATGTATTCTGCGGTATCGCGTACATATTGGAGTACCGTCATGTCAGGATTTAATGCTTCGTTTTCCTGAGAGAAATAACCGATTTTAACAGTAGTTCCCCAATCGACAAAACCGGTATCCGGAGTCAGTTTCCCGGTCAGGATATTTAAAAACGTGGATTTGCCACAACCGTTGTGTCCTACAATGCCGATGCGGTCGGTGGAAAGCAGGATATAACTGAATGGGGCAAACAGGGGTGTGTCTCCATAGGATTTACTGATGTCTGCGAGTTCAATGGTTTTTTTGCCAAGACGGGAGGACAGGGCATTGATTTCTACGGAACTGTCGGTCTGTGGCTTTTCACGGTCACGTAGCGCCTCAAAACGCTGGATGTGAGCTTTCTGTTTGGTAGACCGGGCACGGGCACCACGTTGCATCCAGGCAAGTTCTGTTTTGAACAGGGCCTTGGCTTTACGTTCGGTAGCAAGAGCCATTTCCTCACGTTCTGCTTTTAGGGCAACAAACCCGGAATAGTTAGTCTGATAAGAATATAAATTTCCTTTGTCTAATTCCACAATTTTGTTTGTAACGCGGTCGAGGAAATAACGGTCGTGGGTAATCATAATGAAAGCGCCTTTGTATTTCTTTAAGTATTCCTCCAGCCATTCGGTCATTTCGCTGTCTAGGTGGTTGGTCGGCTCATCTAAAACCAGAAGATCGGATTCGGTAAGTAAGGTCCGCACCAATGCCACACGCTTTTTTTGCCCACCGGAAAGGGTAGTCGTAGTGCTGTCGGCGTCCGGAATACCGAACCGTTGCAACATAACCCGCGCCTCACCGGTAATATTGCGGTAACTTTCCTTTGCGTTTTGCCCTTCGGTCACGTTTGTGAGGATGGATTTGCTTTCGTCAAAAACCGGGGTTTGTGCAAGATAGGAAATGCGTAGTTTGTTCCCTTTGATGACAGTGCCTTCATCGGTTTCTTCCAACCCTGCAATGATTTTTAGAAGCGTTGATTTTCCGGTGCCGTTGATGCCAATGACACCGATTTTGTCTCCTTCATTAATCCCAAGACTGATATGATCAAACAGCATGCGTTCCGTATAACTTTTGCTGACATTCTCCATGGTGAGTAAATTCATATATTGCTAATCCGCCTTTCAAAAATCTTCTCTTCCATCCTACCAAGGAAGGAACCCGTTTGTCAATTGTGAGGAACATATTTTGAAAGAAGAGTCATAGAATCCGGGACAACCTCATATAGATGATAAAGGGGAAAAAGAACGGATTAGGAGGGAACTGTATGGAGACACAGACAGGGAAGTATCGGCGGCAATTGATTTATTTTTCGTCTTATGAGAACCGGCAAAAGAGAAAACGTGCGGGATATGCAGCGGTTTTTATAAGAAAGGAATTGTGCGAGGTACAGATCTATTACAGAGGCGGTGCACGCAGGGGGATGGGAGAGACCATACAGCCGGTTTTCTTTTTTGAGGACGGGAGCGCGGTAGAAGGAGAGGATCTTCCGTTGACGGAAGGGATGGCAGTAGGAAGTTTTGAAACGGCAACAGATGATTTTCTTTGCACGGGACGGAATATTTTTTCTTTGGAAGCCATTTATCTGGAAGGGACGGAATACGGTATCTGCGGCGGTCGTGTGGATGGACAGGCTTTGTTCGGTGAAGATTTGTACTCAGTGACAAAGTGGATGGATACCGTGACGGAGGTGATGACAACACAGAAGGAGGATGAAAAAGAAAGCGTAAAACAGAAGGAGGAGCCTCCGAAGTCGTTTTCTTTGGCAGAGTGTATGGAGCGGTTGCCGGAGCTTAGACTGCCGTTTGACGGAATCAGGAGAAAATG
Source organism: Lachnospiraceae bacterium (assembly GCA_015057585.1). Classification (GTDB taxonomy): domain Bacteria; phylum Bacillota; class Clostridia; order Lachnospirales; family Lachnospiraceae; genus SIG299. The sequence continues at coordinate 37,588 of SVEF01000019.1, read as the reverse complement.
CTGCCGAATGACGTTAGAGGATATGGAACGAATGCCAAAGGAATGGGATTTTTTGAGAGAAAATCACTTTTTGCTTCATGGGTATTACGAATATCATCATTTGATGCTGGGGAAATTGTGCGGACGGCATGGGGACAAATTTGTGCTGGGGGTGCCGGGGGAATATGGCGCCAGAGAGCAATACATGGCAGAATGCTTTGGGTTTCATGATTTTTCGCCGTTAGAACAGGGGAAAAAACGCCGGGGCAGTTTTGGGTACTGGTATTACTACCTGACCGGACAAACTTACTGACCCCGGAGTTTTGTATTCGGAAGATGGGTTTGTAACAGGGAAACAAAGCAGTTCATGGTTTCTGCAGAGTGAGGGGAGAACAAAGTGGTTTCTCCGCAAATCAAGGAACCGGATGCCTTGAATTCCTGCAAAAAGTATGGAGAAAGGCAAGGGGAATTCGCGCCGGTCTCTTTGGAAAGAGAAGATATCCATTTTCCTATGCTGGCCATGCGGTCGGCATTGTGGAGCTCCTTTACAACCGTTGTGCGGAATTCATGCGGAATACAGGAGGTCAGAAGGAGGCGGATGCTTTCTTCGATTCGCTCTGTTTGGAATTCTGCTTCCGGGATGCCGGCAGTCATTGCATAGGCATCTTTGGAATTTTTAATGTCCATGGCAACCGCGTCCAGAAGATGTTGTTCTAAAAGGGTCGCAAGAACCTCGGGATGATAGCCGTTAGTGTCTAATTTGATGCGAAAGCCCAGTTCTTTAATTTTCGCAAGAAAGTCCGGTAAATCCGGCTGCAATGTCGGTTCACCTCCGGTAATGCAGACGCCTTCGAGACGGTTTTTGCGGGAACGGAGAAAATTAAAGAAATCTTCTTCCGTAATGTGCTCGCACAGAGAAGGGGACAAAACAAGCGGAGCATTGTGACAGAAAGGGCAACGAAAATTGCAGGCGCCGGTAAAGGCGGTGCAGGCAAGATAGCCCGGATAGTCAAGTAAGGTCAGTTTTCCGAGTCCGTGCAGTACCATGGGAGTCTCCTTTCGTGTTTTGGCACCAGTATAGCACGAAACGCCGGAGTCTTCAATCAGAAAAGACGGAAAGAAAAGTTGTTTCTGACGGCTTGTGTTTCCTGATGGGACATGGTACATTGGAAACAGGAGAACAAAAGAAAAGGGAGAGCGCATACTATGGAGAAAAAGAGAATATCTGTCCGGCAGGACGGAACGGGAGATGTCAGGACATTAACAGAGGCATTTCGGCTGGCAGAACAACTTGATCCGGCAATGCCGGTAGAAATTTCGGTGGGAGCCGGCGTGTATAAGGAGAAACTTTCGCTGGAGAAAGATTTTGTAACCATAATAGGAGAAGATGCAGCGAATACCATTATTACATATGATGACTATGCACTTTTTTTTATGGAGGAGGAAGGAGTGAAACGTGGGACATTCCGTTCTTATACCATGTATGTGCACGGGGATTGCTTTACGGCGAAACATCTGACGATAGAAAATACGGCAGGATATGGAGCAAAAATCGGACAGGCGGTGGCGTTGTATGCGGATGGAGCGCGGATGTTGTTTGAACAGTGCCGGTTCCTTTCACGTCAGGATACATTGTTTACGGCACCGTTGCCACCGACGGTTGTGGAATGGGGTGGCTTCCGGGGACCGAGAGAGCACGCGCCGCGTGATAACGGGGTACATTGTTATAAGAATTGCTATATCGAGGGTGATGTGGATTTCATTTTCGGAGGAGCTACCGCATATTTTGAGGATTGTCACATTCATTCTTTGGACAGAGGGCAGGAAGTAAACGGATATGTGACAGCGGCGTCGACACCGGAGGGGCGGAAGTACGGGTATGTATTTGAGCGCTGCCGGTTTACATCGGACTGTGCACCGGAGACCGTTTATCTGGGAAGACCGTGGAGATCATATGCCAAGACGGTGATTTTACATTCCGAATTGGGAGCGCACATCCGGAGAGAAGGCTGGCACGATTGGAATAAGGAAGAGGCAAGGGACAGTGGTTTCTATGCAGAGTATGGGAATTATGGTCCGGGAGCTGCGACAGAGCGGGCATACTGGAGCCACCGGTTAAGCGAAAAAGAGGCACAGGAGTATAAAAAGGAAGAGGTGCTAAAGGAACTGTTTGAGGCAGGACTTCTGGGACAGGAACACTACTAATTACAACAGAATTTCCTTGACACAGGCTGAAAAAATCGGTATACTGTAACTTGCCGTGCAGCCGGGGAGTTAGCGGTGCCCTGTACCTGCAATCCGCTCCAGCAGGGGTGATATCCGGCCTCGGGCAGGTTGTTGTAAAGCCGCCCATCATAAGTGGTGTTGATACTCTGGTCTTGCGCAACAGGAGTTCGTGAACCGTGTCAGGTCAGGAATGGAGCAGCACTAAGCGAAAGTTTCTGTGTGCCGTAAGGGTGCCGGAGAGGAGCTAACTGTGGTGGTACCGTTTATGATGCTTGCACAAAGCCGGATGCACGGATTGAAAAAAAAGACAGAAAATGGTATGATAGAACCGGGTGTGAAAAGACATCCGGTTTTTTGTGCTATTTGTGGAAAAGAATATGGCAGCAGACCAGAAAAACAGATGGGAGTCTCAAATAGAATTATGATTTTTGATACACATACACATTACGATGACGAACAGTTTGATTCAGACAGAGCGGAATTGTTACATTCCTTAAAAGAGCAGCGTGTCAGGGCAGCAGTCAACATGGGAGCGAGCATGCAGGGAGCAGAGGACAGCGTAAAACTTGCCAAAGAGTATCCGTTTCTTTATGCGGCAGTCGGCGTCCATCCGGATCACGCAAAGGACTTAAACGAAGAAGTATTCGAACAGTTAAAGCAGCTTGCAATGGAGGAGAAGGTAGTTGCCATCGGAGAAATCGGCTTGGATTATTATTGGGATTCCACGGAACGGGAAGTTCAAAAGTACTGGTTCCGGCGACAGCTGGAGCTGGCACTGGAATTGGGGCTTCCGGTAGTAATTCACAGCAGGGAAGCGGCTGCAGATACCTTAGAAATTATCAAAGAGTTTTATACTAAGTCGGAGGGACGGCTAACGGGAGTCATCCACTGCTATTCCTATGGGACAGACCATGCAAAGGAATATTTGAAGATGGGATTTTTTCTTGGTATCGGCGGAGTGGCGACGTTTAAGAACGGAAGAAAGTTAAAAGAAGTATTGGAAGAGGTGCCGCTTGCACGGATAGTGTTGGAAACGGATTGCCCGTATCTGGCCCCGGAACCGTATCGGGGAAAGAGAAACCATTCCGGATATCTTTCTTACGTGGCGAATGCAATAGCAAATATTAAAGGTTTGAGTGCACAGGAAGTGGAAGATAAGACCTGGGAGAATGCAATGTGTCTTTATCCCCGGGTAAGAGAGCATTTTTTTAAGAACGTGGCCGGAGAATAGGAAGGAGAGGGAGAGAAAACAGATGGCAACCTTGGGAAACCCAAAAAACACAATAGAAATCTTGAATAAATACCAGTTTATGTTTCAAAAGAGATTTGGACAGAACTTTCTGATTGATACGCATGTGTTGGAAAAAATCATAAAGTCGGCGGAGATTACGAAAGAAGATCTGGTGTTGGAAATCGGACCGGGAATCGGAACGATGACACAGTATCTTTGTGAAAATGCAAGGGAAGTCGTGGCGGTAGAGATTGATAAAAACCTGATTCCGATTTTGGAAAACGATACGCTGGCACCGTATGACAATGTGACCATTATCAACGAAGATATTCTAAAAGTGGATTTAAACACTCTGGTGCAGGAGAAAAATGCCGGCAGGCGTATAAAAGTGGTAGCAAATCTGCCGTACTATATTACAACACCGATTATTATGGGATTGTTTGAGGCGCATGTTCCGCTAAAGAACATTACGGTTATGGTGCAGAAGGAAGTGGCAGACCGGATGCAGGCCGGACCGGGAAGTAAGGATTACGGAGCACTTTCGCTGGCTGTACAGTATTATGCAACTCCATATATTGTAGCCAATGTACCACCAAATTGTTTTATGCCGCGTCCGAATGTGGGATCTGCAGTAATACGATTGACTCTGCACGAGGAGCCGACGGTAAAAGTGGCGGATGAGGCATTTATGTTCCGAATCATTCGCGCCTCCTTTAACCAGAGAAGAAAGACATTGGTAAACGGATTGACCAATGCTGCAGAGTTGTCGGTTTCCAAAGAACAGGTGCAGAGTGCATTGGAGCAGCTGGGACTTCCTGTAACCGTAAGAGGAGAAGCTTTGACTTTGGAGCAGTTTGCGCGTTTGTCAAATTTATTGAAGGGATAAAAAAGGGCGACTGTATGAAGTGGGAAGATTGGAATATAGAAGATTCTTGGACATACCGGCTGACGTTTTTAAATGAAGAAGAAGGGGTTCTGTCCTGTTTTGTGCAGGATACGGAACAGATTACGTTTTTGGTGTATCCGGTTGCAGAGGGCGAAGCAGAACTTAGGATACAAGATATTGGACTGTGGAGCGAGATAGAGGAAATTGAAAATATACCGGAAATAGTCATTCGAAAAATTACAAAGTGCATTATCGGGGCGTTGGACGTCATGGGGGATGCCGGGTATCCCGAGGTGTCTTTTTTGGCAGAAAAAGCGACAAAAGTCGAGAAAATCCTAGGTTCTACTCGTGTAGTACGAAAGAAATACAGTGAATATATGATGTATTTGCCTCCGGAGGAGGTAGAGAACACAATAAATTGTAGTGATACAGATGAGATCCTCCGATACGAGGAGGAAGGGGGCGGGTATATTTGCAGAAACGCAGACCGTAGTTTTTTCGCCCGTGTGGCTCCTTACGGAACCGGATGGTATGTGTATGAGGTTGAGGTGAGATACGACAGGCGTAGAACCGGCATTGGAACAGCGTGTATGAGACTTTTGGCAGAGCGCTTTCTACAATTGTATTTGCAGGTCGGGTCCTATAATGAACCGGCAGTTTGTCTGTATCGTAAATTGGGATTTCAGGTGATTGAGGAATTGTGTTATTATGGCAAAGCAGAAGAAGGAATGGACCAAAGATGAATATTATATGAAGGAGGCAATCCGGCAGGCAAAGAAAGCGGAGAAAATCATGGAAGTGCCGATAGGATGCGTCATTGTGTATGAGGACAGGATTATCGGAAGAGGCTATAATAAGAGAAATCTGAAAAAGACAACCTTGGCACATGCGGAGATTATTGCGATTGCCAAGGCCGGAAAGGTGATAGGCGACTGGCGGCTGGAAGATTGTACAATGTACATCACCCTGGAACCGTGTCAGATGTGTGCCGGAGCCATTGTACAGGCGCGGATGAAACGGGTAGTCATCGGCAGCCGGAACGCAAAAGCAGGGTGTGCGGGTTCTGTGCTGAATCTGTTGCAGGAGGAAAGATTTAATCATCAGGTGGAAATGACGGAAGGGGTACTCGAGGAAGAATGTTCGGCACTGCTCAGTGATTTTTTTAAGGAACTGAGAAAGACAAAGTCGCAGGAAAAGCAAAGAAGCATGAAAAAGTTTGAAGTAAGCGATGGTTCGTGCTATAATAAGGGATAACGAAACTGTTCGTGACGGAGGAAAAGCACAATGGGGTTTGAACTGAAAGGGAATGCGGTAAATCAGGTTCTGAAAGGAACGACGTTGTTTTTTGAAAATGAGCCGGCGGCTTATATCGGCGTTGTGATAAGAGGCCGTATCTGTGCCATCGGGGACGCGGTCAAATTATCCTTTGGTCCGGGGAGTTTTGTTGGCGTATGTGATTTGTATCTTGGACACTATGTTTCGGATTACATCGTGGATGAGGATGCGATGGTGTATGCGTTTCCGGTAGAGGACAAGGAATCCCTGGTGGAGATTTTAGAAGGAAATAACAAAGAATACAGGGGGCTTATGGTAAATTCCCTGATTAAGAATTTCTACGAATTATCCCGCATTAACAAACAATACCATACCATGACGGGTGAAATTTACGGATTGTTGTCGGGAAGTTATGAAAAATATAAGATGTTTTGCAGGGATATGGGTGAGGGAACCGTTTCGCTCGCCGCGCTGGAGCAGTTAAAAGAATATCAGGACGAAGAACCGATGGACTGCAGCAGATTTCCATATTTTGAGGAACTGGCAAAGGTGCCTGCAGATATTCAGAAGGCATTTTTTGCCTGCGGAATCAAACTTTGTGTGGCACATGTGGAGGAGATTTCCGGGCTGATTGCAGCACTGATGATTGACAGCAGGGAGACTTCGGAATATTTGCGTGAAACCGTGTCGGCACTTTATAATGACGGATCACAAAATTTACTGTCGGCACTTATTTCGCTGGCAAGCGAAGCAAGGAAAAAGGGACGTCAGACGGGTATGGTACATTCTCTTGTGGATACATTGCTGGACGAGTTTAACCGTATGGAAAAGATGCTTGCCAGATGCATGGGTGTTCCGATGTCGTTTAACCGGGCACGTCTCGAAAAAATGTATTCGGCGATGCTGACAAACGGAGAAATTGAAGATGAGGGTGCGGAAGGAGAGGCATCCGTTGAAGATATTTACCGCGGATTGAAGGGAAGTTTACAGCAGATTATTGCATTTTCGGGACTGCCGAAAGAAAAGACAGAGAGTTTTGAAGAATATATGCGGCAGTTTCTTATGTCGAAGGACAGATTTTCCACAGAAGACGAAGGCCGTATTCTCAGAAAGAGGATTGCCGATGGTTTCTATCCGATTTATCGTGCAGTATTCTTAAATGCGCTGAAGGAAACGGCGCAGGTTCCGAAGGCAGTAGAACTATTTTTAAACTTCGGATTTATGGATGAACGGTTGTTAACCAAAGAACAGACTGTGGAGTTGTGCCGTCTGGATGTATCTACGGCAAACAAATATCATTGTAACGTGTATACACTTCCGGAATGGCTGTATGCGGTATATACCGGAAAGAAAGAGCCATCCCGCAGTATCAATGAAGAAGAATATCTGGAAATGCTCCGTAACAAGCGAAAGGTCGGAGAAATTACAGAAGAAGAGGAAAAGAAATTTGCAAAGGATCCAATTCGCAGACTGGATCATGAAATCCAGAATGTATTTTGCAATAACCACAGAGCGATTAATGGTCAGCTGAGTATTTTTGTCCCGGTACTTTGCAGTGAGCAGATGACAAACGGACCGATGCGCGCACTGGTAACCAAGGACCGTATGGGGCAGACGGTAGAGAAATACCGTGAAATTGATTTTTCCGTCTTTTACCGCGAGGTCGGCTTTGCAGATCCAGAGGTCAAGATTGAAAAAGAATTTATCATGAAGGAAAGTGTTCCGGATATTATTTTATTCCCGGTTTGTGGCCGGAGAACCATCATGTGGCAGGAGATGAGCTGCAAGCGGAGAGATTCCGGCGGAAGATTTTTATTCCCGATTCTGTGCGAAGGCAACTTGGACGACATGACGATTGAAACCTTCGGCATGTTCCGTTGGGAACTCTGCCGTACGATGCAGGGTGCGGCCTGGAACAATATCCAGATCAAGTCTTTGACCTCCGAATACTCGGATTATCTCCAGTTCTATAAGAAAAACAGGGATTTGTCCGAGGAACGGAAGGAGAAAGTAAAACAACAGATTGCAAAAGGCAGAACGACAAGAGGTACCTTTGTGCTGGATTATGTGCTTTGGATTAAAGCGGAATCGATGGGTGGCATGCGTATGAATAAGATTGCCAGAGAGATTCTTGCCGTATATTGTCCGTTCAACAAAGAGATTCGTAAGGCGTTAGAATCCCAGCCAACATTTGCAGATGCCATGGCAAGATATAACCGTGAGCGTGCCAAGAAGGTGAAGGAACTGGAACTGAAGTACCGGACGATTATGACGAAGCAAAAAATAGAACTGCCTCAGCAGATGTTGGAGAATTTAAGTTTTTACAGAGATAAATAAATACATAAACAGAAAGGAAACGATTTCATGGAAGGTGCACTTTTACGTATCGAAGGACTAGGGAAAACATACGGAAAATATGCTGCGTTGAAAGCCGTTTCCTTTTCTTTGTACCCGGGGGATATTATGGGGATTGTCGGCGCCAATGGAGCCGGGAAATCTACGTTGTTGTCCATTCTCGGAATGATTCAAAAGCCAACGGCAGGCGAGGTGTACTTTAAGGGAAAAAGAACACGGGAAAGCCGGGCGGAGTATTTGTCGTGTATTGGATATGTTCCACAGGAAATTGCATTGTTTGAGGAGATGTCCGGGCGCGAAAATTTATATTTTTTCGGAAAGAGTTATGGATTGTCGAAAGAATGCTTAAAGGAACGGATTGCGGAAGTCTGTGCATTGACCGAGATGTCAACGGAATGGCTGGATAAGCCGGTTTCCACTTATTCCGGGGGGATGAAGCGGAAGGTTAATATCTCAGCGGCACTTTTGCATCGACCGGAACTTCTTTTGCTGGATGAGCCGGTGGCAAACCTGGATTTTGAGACGGAAGAGCAGGTAATCGGAGCGCTAAAGCGGCTGGCCGAGAGTGGAACAACGATTCTTTATGTCGGACATCAGATGGAGAGAATGGAAGAATTGTGTAACCGGTTTTGCCTTTTAGAAAAGGGAAATGTATTGGTAATTGGAACGAAAGAGGAACTTCTTTTTGGAGAGACAGAGAAGAAAACACTGAAACAACTCCTAAGAGAGCAAAAGGGAAGAACACCGGAGAAGGAGTAGGCATATGGGACTGTTTGGAATGGGAATAAAACAGATTTTGGAGGAAATCAAACTTTATATAGAGGAAGAGAATTATGAGGCAGCAGCAGAGGCGGCAGACAGAATTTCGGTCAATCGGCTAAAGACAGCGTCTGAATTTAACCTTCTGGGGAAAGCCTATAAAAAAAACGGGGATTATCTGCAGGCAAAGGAAATGTTTGAGCATTCCTACGCAGAGCGGTGTTCCAGGGTGACGTTGCTGGATTTGATAGACTGTTGTCTGGAAACGGGAGAACTGGAGGAAGCGGAAAAATGGTTTGATGAGTATCACCGGATTTCGCCGGAGGATAAAGCAACTCTTTATGTTTACCGTTATAAGATTGAAAAGAGAAAAGGCAGGGAGAAACGTCTTTTGCTCACAATTCTGGAAGAACTGAAGGCAGTAGAGTATCTGGAAGAGTATGCGTATGAACTGGCAAAGGTGTACCATAAACTCGGAATGACAGAAGAGTGTATGAATGAGTGTCAGGACATCATTTTGTGGTTTGGTGCAGGGGCAACAGTGGAACGTGCCAAGGCCCTTTTGGCATATTATAAAGGAGAGTTCAGTTTAGAAGATATCAAGAGTGCCGGGGAGCGGTATCTTGCAAGACAGCAGGAGGAATGGGGAGAAGAGAGCACAGAGTACGCAGAGGACGGACCGGAAGAAGAACCGGAGGAGCAGCCGGAACAGGTAGAACTCTCTGCGGAAGAGTTTTCTTATGAAGAGCCGGAAGAGGCCCTTTGGGAAGCACCCGTGGAAGAAGAGGGACAGGAGTTATTGGAAGATACGGAAATGCTGCCGGAAATAGATTTGTCCGGTCTCGGTTTTCCGGAACAGAACAAGCGTGATGAAAACGAATTGTTTGAACCGTTTTATGAACTGCACCCGGTGGCCAATCCAAAATTGGCAAGATTGTTGTCGGAAAAGAAAGTCAGCCTTTTAGAGGAAATGAAAAACTTTGAACGGATCGAACAGGTACACAAGCAGCTGGTGAAGAGTCTGGAACTGGTTCTGACTGACAGGGAAAAGGCGTATTTTGTAGTTACGGGTGAAAAAAAGACCGGAAAAACGACGTTTGCATTTGCGTGGGTCCGTCTGTTGTATCGTCTTGGAATCGTGAAGTACGACCGAACGGCAACGATTAATGCAGTGCAGCTAAATCAAATTAATATGGAGGATTACAGGGAGCAGTTGACCAATTGTAACCTGATTATCGAAAATGCGGGAGGAATGACCCAGGACGCCATAGAGGGTGTTTTGCGCTTTTCTAAGGGGAGAAAAGGAAGCATTTGTGTTATTTTAGAGGATTCTACCAGAAGTATGAACAAATTCCTGCGTGGAAGAGAAGATTTAAACGGACTGTTCAATAACCGGATTCATCTTGGAAAGTACGGCACGAAGGATTTGCTTGGTTTTGCTTTTGATTACATAGAAAAAGAGGACTATGGAATTGACAAAATGGCAGCAGAAGTCCTCAGTAATAAAATCGATGAAATTGTCAGAAACTACGGAGATGAAGAGCGCCTCTTAAAAACACTGGATCTGGCAGCGGATGCAATTGCACGCGCAGACAGAAGAAACAGTGAAGTGCTGCTTGGCATGGCAATGGAGGGGAGATTCCGTGAAGGAAACTACCTTGTCATCATCTCAGAGGATGTGGACAACTAGAGTTTGAAGCGGAGCTGGATGTCGGATTTTAAGTATTGTCCCTGAACGGAGCGCACCCGCTTTGTAATGTGGAGGATGTAAGAGGCATCCTTTGCATAGGCTTCGAGAGGTTCTATTTCAATCTCGTTGGTCTGGCTGTTGTAGCGGATGGATGTTTTTAACGGAACATCGGAAGCGTCGGTGACGTAAAGGTTTGTATTGTTGACACTGGAAGGGTCCAAAGGTGCAGTGAATTTTGCGCGCCAAATAAACTTTCCTGTTTTAAATTTAAGATTTTGACGGACCTTTCCTTCCATTTCTTCCGGCATGGATTCGATACTGATAAAGTTCATGTGGCGGGACCTCCTTTTTACACTCTTATTGTATTGTAACACATTCTTTTTTATTTGAACAGAAGAAAAACGCAGGAGATCAAATATGGAGAAAAAAACAAATATCGTGTTAATCGGAATGCCTGGGTGCGGGAAAAGTACGGTAGGGGTTTTACTTGCTAAGCGCATACGGAAAAAGTTTGTCGATACCGACCTGTTTATTCAGGAGCAGGAGGAGCGGCTGTTAAGTGAGATTATAGAAGAAGAGGGGCTGGACCGGTTTGTGCGGATTGAAAATGAAGTAAATGCATCGGTGGTGGCTGAAAATTCCGTGATAGCACCGGGAGGGAGTGTAATCTACGGGGAAGAAGCCATGCTGCACCTGAAGGAAATTGCCCGGGTGATTTATCTGAAACTGTCTTATGAAAGTGTAAAAGGGCGCCTTGGGGACTTAAAGAAGCGCGGTGTGGCGATGCGGCCGGGACAGGATTTGAAGGCTCTTTATGAAGAACGGTGTCCGCTTTATGAAAAATATGCGGAACTTGTGATAGAGTGTGACGGACTGGAACTGGGAGAAACGCTGGAGAAAGTAATGGAAAAACTCTCAGAAACCGCATAAATCCTAAAAAAGACTTTACAAAAGAGGACTGATAAGGTATAGTTAATTGGGTTAGACTAGTTTTTTATACCATAAAGTTGACAATATCAGAATTGGAATTATAGAGGTGTTATAACATGAATCAATATATTATTAAAGGTGGAACGGCACTTGCGGGCGAAGTAGTCATCAGCGGCGCAAAGAATTCCGCACTGGGTATTCTGGCTGCGGCAGTTCTGACAGAAGAGCCGGTTTGTATCAAGAATTTGCCAAATATCCGTGATATCAACGTTTTGCTTCAGGCCATTGAAGGAATCGGAGCAAAGGTAGAACGCGTGGATGAACATACGGTTATTATGAACAGTGCAAATGTACATCCGATGGCTGTAGATGATGAATATATCAGAAAGATCAGAGCATCTTATTATTTAATCGGTGCTTTGCTCGGCAGATTTAAAAAGACCCAGGTAGTATTGCCGGGGGGATGTAATATCGGAAACCGTCCGATTGACCAGCATATTAAAGGCTTTGAGGGTCTTGGTGCAAGCGTGGCTATCCAGCATGGTATGGTCATTGCGGAAGCAAAAAACTTAAAAGGAAGTCATATTTATCTGGATATTGCAAGTGTTGGTGCAACCATTAATATTATGTTGGCTGCCTGTCTGGCAGAAGGTCAGACCACGCTTGAGAATGCGGCAAAGGAACCGCATGTTGTAGACGTGGCAAACTTCTTAAACAGCATGGGCGCATCGATTAAGGGAGCCGGAACCGATGTCATCCGTATTACCGGTGTAAAGAAACTGCATGGCAGCACATATTCCATTATTCCTGACCAGATTGAGGCAGGCACGTTTATGCTGGCAGCAGCGGCGACCAAAGGCGATGTCACCATTCGTAACGTCATTCCAAAGCATTTGGAGGCGATTACCGCAAAGCTGGAAGAAATCGGGGCTTCGGTAGAAGAATTTGATGACGCGGTCCGTGTCGTTGCAACAAAGAGACTGGGTCATACACATGTAAAGACATTACCGTATCCGGGATTCCCGACCGATATGCAGGCACAGATTACAACATTGCTTGCGTTGTCGGAGGGTACCAGTATTGTAACCGAGAGTATGTTTGAGAGCCGCTTTAAATATGTGGATGAACTGGTCCGCATGGGAGCGTCCATTAAGGTGGAAGGCAATACGGCAATTATTGACGGTGTAAAAGGTGTGACAGGTGCTACGGTAGTGGCTCCGGACTTAAGAGCGGGAGCAGCGCTGGTAATTGCAGGACTTGTAGCAGAAGGATTTACCGTAATCGAGCAGATCGAGTATGTAGAGCGCGGGTATGAAAACTTTGAGGGCAAGTTATGTGCACTGGGAGCACATATGGAAAAAGTGGATTCTGAGGATGAAAGAGCACTTCAGAAGTTTAAATTAAGAGTCAGCTAAAAAAGTAACCCTCGTGGCATTTTAAGTCACGAGGGTTTTTAAATACAACTTGATTAAATAATTTCTGTTACAAATACGTCCGGAGTTTTACTTAAATCAATAAAACGGTCTTCGGAAACCTGTACCACCGGGCGAGCCAAAGAGTTTCTCTGCATCATTACGATTCTTCCGGTTTCTCCGGTGCTTAAACGGACGGTACAGTTCAAATAAGCATTCATAATACCATCTAAGAATACCAGAAGATATTTTGGGTCATACTTTGTCAGACCTTCTGTCTGGAAAATGCCGATGGCCTCTAACGGACAGACAGGACCGCGGTAGACGCGGGATGCGGTAAGGGCATCGTAAACGTCTGCTATAGCAACGATTTTTGCATAAGGATCCAACTGCGAAGAAACTAATCCGAGTGGGTAGCCGGTGCCATCGCAACGTTCATGGTGCTGCAGTGCTGCCAGGCAGATATGAGAATCGACCTTTTGGTTTTTCAAAATGCTGTATCCGAGCTGGGCGTGGCTTTTTACCGTCTGGTATTCCTCTGCCGTTAACTTGGTTGGCTTTGTTAGAATGGCTTTCGGAATCAGCATTTTTCCGATATCATGCAACAATCCGGCAATAATTAAGTTGTTGGTTTCTTCTTCGGAGAACTTTAGCCATCCTGCAAACATTTTGCAGACAAGGGCTACGTTCATGTTGTGAACGTAGGTAACATCATCCAGACTACGGATGCACAGCATCATATCGAACAGCGAGTTCGGATTTTTGCAGGAAGAAAAAATGTCGGTCACTGCTTCTAACAGCAAAGAGGTATCTAAGGATGCCTCACCGCGGACAACCAGATTTAAGTGTTCACGGAAAGAGACAAAGGTACTGTAAAATGATTTGGAAAACTGTTTAAATTCCGCACCTGCTTTTACCTGTTCCACATGGGTAAGGTACTGGGACGGAGTCTTTTTTGCAGGCTCGGTTTTTGTTTCGGGATTTTTTTTGTCCGGCAATGCAATGGATATTTCCGTGATGGAATAAAATTGCAGTCGTGTGATTACATGGTCGGTGAGTTCGGTTCCGGCATTGATAATCAGTTGCCCGGAAGTGGAAAAAATGTCTCTGCCTACAATCATACCCGGTTCGGCAAGTGCAGTTTTGATTTTCTGGTATCTCATTTTACACCTCGGAATGTTAAGAACCTGCGTACAGGTCTTTTATAAATAGGTTTTTAAGGTTTCTACTTTATCTAAAGCTTCCCAAGGAAGATCAAGATCGTTACGACCAAAGTGACCATAAGCGGCGGTGTTTTTATAAATCGGTCTTCTTAAATCCAGCATCTTAATAATACCGGCAGGACGGAGATCGAAATTTTCGCGGATGATGGCTTCTAATTCAGCCTCGGATTTTACACCGGTACCGAAGGTATCTACCATAACAGAGGTAGGATGTGCTACACCGATGGCGTAGGACAACTGGATTTCACAACGTTTTGCAAGGCCTGCGGCAACGATGTTTTTTGCAACATAACGTGCAGCATAGCAGGCGGAACGGTCTACCTTGGTGCAGTCCTTTCCGGAGAATGCACCGCCGCCGTGTCTTGCGTAACCGCCGTAGGTGTCTACAATAATCTTACGTCCGGTTAAGCCGCTGTCACCGGCCGGTCCGCCGATGACGAAACGTCCGGTCGGATTGATAAAGAAGTTGGTTCTGCCATCAATCAGGTCAGCCGGAAGAACCGGTTCCAATACGTATTTCTGAATGTCGGCATGAATCTGCTCCTGAGGAATTTCCGGTGCATGCTGTGTAGATAATACAACCGCATTGATGTGTACCGGACGTCCTTCCTCATCATATTCTACCGTAACCTGGGACTTTCCGTCCGGACGAAGATATGGGAGAGTGCCGTCTTTTCTAACTTTTGTGAGCTGCTTTGTAAGTTTGTGTGCAAGGGAAATCGGGTATGGCATATATTCCTCGGTTTCGTCGGTCGCATAACCGAACATCATACCCTGGTCACCGGCGCCGATGGCGTCGATATCTGCATCGGTCATCTTGTTTTCCTTTGCCTCCAGTGCCTTGTCAACGCCCATTGCAATGTCGGCAGACTGCTTGTCCAGTGCAATCATGACACCGCAGCTGTTGCCGTCAAAGCCGTATTCACCATTATTATAACCTATTTCGCAAATAGTTTCACGTACTATTTTCTGAAAATCCACATTTGCCTTTGTGGTGATTTCACCCATGACTAAAACGAGGCCTGTGGTACATGCGGTTTCGCAGGCAACGCGGCTCATTGGGTCCTGTTCAAGTAATGCATCCAGGATGGAGTCAGAGATGGCATCGCAGATTTTATCCGGATGTCCCTCGGTTACGGATTCAGAAGTAAATAATCTTTTGCTCATAATAATCTCCTTTTGTTTGAAACGTAAACAATAAAAAAAGTCCGCAATAAGCGGACCGGGTTACCAAAAAACCAATCCTCTTATTGTTCAAGCGTTATGCTTGCTCAACTTGGCACCTTTCCAAAAAACGGGGGTTGCCGTGACTTCACAGAGTCTTTACTCTCCATCACTCGAAATAAGAGATATATTTCTATATTTGCGTACGTAGTATGCACTATTTTCACCGGTTTGTCAAGGAAAACTTAAATGGGAGGCTGTGATTTATGAAAAGTTTAGGAAATAATAATAAAAAGGAACTAAAAATACGGGAAGGGATGTGGTATAATTTTGCTAAGATGAGGAGGAGACGGCATGAAGTTAAAAAACAGGTTGTTTGCGGCATTTCTGATTATTATTTTATTCCCGTGCAGTATGATTGGAACCATTGGGTCTATTATCCTTGCAAATCAGGTGACTTCCATTGAGGAAGGGTATCAGGTGGAGACAGACAGTTGGGAAGTGCTGGTGGAGCCAATGCAGATATTAAACCGGATGACAAGTGGAATTTTTAGCGAACTGTGTCAGACGGCGGAAAGCTATCCGGAATATTTTTTGCAGGAAGAGACGCTTGAGAAGGTAAACGGAATCCTTGCGCAGAAGTATTCCTATCTGGCGGTGGAGAAAGCAGGGGAAGTTTATTATGCCGGAGACCGGGGACACTATGAGAAGATTTCCAAATCCCTCCCGGAAGCGGAGCAGATAGATTATCTTTCGTATGACGGAAGTGTGTACATCGGAGGCGAAATGCCATTTTTGGCAAAACAGCAGAAGGTATATTTTTCTGACGGGGAAACAGGAAGCATTTGCATTATTACGGATGCAAACGGTCTGGTAGAGCGGTTAAAAGGAGCGGCAACGTTTGCTGTTTTCTGGGGAATCCTCGTAATTATTGCTACAGCACTGATTTTGGTCGGATGGCTGTATCTGGGAATTTTGCGCCCGTTAAATGCGCTTAGGAGGGCGACCAGACAGTTGCAGGAAGGAAACCTGGATTTTTCGCTGAAGGACAACATAACCGAGGATGAAATCGGACAGCTCTGCCGGGACTTTGAAGAAATGAGACTTCATTTAAAGGAAGAGATTGAAGTCCGGATTCAATATGAGAAGGAACTGAGGGAACTCATTAGTAATATTTCCCATGATATCAAGACTCCGCTGACGGCGATTAAGGGGTACGCGGAGGGGCTGATGGATGGTGTGGCAGATACGCCGGAGAAGCAGGAGAGATATTTAAGAACCATTTATGCAAAGGCAAATGACATGTCTGCCCTGGTAGATGAATTGTCGTTTTACGCAAAGATTGATACAAACAGTATGCCGTATCACTTTGAAAGGGTACGTGTAAAGGATTACTTTGAAGACTGCGTGGAAGAGAATAGTGCGGAACTGGAACTGATTCAGTTACATTTGGAGTTTTTGGCTGACGTGTCGGAGGATACGGAAGTTCTGGCAGACCGCGAGCAGTTGCACCGTGTCATGAGTAATCTCATTGGCAATGCGATTAAGTACCGGGGAGAAAAAGAGCAGGGCACAATCCGGCTTTCGTTAAGGGAAGAGGATGAGTTTGTCCGGGTAGAAGTAGCAGACACGGGACAGGGCATCGCAGAAAAGGATTTGTCGAATATCTTCGACCGGTTTTACCGGGCAGATGCTTCCCGAAATTCCAAACAGGGAGGTACGGGACTGGGTCTTGCGATTGCAAAGAAGATTATTGAGGAACACGGCGGGAGGATCGAAGCGAGAAGCAGTTATGGAGAAGGAACCAGTATTATTTTTACATTGAAAAAGATAACGGCAACAGAAAGGAAGGAAGAAGATGGCAAAAATATTAGTGATAGAAGATGAAGTGGCAATTGCAGAGCTGGAAAAGGATTATCTGGAACTGTCCGGATTTGAGGTGATTCTTGAAACTGATGGGAGAAAAGGATTGACAACGGCTTTGACACAAGAGGTTCAACTGGTGTTGTTGGATTTAATGCTTCCGGGACTGGACGGATTTGAAATCTGCCGGCAGATTCGGGAAGAAAAAGACATCCCGATTTTGATGGTATCTGCAAAAAAAGAGGACATTGATAAGATCCGCGGACTGGGTCTGGGGGCGGATGATTACATGACAAAGCCGTTTAGCCCGAGTGAACTCGTGGCGCGGGTGAAGGCACATCTGGCGCGTTATGAACGCTTGGTAAAACCGCATGGAAATGAGAATGAAATCATTGAAATCCGGGGGATGAAGATTGACAAAACGGCCCGCAGGGTATATGTTAATGATGAGGAAAAAATACTTACGACAAAGGAGTTTGACCTGCTCAGTTTTCTGGCAGCACATCCGGATCGGGTGTTTACAAAGGATGAGTTGTTCCGTGAAATCTGGGATATGGAATCCTTTGGTGATATTGCCACGGTGACTGTGCATATCAAGAAGATTCGCGAGAAAATAGAAGAGAATGCGGCAAATCCGCAGTACATCGAAACAATATGGGGAAAAGGATACAGATTTAAAGTCTGAAGACAAATAGGAGGGGAAGGTTATGGAACAGACCGGAAAGAGAGGTTTTTTTACCGGAGTAGTAAAAGTTGCCTGTGTAGTGGCGGCGGTTTATGCGGCAATGGTTGCCGTTGGCAAATTTGTGGCAAAACGATGTAAAGAGCTGGAGGAAAAAAACGCCGGACAAAAAAATAAGAGATATCTGGCGGTGATGAATGGTCATGTAGTGAAAATCAGTGAACCGGTGGAGGAAATTTCCATCCGTGCGTATCTTGGAGGAGTGACGCTGGATTTGACGGAAGCGGAATTAGAACAGGACACACAGATTAATATTACAGGACTGATGAGTGGAGTGGTGATTAAAGTTCCGCCGATGGTACGGGTTGAACTGCAGGGAACTAATATTTTGAGCGGTTTTGCCAATATGGTTCCAAATTATGAAACAGAAGACCTTCCGGTGATTACGGTGTATGCAGAGAGCGTGATGAGCGGCATTGCCGTACAGATGGTGCCGGAAAAGGAGCAATAAGGTACAGACAAAAGAGGAAGCGAAAAGCGGGGAGTGTGTACGCTTATGTATAAAGTAGAGACCTTACAGGGAAAGGGACAAAAATACCGTTTATATAAAAGGCCGGGAGAAACGATGTGGGAAACGTTCGTGGCCTTTTTGTTGCGTTTGCCGGCTGATTCCATTGCTATGTTTTGGGATGATAAAAGGGAAAAGGAAAAGTTTGCCGGAAAAGATTCGATAATATTGCAGGTGCCGGAAGAAAACGGAACATTGGAGCAGGATGTGGTATATCTGCAGCAACGACGGACAAAATATGTAGTTGCTCCGCATGGCAACTGCTACGTCTCCATGGAAAGTGTGATGCGAGAGGTTACCTTTTATAGCACATGGGAGATGACAGAAGAGGAATGCAGATGTACGTGCCAGTATGTTTCGGAGGCCCGTTTTGAGTCAAACATGGTATTTTATTATACGATGTTTCGGGGCACAGAAACGGTGACAAGGCGTTTTGACGCAGAATGTCATAAGTATGGAGAAAATGAGATTGTTTCCATCTGTGTGACAGACCCGGGCGAAGCAACATTTTTGCAGGATGCGCTGGAATTGGAAAAGGAAAAGACGGAAATTATTTCGTCTTTGTTTGATGACTGGATTTACGAATATAATATTGAAGAAAAGAAAATCACAACAATTCGCGGAACCGGCAGTCAGTACAATTTGAGTGAAGACAATCTGCGGGCGCCGGAATACTTGTCTGCAGAGGACATTCATCCGGAGGATAAGGATGCGTTTGTACAATTCTGCCGTCTGGCAACAGACAGTACGGAGCCGGGGTATGCGGAGATAAGAATTAAAATTAATGACGAATACCGGTGGATTGCACTGACAACAAAGTTATTATCAGACAAGCAGGGAAAACCTTATTCGGTCATTGGAAGACTTTCGGATATTAACGATAAGAAGACCGAAGAATTGGTACTTTTGGAAAAGGCAACGAAGGATGCGTTGACCGGATTGTTTAACCGGAGCGCGTTTCAGGAAAAGGCGGACAAGCTTATTGACCGGATGCTGGAGAGCGGAGCCGGAAATCCGGTGCTCCTGATGATTGATATTGACCATTTTAAGCAAATTAATGACCGTTACGGGCATTTGTTCGGAGATACGGTTATTTTGACATTGACGCAGGTGTTAAATGCTGTATTTGGTAAGGAAGCTATCATCGGACGGTTTGGCGGAGATGAGTTTACGGTACTTCTGCCGAATTTTGACAAGGTTGTTTTAGAGCGGCAGATTGCAGTCCTGCGGGAAGACTTTGTAAAAGAAGCAACGCAGACAGAGGAAGGTGCCAGGATTCACTGCAGTATTGGTATTTCGGTATTTGGGCAGGATGGAACGACAATCGATGACCTGGTACACAATGCGGATAATGCGTTGTATTATGTCAAGGAAAATGGCAGGGATAATTATGCGTTTTGCGATGAGGGTATGAAACTTCGGTTTACGGAGGAATATCGAATCAAGCATGCGGAACAGCCGATTCCGGATAACAAACGTGTGGCAGAGGAAATTACAGAATATGCCTTGGAACTTTTGGAGGGGACTTCAGAACTGAAAACCGCAGTAAATGTACTTTTGATGAAAACCGGAAAGCGATTTGGATTGTCCTGCGTTTCCATCCGTGAGTACGACAGGGAACGACCAAGGATTTCTTATCTTTGGAAGGATGAGACCCGGTTTAAAAACACCAGAGCACAAAGTGTTTATTTGTCCCAGGAAGAATGGAAGGAAATATCCGAAAAATACCGCAGCAATGAAATTGTGGAGTTTTCGGATGTGGAAGAAATGCCAAAGGAAAGTGCGCAGTACAGGGTGTACCATGCCAATGAGATTACGGCCATGCTGCAGTGCCCGTTACTCAGTGACGGAAAAACATTTGGATATATTTCTTATGTGGATACAAAGAAACGTGAATGGACGGAAGAAGAGCGGCATCCGCTAATTATGTTGTCCCGCCTGATCGGTAATTACCTGGCAAGAGAAAAGGCTTATCAGAGAATTCAGCAGAAGATTGAACTGATGAAGAGCTTTGATGAGGTGACCGGGCTTTTGAAATTTGACAAGTTTAAGGAAGTGGCACAGGCGGTACTTGACCAGAAAAATAAGAATGTACAGTATGGCCTGGTATCGGTGGATTTCTCCCACTTTAAATATTTTAATGAGATTTACGGTTTCCGGTGCGGAGATGAAGTATTAAGGGATTTTGCGGAGTCTGTGGCAAAGCACAATCCACGGGCGGTGGCAGCGTGCCGTGATTATGCAGACAGTTTTCTGATCATGGTAATGGTGCAGAGTCCGGCTGCATTCCGTCATAACATCGAAACGTATAACCGGGCCTTTGTGGTAAACCAGAATCAGAAGTTTCCGGACAGCAAGCTGGAATTGTGCTGTGGTGCATATGTGATTGACGATCCGGAATGCAATATTGTACAGGCGATTGACAATGCCAATATGGCTCACAAGGAACTGAAAGAAAAGAAGGAAGCCGGCGTTTTGTTTTTTGAACCTTCCATGAAGGTGATACAGATTCGTGAAATTGCACTGCAGCATATGGTGGAAGAAGCAATTTCAGGCGGAGAATTCAAGATGTATCTGCAACCGAAGATTTCCATGAAAACGGGAAAATTGGTCGGTGCAGAGGCATTGGCACGTTGGGAGAAGTCGGACGGCACCATGATTATGCCGGGAGAGTTTATCCCTGCCCTTGAAAAGAGCGGAAAAATTGTAGAACTGGACTTCTTTATGTACGAGGCTATGCTAAAGCAGATGAGGAGCTGGCTTAATAAGGAGTATCCGGTGGTTCCTATTTCTGTGAATTTGTCACGTCATCATTTTAAGGATGAGAAATTGATTGAACATCTGATGGAAATCAAGGAACGGTATCAGATGGATGCGGAATTGATTGAAATTGAGATTACTGAAGGTGCATTTTTTGCAGATCAGGCAAAACTGGCACGTATGATACGGGCGATGAAGGAACAGGGCTTTTTGGTTTCTCTGGATGACTTTGGAACAGGATATTCTTCGCTTGCAATGCTGACAGAGCTTTCGATTGACATTATCAAATTGGACAAAGGATTTTTGCGTGAAAAAGACACGGACGCAACGAGGACCATGTTGGCCAACGTCATTCGCCTGATTAAGGACAACAAAAAGAGCATTGTCTGTGAGGGCGTGGAGACGGAAGAGCAGGCACAATTTTTGGCAGAGGCCGGCTGTGATATCGGACAGGGGTATTATTTTGCGAAGCCGATGCCGGCAGCACAGTTTGCGGAGATGTACTTTACAGAAAAGTAAAAAGAGGCAACAAAAGTTTTGACTTTTTGTGGTAAAACAGATATACTTATTAGATATAGATTATTGAGGAAAGGCGGGAGTTTGAGATGGATTTGATTACTGTTCGCGAGTTATATCGCAACAAAGAAGACTACTTAGACAAGACGATTACCGTAGGCGGCTGGGTACGCAGCGTCAGAGATGCCAAGACGTTTGGCTTTATTGTACTGAATGACGGTACATTTTTTGAAACATTACAGATTGTTTACCATGATGGTTTAAATAATTTTGCAGAAATTAGTAAGTTAAATGTAGGCTCGGCTATTATTGTAACGGGGAAGCTGGTGGCAACACCTGAGGCAAAACAGCCGTTTGAAATTCAGGCGGATGAGGTATTTGTGGAGGGACCTTCCACACCGGATTATCCGATGCAGAAGAAGAGACACACCATGGAATTTTTACGTACCATGACGCACCTCCGTCCGAGAACCAATACGTTCCAGGCAGTGTTCCGCGTACGTTCCCTGGCGGCTTATGCGATTCATAAGTTCTTCCAGGAGAGAGATTTTGTCTATGTGCACACACCACTGATTACCGGAAGTGACTGCGAAGGCGCAGGAGAAATGTTCCAGGTAACGACAATGGATTTAAACAATGTGCCGATGACAAAGGATGGCAAGGTTGACTTTACACAGGACTTCTTTGGCAAGCCGACCAACCTGACCGTAAGTGGTCAGTTAAACGGTGAGACTTATGCGATGGCGTTCCGTAACATTTACACATTCGGACCGACCTTTAGAGCAGAGAACTCCAACACAACAAGACATGCAGCAGAGTTCTGGATGATTGAGCCGGAAATCGCATTTGCTGATTTAAAGGATGATATGATTCTTGCGGAGAGCATGATTAAGTACATTATCCGTTACGTGCTTGAGAATGCGCCGGAAGAGATGAACTTCTTTAATAACTTCGTGGATAAGGGCTTGCTCGAGAGATTAAACCACGTGCTGAACTCCGATTTCGGTCATGTGACTTATACCGAGGCAATTGAAATCTTGGAAAAGCATAACGATGAGTTTGATTACAAGGTATCCTGGGGATGCGACCTGCAGACCGAGCATGAAAGATATTTGACCGAGCAGGTATTTAAAAAGCCTGTATTCGTAACAGATTATCCAAAGGAAATCAAGGCTTTCTATATGAAGTTAAACGAGGATGGAAAGACCGTTGCTGCGATGGACTGCTTAGTTCCAGGTATCGGTGAAATCATCGGCGGCAGCCAGAGAGAAGATGATTATGAAAAGCTCACACAGAGAATGGATGAGTTGGGTCTTAAGAAGGAAGACTATGATTTCTATCTGGATCTTAGAAAGTACGGCTCTGCAAGGCATGCGGGCTTCGGTCTCGGTTTTGAAAGATGCGTGATGTATCTGACCGGTATGGGCAACATCCGTGATGTCATTCCGTTCCCGAGAACTGTGAATAATTGTGAGTTATAAAAGATGTGATTTACCAAGGGGAATCCGAAAGGGTTTCCCTTTTAGAATGCCTGCACATCTGCACCCTTAAAAACGCAGACGACACACTCATAAACCTTGCGCCCTTTGCCGTTTCACGGCTCTTGTCATAAACAAAGCTATGGCCCCGTAACTCGGTGGTTGGGGAATCGGAAGGGGGTGGTAAAAGCGTCCGTAGGACGCAATTTTAGAAAGGGTGATGGATGCTCTCGGAAAACGAGTTTTCCGGAGGCATCTACCACCCTTTCGTAAAAATGCTCCGCATTTTATTACCATCCCCTTCCGATTCCCCTTTCCACCTCAGACAAACGGCTTCCATAGCTTTATTCCAAGTAGCCCAAGAAACGGCAAAGGGCGAGGTTTATGGCATGCCGCTACATGTTTTTAAAGGTGCAGATGTGCGGGCGGGAAAGGGGAACCTCCCGGATTCCCCGCCGCTCTTCATCGGCATGTCGCGCAGCTATATGCCGATGACACCTATGCGCGCTTCGATAGACGTGTTTTGAACAGAATGTTCTGTGTGTTGATGAGGATTTGGGCTTTTGGAATTGAGGAAGATGTGGTAAAATATAGGAAAACAAATGAGGAGGTTGTCTATGAAAAAAGGAAAGAAGATATGGCTGGTTGTAGTAGTAATTGTAGCAGTAATACTTGTGGGAGCGTTGCTGTTTACCTTTCACAAATATCCGTATTACTTAAAACATAAGGAGGTAATTTCGGTGCAGGGTTCAGAGAATGCAGGCTTAAAGGTGATGAGTTTTAATATACGGTTGTTTACACCAACGGATACGGGAGACAGGAATTGGTTTTATCGGGCGAATCTGGTAGTGGACTGTATCGAGAAGCAGGCACCGGGGGTTATCGGCTTCCAGGAGGTAACACCGATTCAGTATGACTATTTATGCGAGACGCTCTCGGGATACGATTCGATTATGACTTACCGGGATAAGAGCCCGAACTCGGAAGGGTGTCCGGTATTTTATCAGGAAGAGTTGTATACCTTGGTAGATAAAGGCTCGTTCTGGCTGTCAGAAACACCCGAGAAAATGAGCAAGGACTGGGGAGCAGCCTGCTACCGAATCTGTAGTTACGTGATTTTAAAGGAAAAAAAGACGGGAAAAGAGTTTGTTGTGTTTAATACGCATTTGGATCATGTGAGCGATGAGGCAAGGATTAACGGAATCCGGGTTGTGTTGGATAAGATTGCTGAGTTTGGCGGATTGCCGGCTGTTTTGATGGGAGATTTGAATGCAAAGGAAAGCTCGAAGACATACAAGAGTGCGACAGAGGCATTTTTAGACACGAAATATCAGACGGAAAATACGATGACAAGCTGTACTTTCCAGGCGTGGGGAACAGAACTTGACCGCGACTGTATCGATTACATTCTGGTATCGAAAACGGGATTTTCGGTAAAGGCGTACTATGTTGTGACAGAGACATATGATGGTGTTTATGTCAGCGACCATTTTCCGGTAGTGACGGAGTTGGAGTTAGAATAGAGAGGGAAGAGAAAGGAGTTTTGCAATGAAACTGCAAATCACAAACAACAAAGGTGTAGACATAAAAAAAGGTATGATGGGCCTGTTTTTCGAGGACATCAATTATGGTGCAGACGGTGGTTTATATGCAGAAATGATAGAGAACCGTTCGTTTGAGTTTTTAAAGACAACGGGCGTGAACAATGCGTACACACCGGAATACGATGGTGGTTACGGATGGAGTAAATATCCGAAAAATAGTCCGTTTATTGCCATGGAGTATCAGACCTTTGCACCGCTGACAGAGGAAAATCCGCATTATCTGCATGTACGTGCGATGCGTCCGAATTGCGGTTTTACCAACAAGGCATATGACGGTATTTTCTTAAAGAAGGACATGGAGTATCATGTGAGCTTTTATATGAATACACTTTCCTATACCGGTGGAATTAAGGTGCTGGTGGAAAAGGACGGAGACGTCTTTTCACAGGATGTGATTGAGATTACAGAGGCACGGGAAGGCTGGAAGAAGTATGAGCTGACAATGAAAGCGCGTGCATCTGTAGACGCGGCAAGCTTTCATATCATCCTGATGAGTACCGGTGAAATAGATTTTGACTGCATTTCCATGATGCCGGGTGACGCGGTGTACGGCGTATTCCGTAAGGATCTGGCCGATTTGTTAAAAGAGATGCAGCCGGGCTTTTTACGGTTCCCGGGCGGTTGTATTATTGAAGGAAACGATTTGAAGAATCGTTACCGGTGGAAAAAGAGCGTTGGTCATATCACAAAGAGAAAGGCAAACTGGAACCGTTGGTCCACACACGGAAACAGCGATAAGAACAACTACACAAGTGAATTTGCCCATTACAATCAGACGCTTGGTATCGGATATTTTGAGTATTTCCTGCTTTGTGAATACATCGGGGCAAAGGCAGTGCCGGTAGTGAATGTAGGACTGGCATGCCAGTACCAGTCGGAGGAACTGGTTGCGACCGATGATCCGGCATTTCAGGAGTTTATTCGGGATGCCCTTGATTTGGTCGAATTTGCAAACGGTGATACAACGACTGCCTGGGGTGCACTTCGTGCCGAAATGGGCCACGTGGAGCCGTTTGGACTGGAATTTATCGGCATCGGTAATGAGCAGTGGGAGACGGAAAGGGTAGACTTTTTCCACAGATATACGTTGTTTGAAGATGCGATTCATGCAAAATATCCGGAGATGAAGCTGATTGGTTCGGCCGGACCGGATGTACATACCGAGCGTTATGATGCAGCATGGAAGTTTTACCATGAGGCAAGTAGGGGAAAGGAAACCTTCACGTATGCGGTAGATGAGCATTATTATATGCCACCGGAATGGTTCCTTGCCAATACTCATTTTTATGATGAGTATCCAAGAGATGTCAAGGTGTTCTCCGGTGAGTATGCGGCACATCCAAAGCGTACCGGCGGAGTAAAGTCCGGCAATACGTTAGAGGGAGCGTTGTCCGAGGCGGCCTTCTTAACCGGCGTGGAACGGAATGCAGACGTGGTCATTATGGCATCTTATGCACCACTGCTTGCCAGAGTCGGTTATGTACAGTGGGCACCGGATATGATCTGGTTTGATGCAAAGACCGCTTATGGCAGCCCAAGCTATCATGTGCAGAAGATGTACGCATGCAACATGGGAGATTATACCCTTGCGATGAATGCGGATATGGTGACCATGGAAGAAAAGAAAATCTTTGCAAATGCGTCCTATGATGTTGAAACAGGAGAGATTATTTTAAAGATTGTCAATGCAGGAGAAGAGGAGATTGTCTTTGAACCGGCATTTGATAAGGAGGTCACAAACGGACATGTAATTACACTTTCCGGCTCATGCCCGAAAGCCTATAACACCATCGAAGAACCGGACAAGGTCACAACAGCCGAATATGAATTGTCCGCAGAAGAATGTAAGAAGTTAGTGTTGAAACCTTATACCTTCTCTGTATACCGCTTTTAGACCAGAGAACAATCTTTTATTTGAGTGAGTGAACGATGATAACCCACCGATCGAATTTGACCGGTGGGTTATTTGTATGTAACGCGGAGGGAGCCTGTCCGATTATATGAGTAGAACTGTAAGAAAACGTCAGCACTTAACGAGGTTAAGCGAATTTGTTCAAATTCGCTCGAGTTTAGTACTGTTACGTTTTCGCCCGAGCGAAAGCGGGTTCTACGGTATAATCGGACAGGCTCCCTCTTTTACATAAAAACCCCCGGTCCTTCGACCGGGGGCTATCATCTTCACTATGTATTATGGAAGAACAATGATATCACCAACATGGATGAGATCAGGATTTGTAAGAGCATTGAGCTTTACAAGATCGGAAACCTTGCATCCGTTTGCCTTAGCAATCTTGGAGAGTGTATCACCCTTAACAACGATGTGTCTTTCAACAGTGATGGTTGGGATGATAATCTTGTCACCCTTGTGGATGAGGTCAGGATTTTCGATATCGTTAGCTGCGATGAGTTCCTTTAATGTAACGCCTGCAGCCTTAGCAATCTTGGAGAGTGTATCACCCTTCTGGATTACGTATTCACCGCCAACAACCGGCTTCTTGTAGGAAACTAATGTACATCCGTTGAATTCGAATGTGCCCTTATAGTTCTTGAGCTGACCGTTAACTGTGATGGTATCACCAACTTCAACCTTGTCAATGCCTTCGCCGCCGAGCTTATAACATTCAACCGGCATTTCCTTTAAGCCGTCAACAATGATGGTAAGCTGGATGGTAGCGAAATCCGGGCTGTATGTATATTTGAACTTTTCAACAACACCTGTTAATGTGTGCTTGCCTTCTAATACTTCGCCATCCTTAAGAGCGTATAAAGCTTCAACGATTTCCTTCTGGGACTGCTTTGGAGCTTCTGTAGGAGCTACAGTAGGAGCAGTAGTAGGAGCAACTGTTGGCTTTGGAGCTTCTGTAGGAGCTGTTGTAGGAACCGGAGTAGCTGTTGGTTCCGGAGTAGCTGTAGGAGCCGGTGTAGCTGTTGGCTCTGGAGTAGCTGTTGGTTCCGGAGTAGCTGTTGGTTCCGGAGTAGCTGTAGGAACTGCGGAAGCAGATCTTAAGGAATATCTGATACCGTAGATGTTAGGAGTCTTAGCGGACTTATCACCAAGATCCCAATCCTTGTAGTTTACAGGAGTACGGAAACTAATTTCGTTTTCACCGGCCTCTAAGCTGATGTACATAATATGTTCGTCAGTTACTTCCCAACCGTAGTTGCCGTTTTCTGCTGTTTTATCAACAGTAGCGAAATTAATCTGTTCTAAACGTTCGTCATTTACATGGATGTCAACACTACGTGTACAAGAAGAGTCAGTCTGTGCTGCATAAATAATAACGAGTTTATAGATGCCTGCAGCATCTACGTCTACAGTAAAGTCTACCGTAGCAGGAGCATCAAAGTTGGTAGGCTTGAAGCCGTAGCAACCGCAACCGTTGTACATACGGTTTTCTTTTTCCTGATAACCATCGGCGTTATTTTCGCCCCAAACGAGATCCCAGTTGTTAACAAGGATTTCTGTCTCCTCTGCAGCCTGTGCAGGTGTTGTCGGAACTGCAAGACCGAACAGAAGAGCAAGTGTTAATAAAGCACTTAAAAATTTTTTCATAAAGAATACCCTTCTTTCTTAAAATATTTGTAACAATATTATATAGTAAAATTTACTAAACTTCAATACCTATTTTGGAAAATTTTTAGTAAGTTTACTTGTTTTTTGCCGGAAAATAAGGATTTTTAGTGTGTTTTGAACAAAAAACGCGCAACCGGCTTTAAAGAAAAGTATAAAATCAGCCCGAGGACGCCGCAAGAGAGCAATTCTCCGGTACCGACAGTGGCGAATAAATACCAGTAAACATCGGTCAGGCCGTAGGCAACCTTTAACACCCATGGGATAATGCAGGCGTTCCAAAAGACAGGCGGCAGCGGAAGTAAGAAGGGCATAAACCGCTTTCCGCGCCAAAGCGTTGCAATACGCCATGAGCCAATGGCACCGAGCAAGGTGGCGATGGTTCCGAAGATTACGTCAGGCAATGCAGCTCCGGACAGTAAATTAAACAGCAGACACCCGATGGCAAGACCGGGAACGGCTGCCGGTGTAAAGGCAGGGAGTATGGTGAGGGCTTCTGAAATACGAAGCTGGATGGCTCCGGAGTCGAGTCCGAAGGCTTTGCTTACAAAGCTTAAGACGACATAGAGGGCGGCAATCATGGCCGCTGTCACAATAAAAGTGACGCGCCGGTTTCTTCTTTTCATCATGTGGTTCTCCTTTAGTTTTGTTTTACGAGTGGAAGGTCTCGAACACTCGGAGCCCAAGTATAGCACGGGAAAGAGGAAAATTCAAGAGAAGAAAAGGATGAGAAGCAAGAAGTTGTGGTATAGCGGGCAGGAACAGAGGAAATAATATCCATATCAAATTTTGTTAGGAGTGATGGGATATGGAAGAAAGAAAAATCAAAATAAGAAGCGCAAAGGTGCCAAAGCATATGTTGCTGTGGATGTTGATTGCAGCAGTCTGGTTGTTTGTCATTCTAAAGATGTTGATCGGAGCCCTGTTTGAGAAAAACACCAGTCTGGTGTCGGCGTTTTCTGTGACCAATCCGGTGTTTTCCTCGGCGACGGTAGAAGTGACAGCGCGGTTCCCGGAAGAATATCTGGATTCCTTTGATAAGCAGCAGATGCTTAGGAAAATAGCAAAGGAAATCGGGCTGACGATAGAGGGGGAGGCGGAAATAATAAGCACGAAGCAAAGGCAGGAACTTTCCTATGAAAAGCAGGCGAGGGCTGCAACGACCAATCTGCGTATTATCAGTCTGTTGGAGGAGAACGGAGAGGAGACAGAACCGAAGCATTATCTGTATGCCAAAATCACCTTGACGGAATCAGCAGAGAGCATCCTATTATATAAGGAACGTTTGGAGAAAATCTTTGGCGGTCTGAAAGGATGTGATATCAGTACAACCATTCAGTTGGTAGGAGAATACAGCGGATATCTGACGGAAAACAGGAAGGATGCCGTGACGGAGCGGGTGTTATCGGCATTGAATGCTAAAGTGGTGTATGATTACAGGGAAGATGACTTATATACAGTATATGCTTATACCGGAGCACTGGAAAATTATATCACGGTAGAGAATAAGAAAATTAACATACATCTGGCTATGAGTCAGGATGAAGAAAATTATAAGACGATTCTTTATCTGGCATCGCCGATTCTGCCGGATGTCTGGTAAAGAAAAAGGTTGTAGTTTTGGATAAAAAGCGGTAAAATGTTTCTATCTTTGGAGAGAGAAAGGAATTGTTAGATCCGATGAAATATATTACCAAAATTGTAGTGTTGTCTGCGGTGTTTGTTTGTGCAATTCTGTTTTTCGGCAGCAACATGGATGAGGTTATGTTCCAGATAGAAAAAGAGATTGCGATGTCAGAGACTTCCCTTCCGACGGTAGCAACACGGGCAGACGGGGCGTTGCTAAACCGCTTGTACGGGTACACATCGCCGCTGGATGAGTTTTCGGTGCGTGAGCATATGGTTTCGGTGGAAGCGGATAAAGTAGTGGAACTTTTAATTGACGAGAACCAAACCGACGTCAGAAAGGTTCATTATGAAGTAAGTGATGTGGTAACCAGGGAAGAGATTGCTTCCGGCACCATTTTGGCTCTGGAGCAGGAGGGAGAATATAAGCGTGCCAGAATAAGGCTTGAGGCGGAGATGGAAAGCGGCAGGGAGTATGTGGCTACGGTAATGTTAGTAGACTCCGAAAGCCGGCGTATTTACTATTACTTCCGTATGAAATATTATGAAAACAGTTGTTTTGCGGAAAAGGTTACCTTTATTAATGAGTTTACACAGAATACACTGAAGAAGAATTACAATGCCGTGATTCCATATCTGGAAAGTACGTACCGTGACGAAGGTTCTACCTATTCCTATATTGATATCAAGGACAGCTTTTACATGGTGTGCTGGGGAAATCTTGAGCCGAAGGTATTGACAGAACCGGTGCTTAATTTGTCCGAGGTATATTCCAATATTGCAGTGGGTACCGTGACGTATCTGGCGGAACTTACGACAGATACAGGCGTCGAGCAGTATTATGTTACGGAAAAATACCGTATTATTGTAACCGATACGGCAAAGCATTTGTTGAACTATGAAAGAACCATGGAAGCAGTGTTTGATGTGCGACTTGCCAGCGTGTCGCAAAATCAGTTTAAGCTCGGTGTGTCGAATGAAACAGATTTGGAATTTTACACCATTAGTGACAACAGCATTCTCACCTTTGTCCGGAATAAAGAATTGTGGCACTATAATATGGCGGAGAACCGCGCGTCCAAGGTGTTTTCCCTACGTAATGAAAACGAAGCGGAACAGGGATTGTCCTGTGAGGAATATGACGTCCGGGTATTGAAACTGCATGAAAACGGCGATGTCAGTTTTATGGTGTACGGTTATATGGGGCGAGGTGCCTATGAGGGAAAGACCGGTATTTTACTGTACCGTTATTACCGCGGAGAGGACCGGATTGAAGAGCAGCTATATCTGCCGATTAATGCGACCTATCAAAAAATCAACCGGGAACTCGGACAGTTTTGCTATATGAGTGACCTGGATGTGTTTTATTTCATGGCGTACAGTACGTTGTATTCCTATAATCTGATTACGGAGTCATTGACAGTACTTTCGGATTCGGCAAAGGAAGAGAGCGTGGTATTTTCAAGAAGCGGTGCTTATGTGGCGTGGCAGGAAACAGAGGATCACAAGGTACAGCTGTTGTTTTTGGAATCCGGAGAGAAAAAGACAGTAACGGCACCGGAAGGCGAATTTATCCGTGTGTTTGGGCTGATAGATGAGAATTTGATTTTCGGGTACGGAAGGCTTACTGACGTGATGCAGGGAGGCGACGGAGCCATTGTGTATCCGGCGTACCAGGTAAAAATTACGGATAAGAATGGCGATGTCAAAAAGGTATACCAAAAAGATAACTTTTACGTAACAGATGCCTATGCGTCCGGAAATTCCATCTGTTTAAATCGTGTGGAAAAAATAAAGACAGGTTATGAGATTGCAATCGATGATTATATTATCAACAGTACGGAACCGGTAAAGAAACCGGTAACGCTGGAAAAACGTGTTACGGAACTGATGTTTGTGGAATATTATATCGATTTGCCGTCGGCATACAAAATGAAAGAGGCACCGGAGGCAAAACGGGTTCCGAACACAGTAATTGCCAAGGACACGACCGTGCGTATTGAGGCACTGGAAGAGGTGCGGGAGCAATATATGGTGTGGTCGTTTGGTGATGTGATTTTACTGACAGAGGATTGTGCAGAGGCTATCCGACTTGCAGACCGCAGTGATGTGGTGGGTACCGTAATGAACGAAACCGGACGCGTCGTATGGGAACGCGGTGTCAAGTACTCCGCGGATCTGGTAGCATCTATTCCGGGCGTTTCCTGTCGGGAGAGCGGACTTGACAGTCGTCAGGCGGTAGTTCAGATGATGGCAGACAGTGCCGGATTTGATCTTTCCGGAGCAGAGTTTACAGGAGAGATGAGTGTCAAAGGCTTTTTAGAGGAAAAGACCGGCTTGCGGGTGCTGGAACTCGGCGGGGTGACGCTTGACGAGGCATTGTATTATGTATATAAGGGAATGCCGGTATTTGCCCTGAGAGGAAGAAATGAAGCAGTGCTGATTACCCAGTACAGTGCGACGCAGGTGGTGATGTATAATCCAAAGGAAGGAAAAAAGGAGACGGTTTCGCTTGCTGAGGCGGAGGCATTGTTTGAAGAAACAGGAAACGTATTCGTAAGTTTTCTTCCATAATAATTATGGAAGAGGGGAATAAAGGAGAACAAAAAAATGAAGCTATTATCAGTTGCAATTCCGTGTTACAATTCGGAAAGTTACATGCGCCATGCGGTGGAAACTTTGCTGGCGGGCGGCGATGAGATGGAAATCATCATCGTAGATGACGGTTCGACGGACCGCACATATGAAATCGGACAAGAACTGGAAGCAGAGCATCCGGGCATTGTCCGTGTGATTCATCAGGAAAACGGAGGGCATGGCAGTGCTGTCAATACCGGACTGCGTGAGGCGACCGGACTTTACTTTAAAGTGGTGGACAGCGACGACTGGGTGAAAGAGGAAGCACTGGTGGAAGTCCTGCATACGCTAAAAGAGCTTCTGTTAGACGGTACCAATTTGGATATGTTTATTTGTAATTACGTCTATGAGAAAGTCGGCGAGAAGAGAAAGAAAGTGGTGCATTACCGGAATGCCATGCCGCAGGATTGTGTGTTTGGCTGGGAGGATGTGTCGCATTTCCGCCAGGGGCAGTTTATTTTGATGCATTCGGTGATTTATCGTACCAAGCTTTTAAAGGATTGTGGATTAGAACTGCCAAAACACACTTTTTATGTGGATAACATTTATGTGTACCAGCCGTTACCGTCGGTTAAGACGATGTATTACAAGGATTTGAATCTTTACCGTTATTTTATCGGAAGAGCCGACCAATCGGTCAATGAAAATAACATGATGAAGCGGATTGACCA
The DNA here is from genome assembly GCA_015057585.1 of Lachnospiraceae bacterium. Lineage (GTDB taxonomy): Bacteria > Bacillota > Clostridia > Lachnospirales > Lachnospiraceae > SIG299. The sequence continues at coordinate 4,482 of SVEF01000019.1, read as the reverse complement.
ACAGCTTTTGGTGACAAAAACCATGATTGATTTGCACGATCTGACCAAACTCCGCAATCGTCCGCTCCGTGCTTATATGACCAAATATCTTGGCATCATGATGACGATTTCTTCCGTATTTTTGATTAAAATTGGGACGGAGGAAAGTCTGGATAAGAAGGATGAACTGTGGGGATATCTTGAGAATGCAAACAAAAGGTTGTACAAAACCATCAGCAGAACGATGCTTGGCTATTTCAATAAAATGAAAAACCGACCTGCACAGGAAGTTGTGAAGATCGGTTATGAAATCGCCAGAAAATTGTTCCAGTTTAATTAACCTGCAAGGAACTTCCGGATACGGTCGTATTTCGGAAGGTAGGCAACCAGGTAAAGCGGTATTGCTAAAGCCATGGCTGCAAATACATCAAGAATGGAATGCTGTTTTAAGAATACGGTAGAGAGGCAGATGGAAATGGTAAGTACCAGTGTACCGATGCGCACGGCTCTGCCGTATTTTGCTTTTTTAATACGGTCTGCATGATAAAAGGCAATGCAGGCACCAATGGAATTTAAAGTATGTATGCTCGGGCATACGTTAGTGGAGGTGTCTGCCGTGTATAATCGGCCAAGGAGACGGAGAAAAATGTTATCCCGTCCGAGGGTGGACAAATCCGGTCGGAGCGTGTGTCCGTTTGGCCAGACGGCATAGATAATCAGGCAAATCGTCATACCTGTGAACATAAACAGGCAAAGACGGAAGAAATCCTGCCGGTCGGCAAAGAAAAAATAAACAAAGGTAGCAGCAATGTACACAAACCACAAATAATATGGTATAATAAAAATCTCCCAGAACGGAATGAAGTCATCCAGGCGACATTCGACCAGGGTGTATTCGCTGTCGTTACTGACGATGCTTTCCAGAGAGAAAAAGGCAATCAGATACAGAGGGAGGTAAAGTAACGCTAAGGCGTGTTTGTATTTATATAAAAATTTTTTCATGATACAATCCTTTCTTTTTTTGCGGAACAAAACAAAACTGAGAAGAAGTATAGCACGGTTTTGGTTGGATAGCAATGAAGAAAATATAAAATTGAAAGGAATGTGTTCAGATAAGGAGGAAAAATGTCAAAAAGAGTTTTTTTAATTGTACTTGACAGTGTAGGAATCGGAGAAATGCCGGATTCTGCAGAATATGGAGATGCAGGAAGTAATACGATGAGGGCAGCGGCAACAAGTGAGCATTTTACAATGCCGCATATGGAATCGTACGGATTATTTGACCTGGAAGGAATCCGTGAACTGAAAAAGACGGAGGCACCGGCCAAAGGTGCGGTGATGCGCATCGCAGAGGCATCGAAGGGTAAGGATACCACAATCGGACATTGGGAGATTGCGGGTATCGAATCGGCAGAACCGCTTCCGACATTTCCGGACGGTTTTCCGGACGAGCTGATTGCTGCGTTTGAAGAGGCAACCGGAAGAAAGGTAATTTGTAACAAACCGTATTCCGGTACGGAAGTGATTAAAGATTACGGACAGGAGAGCGTGGAAACAGGCGCGCTGATTGTCTATACTTCCGCAGACAGCGTGTTCCAGATTGCGGCACATGAGGACGTTGTACCGATTGAGGAATTATATCGTTATTGTGAAATTGCGAGGGAACTTTGTACAGGTAAGTATGGCGTGGGACGTATCATTGCAAGACCGTTTGAGGGTGAGTATCCGTTTAAGAGGACTTCCCGCCGCCATGACTATTCTCTGGTTCCGCCAAAGAAGACGATGTTAAATTATCTTTCGGAGGCAGGAATGGAAGTACGTGCGGTAGGAAAGATTAATGATATCTTTGCAGGAAGCGGAATCACCAAAACAGTCCGTACTGCAAATAATGCAGAGGGAATTGACAGAACACTGGAATGGATGAAGGAAGAGTTTGAAGGTCTTTGTTTTACCAATCTGGTGGATTTTGATATGGTATATGGACACAGAAACGATGTAGAGGGTTATGCAAAGGCATTGTCCTATTTTGACAGCCGTCTGCCGGAACTGGTGGAAGGGCTTCGTGAAGATGATTTGCTTTTGATTACTGCAGATCATGGTTGTGATCCAATCACCCCGTCTACCGATCATTCCAGAGAGCATGTGGCAGTGGTGGCCATCGGACCAAAGGTAAAGGAAGGAGTAAATCTCGGAACACGGAACAGTTTTGCGGATACCGGTGCAACGGTTCTGGAATACTTTGGGGTGAACGGAGAAATTGCCGGAACATCGTATTTAAAAGAAATATTGAAGTAAAAGTGTTTGGGAAAAACAAAAAGGCGTCGCAAAAAAAAGCGGCGCCTTACTTTTGTTTTATGAAGGGGTTTACAAAAAAATAAAACCGAAATAAATCGGTTTTAAGAGAAGGAGCAGGGCTACAAGGATTCGAACCTTGAGATGACGGAGTCAGAGTCCGTTGCCTTACCGTTTGGCGATAGCCCTAAATTGTGTTCATCACTGACACGAATGATATTATATAACATGTTTTCTTGTTTGGCAAGTACTTTTTTGCAAATTTTTCATTTTTTTCATGTGCGTTTTTTATAGACAGTACTTTTGAATAATGTTAAGATAGAGAAAGAGAGACAAGAGGAGGAAAATAACGGGATGACGAGTGGGAAAAACTATGTTTTTGTGTGCCTGCTGGGGATAGTATTTACAGTGGCAGCCTGCACTACTCCGGTAAATAATGGAAATGTGCCGACGATGGAACCAACAGGGACGATAGCGCCGACATTGACCGAGGCTTTGCAGGAGACTTTTACACCGACGCCGACGAGCACGCCGACGCCAACGAACATGCCGACACCAACGAATACACCGACACCGACGAATACGCCAACACCGACGAATACGCCAACACCGACGAATACGCCAACACCGACGAATACGCCGACACCGACGAACACGCCGACGCCAACGAATACACCAACACCGGTTATTTCTGCGGAGAAGCAGGAGTTTATGCAGTCTGTAATGGCAGAAACAAATCTTCCGGTAATCCATGTGATAACGGAAAACGGAGCAGAGATTCTTTCTTTGGAAGAATATGTACGGTGTGAAGTGGATGTGTTTAACGCAGAAGAGGAGCATTTTTTATTGGAAGCCGAAGGCGGCATCCGTGTCAGAGGAAATGCCAGTGCGTATTATGGTGATGTAGAGAAAATAAGAAAGAACGGTGCACCTTACCGGATCAAGTTTGATAAAAAGAAAAATATGCTCGGTTTGAATGACGGAGCGGAATGTAAAAGCTGGGTGCTTTTAAAGACCGGATCGGAATTGATTAAGCAGGATATTGCACTCCGTATGGGACGGGCAATTCTCCCGGAAGATAACTATTGTACGGATTCCCGGTTTGTACATTTATACATAAACGGAGAGTCTCACGGAATTTACCTTCTCTGTGAACAAAATCAGGTGAATCCAAACCGGGTCGACATCTATGAACCGGAAGAGGGGTATACCGGTACGGACATCGGATATTATGTAGAGATTGACAATTACGGGAAATATGAGGATTACTATTTCCGCATGAATTATGAAAAAGCAACTGTGACGGATATTCAGGGAGTGACCAGAAAATTCACATTTGCCCTGTATTCTTTAAAGAGTGACATCTATTCGGATGCGCAGTTGACATTTATAAATAGGTACATGACAAATTGCTTCAAGATACTGCTTTCGGCAGTAGAGGATGAGGAATACTATACCTTTGATTCTGAGTATAAACTTGTGAAGTCAGAGTATGACAATGCAAAGGATACGATTGGTGCTGTGATGGATCTTGCATCGATTGTGGATATGTACATTTTATATGAAATTGTGCATGATTATGACTGTGGTGACGGCAGTTTCTTCTTCGCCGTTGATTTTTCGGAGAACAGTAAGACGAAGAAGTTAAAGTTTACTTCTCCGTGGGATTTTGACTGGACGTATCAGGGAAATGCGCAGAAGATGTATTATGCGGGCGCGTTTTGTGACGAGGCGTTTGCGAAAGAATTTACAGACCGGTCAAATCCTTGGTTTATCCTGTTCATGAAGGAAGACTGGTTTGTACAGATGGTAAGGGAGCGTTGGACCGAGTTGGCTGCCGAAGGTGAATTAAGGGCTTGTCTGCAGGAAGAACGGGAATTTGTGACGGAATACGAGGACGACCTGACAGTTACTTTCAGCAAGGCAGCGAAAAACGCGCGTAACATTTTGAACTGGATTGAGAAGAGGATGAACTGGCTGGATGAGGAATGGCTTTTGACGGAATAAAATAAAAACACATAAAAACAAGGAGGAAATCCTCTGCCCGCATAAGCGGGCGGGCATTTTTACTCCGTAAAAACAAGGAGGATTACAACTATGAACAACGTACCAAACATGAAAGTGGGAATCGTGGCAGTAAGCCGTGACTGTTTCCCGGAAAGCCTGGCAGTAAACAGAAGAAAGGCACTCGTTGCAGCATATGCGAAAAAG
>SVEF01000006.1 GCA_015057585.1 Lachnospiraceae bacterium | reverse complement strand
GCTTCTCTGTGTCCAAATATGAAATTTCCAGCCCTTGCAAAATACCGAGTTTCTTACTATCTACAAGTTCAAGTAATTCATCACTTAATCTTGCCAAACAGATATATCTCTGAATTGTCTTTCTGCTTTCGCCGGACTGCTCACTCATTTTCTCTAAGCTAATGCCTCCTGCGGCTCCTTGATGCTTCATAGCTTCATATTTCATACTGTAAGCTTTTGCTTTTTCACTGATGGAAATATCCTCTCTCTGAATATTGGAATCCACCATGATGATTGTAGCTTCATCATCTGTATAATCACGTACCATAAAAGGCATCTCTGCTTTCCCTGCAATCTCCGAAGCACGTCTTCTACGATGACCGGAAATTATCTCATATCCGCCGCCACGTCTCGGTCTTGCAATCCCCGGCACTAATACACCGTAAGTTTTTACGCTTTCTACAGTCTCTTCCATTTTTTCATCATCCAATACCTTAAAAGGATGATTTTCAAATGTATGCAGTTCGCTCAGAGGGACATTTATAACCTGTCCCTCTGACTTTTGGTCATCGTGACCAATAGTTTCCGTTCCAAACATTTCATCATATGTCGATAACTTAATTTTTTCTCCAAGATTTCTTTTAGCCATTGTTTGCTACCTCCTCTGTCAAAGTCTCATATGCCGCTGCTACTTTTCCTTTCGCATCATGCTTATAGATACTCATACCCATTGCAGGAGTTTCCGCTGCTCTGACAGACATAGGAATTGCAGTTTCAAAAATGTGAATGCTTGAACCATATACACTGTATAAAACATCTGTAATCTCACTGGCATAGTTGGTTCTGTAATCCACCATAGTAAGCAAAATGCCCATGATATGCAATTTAGGGTTCATTTTACGCTTTACTCTACTGATGGTCTTTAAGAGCTGTTCTAAGCCCTTAATCGGCAAATATGCAGCCTGTACCGGTATAATTACTTCATCCGCAGCCACAAGCGCATTCAATGTAAGCTGACCTAAGTTTGGAGAGCAGTCAATAAGGATATAATCATACTTATCACCAATCAGAGATATATACTCCTTTAATACTGTTTCACTGCTCATAATTCCAATAAGGGATGTTTCTACACCGGATAATTCGATATTGGCTGGCATAAGGTCTACACCTTCTTCATGATGAAGAATACCTGCTTCTAAATCGAAATCCTCTTCATTCAATACCCACTCCATAATCTGTGCTAAGGTTGTCTCTAATCTGTCCGGCTCTTGATAACCTAATGCCTCCGTCAGAGAGCCTTGCGGGTCATTATCAACTAAAAGTACCTTCTTGCCTAATCTTGCAAGTCCAATTCCTAAGTTTAATGTTGTGGTGGTTTTTGCTACTCCACCTTTCTGATTTGCACAAATAATCACTTTACTCATCTCTTTGTTCTCCTTTACTGATTGATAGTTTTCTTTTGTTTATTTCCAACCCTTTCTACGAAATCAATCATACTTAGTGCGAACATATTACGCTGTAAGTCACTAAATCTCTTCTTTTCTTCATAAGAAAAAAGCCCACAAACGCTGTTTTTATCAGCATTTGTGGACTCTATCAATGTTGTCAGTAATGGGTCTCCCTCACGGATTCTTAAAGTCCTTCTGATTTCCTTTGGCACAACCACGCGACCCAAATCGTCGATGCGACGTACAATTCCTGTTGCTTTCATAATTTTATTTCCTCCATTACCTTGTTTATCAAGTTTGGAGTTAGTATGTGGAAAAAAAGAAGTATTATGCACAGCAGTTTAATTCCACTTATACAGATTTCGATGTTTCCCTCCTTCCAACCTGCATCCCTTGAATATCAAATGACTTTGTAGTATAATGAAGTGTAGTTAATAGCAAGTCTCTATTGGCAAATAACCAAAGAAAAGGAGTATCAAAATGAAGAAAATTTTTGCATCTGTCATTTATCTCTTCCTGCTGCTTTCTCTTCTGACCGGTTGTAACGGTCAGCCACCGTCTAATGAGGAACCCGAACCGGAATCTCCGTACTTAACCGCGGTATCTGAAAAACAGAATTTTTCTACCAAGCACCTAAAGGAATACTCCTCTGTATGGGATGACGAGGACGGCCTGTATATTTACACCGAGCAATCCGATAGTATTCCCTATGTTTTGATTTGGAGATACGAGGATGTCCCAATCGGACCGAGTCAATTTCTCGAAGAATCCATATATCGTCACATGGTTGAAAGTTACGGATCGAATCTGATTGATGCCAGTCCCGTGAAAGAACACTCCATTGGCGGCAAAACCCTTCCCGGAATACTGTTTACTTATAAGGTCGGCGAATACACCGTTGAATCGCTGCGTCTGGTATACCAATGCGGGGACGATCTTATCAGTTTTAACGCGAAATATATCCAAGAGGAAGGCGACACGACCATGGCTGCATTGGAGGATGCCGTTAAATACTTTACCGATGGAATCTCCACTACAGAAGACATTTCGAATAAAGAAAATACTACAGGCAAACCCGGTTCAGACAAAGTCCTCATCACTCCGACAGAAAGCTCTGCTGTAGAATATGTGAAATACTCTGACACAAACGGATATTTCTCTATGGATATACCAAAAGGCTGGGCCGTAGAAGTTGGACTTCCTCCGGAAGGTATCATCGACCTTATCAGCTACGCCATCAAGATATATGATCCTGAGAATGTGGACCGCAAGATGTACCTAAACCTTTCCTGTGCCGGCTCCCTTAAGTCCGAGGATGCCCGCGACTGGTATAATAAGCATTATCCCAACTCACTCGGCAATTACCCGGTTGTCAGCGATGTATCCACCGCCGGATTCTTCTCTGCGTTAGGCGAATATTATGGTTATTCCAATTTTGAAGTAACGGAGAACATCGGTCCAACCGCATTAAACGGTGATCTTCTGAATGCCACAGCAGTATCTACAGCCAGCGGCAAACCGATTCAAGGACTGTTTACCGCAATGGTTACCGATACGAGTAACTATGTATTGAAGAACATGTTTGACTATACAAAGGGAACTGTCGATGTAGGCTTTGTGACCGCATTCACGGTTATTTATGAAACCGCACCGGAAGAAGAGTTCTTAGACTGGCAGCCCGTACTCGACCACTGCCTTGCAAGCCTGAGCTTCACCGACAACTTCCTGTCGCAGAGACAGCAGCAATGGAAGTCAGTTATGGGAACATCCTCCTATATCTTCAATACAGCAAACGAGATAAGTGATATGATCATGGATACATGGGAAACCAGAAATACCTCATACGATGTCATATCGCAGAAACAGAGCGACGCGACTTTAGGTTACGAACGCGTCCTTGATGTAGAAACCGGATTGTATTATAAAGCGGAAGTCGGATTCGGGGATATGTATGACAATGACCGTTATATTTTAGCGGATGACGATACAGCCTATCTCACCCCATCCTCCGGTTGGATTCAATGGAAATAGTTATAAATTAGCAGAAAAATATCCTATATCAAAGTTCCCTATGGTTCCATCGTTACAATGCGTATGGTCTGTGTTTCCTTATTTCCTTTCACTGTACTTGGAGACACACCATACGCTTCTTTAAATTTATAAGAAAAATAATTCCGTCATTAAACCCGCAGGCATACGCCACTTCACAAACGGCTCTGTCCGGTTCCTGATATCCTAATGCCACTGTTAAGGAACCCTGCGGGTCGTTATCAATTAACAAAACCTTCTTGCCTAATTTTGCAAGACCTACTCCTAAATTTATTGTTGTGGTGGTCTTTGCAACGCCACCCTTTTGATTTGCACAAATAATAACTCTACTCATCTTTTTGTTCTCCTTTACTGATTGATAGTTTTCTTTGGTTTATTTTCAACCCTTTCTATGAAGTCAATCATACTTAGCGCGAACATATTCTTCCGAATATCACTAAATCTCTTTTTTTCTTCAAAAGAAAAAGTCCTACAAACGCTGTGTTTATCAGCATTTGTGGACTCTATCAATGTTGTCAGTAATGGGTCTCCCTCACGGATTCTTAAAGTCCTTCTGATTTCTTTTGGCACGACCACACGGCCCAAATCGTCGATGCGACGTACAATTCCTGTTGCTTTCATACAATCCTCCTTGTTTTATACTTACACTACTTCTTGTTAGTTTCTTGTTGTGGAGTTAGTATGTGGAAAAACAAATGGATTATACGCACAGATAATATCTGCTCATTTTTTGATTATGCGCAAGTATAGAGTATGCGGTTTATGCAAATCTTGATTTCTTCCCACACGTTATGCTATGATAAAATCAATGAAAACAAGGGAGGTGGACATCTTCTTTTTCTTCTTTTACCCAACAGATAAAGATACCGATTTATCAGAAAACAACCCGGAGAACGTTCCGGAAAACAAAAATGCCGGCTATGTTTTTATCAGCTACAGTTCAAAAAACAAAGACACCGCAGAAGCCATCCGCAATGTTTTGCATAAAAACGGCATCAAATCCTGGATGGCACCTATGGATATTCCTACAGGCAGCAACTATGCAAAGGTAATCAATAAGGCAATTAAAAATTGCTCCTGTCTTTTGCTTCTGTTAACCAAAAGCGCCCAAGAATCCATCTGGGTTCCGAAGGAAGTGGAACGTGCACTCAATTACAAAAAGACGATTATTCCGGTACAGCTTGAAGATGTTGTATTAAACGATGAATTTGAATTTTATATCAGTACTTCCCAGGTTTTACCGGTGCATAAAATTGATGAGAGTTCACCTCAGATACAGGATTTGCTTCATATTGTAAGAAAGCATGTACAGGTATCACAAGCAAAGAAATAACCAAACTTAATTCATTTAAAAGGAGGAGTGATTTTTCACTCCTCCTGACTGCTTTTTTACTTCTTATTTCTTCTTCCCAAACACCTTAAACTTCAACCACGCGACCGAATACTTAATAACATACCGGAATCCGATGCGTCCGTCCCTAAATAATTTTAATGCCACATTCTTTACTTCTTTCATGTCCATCGTGTTCGGGTTATTTTCGTTCACCAGAGATAGAATTTCCTGATAGAACGGAGTTCTTCCCGCGTAACGCCAGAAATATTCCCCACGTTCCACATCCGGGTAAATCCACGGCTTTCTCATACCGCCGTAGTGAATAATTTTCGGATTCTTTTCGGATTCCAAAAATTCCTCGTACAATTCTCCCGGCATATAGCGGTTGTTTCCGGCATCCCGGAGTACATCCCACGCCATTGATACGAGTTTTACCTTTCCTTCACACAGGACATTTAACACATCCTGGTCGTGCATTTCCCAGTGACGGGATGCGGCAACTTCGAGCAGCTTCTCGGTCGGCAGTTCTGCACGGAACTTCTCTAAATTCATAAGGAGTGTACCTGCGCAGAAATAGTCGTCGAGATTCTTCATCTTCAGCACACTCTGACGGTACACCAGTCTGTCATCTCCCGGAATATGGCATCTTCCGATGCCGTCCGCATCACGCGAGGACGCCAGCAGATACTCCTCAATATCCGTCTCATACAATTCGGCAACATCTGCATTCACTACCATATCACCGTCTAAATACAATACCTTTTTATAATCCGGCAACAGCTCCGGAAGCACCAGACGGAAGTATGTCTCCACAGTAATCGTCTCACGGTTTGCCGTATACAAATCATAGCCGCTGACATACGCTGCCACATTGACCACACGCAGGCTGAAGTTCGGTAAATCCTTTACCATGGACTTAAGTTTAATCTCATAGCCCATGCTGATATCCTGCGTCAGAATAATAATATCATAATTATGTTCTGCCGATGCCTGTTCGATAATCGACTGGATCATCGTTGCCATAACCGGCACGAAAGCATCATTTGACGAAAAGACAACCGGAACATTGTTCTGTGTAAATGCCGGGGAAATTGTTTCGCTCATTTTATCCTCCAAAACCATAGAATGAAATTCCGAAATGGCACGCTTATTGTATGCCTCATAATCCATCTGCATCAGACCGATTTTCCCATCCATAAAACGGTACATGCCCTGTAAAATACCATAATCACTGTTTTCCACCAGTGTTCCGCCAAAGCCTTCGCAAAGGCGTGTCGGACCGACAATTTTAGTAGAAAATGTCGGAACCCCCAGGCAGTCTGCCTCTAACAGCACCAGACCGAGTCCCTCATAATACGACGGTAAAATAAACAAATCACACCGCTTTAAAATCGGCATCGGATTTTTGATGGATTTGATAATCGTGACATTCTGCCAGTGCTTTAACTGCCTTGCCCAAGTCAGTGTCTTATTGTACAGATGGCCGTAACCACCGATAATAATCAGCTGTGTGTCCGGGAAATCCTCGCAGAACTTATCAAATGTCCTAAGCAGACGCTGATGTCCCTTTTCACCCGAGAAGCGTCCGATCGTAATAAATTTCTTCCCCGGAGAGGAAAGAACCCCCTCGATGCCACCCGGATGATAGGTTCGGCATTCGGTATCCGATTCAAACACAATATCCTCTTCTGCACGCAGACGGATTCCCTTTGCATCGTGCAGGTTATTGACTACCATCAGTTTTTCGCGCGGTGCACCGACTGCCATGGTCGGTTTCACCAGGTCCGGAGCCACAATGGCAATCTTGTCATAGTTTTGATATGCTTCCCGTAACACAACCGGATTTACGGCACGTTTTTTCAGGGTTTCCTGCTGCATATCGTTATGGACATAAATTACACGCGTCTTCGGATACCGCTGGAACAATGGAATGGAATCACCGGTACCGTAGCCTTCAAAATGCACCAGCACGTCAAACGGCGCATCGTAAAAAAGCTTCTTTATTTCTCTGTGATACATCCGGTCCAGCACCTTGCGGATATGTCTCGTATTCTTATTCTTTTTGTAAAATCTGTCATAGCAACGACGTTCTTTTAACGTCATAAAAAACGAACTGCTGACCGAAAAAATACCGACATCCTCAGGCAGTCTTGAAAATACATCACAGTTTGCCTTTGTTGTTTTCCGGTAAAACGCCAGATACACATTGCATTTGGAGGTGTCCACAGTCGAAAGCAGGTTCATCATGGAGGTATTAATTCCGTTTTTCAGTGTAATATCTCCGGAATAAATCGCCACATTCTTCTTTCCATTGGAAACCACAGCCTCTTCGTGACAGATATTTTCCCCGTCTATCACATGGCGGAGCAGACGCTCGGTACAGTCCTTACTGTCATACGTGCAATATTCCTTAATAAACTCCGGATACTCTGCGTGCTTTCCGGAATTAATCGCCTCTAACAGTTCCGCCGGTGTCGCCACCTGCGGGAACGGAAGTTCATCAATGGTCATATACATACCCCGGCCATTAAAATACTCTTCCTTGTCCGGCACATAAAGCACAATATCCCGTCCGGTGCAGGCATAATCAAAAAACACACTGGAGTAATCCGTAATCAGACAATCCGCACAGTTTAACACCTCGTACGGCTCATATTCCGTCGAAAACTCTCTAATATGTTGAAATCCGGTCAGATCTAACTCCGCCTTCATCATGTTGTGCAGTTTGACATACAACACCTGCTCGTCCGTAAAATTGGCATCCAGGTATTCAAACATCGTCATCATCGTTCTGACAAATGCGGTCGAGGTATTGTTATGCGTGCCGCGCCAGGTCGGCATATAGACATAAACCTTTTTCCCCTGTAAGCCAAGTGCCTTGCGGACAGTCTCACGGTTTGCATCATCAAAAAACACCTGGTTACGCGGATATCCGCTGTATAAAATCTTTCCGTGGAACAGGTTGTTAAGGCGATAGCAGCTGATTAAATGCTCGGCACAGTAACGGTTTGGCATGGCAATGTAGTCTGCCATCATCAGGTTTCTCTGGCCGTTTCCCATCAGATACTGTTCTCCGTTTACATCATAGCCCAGACTTTTTAACGGCGTTCCGTGCCAGGTATTCACATACACCTGACCCTCTTTTTTAATATATTTCCAGTCAAACACCACATCATTAAACAAATACTTTGCGGTTGCAAGAACGCGGTAATAGCGCAGGGAACAAAGCGGAACCAGCGTTACCTTTTCCGCTCCCGCAAGGCGCAAAAGACGCCCTACCTTTTCCTCATACCCCTTTTTCACTGTAACATATAGTTTCAGATTGCGTTTTGTAAGCTCCTGCACGATCCGGAACATATTTCCGGCCAGGTCCTCTCCCGTTCTCGATTCCACAAAGGCAACGTTTTTCTTTACCTTACAATGGTAATACGCATGCATATAAACGCTGTTTACAAAATGCTCTTTGAAATTAATCTCTTTTTTCCATTTTGCAATCTGTTCTTTCAGTTTGTTCAACATTCCCCATAATCCTCTTTCCGTATGGGCATACAACCCCACAATATGTTATAAGTATACCTTGTTATTTCCAATCTTTCAACTTCATTTTTTTGCGTATTCTCCCTTCCTATGCTATAATGATAGCCATACGAAGGAAATGATTTCAGGAGGATACCATGGCTAGAAAATTCATCGATATCTCAGACGATTCCTGGGGACAGGACAAACAAATCATAAAACGTTTTACCGACCGGGAAAATCCGCAGGAAGCCTTTGAGCGCAAATTCCGTGCTTTTTCGGAAAACTGGAAACGTACCTTTGCGGTACTGTGCTATTACGGCATCGGCGGCATCGGAAAAACCAGCTTCAAAAACGAACTCTGTAAGTTAATCCGCGGCGTCAGTGAGCGCAAGCTGTTTTTACTTGACCGCCTGGACTGTGACTATATTGAATACGATTTTGCGGATGCACCGCTTGACAAGCTTTCTATTTTACTGCGCTGGCGCAAGCAACTGATGGCAATCAACCCCAAATTTAAATTTTTCCGTTTCGACTCCGCGGTTCTTTTATACAGCAAAAAAACCGGAAAGGACTTTGAAAAGGACGAGACAGCTCAGACTCTTTTAGAGAACAACCCTTGGTTGTCTGCTGCCCTGACTGCAGCGGAACTTCTTCCCTTTGTCGGCTGGATATCCAATGTCATCCAGGCATTTGACCAGTCTGCAAAGGCAACCGTGGATGCGATTCACCGTCAGGAAGATTCGAACCGTTACCGTGCCCACTTAAGTGAAATCGACAGTTTAGAGCCTTCCGAATTAAAAAAGAAACTGCATGAATATTTCATTTACGATATGAGAAACAACATGATGCACGTTGCCAAGCGCCCGATTGTTTCTTTCCTTGATACTTATGAAAAATACATCGACACCGTAAACCGTGAAATCTCCATGATTGATGATGACTACTGGCTCAGAAAATACCGTGACAGTGTCATCCAGTCGATTCCGGGCATCCTCTGGGTTATCACCGGACGCGAACGCCTTTACTGGTCGGATGACGACCCGATTTGGGACGAGCTTCCGGCAGAACGTCCGTTAGATGAAATGACCGAAGAAGAAAAGGAAGCTCTCGCCGGAGAACTTTTAGAGCAGCATCTGCTCGGCGACTTAAGCCTTAAGGATGCCACGTATTTTCTGCAGCAGGCCGATATTACGGACCCGGTTCTTTGTGAGCAGCTTTACAAACTGACCAGCGGGACCCCTCTGTTTTTAGATATCTGTGTCGATACCTATCACAACTTATGTGTCGGCGGACAGACTCCTACCATCGAAAACTTCGGCACGGACCTGACACAGTTAATCAGCCGTTATTTATCAAATATGAGTGAATCCACCCGGGAGATGGCCTATTTTCTTGCCTGTCTCGGTTCCTGGACCAATGACTCCGTACGACAGATTGCCTCTTCGCTTTCTGCCCTCAAGAGCTACTCCTACACAAGATACGAGGAATTTGTAAAACATTCCTTTATCATAAGAAATCCGGACGGCTCGTACTACATGCATGAAACCGTGCGCACCGCCGCGGTAAAAAATGCCGACCCGGATTTTGCCAACGCAGTAAAGCAGGCAAAAATTTCTGCTTTAAAGGCGGCTCTCGAGCAAGGGAATACCCTGTCTTCCAATGACGGATTGCAGGATTTTATCACGATTCTGACAGAAACCACGTATGACTATCCGGAGTTTTACCGGTTGTTGCAATTGGCAAAGGAGAAGTTCCGCACCTTAAGCGAAGAGGGTACGTATGATTTACTCTACTCCTTAAGCCGCGAGCTTTACCTTTATACGAAAGAGAATTATCCGGCTACCGGTGCGGAATACATTGCTGCGTCTGAATACGGAGATGCCCTGCGCAAAAAAGGACTTTACAAAGAAGCCGTAGAAGCCATAGCAGCGATTCCTTTAGAGGAAATGCCGACCGATGTTGACGAACTTGATTGGACTACGATTAAGTTTTACGTAGCTGCCATTCACTTTGCAAACGGAAACAGCCTTCTGTCCAAAAAACTTGGCGAGGAGGTCTTAGAAACCAGAAAGCGGCTGCTCCCGGAAGACCATCCGGACCTTTTAAAGGCCATGAATGGTCTGGCCGGCTCCTATCAGAATCTCGGCTTTATTAAAGACGCGCTGGATTTACGCGAAAAGGTTTATCATAGCCGACTGGCGCTCCTCGGAGAGGAGCATCCGGATACCTTAAAGGCCATGCACACACTGGCGAGTTCCTATAACGGTCTCAGTGAATACAAAAAGGCCTTGGAGCTTAGGGAACGTGTCCTCGAACTGCGTCTTCGGATTTTAGGCGAGGACCATCCGGATACCAATGCCTCTATGAATAACCTGGCACTCTCCTACAAGATGCTTGGCAGAACGAAAGAGGCGTTTGCACTGCAGGAAAGGACCTTGGAAAACTCACGCCGGATACTCGGACCGGAGCACCCGGACACCATCGCATCGCTATCAAACCTTGCCCGCACTTATGCAGATTTGGGCGATTACAAATCCTCCCTTCTCCTTTTAAATCAATCCGTGGAATTATTCAAAAAGACGCTGGGAGAAGAACATCCGAAAACCCTTGCTACCATGTATTCCCTCGCACTCCGGTACGAAGACAGCGGCGATTGGAAAACCGGACTTGCCATGAAGGAGCAGATTTTAGAAACACGAAGGCGGATTTTAGGCGAAGAACACCCTGACACGATAAACTCTCTGGGCGGCGTAGCATCTTCCTACGAGAAACTTGGAAATTCTACCAAAGCCATGAGTTTCAAAACGCAGGTCTACGAAACCAGGAAACGCCTCCTGGGAGAAGAACACCCGGATACCTTATCCGCACTCATGTCCATTGCTATCTCCTATGAAAGCATGGGGCACAAGCAAACTGCTTTGACCATCAAAGAGGAAATCTATCAAACGCAATTACGTTTATATGGTCCGGAGCATCCGGATACCTTATCCTCGATGCATAACCTTGCCGTCGCATATTCCCAAAATGACGATGAACAAAAGGCCCTTGAACTAAGAGAACAATTGGTTGAACTCCGGACCCGGATTTACGGCGAAGATCATTTAAGCACCCTAAGTTCCCTATCCGCGCTTGCAGACTCTTATATTTTGACAAAGCAAACCGAAAAGGGACTGGCTCTCCATCAAAAAATATACGAAACCCGACTGCGGCTTCTGGGCGAGGAGCATCCGGATACCATCTCCTCTCTCGGTTCTCTTGCCTATGCACACTGGAAGAATCAAAATTACGAAACAGCTCTTGCTATGGATAAGAAGCATTATGAATCCTGCAAAAAAATTTGGGGAGATGACCATAAACGTACAATTAGTGCTCTGAACTCACTCGCTGGTGCTTACTACAAAGCCGGCGACCGTGAAAAGGCGAAGGTCCTCTATGCCGAGGTTTTAGAAGCCCGTCAGAGAGTCCTTGGCGAAACCCACATATCCACATTATCCTCTATGAGTCTTCTGGCTTCCTTTTATGAGTCGTACGAAGCCGAAACCCGTGCAGCCGAGATTCTCTCTTTTAGGGAAAAAGTATATTTCGGGTACAAGCAGGTGCTCGGACGCGAGCATAAGGATACCAACAAAGCCCTGCTCACACTTTATAAATTGTATGAAAAACTGGGTGAACGAAGAAAGGCCTCCCGCCTGGCCAAAGAGTACAAGATTATCGGCGAGATTATTAAAAATAAAAAAATACAGGAAGACAAATATTCCGGTTGGAACCGTAACAAAGCTTCCAAATAAAAGATTAGGGCGGTGCATCACACCGCCCTGTTACTTTCTTTATTTCTCAATCACCGCTTCGGTTTCTCCGTCAAAGAAATACACATTCTTATACGGAATCGAAAACGCAATCCGGGTATCCATCTTCGGTGTATCGTGCGGATCTACCTTTAAAATGGACTTTACGCCTTCCATATCGACATATACATTGGTATTATCACCCAATAACTCGGTCAGCTCCACCTCTGCATGAAGCACGTAACTGTCTTCTTCTGCCCCGAGTTCGATCGCCTCCGGACGGAATCCGAGCACCAGTTTCTTTCCCTGGTACTTTGCTACAGTTTCTGCAGACAGCACCTTATCCAGTGCCAGTGTTGCACCGCCCACCTGCATCGTGTCGTTTGTCACAACGCCACTTACGAAGTTCATCGGCGGTTCTCCGATAAAGCCTGCCACGAACATATTCACCGGCTTAAAATACAACTCGTACGGGGTACCCACCTGCTGTATATATCCGTCTTTCATAACCACAATACGGTCTGCCATGGTCATGGCTTCTGTCTGGTCATGTGTTACGTAAATGGTCGTTGCTCCGACCTTTCTGTGAATATCCGTAATCTCGGAACGCATCGTCACTCTCTGCTTTGCATCGAGGTTCGATAACGGTTCATCCATTAAGAAAATGCCTACCTTACGGATAATCGCACGGCCTACGGCTACTCTCTGTCTCTGACCGCCGGACAACGCTCTCGGTTTTCTGTCCAGATAATCGGTCAAACCTAAAATCTTTGCCGTTGCCATTACTCTTTCTTCGATCACATCATCATCCACACCCTGTAAGGAAAGTCCGAATGCCATATTGTCATACACCGACATATGCGGATACAACGCATAACTTTGGAATACCATGGCCACTTCCCTCTCTCGCGGACCCATTTCATTGGCACGCTTGCCGTCAATCAGGAACTCACCGTTACTGATATTTTCCAGACCGGCAATCATACGAAGCGTCGTGGACTTTCCGCAACCGGACGGTCCGACAAATACAATAAACTCACCCTGTTCAATTTCCAGATTAAAATCGTGCACGGCATGGAATCCGTTTGGATAAATCTTGTTTATTCCCTGTAATGTGAGATACGCCATAATAAACTCCTTTAAATTGCATTCTTCTGTTTTGCGTCCGAAAGAATCTTTCGCAATGTATTTTTTATACCAAGAAACATCATATCAAACATCAAATAAAACAGTCCGAACAGAATCGGCTCTACCCCAAGAATCATTTCATTTTCGGTTCCGTTTATCCGATTTCCGGCAATATTGATAAATTCATATAGCCGGACTACCAAAAACAACACCGGGAATGCGTAAATGATATTGGCAAAGAACGTCCAGTATTTTTTCTTCGGAAACATCATCCACTTGCTGTTCTGCCCTTCATATTTCTCAAAAAAGCGAAACGCATTGTTTACCAGAAGGTCCGTCACCATCCCCATAACCACTGCGAGTACCACCAGCATATCGGTCATATTGGTAACATACAGTCCCAAGCCCCAAAGGATAAAGAAACAGACCGCACCGTTAAACCAAAACTTGATAAACAGGGCTTTAATCCAGTTTGGAATCTTATCTATCGCACTGCTGCGATAGGCCTTCCCCGGATCCGCCTTTGTTTTCGGATACGTCTTTTTCTCTGCATTGACCAGACGCTCTACCGCGTCCTTTTTCAGGTCATAGTAATTCTCCGTACTCTTCTTTGGTTTTTCTTCCGGTTGCTTTTTACTGCTCATATTTCCTGTTTAATCCTCATCACTGATATCAATCTCGGCAATCTCCCTGGTTGCCTCGATTTCTACGGAGGTGTTAATCTTCTTTAACATCTTCGCAAATACCGGTTCTAATACTACACATGCCATGGTAATGACGATTGTTACAATATGTACAATCAAAACCACTTTGGATGTACTAATATAAGCCGTTGCCTTTGTAATCTTAATCGGGCTCTGCGCTCTGGTTAACGCTGCCTGAATACGCATAAAATAATAACCATCCACAAAAATAATCACTGCATACATCACAAGCATCAGCGCAATCATCAGCTTGTTTGGCTTCTGACGCTTTGGGTAAGCGCTGAACATACACACATAAGACAAAATTGAAAACAGCATGGCAACAAATGCACAGAGTCCCATATGCGGTCCGTAAATCTTAGCCGTTGTATTGGAGATACTGGTCAGGTTTAAAGAATACACCAAAAAGGAAACCGTCAGTGCAAACAACGGAACCAGCTGCGGATTTTTCTTTAAGGAAACGAGCATCTTTCTGACAAATTCGCTTCTTTTTCCTTTTTCCTTTGGCGTTTTTGTTTTTTCACTCTTTTTCATAGTCTGCCATCCTCTATCTTATCGCGTTCGTTGTTTCTTTATCAAAGAAATGCTTCCGCTCAAATGCTACCTCTACTACATCTCCCGGTTTATATTCTGCCCATTCACGGAACTTCGCAGTAGCTTTATGTCCACCGATGGTGCCGTGTACCAGCGTTGTCTGTCCGAGATTTTCATTTAAGTTCACAGAAAGCTTAATTCCGTTTCCGTGAACAATGTTTTCCGGACGGACACCTAACGTAATCACTTTTCCTTCATGCCCGGCGAGTAATTTCTTTTCCTCATCCGTTAATACCACCGTAAATCCGTCTCCTGTTAATACGCCGTCTTTCACTGTACAATCAAAGAAATTCATTGGCGGAAGACCGATAAACGATGCCACAAACAGGTTTGCCGGGGTATCGTAAAGCTCTAATGGGGTACCAATCTGCTGCACATAACCCATGGACATACATACGATACGGTCTGCCAGTGTCAGAGCCTCTGTCTGGTCATGTGTGACATAAATCATCGTTGCGCCAAGGCGCTTGTGTAATAAAAGAATTTCTCTTCTGGTCGCTCCGCGAAGTTTTGCATCCAGGTTTGACAACGGTTCGTCAAACAGGAATACCTTCGGGGTACGCACAATCGCACGTCCCATGGCAACTCGCTGTCTCTGACCACCGGAAAGCTGCCTCGGCTTTTTATTTAGCTGGTCTGTCAGGCCAAGAATCTCGGCTGCCGCCAAAACCTTTTCATGAATCACGTTCGGATCCTCATGACGAAGTGTTAAGGAAAACGCCATATTCTCGTAAATCGTCATGTGGGCATACAGTGCGTAGTTCTGGAATACCATCGCAATGTCTCTGTCCTTTGGAGGTTTCTGTGTCACATCTTCACCGTCAATCAACAGAGTACCGGAGGAAATATCCTCAAGACCTGCAATCATACGGAGTGTTGTAGACTTACCGCAGCCGGACGGCCCTACCAGTACGATGAACTCGCCATCTTCGATATCCATGTTGAAATCGAATACCGCCTGTACGTTATTATCATAGATTTTATTGAGATTTTGTAATCTTAATGAAGCCATAGTAGTTAGCCACGCCTTTCTTTACGTACTCACGGTCCGCCTTATACGTAACCATGTTGCTTTTTGTAAGTTTCCAGTACACGGGTCTTGTGAATTCCGATAGCTCCTGCAACAAAACAACACACGGCAGATGCTACAAGAAAGAAAACCGTCCAAAAAAACTGTGCATTTCCCATAACCGGAACTTCTGACGCATTTACCTTGGTAATAGCGTTATGTGCCGTCATCGGATATCCCATAATACGAACCAGTTGTAATACACCGACTCCCAGAAGTGTATATGCATAATTAATTTTATACGTCTTTACTCCTTCGGAACAAAGGAATACCACCAAAAGGAATACCAGATTCAAAAGAACCGATACGCCAATCTTAATATTATAGTAGTAGGTATTCACATTGGAACGGTAAATACTTACAAAGAACAAAACATCAAATACAATGGCAAGGTACGTTAAGTTGGCAGATGCTTTATTGTTTGTATAACGCAGGCGATCTTTTTTTATTTGTTCTCTATCCATACGCTATGCCTCCCTGCCTTCTTTAATCAATTGCTGTTCTGCCTTCATCAAAGATCTCTTTAAAAACAGATTCACAACATTCACAAATGTTGCAACCAATAAAAGTGCAAATACTGCGATTGCAATATCAAACCAGAAGGTAGAATAATACCAGGTAAATCCGTACTTTTCTGCCTCCGCTGCCAGTGCGTCAAAATCAATGCTTACATACTGTGCCTTATATGAAAAAATATTAATCAGTGCCCATACGGAGATTCCGAGCGCGGCTACCGTATTTGCGCCAACCGTTATGTAATTTGCGATGTAATATCTTCTGCGTGCATGGTTCTGTGCCACAAACTGGCTAAGTGCAAGCAGAATCAGAACAAGACCGGAACCGGTTAATGCACGGTTAAAATCCTGGATGTAATAATAGACTTCTGTTCCCGCAACCTTCGGTCTCTTCAAATTTTGTGCGTAAAAGTTAAAATTATTGTCATAAAGGTCTGTCACAAGACCCAACGAATAGATGAAAACAAGCGCCGCTACACCTAATACAAGATAACACGCGATGCGCTGGAGAATCATTTGTTTTTTGTACATAGCTCTCTCCATTCCTTTGCCACGCGTCGGCAAAGTGATTGAAATTCCTGCCCTGATGCCGAGCAAATAAGGCGATTATTTTTTTACCGGCGAAGGAGCATTTGCTCCCCCGCCGTTATAAATCTTACTTTAAAACTTTACAGGCAATTACTTGTTAAGAGTCTCATAGTAATCAACGAGTCTGTCCCAAGCGTCCTGCTTTAACTGAAGGTAACCGGAACCATTCCATGTACCGTTTACAGTCTTAACAACTTCTTCTACGGAAGTAGCACCTTCCATTGTGAAGCCCTTTACGATGATATCACAGAAAAGGTTTTCGCCACCCTTGGAGGAGGAGAACTTACCGCTGGAAGAAAGTTCTGCGTACTTAGCGATGATTTCGTTCTCTGCCTTTGTTGTAGGAAGAACAGTAGGGATGGAAGTGTACCATGGGTTCTTTGTAATAGCAAGTTCCGGATGCTTAATAGTTCCAAGACCGATTGCTGTGGAGATGTAACCTGCACCTTCCTTACCAACCTCGTGTGTACACTGATACTCGAATGCCTGGCTCTTCATGAAGGAAAGAGTAGAACCAAGGAACTGACGAGCGTAGTTTGTATAGTTACCGGAAGCCTTTTCCCAAAGTTCTGCATAAGTAGCATCTGCAATCACAGGCATTTCCTTACCGTTGAAGTTGAATGTTACATAAGAACCGTCAGCATTTGTCTTGATGAATGCATCCGGACCATAGGACATAAGAATCTGACCCTTTTCGCTGTAAGCGTAGTCAATGATTGCTAATGCCGCATAAAGCTTATCTGTGTTATCGCCAACACCTGCCTTGGAGATTGCCCAACCATCGGTCTTAACAGATCTCCAGGACTCTGTAAATCTCATGTATACGCCACCCTTAGTTCCATCCTGCCAAAGAGCAACAGGAACCATAACTGCCATATACTTTTCGCCATCGTTTAACTTTGTTTCGTTGTAAACAGTCTGTGTCTGGTTGTAGTCATAGTGCATGAAACCAGCATCGTTAGCAAGCATAGTTGCTGTATCTGTATCTTCCATGTTCATGAAAGAGGAAGAAATGAGACCTTCCTGAGCGATTGCATTCATTCTTGCAAGAGCTTCGTATGTGTCAGCTTCCTGACGTGCATCATGAAGAAGACCGTCAGCGCCTAAGTATAAGTAATCCTGTCTGGATTCTAAACCACGAACACCAAAGAGGGTTCCTACGAAACGGAACATATCTACTCTTCTCTGGTTGTTGTCATCTTCTCTGGAGAAGATACCCTGAACGGAATCTGTGCCGTTAAGAGTCTGTGGGTTTGCAACTACACAACGAAGGAGTGCTACTAATTCGTCTGCATCCCAAGCTGCGTTCTGACCGATGAAGAGGTCAGCTCTGTTTGTTCCATAGTATCCGTCATAAGCTTCATCGATGTAAGTTCTTAACATATTAACTGCTTCTACACCGGTAAGTGTGCCTGCTGCTAACTTGTCATTCATCTTCTGAACGATGTTGCCTGCCTTGTCATAGTTCTTAGTAACCTTTTCTACCTTGGAACCGTCAGCCTTAACTACATCTACCTTTACCTTGCCGGATGTTGGCATGTATGGCTTGTAAACTGCTGCGTTTACGTTGTTGCTCTTAGCTGCTGTGAAAGCGCCCTCACCGTTGAGGAGCTTTTCAACCCAGTCAGTTCTCATAAGAGGCATACGTTCGATATCGTTAACACCGTCGAAGTATGGGGAGAAGTAGATTCCGCCATTTGCTGTGTCACCGGTAATGGAAAGACGAACGATAGGGTTCTCTTCGAGATACTTCTTGAAGTTTGGCATGTCATCCAGGTACTCACCGATATTGATGAGGTCGCCTGCTACACCTGCTTCGGAAAGCTGGGAAGCGGAACCTGCAACCATATCAACCTGGTCTAACTGCTCTGCCCAGTACTTAAACTCGTTTGTTGCAGAGTTACCCTGATACTTGTCTGTGAATGTGATACCAAGTACGTTCTGTACTTCTACCCAGGTAGGCTTTAAGTCGCCTGCATGGTATGTCTTACCATCAGCGAGAGTGATGCCTTCGCCCGCAACTTCTGCGTCGAAGAATAAGCCTGTCTTCTTGTTGTTGTAACCAACTGCCATTCTGAGTTCTGTGCCTTCTGCATATTCAAGGCTGAACTCAAGATTCTCCTCCTTTGGACCACATGCTGCCATAGAGCCAACTAACATAACAGCCATGAGAACCAATGCAAGAATTCTTTTCTTCATTTTTTTACCCTCCATAAAATAATTTTATTATTAAGTGCCTCGCACAATAATAACCTTTGTTATTCCTTTACGCCACCCATATTTACGCCCTTGGCAAAATATTTCTGGATGAACGGATAAATGATAAGCACCGGAATAATGGAACATACAATCAGCGCATAAATCACGGAGTCTGCTGCATAAGCCTCATTCCAGCCGGTCATAATATCCGGATCCTGGAACTCCTCGAGCTTCAGTCGGATAAATACCTGCAACGGGTGCTCATTTGAGTTACTGATCATCTGTCTTGCCCAGAAGTAACCATTCCATCTGGAAATCGCAAAGAACAGTGCCACCGTCGCAATCGTGGATTTACTCATCGGAATATAGACACGGGCAAGCACCTGGAATTCGGTGGCCCCGTCTACGACTGCTGCCTCTTCAATTTCGGAAGGAACTCCTTCAAACGCATTACGAAGCAGGATGATGTTCATTGCCGCCATACCCATGGCGATAACAACGAGCCATTTGTCGTCTTTGATTCCAATCGCATTGAATACGGTTCTTGTATCGATGTAGTTTAAGTACTGCGGTACCAGACCTGCCGAAAACCACATGGTAAATACAAGAAAGAAGTTAAATCCCTTACGGAACAGAAGTCTTTTTTTCGAAAGAGCATAGGCACCTAAGATAGCAACTCCCATTGCCCAAAGCGTTCCGTAAAAGGTAATGAACAGTGTGTTGGTATAAGAGTTCCAGAACATGTTGTTATTGAACATGTTGGCGAACGCTTCAAACTGAAGGTCCTTCGGAAACAATACCAACTGTCCGTACTCCACTGCCTCTCTTCCGCTGATTGCGGCAGAAATCGCGTAGAGGAACGGATACAAACAAGCCACTGCAAATACCGTCAACAGTACATAACTGACAATCTTAAAAATAAGTTCGGATACTTCAAGTTTTCTTTTCATCTTACGAAGCACCTCCTTAATATAATGATACGTCGGATGCCTTGCGGGCAATGGTGTTTGCCGCGATTACAAGGAGCATTCCCATGACATTATTTAGCATTTCCGCCGAGGAGGCAATGCCCGTCAGCCCGTCTGCAATACCATAACGCTGTGCAAAGGTCGAAACCACGTCAGCCGTTACGTACGTGTTCGGATTATACAAAAGCAACACCTTTTCGTATCCGACATTCAGGAGCGATCCGATACGGGTAATCAGCATAATAACCACGGTAGAAAGAATCGACGGAAGCACTACATATTTCATCTGTGCCATCTTTCCTGCTCCGTCAATCTGTGCAGCCTCGTAGCTGGTAGGAGAAATCGCAATGATGGCAGCAAAGAATACGATACTGTCATAGCCGGCACCTTCCCAGATACCACTAATCTGGTAAATGCCACGGAAGAAGTCCGGATTATTTAAAAGTCCGGCATTTCCGACCTCGGAACTAATCAGTCCAAGCGATACCAGCATTCTGGAAACAACACCCATTTCCATGCCGGCAAGCGGAGACGACTGGCGGACTAACATGGTCACCAGGGAAGTCATAACTACCGTCGACATGAACTTCGGTAAATATGTAATTACCTGATATACGCTTCGTGCGATATCAGAGCGGATTTCGTTAAAGAACAATGCAATAATAATCGGCATCGGGAAACCGAAGCACAAACCGTAGAAGCTGAGCAAAAACGTATTACGGAACGCCTGCCAGAACTCGGTGGAAAGAGCACCCTCTCCGACAAACAACAATTTAAAATAAGAAAAACCTGCATACAACTGGTCTGCTACCGGAAGTGTACTGTCCTGTACCTTAAAACATCCCAGCAATTCATACATCGGGAAATAACGCCAGAACAGGAATACCAAAAGCATCGGAAGTAACATCAGATAAAGTCGCCAGTCTTTTGCCACTGTCCGTCCCACATTCAGCCAGTAATGCTTTTCCACGTCATCCCTGACTATCTGCTCCGCATCTTCACGATATGTCCCCGTACTTTCCTCATATACGAGATAGTCGGCAGCTTTCTTTTTCATAGTTGAATCCTCCATTTAAAAATGTATCAAACGTATCGGTATTCTACCGTTAAAACTCTTCTTCAAAAACCGTGTTTTCTTCTTCCTTCCGCTCCCTTTCTACCCGGAGCAAATAAGATTTCTGATCCTCTATCATGCCATCCGTATTACGGAGCAAAAGCAGAATAATTTCCGCAAACAGCAGGGAAATGATGTCGGTGGTTGCATATACCACAAACGCCATCAGGTCTCCGCCAAAAAGCAAAGATACCAAAAACCGTCCGGCTACCATACCGAGATATCCCACCAATCCAAACAACAGAAGTTTTGGCACACTGCGCCGGATGGTTTCTTTTCCAAAACCTCTTACTACAAGTAATCCAAGAAGCGCAAACGTATTTCCAATGCAGTAAATCAGGTACTGTCCTACGGTTGCCCCGGAAACGAGACAAAAAGCAATACCGCCTGCCACCGCGGGCACCACTGCTCTCCATCCCCACCGCATCATAACGATGCAGACAATTGCCAGGCTGATGGAAATGGCCACCGGCTGTGCTGCAAACCAGTTTCTCGTTGCAATTGTGGTAAGCGATTCAAAAATCGCCAGCAAAACAGTAAAAATTGTAAGATCTATTGTCCGGTACTGCTTAAATGTAATTTGATTCATTCTCTAAGTCACTCTTATTTCTAATGTTTTCTGCACGATATCGCCATGCTTATTGTCATTCTAACATGAACACGGCAAAAAAACAATTTGCTTTTTGTTCAAATTGCACAAAACTCTCTTTTTATTGTAAACGCTTTCATTAAAAATGTCTACTACTTTTTTTGCAAAACAGACTTATTTCCCATAGTAGACATTTTCCCTTTTTCGCTATATACTGAAATAAATATTGATTGTTATTGATTTCTAAAGAAAGCAAAGGTGTCTTCCATGAAAGATATGACCAAAGGCTCCGCCGCAAAACACATCTTTTTGTATGCGCTTCCACTTATGTTAAGCAACTGGTTTCAAATGGGCTATCACGCCGTCGACTCCATCATTGCCGGCCGTTTTATCGGCAAAGATGCGCTCGCGGCTGTCGGCATTGCCTCCCCTGTAATGAACCTTGTCATTTTGTCCGTGTCCGGGCTCAGCCTCGGCGCCGGCATCCTGATGAGTGAATTCTTCGGCGCGAAGGATTTTAAAGCTCTCCGCAGGCAGTTCTCCACCGCCCTGCTTTCCGGCCTTGTCGCAAGTCTTGCAGTGGTTCTTCTCGGAACCACCTGCACCGTTTTGCTTATGAAAGCACTCTCAGTTCCTACGGAGCTGTTTTCCTCTACCGGAGTTTATTTGCGGATTACCTTCCTCGGTACACCGTTTACTTTCCTGTATAATGCAACGGCAGCCGCATTAAAAAGCATCGGAGATTCCAAAACGCCGTTAAAATTTTTAATGTTTTCCTCCCTGCTAAATGCCGTTTTGGATATCGTCTTCATCGGCATCCTCGGTTTCGGCATCGTCTGCAGTGCTACTACTACCGTCATAGCCGAAGCAGTTTCTGCCGTCCTTGTCCTTATCTATCTGGCAAAAAAAGTCCCGGAGCTTTTTCCGGGAAAAGAAGAATGGGTGATTGATGCGACGCTTTTAAAGAAAACGCTAAAGTTCGGCGGCGTCGCCGCACTCCAACAGTCCGTACAGCCGATTGGAAAACTCTTAATTCAAGGCCAGGTCAATACCCTTGGCACCGATGTCATTGCCGCCTTTCAAGCCGTCACCCGTATCGATGCCTTCGCCCTGACTCCAGAACAAAGCATTGCACAGGCAATTACTACATACGTTGCCCAAAACCGCGGCGCAAAAAAACCGGAACGCATCCGGCACGGTTTCTTAACCGGAATGGCCATGGAAGTGGCATACTGGATTTTTATTGGCCTGGTTGTGTTTTCTTTGCGTCGTCCGATTATGTCCTTATTTGTTACGGGAGAAAGTTCCGAAAACATCATCGCCATCGGCGCCGGATACCTTCTTCTGATGTCCGTCTTTTATCTGTGGCCGGGCATGACAAATGGTGTGCAGGGTTTTTTCCGTGGTATCGGCAAATTGAAAATCACACTACTCGGCACTGCAATCCAGACAAGTGTGCGTGTCATCACAACCTATCTGCTTGCGCCAGCCCTTGGCATTTCGGGAATCGCTTATGCCTGCGTGATTGGATGGTCATTGATGCTGGTGGTTGAGATTCCGCTGTGCTTTTTGGAACTGCGCAAACTCACATCTGTAAACTAAAAAAACAACCGCAGGGAGTTTCCTCCCTGCGGCATTTTTATTTTTCTTTATTCTGCTGCACTTTCGGCAATCTCTACATTTTCAATGATAACACCGTATACCTTAATTCCTAATGCCGTACTGCCTGCAAGCAGTTCATCTACCTTCGCTGCCGGCAGCTGCAATGTTTTGGTGGTTTCATTTCCTGCCAAATTAGACTCTACCATATCCGTGTAGCCTCCCAATTCGGCAAGATTGCCTTTATACCATGTATAAGAAGCATCATTTAATTTCTTATAAGTAATTGTTACATCAATATCCTTCCCTGCAAACGGTGTTAATTCCGCCGGAGAAACATTGTAACCAATCTGCCAGTCTCCTGCATATGCAGAATCTTCATTCAATGTTCCTTCACCGCTTATGGTTGCCTTGGTAATGTACATTCCGTTCACCTGGAAGCCAACCTTGGTTCCCGGGAAGTTTTCCTTTGCAATCGTAAAGGTGAGCGTATTCGTTGTCTTATCTGCCTGCATAAATTCTGTTGCAAGCGATGTCGGAACCTTGCCCCAGGATTCGTTGATACATGCAAACTGCGGATTCGCTGCATCATCCACTACTACGTATTCCACTGTAATGGTTGCATCCCCGGTAAGCTGTGTGAATACATTTGCCGGAATCCAACTGCCCGCCTGATAATCGCCCGGATAGCCCGCACCAATATATACTACTGTGGATGGAATTTCCGGTACAACCTCTGTAATCTCTACATTTTCAATGATAACACCGTATACTTTAATTCCTAATGCCGTACTGCCTGCAAGCAGTTCATCTACCTTCGCTGCCGGCAGCTGCAATGTTTTGGTGGTTTCATTTCCTGCCAAATTAGACTCTACCATATCCGTGTAGCCTCCCAATTCGGCAAGATTGCCTTTATACCATGTATAAGAAGCATCATTTAATTTCTTATAAGTAATTGTTACATCAATATCCTTCCCTGCAAACGGTGTTAATTCCGCCGGAGAAACATTGTAACCAATCTGCCAGTCTCCTGCATATGCAGAATCTTCATTCAATGTTCCTTCACCGCTTATGGTTGCCTTGGTAATGTACATTCCGTTCACCTGGAAGCCAACCTTGGTTCCCGGGAAGTTTTCCTTTGCAATCGTAAAGGTGAGCGTATTCGTTGTCTTATCTGCCTGCATAAATTCTGTTGCAAGCGATGTCGGAACCTTGCCCCAGGATTCGTTGATACATGCAAACTGCGGATTCGCTGCATCATCCACTACTACGTATTCCACTGTAATGGTTGCATCCCCGGTAAGCTGTGTGAATACATTTGCCGGAATCCAGCTGCCCGCCTGATAATCGCCCGGATAGCCCGCACCAATATATACTACTGTGGATGGAATTTCCGGAACTTCCGGATTTTCCGGTTCTGCCGGTTTCTCTTCACCTACCAGAGTTGCTTCCTCAACAATGATACCGTAAACACGGACTGCAAAAGCACTGCCGTTATCAGCAATCTCCTTAAAGGAGTCTGCCTTAATCTTAAAGGTCATTGTATCGGTATCCGCAAGTGCCGGAATCGAAACGCCGTCTTCCTTCATTTCGTATGTAAAATCAACGAAATCCTCTGCCTTTAAATCTATCCACGAACTTCCGATTTCAGTCAGCTGGAAGCAATGATTTGTAAAACCTTCTAACAGGGTATATCTTACCGTCAGTGTTACATCACCGTAAAGTTCTTTTACTTCTGCATTCTTAAAGGAATAACCCTGCTGATAATCACCTACATAGAAATCTGCCTTTTTCGCGTCACGCAGAACTGCCTTTGTAAAGTAAGCTCCGCTTACCTGTAAACCAAGTTCGCCGCCACCCTCATTCTGCGTTGCGACTCTCTGTATGTCTTCCTTGGAAATAACAAATGTAATCGATGTCTTATCTTTTGCCAGATTGGTAAATCCGTTTTCTCCGGCAGAACTTACCATAAGTTTCGGCCAGCCGTCACTCCATGCAAGAACACAGCCAAACTGTGGCCACTCTGCCGTTCCGGTCAGAACATAATCCAGTGTAATTGCAACATCACCGCTAAACTGCTGCAGAACATCCTTTGTAATATTCGTACCGCAACTGTAATCACCCGGATAGGAACTGTCAAGATTCAGCGTGATTTTCATCTCCTGTGGCCCCGAAGGAACAACTACTGTGCCGTTCGAATCACCGCCTGTATTCGGCTTCATGTTCTCCATTTCCTGCGGACGGGTCTTATCATTTTCACCCTCAACCCTGGTATTTGGCGTAGCCACATTCGCTTCCTTGCCGGTAATTTCTGCATTCTCCAGCTTACCATAACCGTAAATTCTTGTGCTGTCACCCGCAACTTCTGCCTTTTCTACCTTGGCACTGTTTGCAAGGACGATATCATTACCGTTTCCTTCCACCTGCAGATGATCTACGTCAGAATATAACTTAACTCTGGTGTCCGTTGCCTTTTCTCCGATGGTAAAATTCTTTGCATCCACCATCGAAGTCAGTCTGGAGTCACCATCTAATACTAAGTTTTCAACCGTTGCTGTGTTTCCCTTTAACGTACATCTTCCGTTACCGGAGATTGTAAGGTCTTCTACCTTGGAAGCACCCAAATCAAGTCTTACCGTACATCCGCTGCCTTCTTCCGGCTGCTTTACATTAAGATCTCCGCGATATCCCTTTACGTCCACATCCAGCATCAGATATGCATTTGTGGCATCTAATGTAACATCTTTTACTTTTCCCTGATTTAATTTCAACTCAGCATTTGTTGTAACCACCAGGGAAGTAACGGTTGCGTTCTTACCTGTCGTAATGGTCAGTGCCTTTGTCATAGTCTGAGATGCCAATGCGTACTCTTCCAGAACCGGATGATTCTTTGCTGTTGTAATCTCGCCTTCAATGCCGTTTACCTGTGCAGGAACTACCAAAACTTCCCCAAAAGTTCCTCTCACAAGTTCCAATGTGTATTCTGCGCCGCCTTCCACAACAAGCTTATCAGCAATAGTATAATCCAAAGTGATTTTCTTTGCACCGGTATCTCTTGGAATATAAACAGCCTTTGCCTTATAATTGGTAACAGCAAGGGTTCCGTCCTTGCCTACCATATCCGCTGTTAACACTAACTTTTCTACTTCCTTGTACACGATTGGTGTAGGAGTAGGGGTTGGAGTATTGGTCGGTGTCGGAGTTGGTGTATTCGTCGGTGTCGGTGTAGGCTGACCCGGCTTTAACGTAGGAGTCGGCTTTGGTGTGTTTGTAGGCGTCGGCTTTGGTGTATTGGTCGGTGTCGGCACTGCGGTTGGCTTTGCGCCGCTCAGCTCATAGTCCTCAACAATAACACCATAAACAACTACGCCGATGCCGCTTTGGTTGGCTACCATTCTCTTTACCGCTTCCTTTGTGAGTACAACAGTAATCTCCTTTTCGCCCGGCACAAGTTCAAAACATCCGTAGCTGTTCAACACATGCTCATAATCTTTAAAATCAGAACCGGTAAGGTCTACCCATCCTGCGCTGATTGCTTCCGTATATTTTACCTGGAAATAAGAATATCCTAACGATACCTCACGATATTTTAACGTAAAAGTCACATCACCGGTAAAACCCTCGAAGTCAGATGCAGGAATAATTGCGCCGGCGCCCCAATCGCCTACATATCCCGCATTCGGATTACCTTCGGATGCTTCTCCGCTCAGTGTTACCTTTGAAATAGCTACACCATAAACCTGAATTCCGAGACCACCCTTTTCGTTAATCACCCGCTGTACTGCCTCTTTCGAGAGTGTCAGTTCGATGGTGTTGGTTCCCAGACTGCGGAGCGTATTAAACCAATAACCGTCATATGTCGGATAAGATGCGTTCACAAAATCACTTTCATGAATCTTTGGCCATCCTTCAATCTTGCTGACAAATGCAAGCTGAGAATACTCATACCCGTCCTGCAATTCAAATTCAATGGTAAATGTCACATCTCCATCGAACGTTGCCAATTCAGATAACGCAACCGAGTAACCTTCGCCGTAATCTCCCGGATAGGTTGCTGCCTGTACTTTTGTCGTCCCCAGTTGTCCCATAAACGAACCGCACATAACCAAAACAAGTAGCCATGCTGCGATTCTGTGCATAAATTTCTTCATGCCAAAATCCTCCTCTTTGTAGATTTTATAGTTTTTACTATAAAAAAAGTATAGATGAAGAATTTTCCACATGCAAGACGTTTTGCAAATTTGAGCAATATTTGAGCACAAAAAGAAAGGATTTGCACATTTCTGCGCAAACCCTTATATTCTCTTACAATAGAATGTCCCGGTCCACTAATTCCAGACCATATTCCATTGCCCATTTCTTGCTTTTTTCCACCGTGTCACTTCTCAAAAATTGCTCCGGCGCGTGGGCATCTACTCCGATGATTGCCGAATTTCCGACCTCACCTGCCACTTTCCAAAACAAAGGGTTCGGATACCGTCTGCCCTCTAAAAGTCCAAGCAAATTGATTTCGAGCGGCATTTCTTCTTGCTTTAACCCTTCACACAACCGCCTCATGTGCTTTTGATAAACCGCTGCCGGTCCGGCAAAATTGATCAAGTCCGGATGTGCCACATACAAATACTTTCCCGTTGCAACTCCGGCAAGGACACAGTCTACATATTCCTTTAAACGCTCCTCGTCTTCTGTCTTATGGGACATATAGACATTATCTGCTTCATTTCCCAAATAATGTTGTCCTAAAATCAGATATTCCACCGGATAGTCTGCAAGCAGTTTCTCCTGCGCCTCCATCAGTCGCGGCAGGTATTCCGCCTCAAACCCGATATGGATTTTTATCTCCGCTGCATATTCCTTTTTCAAAGACTCCAGACTGTAAAAGTACCCGTCCACTTCCGACGGAGCCATACGGATTCCCGAAACATAACCATCCGGAAACACCCACGGACAATGATCCGCAAACCCAAGAATTCGATACCCCGCCGCAATGGCAGCTTCCACATATTCCCGGTCTTCTCCCTTGGCATGCTGACATCGTTTTGTGTGTGTATGATAATTTGCAATCATTCCTCTAGTCCTCTTTCCCGTCAAACGCCTGAATATAGACAAAGTTTCCATTGCTTTTGTCATAACAATAGTCCGGGTTCAAGATCGCTTCGATAAAATCTCCGCCGTTCTGCGCCGTCGGAACCACAGGAACGCCCAGTGTTTGTTCCACATCCTCTGTCGTCACATCATCCAAAAACACGTTTTCTCCGGTCCGAAGCATATTGGACGGAATCAAAAGAGCCTCCCCAAGAAAATTCCCCTGCTGTACAAATTCCTTTAACTGTGCAGTCAAATCCTGTCCCGTCACAAGACCGGACACGGTAATCGTCTCTCCAAAAAAATCATTGCGGATAGCCAGTACATGAACATGCAACCCCGGAAATGCCGCTTCCAATTGCTTGGCAAAATCACAAAGCGTCGGATATGCCAGTCTTCCGGTGGCAATCGTTACTGTACGCTTTACCGTCTCCCGCAAAGTGGAATACCGTTCACTATCCGAAAGTCCCTGAAATGCTTCCGCAAATTCCGTGATAAGCAGCCGCATCATACCGACACCATTCTCCAATTGGAGATATCCGTCATAACGTTCCTCTTCCGGGAACTCCCGTCCGGCACTGATGTACCATTCATCACTTGCATGGATAAAGTGCAGTCCATATTCCTCAAAACACTTCTTCTGGTAACTCTCAATCAAATCAATGATTTCGCCCGCCTCTTCTGCCGTAAACAGTTCCAGCGGATACAATCCCTCCCGGTATTTTGTAATTCCTGCCGGCACCACCGATACACTCTTCATATGCGGCAGATATTTCATCAAATCCTCAATGCTTCGCTTTAACTCTTCTCCGTCATTGACACCCTTACAACAGACAATCTGCCCGTTCATCTCAATGCCTGCTTCATACAGTTTGTCAAGATACGCCAGTTTTTCACCGGCAAAACGGTTGTTCAACATCCTACATCGGAGTTCCGGGTTAGTTGCCTGTACCGAAATATTAATCGGTGCAAGATGAAGCCGGATAATACGGTCGATGTCCTTTTCCTTCATGTTGGTCAGGGTAATATAATTGCCCTGCATAAAGGAAAGTCGGGAATCATCATCCTTAAAGTACAAAGTCTCTCTCATGCCCGGCGGCATCTGGTCGATAAAGCAGAACATGCACTTATTTCTGCAGGAGCGGTATTCACTCATGAGTTCATTCTCAAAAACGATACCCAAATCTTCTTCCTCGTCCTTATCAATCTCCAGAAGCCACTCCTCACCGTCTGCTTTCCGGATAAGTACCTCTAAATATTCCTCCTGAATCATCAGGCGGTAGTCAAACACATCTTCAATTTCCTGATTGTTGATGGAAAGCAGCACATCCCCTGCCTGAATTTCCAGCTCCTCGGCAATGGAACCTGTCTCCACGGACCTTATTTTATGTTCGTTCATCTTCTAAGCCTCATCTGCCTTTTACATATACTTTGCCACAATTTCCTGCATCTTATCCCACTTCTCTTCCATGTCCGAAACCAGCTTCAGCTGTGTACGGCAACGGTCTAAATTGTGTCCTTCCCTGTGCACCTTAAAGTACATGTCACCATTTAAATAGTCCGTTAAGAATCTCATGGCGAGTTCCAGTGTAATGGTCTTTGCTCCCATCGGAAGCAGTTTGATTTCCTTCGGAGTCAGTCTGCCTTCGCAGCCCTCGATAAATCCCTTTGTGTAGACCTCAAACAACTCCATATCACAGGAAACCTTGCTTAAATCCAACTCATCTTCTGCGGCAGTGCTTGCCCCAAAGCGGACCGCATCACCAAAATCATGCATGGCAAGTCCCGGCATAACCGTATCCAGGTCAATGACGCAGACCCCTTTTCTCGTTTCCTTATCCATCAAAATATTATTAATCTTTGTATCATTGTGTGTCACACGGAGCGGAATCTCGCCCTGCACCAAAAGGTCCGTAAAGTAATTTGCCACCGATTCCCGGTCTAAGATAAACTGAATTTCTTTTTGTACCGACTTTGCCCTTTTGGCCGTATCTTTTGCCACTGCCTCCTGAAACACGGCAAAACGAGCTTTTGTATTATGGAAATTTGCGATCGTTTCATGCAGGGTTTCTGCCGGATAATCTGCAAGCAGGCTTTGGAATTTACCAAATGCCACCGCTGCCTCATAAAAATCCTGCGTGGTTTCCGCTGCCTCAAAACAAAGAGTATCGGAAATGAAATTGTAACAACGCCAGTAATCACCGTTTTCATCCACACAATATGCTTTTCCGTCCTTTGTCTCCAGCACCGTCAGTGTTTCCCGGTCCGGATCTCCGCCCTGCGCCGCAATTTTATTTTTCAAAAACGACGTCACGGCAAGCACGTTCTCCATCACCTGCTCCGGGTGCGGAAATACATACTTGTTGATTTTTTGTAAAATCCAACGGGTCTCCCGTCCATTCTCTTCACATACTATCACAAAGGTATCGTTGATATGTCCGTTCCCGTGTGCCTTCAATTCCGTAATGCTCTCCTCCCCAAGAAAGCATCCGGCGATTTTTTTCAGTTCTTCTCTTACTTCTTTCATTTCCTACTCCACTCTTTTTACTTTGTTTCCATTTTTGCCATCTGTAACTGTGCCGTTACGAGGCCGTAATACATTCCCTTTTTCTCAAGCAGTTCATCGTGCGTACCGATTTCTGCGATTCTGTGTCCGTCAATCACAACCAGACGGTCCGCATTACGAAGCGTCGACAGTCTGTGTGCAATTGCAAAGGTCGTACGACCTTCCGTCAGACGGTCCAGTGCCTGCTGGATTAAATATTCGCTTTCGGTATCCAACGCCGAGGTTGCTTCATCTAAAATCAGCAGACGCGGATTATTTAAAATCGCTCTGGCAATTGCAATTCTCTGGCGTTCCCCACCGGACAGATTAAATCCGCGTTCCCCAACGTAGGTATTATAGCCATCCGGCGTCTTACAGATAAAATCATGTGCATTGGCGGCCTTTGCCGCACGGATGACTTCCTCTAATGTCGCGGTCGGATTCGCAAACCGGATGTTATTTAGAATCGTTCCGGAGAATAAAAAGGTCTCCTGAAGCACAACGCCTAACTGTGCATGATAATTTTCCTGCTTGATTTCCTTGATGTCCATCCCATCTACGGTAATCCGTCCGCGATCCACATCATACAGGCGCATAATCAGGTTAATCATAGTGGATTTTCCGGTGCCGGAGGCCCCCACAAGACCAATCATTTCCCCCTTTTTCACGTCCAAATCCACATGTTCCAATACCGGCTCATAGGAATTGTAACCAAAGGTCACATCTTCAAAACGGATATCGCCCTGAATCTCGATTTCCCTGGAGTTTTCCCCGTCCTTAATCGCCGGTTCCTCATCCAGTACATCATAAATACGGTTCAAACTCGTAATCATCTGCATAATACTTCGCGGCAGATGTGTCATCCAGCCAAGCGGTCCGTAAAGGTACCCGGTATAGGTAACAAACTGTGTCAGACTTCCGACCGTCATCTTTCCTTCCAAAACATCAATACCGCCAAAATAGATAGCTATGTAAGAACCGATTCCCATAATAAAGGTCAGCACCGGATAAAACAGTGCCCAGAAGGTTTCGTTCTTCTTCTGCACGCGGCAAAAATCCCTTGTCAGTGCCTTGAACTTTGTTACCTCGTATTCTTCACGCCCGAATGCCTTTACCACACGCATTCCGGAAATTACATCCTGCAGTCCGCTGCGCAATTTGTCATCTTTTACCCACTGCATATGGAAAATCTTATGGATAAACTTCCAAAACACTCTGGTCAGCACCGCAACCACGCCGATTAACATCGTCGAATACAGTGTCATTCTTGCATTCATGCTGATCATAATCACAAGCGTTGCAATCATGGTAAACAGCGTCGATAACATACCACCGAATACTTCTTCCATGAAACGGCGAATCTGTCTGGTATCTCCGGAGACACGGTTCATCAGTTCTCCCGGCTTTCTCTTGTTAATAAAACTCATGGAAAGCACCTGGATTTTATGATACAATTTCCGGCGCAAATCCATACTCATGAGCGAGCCAAGCGATACACACCACCAGTTTCTTAAAATGTTAACCGTAATCAGCACAGCAGTCATGGAAAGCATAAGTCCCACGAACTTCAGTACATCGGCAATCGTCCCCGATTTGTCCACCAGTTTCGTATCGATAAACTGTCTCTGCACATACGGCATCAGAATACTGATTCCCGAGTTTAAAATCATCATGCAGGAAATGGCAAGCAGTTTCCACTGATAACCGCCACACAGTCCCACAAACTTTTTAATCATGACATTTTTACTGTCACACTTTGGGCAACGGCTGGTGCCCGGCAGAGCCCTGCCGCACTTTAAACAGTACTTTTCAAACTCATGACTGACCACCTTTTCCCGGTCGCCCTTCGCCAAAAGATCTGCACCTCTTGCCACATAGGCAACCCGCTCGATATGACGCATGGAAAAACGGACGATACATTCTCTTTTCCCTTCTGCCAACGCTGTCACAATACCGCAGCCAACCATTGTTTCACACTTGATTTCACTGCATTCGGCAAGTGCCTTTTCATACAAAATCTCTGTGCCGGACAGTACTAAAATCCTGGTTTCCGTTACCACCAGATACTCCTCGCCTTTGACAAAAGACTCCTCTGCCTGCCATACCTTATGGTCGAACTTTAAGTCGACCGGCACGCAGTACCAGACATCCTCCTGTGTCTCCGGGGCAAGTACGGCGTACTGTTCCGGTTTTAATTCATATAATAATTTCATAATCATCACCACACACGCCCACCCTTTGGGCCGTGCCTTTTAAATAAACAAGTCTAATTTCTTTCTCTCACCTGCGGACAATTTTGTAATATCCGGAATTTCAAAGCGGTTGCCATCCAAATCCGTAATCATAATACGGGTATCGGTAAGAGAAACTACCGCTCCGCCACCATTATGAATCGTAAAGCGGCAGGCACCAAAGTTTGTCACTACGTTAAAATAACCGTAGCCATACTCTGTTTTAATATCAATGACCTTGGTAATCTCCGGGGTAAAATAACGGAGCTTTAACTGCTCTCTCAGCATTTCTGCCTGGTCCTTTTCCAACTTGTCCAGATGCTCTACCACACCGATTTCCCGTGCCTTCTCATCCGCCTCACGGATAGAGATATACGCGTCCGGTTCCGAAACCGGGAACGTACGGTATACATTCACACGGTCATATGTCTTATCCGCGTAGGTCAGCGAAACAAAGCCACCCTTCGTGCGCTTAAATTCCGCATTCTCTTTTGTCAAAAAGCGAAGCTCCAGCAAATCCGCAGACTCTGCTTTCATCTTCTCTTCGTCAAATTCCTCAATATCCAATAAATTGGAGTTTTCAAATTCTTCCATACTAAATTCTCCTTGTGTTACCACACTATTCCAGACCACGCATTGCAAGTGCCTTCGTCTGGAGTTCCATCAACTTAAAGTAAGTACCCTTCTTTTCAATCAATTCTGCATGAGTACCTTCTTCGGTAATTTTTCCGTCATCCACCACAATCAAACGGTCTGCATTGCGGAGCGTGGACAAACGGTGTGCAATGGAAAGCGTCGTTCTTCCCTGTACCAACTGCTCCAGAGATTCCTGAATAGCAAGTTCCGTTTCTGTATCTACGGCAGAAGTTGCCTCATCCAAAATCAGAATTCTCGGGTTCGCAAGGATGGCTCTTGCCATCGAAATACGCTGCTTCTCACCGCCGGACAGACTCCGTCCCGCGGAACCGATAATGGTATCGTAGCCCTGTGGCATCTTACAGATAAAGTCGTGTGCCGCCGCACGTCTTGCTGCATCAATAATTTCTCTTCTTGTCGCATCCGGTCTTGCATACGCAATATTTTCCGCTACGGTTCCCATAAAAATATAGGTTTCCTGGGATACCATTGCGATGCTTTGTCGCAGTTCCTTAAAGCCCATCTGCTTTACATCGATATCATCAATCTTAATAAACCCTTCATCCGGATCATACAGTCTCGAAATCAGGTTGACCAACGTCGACTTTCCGGCTCCGGAACGTCCTACGATACCCAGCATCTGCCCCGCCTCTACCGTAAACGTAATATCCTTTAACACCGGCTTATGCGGTTCATAGCCAAACGTCACATGGGAAAGCTCAATCTTTCCGTTGATGTGCTCCGGTCTTACCGGATCCACGGCCTCTTTTACCTCCGGCACTGCATCCATAATCTCAAACATACGCTGGGAGGAATTTAAGCAGTCCGTCATCCAGCGGAATACAAACGAAAAAAAGTCAAGTGGTCCCTGTAACTGTGTTACATAACCGGCAAACGTTACCAGCATACCAAACTCTAAATTCGATCCGCTTAAAATAATGGCAGAACCGAGCCCCCATACAATAAAAGAGCTTAAATTCTCTACCGTGGCATACAGCGCATTGAACTTATTGTCATACTTCATAACATCCAGTTCCGCCTCACGTACTCCGCGATTACCCTTGCCCAGACGTTTTAACTCCTGCTCCTGCTGACCAAATGCCTTTACTACTCTGGCTCCGGTAATGCTGTCGTTTAACTGGCTGTTGAGCCTTCTGCTCGCACGGTGTCTTTTTCCGTAAAATGTCCAAAGACGCGGAAGCATACGGTAACTCTGAATCGTCAGAAAAGGCAATAAAAACAGCGCGGCCAGCGCAAGCCACGGATGGATACTGAACATGATCACACACGTCGCGATAATCGTAAATGCATTTGTAAATATGTACGGCAGACCGTCCACGAAAAATCCGGTCACTTCACTGGCATCGTCAAGTACTCTGGTCATCAGCGCTCCGGTCTGTCTGGAATTATAAAAACTGATGGACAACTTTCCCATCGAATTAAAAATTTCTTCTTTCATTTCAGCCACGACTTCCGGTACAATTCTTGCCGTCATCGCACCATGCAGCATACCAAGCCCCTGAATGATTAATTTCGTAACCACCATGGTCAATACTGCGAACAAAAGAATGATCGTAAACTTGCCGCCGAAACTGTCAGCAAACGCCACCAGCTGCGGATCCTTATTTAACACCTTGTCATAAAGGAACGTACCGGAAAGATAAGGCCATGCCAGGTTCAGTGCTCCGATGAGCACGTAGCAGACGAACATCACAGCGAGTCTTACCTTGTACTTAAAGAAATACTTCATGACACGAAGAAACAGCGATTTCTTATCCATGCACTTCGGACAGATTTTTCTCTCCTGATCCGGATAAAGTGTGCCACACTTCGGGCAGCACTCATGCTTTTTCTTCCCTAAAATATCCTCTTCCTTTAATTCTTCTTCCTTCTTGATTTTTTCAAGATTTTTACACAGACGTTCCATTTCACTCATTTTGGAATTCGAAAAGCGACAAAGGAACGTCTCCTGTCCGCTAATCTTTCCCATCAGGGCGCCTCCGCTTACTTCACGGATGATTTCCAGGTTTTCCACTTCGGAAAGCAGATACATCCGAAGAAGCGGCTCCGCATCTTCGA
This sequence comes from Lachnospiraceae bacterium, assembly GCA_015057585.1. GTDB lineage: Bacteria > Bacillota > Clostridia > Lachnospirales > Lachnospiraceae > SIG299. Next base: position 125,308 of record SVEF01000006.1, on the reverse strand, counting down.
TGGTACGTCCCATCTTGTGTCCGGCATAACCACCAAAGCTGTATTCTCCCTGCATTCCGTACGGATAGCAAATAAACACCAGACGGTCCTTTGTAAGTACCAGATAGTTCTGCACAAAGCGGAATTCCTCGTCGTAGTCGGCATTTGCCTTATACAAGATGTCTTCTTTTTTGATTTCATATTTCAAAAGACCGGAATAAGAACCCTTTGGCAGTGCCAGCCACTTCGCCACTGCCTCCTTATTCTCTGCCTTTTCTACTGTTTTTGTTTCACTCATAACTGCCTCTTACTTTCTAAAAACAAGCCTTGAAAGAGACGGAGTTACGCTATTTTACCGTCTCTATCTTGATCGTATTTGTGTTTCCGGTCTGACCGTTAATCTGACCACCGGTTAAAACAACATTATCTCCCGGCAAAAGTCCCAGACATTTTTTTGCCTGGTTCAGACCGTGATAGAACATAACCTCTACCGAATTAAACTCCTCTGAGAGCACAGGTTTTACCCCCCAGCTTAGGTTTAATTTCCTCCAGACACGCTCCGAAGTTGTCATGCCAACGATTGGCATCGGGCAACGGAACCGGCTGACCATGCGTGCTGTACGGCCGCTGATGGAACTGGCTACGATGCACTTCGCATTGACGTCGATTGCCATGGCACAGGTACCATGGGAAACCGCGTCCAAATTGTTGTGAATCGTGAATTCCGTACTGCGGAAACGGTGTGTGTAGTTAATGTTCTTTTCTGTGTACTCCGCGATTTCCGCCATATTCCTTACTGCGGCTACCGGATACTTGCCGGCGGCTGTCTCACCGGAAAGCATCACTGCAGAAGTACCATCATAGACCGCATTTGCAACGTCAGAGATTTCGGCTCTGGTCGGACGCGGATTATGAATCATGGATTCCAACATTTCTGTCGCTGTGATAACTCTGGTTCCCATCAGACGACATTTGTTGATGAGCTGCTTTTGGATGGCCGGAACCTCTACGAAAGGTACCTCCACTCCAAGGTCACCTCTGGCAACCATAATACCGTTGGCAATCTCACAAATCTCTTCGATATGCTCAATACCGGAACGGTTTTCAATCTTTGCAATGACGTCAATATCCTCGCCGCCGTTTGCATCTAAAAATTCTCTCATGTCAAGCATATCCTGCTTTGTGGAAACAAAGGATGCTGCCACAAAATCTACTCCATGCTCGATACCGAATAACAAATCTTTTTTGTCCTGCTCACTCAGGAACGCCTGCTTTAATACATGGTTCGGGAAGTTCATGCTCTTGCGGTCAGACATTTCTCCTCCTGCCGTGACTACGCATACCGCATCATTTCCCTTCAGTTCCTTTACCTCAAAAGAAACCAGTCCGTTGCAGACCAAAATGGTATCTCCGACATTTAACTCATTAATCAGATTCTTGTAGGTAACGGAAACTCTCGTCTCATCCCCCACAATCTCCTCTGTCGTAAAAGTAAACGTTTCCCCTTCTTTCACGGTCACTTTTTTGTCTTTAAATGTCTTAATCCGATACTCCGGTCCCTTCGTATCCAGCATGATGGCAATCGGAAGTCCCAATTCCTCTCTCACCTTTTTAATCAGATTAATTTTTTTTAAATGCTCCTCATGCGTTCCATGCGAAAAGTTGATGCGGGCTACATTCATTCCCGCCTCACACATCTTTCTTAATACCTCCTCTGTTTCACTTGCCGGTCCTATCGTACAAATAATTTTTGTTTTTCTCATTTTATTTCATCTCCTTTGTTTGTGAGGCAAACAATCACCTGCACAGACAAAAGATTCTCCTCCTTTCCCTGTTATTATGATGATCTTTTTGGAATTTCCTGCGTTACCACAAAAAAACCCTTATACATATTACCACAACTTGTTCATTTCCACAATCAAGACTTTCTTATCATAATTATTATTACATAAAAAGAAAAAACTATCCCGATGCAAGAACTCCCGGCCCTTCGCATGGAATAGTTTTCTTCTTTATACAATCAGTTTTTCCTACGGTACAGAAGTCCAAAGGTATTCAGACCACAATTGCTGGCAATCGTTGCCGATACCTTTTGGAATATAACATATTCAAACTTCATGTGGCGTTCTACTTCTTTTATAATCATTGCCTGGCGTTTTTTCGAACATCCGGCATGTGCAATAATCAAAATCCGCGGATCGATTCTTTTCTTATTACGTAACTGGTTTCGAATATATTTTTTTACCGTATTGTCTTCATTCCCCGCCAAAATACCTGTACATTTTAACCGTCCGCGGACAACAGAAATTACCGGTGATAAATACAGGATTTCACATAGTTTCTTCACCCGTTCCCCGATTCGTCCGTTCCGATACATCGCATCTACCGATCCGGTCACAAAACTCGTACTAATATGCGGTTTTAGCTGTTCCAGTTTTGCAAGAATCTCCGGAACCGTTTTCCCTTCTGACGCAATCTGCGCTGCATACAATGCAAGCATGCCCATGCCGCCGGATACCTGTGTAGAATCCACAACATGTACACTGTCAAAACACTTTGCTGCTTCTACCGCGTTCTCGTAGGCCATGGCAATTCCCGAAGATACCGAAATATGGATGACCTGTTCCGCCTCCATAAGTGCATCTGCAAAGAACTTCTCAAACTCTTCTACCGAAGCCGGCTGTGAATGCGCCTTGTTTCCCCGCTCCAAATATTCAAGCACAGCTTCCGAAGCAATCTCTTCCACGTCGCAGAACCGACCGTGGGAAGTATTGATATAGCAAGTCTGTGTCCGGATATCAAAGTGCTCCTTCCACTCCGGCGCCAAATCAGCCACCACTTCTGTGGTAATCAAAACACTCTTCTTTTTCCGTGCCTCCTGATAATGCACGGTCTTCTCTTCTTCCGATTCTTCCATCCGGAATGTCACAAGTTCCGGCGGAATATATTTTAAGAGTGTCGCCTCAAGCAATGCTGCGTTGATTGGCTTTGCAAGATATCCCTCAAATCCCATTCGCCGGTATGTTTCTTCCGCTCCACTCATGGCATTTGCCGTGAGCGCCACAACCGGCACATCATTGCAAAGACCGTTGCTCTGTTTGCGGATACGCTTTAAGGTCTGCTCGCCATCCATTTCCGGCATGACATGATCCATAAAGATAGCATGATAGCTTTTGTTTCTGGTCATGACCAGTGCTTCTGCGCCGCTCTTTGCCACATCCACCTGAACTCTGGTTCCGCGAAGCAGTTTGGAAGCAACCATCAGATTCATCTCATTGTCATCCACAACCAGTACCTTTGCTTCTGCTGCCTCAAAACGCTGATGATAACGCTCTCTGGACAAATGGTTTTTCTTTACCATAAAATCCAGTTTCCCAACCGGTTTGGCATTCACAATCTTCTGCTGCAGGGTTATGGTAAATACCGAACCCTTCATGTAGGTACTGTCTACGGTAATGGTGCCGCCCATCAAAGCCAGAAGTTGCTGCGCAATTTTAAGACCAAGACCGGTTCCTTCAATTACTCTGGTTTTTTCCTTATCAACACGACGATACGCATGGAACAGTTCCTTTACCTCTTCCTTACGGATACCAATACCCGTATCCTCAATGGAAACTCTCATCTGTATCGTATCTGCATCCACCCGCTCACACTTTGCTTCAAGAGTAACTGAACCCTCCTGTGTATATTTTACCGCGTTGGAAAGCAGATTTAAAAGAATCTGCTTAATGCGAATTTCATCGCCATAGAGCATCGACGGGAGTTCCGGATCAATGTTTACCTTCAATTCCAGGTTCTTCTCATGAGCACGAATCCAGATAATGTTTACCAAATCGCTGAACATTGCTCCGGTCTCATACTGTGTCGGGACAATCTCCATCTTTCCGGAATCAATCTTGGACATATCCAGAATATCATTAATGAGCGCCAGAAGCATTTTACTCGCCTGCTGGATGTTCAGTGCATTTTCCGCAACTTCGTCCGACACATCCTCTCTCAATATCATCTCATTTAAACCGATGATGGTATTGATCGGCGTCCTGATTTCATGGCTCATATTGGCAAAAAATACACTCTTGGAATCCGCCATCTGCTTTAATTCTTCCTGCTGCTCGATTACCTTCTGCCGTTCTTTTTCAAACACCCTTGACTGGAATTTAATCAGTGCACCGATTAAAACACTCACTGCAATAAGCGAAAATATGGAATCAACATACATATCCGCCCTGTCCGCAAACGGGACTAAAAGTTCCGGGTAAAAATACGATGCCAAATAAGTCGCCGAAAAACATACCAGGGTACAAATCAAAAACACCACAAATTGTGTCCCCTGGAATAAGAGGAACACGAAAATAATCCCGAGCACATACCAGAGAGTGCCTCCTCCTTCAATACCGCCACTCGTAAAAAACGCTACCGGGAATAAAATAAAGTTAACCAGGACGTCTACCACCCAGACAACCAGTTCAATCTTCTGATATTTATAATTCTGCCAAAGAAGCACGGATACAATCACTGCGCAGGACGAAAGAACAATCAGCAGCAGCGGATGCAGATCAAGAAACAACGTAATTAAAATACCGGCAACACAGGCCACCAATCCTCCGTACAGAATAATGCGCAAAAGTCGTTCTCTTAATCCGATATGGCCGCCAAACATTTTTTCAAACCAATTTCGCATAACTTTCCTCCTTCTGCCCGATTATTTAAACTCATTGAATGCCGCTTCTAAAAGTTCTTCCGCACCCATAAAATCAAAGTTTTGTACCTTTCCGCGAAGCCGGTCTGCCAAAATAGACAACGGTTTGCCACGGAACCGATACGGCTCCAGTTCTGCAAGACATGCTTCCACACCTTCTGTTTCAAAGTCACCAATCCTGCTCTTCAACTCATCCAAAATGCGGAACAGTTCTTCCCTGTCGATTTCAATATTCGTCAACACCGGCGATTTTTCTTCCGTCTTTTTCTCTTCCAGACCCAACAGTTCACACGCCAGCATCCTCTCTAACAATCGCCGGTACATAGAAAACATCTCCTCATGGTGCCCGTCAATGTAGTCTGTACGGCTTTCCTTACCGGAAAGTTCCAGCGCTTTTGCTGCTTCCGAAAGTTGTGCCGCTCCGATGTAGAGCGCTGAACTCTTCAACGCATGCACCAAAATGGTATAGTTTTTCCAGTCACGTTCCTGATAAAACCTACCGATTTGTTCCATGTTCTCTTCTGCCGCCGCATAAAATGCGCGTGCAATTTCAATATAATCCTCTTCATTCCCGCCGCAACGCGCAATTCCTTTTTCAGGATTAAATTCCTCATCCGCCATTTCCGGAGCACCCGGAAGCGGTTCTTTTTTCATTTTGTCTCTCAGGGCAAGTGCCTTTTCCTTCTCCAGTTCTTCCTGCGGCTCATAGAGATGCAAATCTGCATCTTCTACCTTAAGAATCTTACCTTCCGGCAAATATCTGCGTAATGTGCGCTCCAGAACAGAGAGTTCAATCGGTTTCGCCATAAAGTCCTGGAATCCCTCTTCCAGGAACATCTCCCGGACACCGCCGATGGCATTTGCCGTCAACGCAATCACCGGAAGTTCCGCAAAATAACGGCCCGGCTTCTGTCGTATTTTGTGTAACGTCTCAACACCATCCATTTCCGGCATCATGTGATCCATAAATACAAAATCGTACTGCATGGATTCCAGCTTTTTCAAAGCTTCCCTACCGCCGGTTGCCGTGAATACCTTAATCTGATATGGTCTGAGAAGACCTTCTACTACCTTCAAGTTCATGAGATTGTCATCTACCACCAGAACCTTTGCCTCCGGTGCAATGAACCGGTTGCCGTGCGCAAACGCCAAATCTCCGCTCTGCAATACCCGTTCCCCGTTAATTACTGCCGCCATGGAAAGCACATAGAACGGTTTATAAATGCACTGGATTCTGCCGCCGACGTAGGCCGCCATGTCGCGCTCCAAAATCAGCACAACCTGGATTTCTGTCGACAATTCTTCAAAATATTTCTTATCTTCACAGAACTCTTCCCATCCGATAAACACATGGGTAAAGTTTTTCTTTTCCAGCTGATTCTTTAAATTCTGTAAGTTTACACAATGGCTGATCGGAGACTCCAATTGTCCCGCCATACGGGTAATACTCTTACGGTATGCCTCGCGCACTGCCACATACTCAAACTTCTCCATTTTAAGATAAAGTGCCACATACGCATCCGATGCACGGTTTAAGGAAACAATAGGGGATTCATCATAAACTTTCTGCGGAATTACTACCTGTACTTCCGTACCTTCTCCTTGGACGCTTCGGATGCCGATAAATCCTTCCATCTTCTTTACCAGCGCACTGCAAATAGCAAGTCCCAGTCCGATTCCGCCTTCCGTACGGTTCTTCTTGGTATCTACCTGGTTGAAGCTGGTAAAAATCTTCTCCAGATTTTCTTCCGAAATACCAATGCCCGTATCTGCTACGCGAATAATCAGGTTAATGCCGTACTCTTCTTTCCGGTATCCCACGGTAAGAACAATGCATCCATGGCTGGTGTACTTAATTGCATTGTTCATCAGGTTCATAATAATTCTACGGAGTTTCTGCTCGTCTCCCACCAATCCGGACGGTATATTCGCATCACAGTCCACAATCAGCTCAACCGTTTTTTCTCCTTTTTGTGCGTTGCTCATATTTATAACGTCATTAATTGTCGAAGTAACATTATAAACTTCTTCCACCAAAGACATCTTTCCGGCTTCCAGTTCCGAGAAATCCAATACGTCACTGACCAATGCCTGCAGACGCCTTCCGGCGCCCTGAATATCTGATACGGTTTCCCTTGCCTGCAGGCTTAAATTCTCCTGTAACAGCATTTCGCTCATGCCGCTGATGGCATTCAGCGGTGTACGGATTTCATGCGACACATTTGCCATGAAATCATTTTTGCTCTGCTCTGCTTTTTCCAGGTCTTCAATTTTCTCCCACAGTTCGGATTCCATGTTTTGCCTCAGGCAGACCAGATAGTGTGTCACTGCAATCACAGCTATCACCGCTATCACCGGCATTATCTGTCTTGGCATGGTACTCGGAGAACTAAAATCCACCGTCTTTAAATAGAAGATATGATACAGCAGAATGTAAACCGCAACTGCCATTTCCTGGTAAACCACTTCTCTTATCCCATAGATTGCCAGTAAAATAGTCAATGCCGCAATGGTTGGCGCAACAATCGCGAAACTGGACACATACATACCGTGAATGGCAAGGCACACCAGCATCATTCCGGAGGTCAGTAACGCGCGGTACCGGTAGTCACGGATTTTCTTCACATGCGCAACCCATGGCAAAATAGCAGAAATAGCCACAACAAAGTACACCCATAAATCCACTCCTCCGGGAACGGCAATCGGAGACATAATAAAAACGAAAGACGCAAACACGGTAAAGAAAACCAGTATATTCCGTTCTACCGATGCAATCTGTTTGTTCCTCTTAGCTTCCACTGTTCTCCCTCCTTACCAGATATTGCTCTAATTCCTTTCTCATTGACAGAAACACTTCTGCCATTTGCGGATCAAATTGTGTTCCCTTACCTTCTTCAATGATTCCCAACACGCGTTCAATCGGCCGGATTGCCGGCTTATAACAACGTTCTTCTGCCAGCGCATCAAATACGTCTGCTAACGCCATAATACGGGCAGCAACCGGGATTTCTTCGCCCTGCATTCCTGTCGGATATCCTTCCCCGTTCCAGTACTCATGATGATACATTGCGATGTCTTCAATCATCTTCACATACCGCGGGTCTTCGACATCCCCAATAATACTGCGGATAATTTCACGGCTGTAAATCGTATGCTTCTGCATTTCAATTCTTTCATCCGGTGTCAGTTTCCCCGGCTTTTGCAAAATACTGTCCGCCACTTTTATCTTTCCCACATCATGAAGCGGAGCCGCCTTCCGGATCATCTCTACAAACGTATCGTCAATGACATCTGCATACATACCTCTGTTTTTTAATTCCTGTGCCAGCATGTGGACATACGTCTGCGTATTCTTTACATGTTTTCCGGTCGAGCCGTCGCGGCTTTCAATCAGATTCGCCATGCCGACAATCACGGCTTCCTGTATTTCTTCGATCTGTCTTGTTCTGCTTGTAATAATTTCCGCCTGTTCCTCTACCATATTTTCCAAGCGGTTCCGGTAACCCTCAAGTTCCAGGGTCTTATGTACGCGGCTAAGTAACACCTCCGGCGCAAACGGCTTTCCCACAAAATCCACCGCTCCTGCCTGGAAGCATCTGGTTTCCGTTTCTGCCGAACGGTCGGCTGTCAGGAAAATAACCGGGATTGCCCGATACTGTTCTGTTTGCTTCAGCCGTTCAATCGCTTCTATTCCATCCATTTCCGGCATATTAAGGTCCAGAAGAATCAAATCCGGCCGGTGATTTTCCAGATAACGGAACGCTGCAGCACCCGAATTCGCTGCTGCCACTTTGTACTCTCCGCCCAAAATTTTCTGTGCAAACATCAGGTTTGTACGATCATCATCTACTACCAAAATAATCTGTTCCATACTCTTACCCCACCTTATTACAAACTGAAGACATAGTCCTGTTTTTATTTTACTACAAAAAGCCCGAACAAGTAAAGAGCAAGAGCGGATTTTGTCAAAAAAATCGCTCCTGCTCTTTTAATTTTCTGATTATTTGAACATGTGATTCTGCTCAATAAATGTTGCCAGTTCCTCCGACATCTGCTCTGCTTCGGAAATCCGGATGTGTCCATGTGTTCCGCATCCGTTTTTCGAATAGAGGAAATGGTAAATATACTTATCGTTTTTGCGAAGATCTTCGCATACTTCGTCGATTGCCCTATCCCAGGCAGCATCATGATTTAATATCGTTGTCGTCAGAATAATATGTGCTTCCGGATACCGGATGCGCAGTTTCTTTATAAACTCTTTATACGACATCCTCCAGTATACCGCCTTTTCGCCGCCATACTCCTCTGCCATAAAATTCTCAGGATTGGCATCGTTTTGTCCGATTGCCACTATAACAACATCAGGCGTATACTTTTTAAAGTCCCAACGCTTCTGGACTCCGAGGTCCGGATGATATTCTATCTTGTCATAGACCGACAGCATTCCTTTGTATTCCGGCCACGCAAACCAGCCGATATCATCCAACAGAGCAATGCCGCCCTGTGCGATATCATGAATCTGTGCATTCAGTTTCCGTGCCGTCATCCAGGAATAGGAATACCAGCTGTTGGAAAACTCCCCGTTATGTTCCGGGTCCTTCTGTCCTTCATATCCGACCGCCTCACTGACCTCTCCGGCGGATACGGAATCTCCGTATACTTCTATTTTTCTTTCCGGAAGTGCCGGAAGCTCCAACACCTCTGCTCCTTCGTTTAAGTAAAATCCATGGAACTGTACCGTATGACAAGAGTCCATCCTCTTAAACAGCATCAGCTCATGTTCCGCATCGGCAAGTCCTGCTGCCAGAACATAGTCTTCTCTTCCGGCTTCTTGTTTCAGCAGAAACTTCTCCTGCCTGCCATCCAAAATAAAACCCATATAATTGTCCGAATAAGAACGGGTATTGGATAATGCCACCCGGCAGTCCGTACCTTTGAACTTTATCTTTACATACGTACACGGGAATACAAATTCCGGACCACCACTCTTATCAAAATCAATACGGCCCATATACTGAAGTTTTTCATGCTCCGGAGCAACATAAACCTCTCTGTTCCGGTTTACGGATAATGTTCTTCCGTTTGTCTCCATCACTTCCTTGTACCAATACGCAGAATCCTTCGGGATTCTCTTTTTGCTTTGGAAATCCACATAGACGATACCGAATCTTTCCGTAAATCCCTTGTCCCACTCAAAATTATCAAGGAACGTCCAAAGGAAATACCCCCGGATATCCGCACCTTCTTCGCATGCCTTTTGGACCGCGGAAAGATACCGGTCCAAAAAGGTAATACGATCTTCGTCGTGCACCTTTCCGTCTCTTGCTATATTGTCATGACACGACATACCGTTTTCCGTCACATAAATCGGTAACCGGTAACGCTCATACAGGAATTTCAACCCCCAATATAAACATTCCGGCGTTACCGGCCACTGGGCTGCCGTCTTTGGAAGCCCTGCCGGACGGTTCACGTATTCCGGTCTGCCGTCTGCACCACGACGTATCATATAGCCGTTATAGATATTCTGTCCCATGAAATCGAGAGGCTGGGAAATGAGTTCCATATCCTCCTTGGTAATCTCCGGCAGATACTCTGCATACTTCTTCAGTCCATCCTCAGGATAATGTCCTAAAAATACCGGATCCGAAAACCATGCCACATTCCAGGTCCAGTTGTCCATCGGATTGTTCTGGGTAAAATAATATTCTCTTGCCGCAGCAATGTCTTCCGGTGAATCCGTTGCCGGATAAGCCACACCGCAAGTCGGCGCATAGCCGACTTTTATCGGAGCTTTTGCATGGTTTCTTAATTGCTTTACTGCAAGACCATGCGCACGGAGCGCATTATGGGCAATCTGAAATACATCCTGATACGGCAATTTAACCCCCGGTGCATGAACGCCGGACAGATGCCCCAGACCGACAAAACACTGCGGTTCATTTAACGTAATAAAATACTCACAAATGTCGGAAAAGTTTTCTGCAACAACCTTTGCATACTCCCCAAACCATGTTATCACTTCTTCATTCAGCCAACCGCCGCGGTCCTCAAGCACTTGCGGAAATTCCCAATGATACATTGTCAAATACGGCGTAATGCCGTTCTTTTTCATTTCAAGTATCATATCGCGGTATAACTGTACCGCTTCCCGGTTCACTTCCCCTACACCGTTTGGCAGAATTCTTGCCCAATTGGCAGAGAATCGGTATGCCTTTACTCCCAGTTCCTTCATCAGGGCATAATCCTCTTTGTAGTGGTTCATGTGGTCCGGGCCTTCCTCGGCCGTATGCCCGTCCGCAATGCGTCCCGCCTCCGTGAAGGTGTCCCAAATCGTTTTCCCGCTACCAAAATCACGGTTTCTTCCCTCCACCTGATAGGCACTTGAGGCAACGCCCCATACAAAATCGTCACGAAACATAAACTGTTCCTCCGTTACTGTTTTTTATCCTGTAAATTTACCGGCTGCCAATCACCGACACCAGATAAAACGGTACTTTCTCCCCGCCTCCGTCGGTAATCGTAATTTCAAGTAAATGTTCCTTGTCCTCACCGTGACAAAGCAGGGTCGTAATATACAGACAATCCCCCCAGGTCTCGTCAAAGTTTCCGTCCAATATCACGGCATGGTCTTCATCACCGTCAAGCACAGCCTTTGCCACGCATGCCGGATGTTTCACCGACTTTCTGTACTGCACCGCCACCCCGCTTCCCGGAACCATAAACCGAATAGAATCTCCGCTCTGTTTTCCGATAAATCCACGTTTAAAAATATCCGTAATATACTCTTGCTCCTGCAAGTCCGGCACAAATCCGCACAACTCAGGCGTCGAATTATAGTTTTGGTACCGCACGGAATGTTCATATGCATTTGCCGTAATCGGAGCCGGAAGCTCTTCGCTTCTTCTTACGGTCGTAAACGCACCGGACAATTCGGCAAATTCCGCTTCTTTCTGCACTTTCTCAAGAAAAGACGTAATCAGACGGGACAACATCGCATGCCCCAAATCATTTGGATGCAGATCATCCGGGGTAATGTCCCTCACCGGAATCTTTCCTTCCGCTACTGCCTGATACACCGACGTCTTCATGCTGAGACAAGGCATCTGATAATATCTTCCGATTACCTCATGCTGGTCCTGCGCATTGGTTCCGGACTGATAAAACACATTATGTACCAAAAGCACCGCAGGGTTCGTTTCGGAAGAATAAATTTTTCTCACCAGTCCCTCATACGTTTCCCTGTAAAACAGGCTGTTATCATCATTTACACTAAACTCCACAATTACGAAATCCGGTTCATAAGCAAGTACATCCTGCTCTACTCTTGCTACGCCAAACTGTGACGGGGTTCCGCCGATTCCTGCATTCACATGGACAAATGCCGTCTGCGGATACTGCTCTTTCCACCATCTTGTTGTCAGAGAAGCATAACAGGTCTCCGGAACGGAGGATAACGACCCTTGTGTAATCGACCCTCCTAAATACGCCAGCGTCACCGGTTGTCCCATTTCCGCCTTTTTCAAGACCTTCTGTATTCTCTCCGTATTTCCGTGAAATACGATTCCTGCTTCAAAATCCACTCTGCGCATAGAGTTTTCATCCTTTCCTTCCGCCTATTGTTCAAGTCCTTTAAAAAGACCCTCTATTACTAACGGATACTTCCATTCCAGTTTTCCCCTGTCAATCAAGCCGAACAACTCTCCGTCTCCTTCGAACGTCCCGTTATCCCACCATACGCACGGAACACCGATTTCTTTCATTTTGCTGATATAATATTCTGCCCATTCTCCCCGGGAAGCCTCGTTTCCTTCCACCGGTTTATGCATGGCTCCCATCTCTCCGATAATCACCGGGATTCCTTTACTGATAAAAAGAGAATTCAGATTCTTCGCCAACGAATCTATGGCTGAAGTATCTTCATTCCACAGCCCCCGTCCGGCCGTGTTAAGTGCAAAGTTATATGGTTCATAAGCATGCACGGAAACAATCAGTCTGTTATCTCCCTCCGGCACCTCCAGATGACGGATACCAACCGTACAGTTTGCCGCATACCCCGGAATCATCAGCATCCGGTATGCATTTGCCCCTCCGGTACTGCGTACGGTCTCGATAAACACCTTATTTAAGTTATTTACAACTTCCCAGCCTTCTTTGTCTCCGCCGTTCCATTCCAGAGAGGTATTTCTCTTCCGCGGTTCGTTCATTCCTTCAAAAATCAGATGCTCATCATACCCTTTAAAACGTTCTGCAATCTGTGTCCAGACGCCACGCAGAATTTTTGCCGCAGCTTCTTCATTTTCGTAATACGGGTCATACCATCCTTCATGATGTGTATTAATGATTACATAGGCACCTCTGCTGTATGCATAATCCACCAGCTCCTGTACCCGGTTCATCCATTTTTCTTCAATCTTATATTCCCCGCCCGGCAGGATATGGTCCACCCAACTGACCGGAATACGTACCACGTTAAATCCTTCGTCAATAATTTTCGCAATCAGTTCTTCACTGGTTACCGGGTTTCCCCATGCCGTTTCCCACGTCGACGGCTTTGCCATCTTTAGCGCGGAGGAATTGGTTGCATCCATTGTGTTCCCTAAGTTCCATCCGATTTTCATCTGCGATACCACATCCATTGCTGTCAGTTCACTCATTCTTTCAATCATAAGATCCTCCTCCGTCGGCGCTTTTGTCGGTTCTGCATTGTCCGTTCTATTTCCACAGCCTGCCATCACCAGAACAACCAGTAACAGCACTGATAATTTTCGTAGTTTTGTCATTTTTCTCCTCCATCATATACATGACGTTTCCTTTAAAGCCAAAAAACCGTGTAGCGGCGAAACCCGCCACACGGCTTTTTCTTTCACTATCTTCTACCGATTTCTGTATCGTTTCCGTTTACTACACTGTGCTTTTTGATGTAATCTACAATCTCCTCAAACTGACAGAATGCAAGTCCTACATAACTGTCTGCCGCACCATAATAAATCGCAATTCTTCCTGTTTCCGGATCATGAATGGTCGCACATGGGAAGCATACGTTCGGAACGAAGCCTCTCTCTTCATACCATTCCTCCGGTGTGAGCAGGAAGGTCTCACAACGGTATAATACCTTGGATGGGTTCTCCAAATCCAGAATCGCACCACCAATGGAATATACGTAACCGTTACAGGTTCCGCTTACACCATGATAGAACATCAGCCATCCCTCAGAAGTCTCAATCGGAGCTGCTCCGCCACCGATTTTTAAGGACTCCCACCATTCATTTCCGCGGCCCATTACATGTCTGTGCTTGCCCCAGTACACAAGGTCAGGACTTTCACTGACAAAAATGTCACCAAACGGCGTATGTCCGGAGTCGGAAGGTCTGCTTAACATCATGAAGTTGCCATTAATCTTTCTTGGGAACAGCACCGCATTCCGGTTAAACGGAAGGAACGGATTTTCCAGACGGGTAAATGTCTTAAAATCGGTTGTCTTTGCCATACCAATGGCTGCACCATAAAAATCCTGGCACCAAATGATGTAATAGGTATCCTCTACCTTAACCAGTCTTGGGTCATACGCATAAATCGGCATGAACGGATTTCCGTCTTCATCTACAAACGGGATTCTGTCTTTGTCAAAATCCCAATGGATAGCATCTTTACTGCGTCCAAGATAAATGTATGGAATGCCATTGGTCTGTTCCCCACGGAACACCCCGATGAATTCCCCGTTATAAGGCATAACCGCACTGTTGAAAATACGAGCCACACCTTCTACCGGATTTCTTCCGATAATCGGATTATCTGTGTATCTCCAAACCGGTGCATTCTTTAAGCCTTCCGGTTTCTCCTGCCATGGCACATTAGCCACAGCAGGAGCAATCATCTTAATATCGCTCATAATAAAAGTTCCTCAATTCTTAGTTATTTCCGTAGAAGGTATCCAGACCATCCTGTACCTGCTGCTTAAATGTTTCCTGGAACTGAGCAGGTGTCATGGTACCATTAAGAAGAGAATCAAAGTCATAGTAGAATCCCATACTCTGCCATAAATCGAAGGTTGTGTTTGCACCACACTCCTGCATTACTTCAAAGTTTGCATTCTGTAAGTCTTCTGTCTTAGCAGTTACCTTATACCACCAGTTAAGAGCTTCCTTATCATCACGAAGTTCTGTGCTTCCGTTATCCCAATCCCAGAAGGAGTACATTACGTTAAATACCTTTTCCGGTTCTGCAACACCTGCAGGAATGATGAATAATTCGCCGCCAACGTCGTTCTTCATAGCGTTTGTGTCCTTGTTTCCGCTTGGACCAACCGGCCAGTAAACGAATGCAATGTCAAATGGTAATGTAGTACCTACGCTGCCGTCATAGTCATAGTCGCCATAGTTTGCCATAATCCATGCTGCTGTAGGGAAGAAACCAACGTTACCTTCTCTGTACTGGAATCTCATGGTATCATGTGCGGAACCACTTGTAAAATCGTATGGATAACATACATTGTATGTATTATATAAATCCTGATGGAACTGAAGAGCTTCAGCCACTGCAGGAGAAGTCAGTGTTTCCGTTGTTGTATTTGCAATACCTGCGCCGTTACTCATCATTAACTGTTCAAAGGTATCCGGTGCATAGCCGCAGAAACCATACTGGTCATCCTGTCCGTCGCCATCGGTATCCTGAGTCAGCACTTCACAATACTCAAGGAACTTATCCCAGGTCCATTCGCCCTTTTCCCAAAGAACGCGAGGATCTTCTAAGTTGTTGTCTTCTAACATCTGGATGTTGAATGCCAAAGGCACTGTGGAACCAACCTGGTTTTCAGCTGTTACCTTGTAGAAAATGCAAGCCTTGCCATCGCCCATGTCAAGATAAGAAGCAAACTTCTGTGTTGTAAAGATATCATGGTCAGCCGGTAAGAAGGTCTTTAAATCCATAGCAAGACCATTTGCAACTGCCGGCATCGCCATACCGGAATCTACTAAGTAGATGTCACAGTCAGGAGCACCTGCAAGTACAGAAGTATTGATGGAATCCTTAACACCTTCATATGTTAAGTTTTCCCACCAGAAAGTAACTCCGTACTTCTGCTCGATAGCCGCTACGTTATCCCACTTCTTCTGGTAAATCTTACGTGTATGTTCGTTGGTCTTTAATTCAGCTTCGGTATCTGTCGGCTGATCCTGTGCATTTACCCAGTCAACTGCGTCTTCCAGGCTTTCGCTGTGGCTGTCGTATGGCTGTGTCCACCAGGTACCGATAATAATTTCGTCATTTGTTCCGGTTGCAGGTGTATTTCCGCCCGGCTGTCCGCCCGGAGTCGGATCTCCGCTTGGAGTTTCTCCGCCGCCGCCACATGCTGCTAAAGATAAAGTCATTGCTGCTGCAAGTGCTACAGCTAAAATTTTTCTGAATTTCATAATTGTGCCTCCTTATATTTTAAGGGTTTCCCCTGCCCATCCGGTGATGGGCAGGGAATGTTTCCTGATTTCAATGTTTACTCTGCTGCCGTTAACTTTGCATTTCTTACGACAATACCGTTTACCTGAATACCAAGTCCGGCACCGTTTGCAATAATTCTTGCAATCGCATCTGCGCTGATTGTTGTTGTAAATGTAGTCACGGACGGGTCAAACATTTCAATAAATTCATAGCTGTTGATGGTTGGAGCGTTTGCAGCATAGTCTTCTGCTTTTAACTTGCTCCAGCTGTCACCCTGGTCAATTAAAGTAAACTGCGGGTAATCAACAGTTCCTGTATAAGCAATGTCAAAAGTAAGTGTCACATTTCCGGTGAATGCCTGTAACTCAGCCACAGTTGCTCCCCAACCTAAGCCGTAATCACCTACATACTCTGCTAAAATGTCATCTGCACCGCCTTCAGCCTTTGTATAAACCTCCCATGTAATGGTGTATTCTACACCGTCACCCTTGGAGAGTGTTAACTTAAGAGCAAAATCTGCCCCAAGATCAATATTGGTTAAACTTGCTTCGGTTAAAGCTGCTGCATTCTGCTCCCAGCCGCCGCCTACTTTATTGAAACCATAGAAGAAATCGGTTGTACCCGTAAACTTAATTCCGGCTACGGTTGCAGGATCTACTTCACCGAGTAAATCAGCAATTGTAAGTTCTCTTTCTGTCCACCAGGAGGTGTCAGCAAATGTTACGCTTCCTGTGTGAGCAACTTCACCTTCCAGTACTACTGGTTCTTCTTCCGGTTCTTCCGGCACTTCCGGCATGATTACGGTTCTGTCGCCGCCGGTATATACTTCCCATGTAATGGTGTATTCTACGCCGTCACCCTTGGAAAGGTATACGCAGACAACCGGATCATCATTCGTCAGGGCTGCTGTCTTGACAACATAGGTGTTACTTGTATCAAACTGTGCCCAGGAACCTGTATTTACATCGTTGTAACCAACGATAAAAATTGTATCGGAAGTAAACTTAATTGCTGTAATATCATCCGGATTTACATCGCCGTAAAGGTCAACCTTTGTTAAATCCTTCTGTGTCCACCAGTTTGCATCTGCAAATGTGATGGAGTTTGTGAATGCAACTGTACCGTCTGCCACCTGAATTGTCGGATCCGCAGGCTGTACCTTTGGTTCATCCGGTGTCTCGGTACCTTCAGATGCTGCGCCAACACTCTTTGCTACTCTTGCAGAGAAAACTTCCCAAGCGGAACTGCCTTCACACTGCATTCTTGCACCCCATGTGGAAGTATCTTCACCAAGTACGGATGCAATCTGTTCATATGTAATATATGCAATGCCGTCTGCACATACAGACTTGCCGCCCTGGTTACCGTCAGCAACTCTCATCCAGCCTGCTGCGGAGTCAGGGAATACGAGCCAGATGTTACCATCGGCACTTGTGTACTTAAGTTCCACTACGGAACCAGGAACTAATGCTGCAAGGAATTCAGGAGTCATTTCGATACCATCCTGTGCCCATGCATCACCCTTTGGAGCAAAACCTGCAAAATCAACAAAACCTGCTAACTGTGGGAATTCTGCATAAGTACCAACTCTGGCTGCAAATACTTCCCATGTGGAGCTGCCTTCACACTGCATTCTTGCGCCCCATGCAGTCTTGTCATCGCCACATACGGAAGCAATCTGTTCATATGTAATGTAGCACTTACCATCTACACAAATGGACTTGCCACCCTGATTGCCGTCAGCAACTCTCATCCAGCCTGCTGCGGAGTCAGGCATAACAATCCATAAATTACCGTCATCACTTGTGTAATCGATTTCAACTACAGAACCCGGTACCAATGCGTCGATAATTTCCTGAGGCATTGCGATACCATCCTGTGCCCATGCGTTGCCCTTTGGAGCAAAGCCTTCAAATTCTACCGTGTTCAGCGCTGCTACTCTCTTATTTGCTGTACCTACACTGATAGAAAATACTTCCCAGGAAGAAGCCGCTTCACACTGCATTCTTGCACCCCATGTGGAGGTGTCTTCACCAAGTACGGAAGCAATCTGCTCATATGTAACCTGTGCAAGGTTAAGAGAATTGTTCTTTAAGGATGTACCACCCTGATTGCCGTCAGCAACTCTCATCCAACCTGCTGCGGAATCCGGGAATACAAGCCACATGGAACCGTCGTCACTGGTATAAGCAATTTCTACAACGGAACCAGGAACTAATGCTGCAAGAATTTCAGGAGTCATTTCAATACCGTCCTGTGCCCATGCGTTACCGCTCTTTGCGAAGCCAGGGAAGTTTACGGCATTGGATGCTACATAGAGGTTGGATAAGTCCTTACCTGTATTAGCAAAACCGGCCGGATCAACGAAAGCAACCGAAGTATCAGCTGCAATCACGTTGCCTGCTGCATCCTTAAAGCAGATGTCATCGAGATAAAAGCTTGCTGCAATATCACTCTCATCCAGACCGTTATCTGTCTTTAAGTTAATCAGTAAAA
The DNA here is from genome assembly GCA_015057585.1 of Lachnospiraceae bacterium. Taxonomy (GTDB): domain Bacteria; phylum Bacillota; class Clostridia; order Lachnospirales; family Lachnospiraceae; genus SIG299. The sequence goes on along the minus strand of SVEF01000006.1, from coordinate 106,701 downwards.
TGTTGTTTGCACCTGCAACGAACGCATTGCCTGCAGGAACATTAACTGTTGTCACCTTTGGATTCTTCTTTGCCATATAAACGGACCATGTGCCGATTGTCGCATCATCCAGTTCGGTACCCCACCAGCTTACCACTTCACCGGATACTGCACGGAACTTACCGTCTTCATAAGAAGTACCGATTACCATATCCACGCTTGCCACATCTGCAATCTTGTCACCGAGAAGGCTTGCCAGGTCAAGTGCAACCCACGGCACCTTGCCGTTTAAGTTGTCAACCTTTAATGCCTTACTTCCGTTGTAATCCACGATAGACAATGCTACATTTGCGGAAGTCGCATGCTTTTCATACACCTTGACGAAGTCCATCTTGCCGTCTTCGAAATTGATGCTCGCATTTGCGATAGTTACATTTTCAGGCTGAGGAGCCTGTGTCGGAGCCTGTGTCGGCCCATCTGTCGGCGCTGTTGTCGGATTTTCATTTCCGGCCGGTGTTCCCCCACACGCAACCAGAGATACTGTCATAACAGCTGCCAGTAATACTGCTAGGAATTTTTTCATTTTTTGTTTCCTCCTTTTCTTTTTGAGGTGTGTACTAACCCACAATACCGCTTCGTTCTACACCCTCTATAAAATACCTCTGAAGCAGAAGATATATGATTACAACCGGAACAAGAATTAAGAGAATACCCGCATCCACATACAACTCCTGAATGGCCGGATTCAAAATCTTGTCTTCACCTGCAATCACCGCCTGCAGCGTCGAAATCTTTTTACTGATTACGATATCGTCTCCTATCAGAAATAGATTCGAGAAAAATGTGTCGTTGAACTGCCACACGATGGAAAATACGGTTACCGTAATCACCGCCGGCATAGCGTTCCGTAACATAATGTTAAAATAAGTATACCACACTCCGGCTCCGTCTACAAATGCCGCTTCCTCAATTTCCTTTGGCAAACCTCGGAAAAACTGGTTGAAAATGTAGATGTAAAGGCCGGCCCTGAGTCCACAGCCAAAAAATGACATCACGTACATTGGCCATGGACCGCCCATCAGATTGATTGGCCCACCCAAAAATGCTGTGATAAGGCCCATCGGATCAAATTCCCGGAAGGTCACATAAAGCGGAAGCATGATGGTATGGGACGGGATAACAATCATCACAACCACACATCCGAATAAAAATTTCTTAAACGGAAAATCAAATCTCGCAAATCCATAACCTACCGTAGAACAGATCAGCACCTGAAGTGCAGTCAGGGATAATACATACAAAAGATTCTTTGCAATGGTCGGCCAATATTCCAGACGCTTCGCGGCAAGCGCAAATCGTTCCAACGTCGGTGCCTCGGGGAAAATGAACACCATCGGATTGACCGCGTCCTTGTTGGACGAAATTGCATTGACAAACATCGTAATAACCGGAGAGAGGATCACGTAAGCAACTCCGATAATAATGGCCACCTGAAGCAACGAAAGCGCGAACTTCTTGATGTCATTCATCAAAAGCATCATCTGGTACGGATCCCGGAATGCTTTTTTTACTCTGCTAAGTTTCATGCATGTTCTCCTCCCTTCCTAGTTATAGTAGAATGTTTTCTTTTGTATAAAGGCACAAACAGCAACGAGTATCACACAGGTAATAATAGTACTCGACAGGCTGAATACCGCACTGAGACCATATTGGTACTGATCCATGGTGGTACGTGCCAATGTAACAACTTCACTGTTCGTAAAGCTGTCTACAATCGTATAAACCACATTGGTAATAATATGTGGCATCACCATCGGGAAGGTTATCTTCCAGAAGGTTTCGTATCCGGTTGCGCCTTCCATCTTTGCCACTTCATACATGGAAGACGGAATCGACTGGAGTGCCGCGATGAAGATGATAATCTGCACACCGGATAAAGAAATGATATCATTGATTCTGGCAACTGCCTGCGTAATGTAGTCAAGTACCTTCGCCGGAAGTCCCAGATTCATAAACATGTTAATTAAGTAGTCCACATCAAAGGCAAGTGTCGCTGCTGCACTTTCGGTGATTTCCACCGCCTGTCCCGAAGATCCGCCTGCCATCATTTCTGCGAGGGCTCTTACATCTGTAACAGCGTCCGCATTTAAGATAATCGGCAGGAAGAAAATTGCCCTGACAATAAATCTGCCCGGAAACTTCTTGTTCAGAAGAATCGCCATAAACAGGCTGAAAAACGTAATCAGCGGAACATCGACCAGCATATTGGTCACCGACGTTGTCAAAACCTGTTTAAACGTTCCGTGTTCCAAAAATGCGTAGCGGAAATTTTCAAGTCCTACCGGTGTTAAAGTATAGCCACCGTTTATCGTATCAATGACCATTTCGGAAAACGCGAACTGTCCGGTCATAATCAGGGACCGCACATAGAACACCAAAAATCCGACAAACCACGGAAGGATAAATAAATATCCTGCAAACACTCTTCTTTGCTGAAGGGAAACTTTGAATCTGTTTTTCTTCTTCATTTATTTTCCCTCCATTTCGTAAGACATTGCCGGAACCGTTACTCCGTTCATCGTCTGCGTTTCGTCACCGTAGTTAATGTAAATCTTAACGCCGTTACTGTAGGTAACGCACCTCATGTCACCGGAAATTTCATGTCCCGTCATCTGTGCACCCGAAACATATTGAAGCGCTTCATTTACCCTGTCATAAATTGCAATGGCCTCGCCCTTCCATGTGTCAAAGGTAGTTGCATAAAACCGGTTCATGCCGGTGTCCTTCATCCGGCTGGACGGTTCCTTGGTAAATACATAATGCGGCGCCGAACCGGTTTCAATCATCCGGAGCACGGTTAATGTCATGTCCTCGGAGTCATCATAGTTCAAAAGGTCCGTGGAATAGTTGATGCAGCCGTGCACAATCATCTGATACAGTGGAATGTTATTGTCCACAATCGCATAATTGTTGTCACTCATCGGCACATTGATAATATCGGATGCGTAACTGAAGCTGTACGCATTTGCCTGGTTGATTAACAGCTTCTTTTCTGTACGTTCAAGCAAATCAAGCTGTGCAAGCACGATTTCCAACGCCTCTTCTCTTGTAATAACGTTGGTTCGCCTCTTGTCAGAAACCAGATAGCTTCCCAAATCTCTTAAGGAGAGACCGGAGATGTCATAATTTTCTATTTTCTTTGCAAATTTCTCTACGTATCTCGGTAAAAACTTCGGAGACAGTAAATCGTACTGCGGCTCCATGTAACCAAGACCGGTTGTATTTCTGAGCGTAGTCGGATGAACCAGACCAAAGCTTGCTACATATCCGGCACCGTAATAACGGGACCCTTCTGCGCTCCAGTTAAATCCATTGTCTGCAAAGGTCACTCTCTGGAACTCCACATCCGCATATAAACTGCCGCCGAGACTTGTAAGCAGTGCATTCAAGTCTTCCAAGTCTGCCTTGCTTCCCGCTTTTTTCAGTACACGGATGTTATGCGGTGCATCATGGTAGAAACCTCCGTTAAACCAGCCCTGTAAATTCATGACCTGATTCGTAATACCATTGTCGGAAAGTTCTTTTGCAATGACACCCGCTTCCTCAAAATCCGTCATGGAACATGTTGTGAGATATTGTACTCCGAGGAAATGCGCGGTCTCTTTGATTCCGCTTATGATGTCATAATAAAACGGGATGGCACCTTCTGTATTTATCGGTGTCAGAACGCCTTTTGCAATCAGTCTTTCCCTGTAGTAGTTTGCCAGTCCGTCATAGCCTTTGTAATCTTCGTTTAAAAAGCTGTAACGTACTGTGCAGTTGATGTCATAAATATCCTCCTCCAGCACGTAAACATCCAACGAGGATTCGCCGAAATTACGGAGATTGTCTACATTTCGGAGTACAAAAATCGGATATGCAAAATTGTAATCGTTGTACTTTCCGGAAACATCCGCGGTAATTACGCAGGTTGTTGCCCCCTCTTCCACTTCTGCAAGCAGAGTACGGTCTTCCCTGCAGATACCGAAAATCGGAAGCCGGACCGGTTCCACATTTTCGGTCGTGGTATAAGTAGATGCCATTGGGTCAATCTCGTAAATGTACTGGGAATATGCCGCTGCCGACAGTTTTCCGTTGTTGAAGTTAATAATGGATCCGGAACCGTTTGGTACGACAAGATAGCCGTCTTCACTCTTGTGACCTGCACCCATATAACGGAGCAGCTGGATACGATACACCTTTGCGCCGCCGTATTCCTTAATGCCGCAGGCCGGAACGGAAACTACCAAACCGTCTCCATCCAGGCGGTACTCAAGCGGAATTTCAAAATAGATTCCCTCATTACCGAGTTTGTCTTTTTTGTCCCCGATTGTGTAAATATAACGGATTCCGTTTTCGATACTCTCAAAGGTATACTGCTTTGTCGCAATTGATTTGGAGTAGTTGTCATAAGAACTTGACTTTACATCACTGTTATAGTAGTACACCATCATCTGGGACTTCAAATAGTTTTTATTATTTTTGTTTGCTTTCTCATCCTCATCCGCATTGATCGGATTGGAATAAGTAATACTGCCGTCACGCTTATCATAAACCGCAACGTATGTCGTCTTGGTATCGGTATAGAGCTTCAAATATTCATTCTCTGCTACCAACTCCATGCCTTCCACACTTTTTTTGCTTTCTTTGACCGGCTGATACGCACGTCCTTCTTCATACTCATACGAAGTGAGGAAATCCTCATAGCGGTCATACAGCAAAAAGTGGATGCAATAGTAACTGAAATAAATTACTGCATAAGCAAGTGCCACTGCCAAAATACCAAGCACCAACTTTTTTGTCAGGCTCATCGGAAGCTTGACTTTTTCTTTTTTTGCTTTCTTCATTGTCAAGCCCTCCTAAATCCTAAAGATCAATTCCGTATAAATACTGCGGAAGAAATTCCATACCATGCCGAGCAGATTGCTGAGCAGCAACACGAGGAAAATCAGGATAAATGCTGCCAAAACCGTAATGAACAAGGTTGTCAGTGTTTTTCCGAGTGTGTAATTATGTACCTGCATGATTCCCATCAGTATCATGATTACGCCATATGCCACGCCAACTCCGATTAACAACCCGTAAAACGCCTGCTCGTCGTCTGCAAGAAACTGGCTTAAAACAGTTGCCAAAATAAAGGTAACCGTCATAGGCACCGTTCCGTAACCTACGGCAATGGCAATGTCTTTCATACGGCCTTCGCCGTTCATAAGACAGGTAACCGACCAGTTGCTGACACAAATCAACAGATAAAACGCCAGCACGCCCATCAGTTCATACAGACTGTCTACGCCCCTCGGGTCAATGTCATTCACTACAAACCCTGCCAGAAGACGGTTCGCCGTAAAACTGCAGGAGAAGAGAAATACCATAAATATGGCAAGCGGAACGCTTCCCCTGTCACGATGCCGGATCCAGTAATAACCGTCCATCGGATGGGCAATGGTATAAAACATGTAGCTCCATTTGTCTTTGGAGAAAGATTTACCCATTATTCAACCGCTCCTTTCCTTCTCTTCTTTCTAATCATTTTCACTGTCAGACCACCGGCCAGAAGTACCAGGACCCCGGTCAGCACATAGCCGACATTTTCTGATAAAATAGCATTTCTGTAACGCTTGTATGCAATGGAGTAATATTCCCTTGCCATACCAAGTTCCAAATAATACATCGCCTTTTCATAATCACCGGCAGTTAAATACGCTTTACCGATACCGGTGTTGGCAAGTTCATTGTTTTCATCCAATTCCAGAACTCTCTGCCAAAGTGCTACCGCATCAGCCTCGTCTCCGTCATATCGCAGACCTACTGCTTCGTTAATCAGGCGTCCGTATTCTGTTTCCACAAAACAGAGAATCTCACCCTTGGTTGCATCCAATACGGTAATTCGTCCGCCGATATCCTCCACGGCAACCGGAAGTGTAAACGTACCTTCCTGTGTTCCGAGTCCGCCAAAGATATACAGCAGGTTTCCTTCGTGGTCGTAAGTAAAAATTCTTCCGCGCTTGCGGTCTAAGCAGGAATAAATTCCTTTGTCGCGGTAAACCACATCGGTAAACTGGCTCGGTCCGGCATAATCACCGTTGCCTCCGGTCACCAGGTCTCCGCCAACATTTTCATTCTGACCTTTTTTAATAACATCTTCTCCTCGCGGATTCAATCTTCTGACACCCTGGATACCGTTGGCATCAATGTTGGATGCATAAACAAATCCTTCCGGATCGATGTCGATTCCGGTGAATTCCGTCGGAATGTAAAGTCTCTGGTTGGAACGCTCTTCCTTGGTTGCAATTCTTCTCCAGAACTTTTCCCAAAGGCTGATGGAAACTTCGATTGTTCCGAAGAAGTTGGAGAACTGTCCGTTGCTTTCAAATACCATAACACCTTCGAACATATTCTGTGCAATGACATACACACGGTCTGCGTAATCAACAACCACTTTCATCGGATTGAAAATAAAATTATCTGCCAGACTCTCTGACTGCGGATTATCAATAATCTGCATAAGTGTATCAGTTTCATCCAGAACAACGACTCTTTTATTCTTCTGGTCCGCAATGTAGACCCAGCCCTTTTCGGAAACTGCTACTCCATACGGGGATTTGAATGTGTCATCCTTCTCTCCGTTCTTAAATGTAGTAATAATGTGACGCACATTTTTCATTGCATTGTCCAAAACGACAATCCGGTTGTTTCCGGTATCTGCAATGTAAATGGTTCCGTCCGGTGCCAGACACATATCCTGCGGCGTCTTAAACGCACCGATTGGTTCTCCGTTAAAGGATAAATCCAGTCCGCGGATGGTCTTTTCCGGAATATACGCTGCCGGGGTATAATGGATATATTCCCGATAGTCATAATTATAAGTGTCATACGGCAATTCATCAGCCGCTGCCACTCTTCCTCCTGTTGTCAGCAGAATCACCAGTGCAAGAACAAGAGAAAGGAGTTTCTTTACTTTCATTTTTCTCATACCCGCACCTCCTATTCCTTCATACCGGACGAGGTCATCGTCTCAAGAATGTTACTCTGACAAATTAAGAAGAACGTAATCGGCACAGCCGCGATAATAAACGTAACTGCAGCTCCGGCTCCGGCTCTTGCCGCACCGCCTGCCGAAATCTGATACAGCGCATACTGCATCGGCTTTAACTGCTCGTCTCTGAGGAAAGTACCGCCGGTATTTCCCCACATCTGCTGGAACTGGAAGATTGCCAGTGTCAGCCACGCCGGTTTAACATTCGGCATTACGATTCTCCAGAAGATGCCCCATTCACTTGCACCGTCCAGTCTCGCTGATTCCATCAGGGAATCCGGAAGCTGTTCCATAAACTGTTTCATCAGGTACAGACCCATACCGAACGCAAACGCCGGTAAAATCAGTGCCCAGTAACTGTTATTGATTCCAAGCCAGGAAATAATCATGTACTGCGGTGTCTGTGTTACCGTCCACGAGAACATCATGGACAGGACAACCATCTGGAACAGGATTTTCTTTCCCGGGAAATTGTGCTTTGCTAACGGATATGCCGCAAGCGAAGCAATCACTACATGCCCTACCATACCGCCGCCGGTAATGATAATGGTATTCATTATGTATCTGGAAAACGGCACCCAGGAATCATTCATCAAAATGAATAAGTCTGAGAAGTTTTCTAACGTTGGGTTTCTTACAAAAATCTTTGGCGGGTACTGGAACAATTCATCCAGCGGCTTTAAGCAGTTGTTGATTACCATAACAAGAGGAATCGCCATTGCCACGCCACAAATGCCCATCAGCACGAACAACAGGGTGTTGCCTGCCATCGACCGGTTTAATTTTTTCTCTTTTCTCTTAAAGAGGCGGCCCTTGCGTTTTTTTGTATTCTCTGCCATTATTCGCCCACCCTCCTTAACAGTCTCTGGATTAACATGTTCGTACCAACCATGAGCAAGAACAATACCGTTGCAATTGCGGAGGCATAACCCATCTCGAGTCGTACCGTACCATAGTCAAGCAGGTGGGTTACCACGGTTGCACCTGCGTAGTTCACGGACGGATTACCTGCAAGATTTAAGGATACATCGGCGATGGAGAAAGCGGATGTAATCTGCATTACCGCACCGAACATAAGCTGCGGCTTCATAGCAGGAAGTGTTACATACCAAAGTTCCTGCCAGCGGTTTTTGATACCGTCTAACGCTGCCGCTTCGTACATGCTGCGGTCAATCGTCTGCAGACCTGCAATGAATGCGAGGAAGCCGGTACCGAGTGACAGCCACAACTGCACGACAATCAGGACAGGCAGGACGTATTTTTCCGTCTGCATCCACTGGATTGCCTCATCAAGCACTCCGAGTTTTAACAATAAACCGTTTAAGTATCCGTAACGGTCACCGGTTAAAATCAAATTCCATACCATATATGCGTTACCGCAAATGGAAGGAGCATAGAAAATCAAGGTTAAGAACGCTCTTAATTTCCCCTGAAATTCATTGATAATCCATGCAAAGAGAAGACACAAAAAGTAACTGACCGGACCGGTAATTACCGCTAAAATCAAAGTGTTCTTTAAAGACTTCATGAAAATGTCGTCCTCCAAAAACAGTTTGATGTAGTTCTTCCAGCCGACAAACTGCGGCATCTCAAGCATATTATAATAAGTAAAACTAAATCCGACTGCCATAATTACCGGAAGCACCGTAAACAGGAAAAACAGGATAAAATACGGAGCCAGCATAAGGTAAGACGTTTTCGATTTTTTCATCTGATACCACACGGCGCCTTGCTTTTTCGCAATTTCAGCCGCGCGTTCGGAATTGCTTTTTGTCTCTGACATACGCTTTCTCCTTTCTATTTATCTAATTCGAGTTCTTCTCGCTTATATGCAATTTCGGCATTGATGTAAATCACCTGGTCCATCAGTTCCTCTCGAGGGAACGATGTATCCGGCGTTGTCACAACCGAATAAAATGCATTATTTACGTTTCTCCAGGAGTAATAACCGCCCGGAACCTGCGGAATTCCTTTTACCTCTTTCAAAGACGCCTGTAAAGCTTCAAAGTCACTGATTGGCCATGCCATATTTTCAAAAGCTTTCAGGTTTGCGGTAGGAACGCGTGCAGCAGCACCCATTAAGGATTCCATTTCCCGTCCGTACATAGTCTGTGTATCTGCGGAGGTCCACCACTTAATGAACTCCCACGCTTCTTTCGGATACTGCGTATCCTGCATAATTATGCTTGCAAGACCGGTGCTTGCCACGGAGTGATCCTCAGAGCCATCCGCCTGCACGGTACCCGGAATCTGTGTGAAACTCCAAAGTCCTGCGATATCCGGTGCGGATACGGCAAAGTTGTTATAGGTTGTGTAGTCTGCAATAATAATCGGACATTCACCGGTACGGAAGCGTTCTTCCACGCTCGTTGCACGGTCTAATTTATAGTCCGTATAATAATTACAGAACATCTTAAACACATTAACTGCGATATCGGAATCCAGTGCCGATGCCGTACCGTCTTCATTATAGTATTGTCCGCCGTTCTGGTATAACAGGGACGCAAAAATCTGCTCATTCGGTAACATACCGAATTCCATCTGGTTCTTTGCAAGGACTGTCATAGCCACCTTAACATCATCCCAGGTTTTCGGAAGTTCCAGTCCGATTTCAGCCAAAATGTCCTTTCGGTAGAACATAACCGGATAGGTAATCGTTTCCGGAAGTGCGTACAGTGCACCATCGTATTCAAACTGTGTATAAGCCGCCTCCGGGAACCGGTCCAGTACCTCTTCCCAATCCGGAAACTGTGTCAAATCCAGAACCGCATTACGGATACCATAGTTAACCGGAGTATCGTTACCGGTAAAGAGAACTCCGCCGGCACCACCATTGGTATTTGCTACCTGGATTGCCACATCCGGTCCTTCTCCCACCAGCGTTGCTTTCAGGAGTGTGTTCATGTCTACCAGCTGTACGTTTACGCTGATTCCCGTTTCATTGGTAAAGGTTTCATCAATTAACGCTTTGATGACATTTGCCTGGTCTCGTCCGGAGCCAATCCACAATGTCAGCACCTTGGCATCTCTGTCTTCCGACACGTTACCAATCTGGTTGTAATCAATGATAAAGGAGTAATACAACCTTTTTACTTCATGTGCCAGGCCGGCAAAAAATCCGGCATTTCTGCTCTCCGGCTTTACATCCGGGGAATATACCACAATCGCGTCCATGGCGAGCGGCTGACTGATAACCTGAGTAATCCAGTTACCGCAGGCACGTACGTTAATCTTAAAGGAACCGATAACACGTACAAAATATTCGTTATCTTTAATGATATCTTCGAGCTGGTCTCTCATTGTCAGAAGAACGGTCTTTTTATCCGAGTTCTTTCCGGCAACCTCCTCTAACATTTCCAGCGCCAAATCTAAAATTTCTTTTGTCGCAACTAATTCTGCATTGAGCTCCGGCAAAGTCGCCTCAATCTGGTAGTCACGGTAGGTATCCGGAGAAACACCTGTTACCTTAATTACCCGACGATAAATATCGTTTAATCTCTGTACTGCTTCTTCTACCAAGCCAACAATTTCGGAGAACTCACCTAGCACCACTTCCATACGGATGGTATGGGTACCTTCTTCCAGATAGAACTGATACGGATTGCCTGCCTCGTCGGCTAACACATCTTCTCTCCAGTCCTGCGCATAGGTAAATTCGTAATTTGCCATTTCCGAAAACGGGACCTCTCCGTCAATGGTAATACGTCTCGATACTGCAACACCACGGCTGAAATTCTGCTTATCATAAAGGGCGATTTCATAATAACCGCTCTCTTTTACGTCAAACTGCCATTCTATCCACTGTCCGACCAATCTCCAGGAGTTTCCGCCAATCGTGTTGTTTAACAATTCCTTCGCGCTTGCCGGAACTACATCGGCAGAGGCCTGATCCTGCTGCGGATATAACATCTGCGACGATGTCTTGGTTGCATATTCCGCCTCAATGGTAATGACCTTTCCGGAGGAAGCCTTTGCTCCCTTTGCATCCTGTGCCGCCTTTGTTTCTGCATAAGACGGAGTTTCCTCTGCGTAATCCAGCACAATTTCCCCAATCATCATCGGTTCCTTAATAGAAACAATCGTTATGGTATGTTTTCCCTTAGTCAAATAAACCGACAACGGTGTGGTAATATAGCCGTCACTGTCATATACGTATCTGGTCTGCCATTCCGGCACTTCGATACTTCCCGGTTTCACATCATTTCCCTGGTTGTCTTTTTCCCAGATTTTTTCCGTTACACCGTTTTCATTTACTTTTGTGTTCTCTACAAAATTTGTCCAGACACGCTGGAAAGTTACCATGGAAAATTCTTTAAACGGAAGCTCTCCGTCGATAAAAATACTTCTCTCAATCTCCGAGTTTTTTCCTTCTTCCGGATAATACAGGAAAGAAAGATTGTAAAATCCGGTTTCTTTAATTTCAAACTCATATTCAATAAGGCCTGTTTCCGATGTCAGGAGACTCTCTCCCGCTCTGTCCGCATAATCCTTATAAATTTTAGGTTCTACCGCAACGCCATCCTCTTCATAGCGTACGCAGTCTCCTGCCCCAATCTTTACCACCGCATCCGGATAGGCTGCTCCGGCATGCTCCTTTTGGTAATCTTTATAACTCAAAATCGAATCATCAATATTATATGTCCCGATGATATCTTCGTACTCATCCATGCTGATGTCCGTCTTTGCCCCGGACTCTTTTGAAAGACCCGGATACACAAGCCCGAAAATTAAAATTGCTACAGCAAAGAGGACTATTTTTTTCCACCTGCTCATATGAACCATCCCTTCTCAACCATTTGACTCCGGGTTATTTTCCGAAAGATTCACTTATCGGATACTTCTTTAAATCCGGTAGTTCATCCAAAGTCAAAACCTTTTCATGATTGTATGCCTTCACCATCATGTGTTCTTCCGTATATTGTTCGCTAAGAACCGCAAATGCACCGTTCTTTTTTACGAATTCGCCGGACCATACTGCCCACATGCCCCACATCGCGCCATCGCGAACTGCAAGGTCCGGGTCAAAAATGCATCCGCATTCGGTCAAGTAAACCATCTTACGCTCATTGGAATAAGATGCTACTTCCAGATACTTTCCTATCTGGGAGGTATATACCTTTTCACCCGGATAAATGTCTTCACCGACAATATCCACATACTCATCTCCCGGATACCAGTCAGCGCTCTGTCCGTTCCATACCCAGATTAAATTGTTCAATCCGTACTTGTTTGTCAACGTGTCATAAAGAAGGAGGTATAACTGCTTATACGCCTCCGGCCCTGATGCTCCCCACCAGAACCATCCGCCGCTTGCTTCATGGAGCGGCCGGAACAATACCGGAACACCGGCTTTCTGTAACTCCAGCAACGGCTGGGCAATGGCATCAATGTCTGCCATCATCATTTCGTACCCTTCCGGGTCACTTCCGTTCATAACTTTTTTCAGGTTAAAATTTGTATTCTTTGTATAAAAGCTTCCGTACCAGTCACCGGTTACATACTTTTCATTTACGTTCCAATGCCAATGGATTTCCGAGATGCCGCCGTCGTTCCAATGGTTGATGACGCTCTGTGCCATCGTCGGATTGGAACCGTGCGCGACGTTAATCGGATTATACTCCATCAGGTCAATGCCGAGGATAGCGGGTGTCTTTCCGGTCGTTCTTTTAATTACCTGAAACTCCAACCCTACCGAACCCATATCGCAGTTTTGTCCGGACAGGAAATATTCCCCGTATATGTCGCACAGATAACTCATCAGGCGCTTTGCTTCCTCTGTCGCGTTTGGGTTACAAAGTTTAGCTTCCACTTCATAAATGGACTTATCTATCGGTTCTGCTGTCTGCACGGTCAAATTGTCGATCATAATCCACCCCCAGGATACTCCCACGGAAACCTTATGCTCTCCTGCAGACATCCATACACGCTCAATCACGCCATTCGTATAATATGTTTTTTCTAAACGAAGGTCCCCGGCTCCTTCTCCATCCACATACACCGGATTGAGTTTTTCTCCTCCGGATGTCGCTGCACGGAACACCAGGTCATAAAAGCCGTCTTCTTTTACCGATACCGTAATCGTGCAGGTATCTCCTGCCTGTTGAAAGCCATCCACATAGGTGCCTTTGGAAACCACGTTTCCGGTAAAGGTCCCCGCTTCCGCCTCGTACGTTCCGATTACCTCCGCCACAAACGGCGTCGGCGTTGCCGTCGGTTCTGCAGGTTCTTTCTTTTCTGTCTGTCCGCACCCTGCCAGTGCAAGCGTTGCCACAAGGCCCGCCATAAGCATCCATCTCTTTTTCATAGGAGTCCTTTCTTTCCTTAGGAATTCTTTAACAGTTCCAAATTCTTTGCAATCAGTTCACATCTTTGTTTTACACAGTCTGGGCTTCTCAAAGGATCTTCCGGTGTATTAAAAATATAATCCAGCAATCGTTCCATTGTGGTTCCTGCCACATGAAGTCTGGTGTCGGAAGAAGCGTAATAGATGTACACCTCTCCGTTGTCACAGGCAATCGCACCGTTTGTAAATACCACATTGGAAACGTCGCCGATTCTCTCCGGTCCTCTCGGTCCGATTAAAAGTCCTGCCGGCTCTGCAATCACTTTTGCCGGATCCTTTAAGTCGGTTGCGAATGCGTAGATCACATAGCGTAGCCCCGCTGCCGTATTTCTTACGCCGTGTGCAATGTGAACCCAGCCCTTTTCGGTCTTAATCGGCACCGCACCTGCACCGTTTTTTGCCTCGGTAATGGTGTGATATTTTCTTAAACTGGTCATTTTTTCTTCATCAATCACGGCATGTGTGATGTCTTCACAGAGCCCAAAGCCGATACCGCCACCGGAACCTGTTTCAATGAAATCATCCATCGGTCTGGTATAGAAAGCATATTTGCCATCCACAAATTCCGGATGCAGCACCACGTTTCTCTGCTGCGGGGAGCGGAGTGTTACCAGGTTCGGCAATCTCTCCCACGTCTTTAAATCCTTTGTTCTGACAATGCCCGCTGCCGCCACGGCCGCAGACAAATCTTTATTTTTTGTGTCTTTACTTTCCGAGCAAAAAACGCCGTAAATCCATCCGTCTTCGTGCTTTGTCAGTCTCATGTCATAAACATTGGTTTCCTCCGGACAGGTGTCAGGAAGGACAACCGGATAATCCCAGAAGCGGAAGCCCTCGGTCGGGCTGTCGCTCTCTGCCACTGCAAAGAATGATTTTCTGTCTGCCCCCTCTACTCTTGCCACCAGATAATATTTTCCGTTTAATTCAATCGCACCGGAATTCATCACGGCATTGATGCCAAGGCGTTCTTCAAAAAACGGATTCGTTTCTTCATTCACATCATATCTCCAGAAGATTGGTGCATGGTCTCTGGTTAAAACCGGATGTTCATAACGGTCAAACACGCCGTTGTAAAACTCTGTGTTTATTTTATTTTTCTTTGCAATCAGTTCTTCCTGCTTTCTAAGTTCTTCGTAGTATTTTTTATGTACCATCAGAATTTGTCTCCTTACTTGTTTCGGTTGATTATCTCCATACACATTCTTCCGTTATGATACGGACACTTCCAAGGTTCCACGATCGGCTTTTCCATCTCCGGATTACCGTCTTTGTCCGTACACCAGAACCATTCACCGCCCGGGCGTGAGTCAGAAACATGTTCTTTTATAAAGTTCCAAATATCTTTGGAGGCTTCCAGAAAACGCGTTTCCTTTTTGCGCTTTTCCCAAGCATTATAAAAACCAACTACCGCTTCTGCCTGTACCCACCAGATCCGCAGTTCGTTTACCTCTCCGCGCTCACATTCATTTGCCAGGGAATGGTTGTAATAAGCAATTTCATAAATCCGGTCTTCCAACGCTTCCGTCACCGGCTTTAACTTCTTTTTATAAGATTCATCTCCGAGCACATTCAGACCGCGGTCTATCAGCCAGGCAGTCTCGATGTCATGTCCGTAGGAATGTAAATCAATCAGACTGTTCATATGATTGTCAAAGAATACTTCCTGGCGGCGCAGGCCCGGATTGTAAATCTTTGTTGCTATCGTATCCAAAATCCATTTGAGCCGTTCCGCCGTCTCCGGACGCTTTGTCACACGGTAAAGTTCCGTATAGGCTTCAAACACATGAAGCAATGTGTTCATGGTTCTTTCCGCCATAACACCATTTTCGGAAAGCTTATCATTACTCACATGGTAAAACTCCCGGCTCTGTGCCTCTTTATATCCGTATTCATCACGGCATTTAATTTCAATCAGGCGAAACAGTTCGGTTGCCGCCTGCAGGGCTTCCTCCACATGAAATGCATCATAATAGGAAGCAAGCGCATAAATCGCAAACGCCTGATTGTATGTATGCTTCGTTGTATCCAGCGGTTCTCCCTTATAATCAAGCGACCAGAATACACCGCCTTCCTTTCTGTCCATGCATCGTTCCACAAGGAAACGGAACGCATGGTCTGCATATGGTTTCACACTCTCGTCCTTTAATGTAAGATATGCGTTGGAGAAGAACCAGAGAATACGGCTGTTTAAGATGCAGCCTTTTTCTGCCGTTTTCACTACGTTTCGGTCCGTTCCCATGAACCCGTAAAATCCACCGTACATATCATCTTTTAAGTTTTCCCAGAACGGCAGCAACTTCTCCCTCAAGTGCTGTTCCATTTCCATATGCATCATAGGTTCTGTCCTCCTTATTTCTATTATCCCCCGGGGAAACGGGCAAAGTCTGCCCATATTCCCTTTTACCTAATTTTATTTTACTACTTCTTTGTATTTAATCATCACTCTTTTTTGTAGACTATCACTATTTCTTGTTTTTCTTGTCAATTTCTTTGTTTTTACCAAAAACAAAACTCATATTTTATACATTTTGCACAAAAACGGTTTCTTATGTTTTCTTCATTTTTCTTTTTACTCTACTTAAATAACTTAATTTTAATTAACAATGTTGATTTTTTTAATTAGTTAATTTATAATAATTACAATTCTTGATTTGTATATTACAATTCTTGATTGAGCATTTTCACCAATCCACTCTCTGTTTTTTGCAAAAAATCCGCAACAAAACAGACAATTTGTACAAAACCCCACGAAAGGAGTCCCTTCATGGCATTCACCACTCAACTTCTTCACGCACTCACAGAAATACCGGCAACTACAACATCTATGCCGATTACACACTTTTTACCCAAAAGTATCACTACCGGTGGTGTCCGCCCAGTGTCCTTTCTCTATCCGCTTGCTGTCGGGCATATTCTGATGCCGGAGGAGCTTTCTCTTTCTTTCGGGCCGCTTCCCGCTTACGGCATCCTGTATGTGACGCGCGGCATCGGAACCCTTTTGTCCGGAAAACGCCATTTCCATCTGTCCGGCAGTTCTTTTGCACTGTTTGACTTGCAGGACGGCTTTTCCATTCTTGCCGGCAGCGACTTGGAATACGATATTTTATACTTTAATGGGACCTCTGCGTCTTACTACTACGACGAACTGCACCGGACCGAGGGCTTATTTTTATCCTCCCTTTCTTCCACGGGTATTGGTAGTTTCCTGCGTCCGCTTATGCCAACCGGAGCACAAACCCTGTCGGCCTTTGCCTTTCACCGTTACCTGACCGACCTGCTGACCGAGTTGGTGGAATACTCAGCCGTCACCGAACAAAACGAAGGAATCCCCGATTATCTGCGCCAGGTCAAAGAATATTTTGATGATAACTTTTTCATGGATATCTCACTAAGTTCTCTGGAAAACCTGTTCCATGTTAACCGTTACCGGCTGTGCCGCGAATTCCGCATCCACTACCTGATGCCCCCTCTTCAATACCTACATACGGCGCGCATCACAAAAGCCAAAACCCTGCTGACCGATACCAACTTAAAAGTGCATGAAATCAGTTATCAGGTAGGCTACGAAAACACCAACCATTTTATCCACCACTTTAAAAAAATCACCGGACAAACACCGGCTGTATACAGAGAAAAACGCGGTGGCGCAAAACAAATTTGACAAAACCTTAAATTTAAGTTACATTTAGTTAACAAAAGTTAATTTTATTAATTATTAGGTAAATAGGAGACTTACTATGGCAAAAACCGTAAAAATGGCGGACATTGCAGCCAAACTCGGCGTCAGTACCGTAACCGTGTCTAAAGCACTTTCCGGACAAAAGGGCGTCAGTGACGAGGTTCGCGGGCAAATCATCCGTCTGGCAGAAGAGCTGGGGTACCAAAGACCGGCAGGGAAAGAAGAAAAAAAGAGAAGTTTTAATATCGGTGTTATTGTTTCTGCCAGTTATATTGAAAAATATGCAACCTTTTACTGGGAGCTGTATCAGGAGCTCAATACCGCTTCTGTTGAGCGCAACTGCTTTGTCATGCTGGAAATCCTGACGGTTTCCGATGAAAAAGCAATGATTCCCCCGAAGCTGTTAAAGGAAAATAAAATTGACGGGCTCATTATCCTGGGCGGGCTCAAGCCAAACTACTTAAAAATGATCCGGGACCACTATGCCACACCAACGGTATATATGGACTTTTACGATTCGGAAATCAAAGAAGATTCCGTCATTTCCAACAGCTTTTACGGAACCTATCACCTGACCAACTACCTCTATGAAAAGGGACATACCAAAATTGCTTTCGTCGGAACCATCCTGGCAACCAACAGCATCACTGACCGTTATCTCGGATATACCAAGGCGGTGATTGAACACCATGGACAGGTCCGTGCCGACTGGTTGATTTTAGACCGTGACCAGGAGAGAAATAATTTTGATACATTTGAACTCCCTATCGACATGCCGACCGCTTTCGTGTGCAACTGCGACATGACGGCAAGCCGTCTGATTAAAACACTCCGCGCTGCAGGTTACCGCGTCCCGAAGGACATTTCCGTTGTCGGCTTTGACGATTACCTGTTCCCGGGGCTGTGCGATATTCCTTTGACCACCTATGCCGTAAACATGGAAGGCATGGCGGACTCCGGCATCCGCCTGTTAATCAAAAAGATGAACGGCAAGGAAACCAGCCAGGGCATGCACATGGTCGAAGGACATTTCATTGAACGTTCCAGCGTAAAAGCCGTTGACGAAAAGAAAACAAATGTGTATCACTAGATGACAAAAAGGCGATTGCAACTGCTGCAATCGCCTTTCTCTTTATGCTTCCACAATATGATAAAGCCACGCCTGATTGTCTCCCCAGGTATCCTCTGCCAGAATTCCCGCATTCATCAGTGTACTTCCGAGATACGTTCTTTCCTGTCCCTCAATCCGGTAAGTCTTGTCTGGATCCAGACCCAGAAGCTTTATATTACGGCTTCTGGAGTTTGCACGGCGTTTTACCATAACGTAAGTTACGAGCGCCTCTGTCTTATCCTTCGCCACCACCATATATGCATCATGGGTGTGTGTTTCCCGGTACGATGCCATCCGGTAATAGTCACCCGTGCGGACCAAATCATTATATTTATGGTAGGTCCTGCACTGTTCCGGAATCTGATTTCTGTCATTCTCACTAATCTTTGTCACATCCAGTTCATAACCAAACGTTCCGGCAAGCGCCACGACTCCTCTGGTCGCAAACGGTGTCGTTCTTCCTACCGTATGGTTTGGACAGTCACTGACATGTGCTCCCATTGCCGAAAGCGGATAAATCAGTGCGGTTCCCTCCTGAATTTCCAGACGTTCGATGGCGTCCGTATCATCAGAAGTCCAAATCTGCGGACTGTAGTACAACATGCCGGCATCAAAACGCGCACCGCCGCCGGAGCAGTTTTCCAGAAGCAAATTCGGGAATTCCGTAAGCAGCCTTTCCTGCATCCGGTAAACACCAAGTACATAACGATGGAAAATCTCCCCCTGGCGTTCTTTCGGCAATGCCGCACTTGCAATATCCGAAAGCGGACGGTTCATGTCCCACTTCACGTACTCGATATTGGCACTGTGAAGCACCTTTGCCATCTTTTCAAATATGTAATCCGCAACTTCTTCCCTGGAAATATCAAGCACCATCTGATTTCTGGCAAGTCCCGGCACACGTCCCGGTACCTGAATTGCCCAATCCGGGTGTTCTTTATAAAGTTCAGACTCCGGACTGATCATTTCCGGCTCAAACCAGATACCGAATTTCATACCCAGTTTGTTCACTTCGTCTACCAGATAACCCAAACCACCCTGCAGTTTCTCTTCGTTCACTTCCCAGTCACCCAGAGCCCGGTTGTCATCGTAACGGTTGCCAAACCAACCGTCATCCATTACCAGCATTTCAATTCCGAGTGCCGATGCATCTCTTGCAATGGAAAGCAGCTTTTCCGTACTGAAATTAAAGTAGGTTGCTTCCCAGTTATTAATCAGGATAGGGCGCTTTTTGTCGCGGTAATAACCGCGAATCAGATGATTTCTGTAAAGATCATGGAAACAACGCGACATTCCGCCAAGTCCTTCCTCCGAATACACCAAAACCGCCTCCGGTGTCTGGAACTGTGCCCCCGGCACAAGCTCCCATCTAAAATCCTCCGGATTGATACCGGTCATCGTGCGGATGTTATCAAACTGGTTCTTTTCCATCAACGTACGGAAATTACCGGAATAAATGAGGTCCATACCATAAACCTCTCCGTGGTTCTGATCTGCATTTTTCTCAAGAAGTGCTGTGAATGCATGCTCCTGATGACCGCCTTCACCACGGTTGGAACGCGCCATCTGGATTCCGTAATTTACCGGTGTCCGGTCTATGTGACGCTCCCTTGCCCAGCTTCCGTATAATAAAATTTTATCATAGTCCCTGTTATCCATGTCAAAGGATGCTGACATTGCCTTTGTCAGATAAACAGTGGTTTCGGACACATTCACAATTCTTGCGCTCCGCACCACGGCATCCACATCCGCAAATACACTGTAGGAGAGTACAACCTCAAGTCCCGCCTCTTTATCCTCCAATGTAAGTTCCAGCGTCTGTGCGTCTTCCTCCTTCTCACACCAGGTTGCAGGCAGACCGGCAAGTTTCTTCTTCCCGGCAAAAATCTCATGTCCTTTATACGTCAGTTTATTCGCCCAATGTCCGTTTGCATCCTCCACACGAAGTGCACTTTCCCTGAAATCTCCGATTCCGTGCGTCGGATATTCCATCGGAAAACAATCATAGAAACTCAGGCGGTCACGCTCGTTGGTCTCCGGCGTCCTGCACCCCTCCTGCATTCTGGTAAGATAAGCAACATCCGCTTCATACAGCCGCTTTCCGTAATAGGCATGACCAACAAAGCCTTCCTTATCAATCAAAGCTATCACATAACTGGTGTTTTTCGTATCAATCTGAAACACCTTTTCTTTTTCATAAAAACAAATCCCCATAATAGCCTCCGTTATTTTTTTTGCAACCGGCGTTTTCTGTTCCGGTCACTTTGTTTCATCGTAGCATACTTTTTTGTTTTTTTCTACTTCTCTTTCTGAACATTTTTCAAAAAAATTCTTTGAACTTTTCTTCATCTTATACTATAATAAGAGTAATGAATAACCGATGCATTTTGCATCCGAGAAGAGAGGAAGTATAAACATCATGGCACTCAGCGTAAAACAGTCTCAAATGATTTTAAAACTTTTAAGCCACCGGCTTTCCGGTGAACGTGACATTGTCATGATCAGCCAGATTGTGAAAGAATTTGAAGCCGCTTTTATCGTAGACATTCCTACCTGGAAGTCCGATTTGGAAGCCAACTTAAAAAAAGAACTCTACGGAAACACCGCCCTTGGCGTATTAAAGAACTGGAAATAATCCGGTTCTTTTTTTAAAACAATCATCGAAAAGGAGAATTCCCATGGCAACCGTAATCCCTTTTTCCTGTGTGCGTCCGGCAGCCGACCTCGCACATACTGTAGCCGCATTACCATATGATGTCTATTCCGGCGACGAAGCCCGTGACTTTGTTGCAAGCCATCCGCGTTCTTTTCTTGCCATCGATCGTCCGGAAACCGCATTTCCAAAAGGAACTGATATGTACTCTGCCGCGGTTTACGAAAAAGCCGCCGAGTTATTGAACGAATGGATGCAGGACGGCACCTTTCTGACCGATTCCGAACACTGTTATTATTTATACGAACTGACTATGAACGGCCGCACCCAAACCGGCATTGTAGCCTGTGTGTCCATTGATGACTACATAAACGGCGTGGTAAAAAAGCACGAAAATACCCGTGCAGACAAAGAAGAGGACCGCGTCCGCCATGTGACGGCATGTGCAGCACAGACCGGACCGATTTTTCTTGCCTATCGTGCCAGGGAAGAAATCCGGACCATCGTTGATACTGTAAAGCAGACAACTCCTCTGTATGATTTCACGTCCGAGGACGGCATCCGTCACCGTGTATTCCGGATTGCGGACACTGCACAAATTGTAGCGTTACAATCTGCATTTTCCGGCATGAACCGGATTTACATCGCCGACGGCCATCACCGTGCGGCATCCGCCGTACGCACCGGACTGAAACGCCGCGAGGAAGACCGCTTACTCGGAACCCATACCGGAAAAGAAGAATATAACTATTTTCTTTCCGTCCTGTTCCCGGATGAAGAGCTGATGATTATGGATTACAACCGCGTCATAAAAGAGTTAAACGGATTCACAGAAGAAACCTTCTTTGAAAAAGTAAATGAAGTTTTTGAGGTGACGGAATTATCCGGATGTACAAAACCTGCTGCCAAAGGCGAATTTACCATGTTCTTCCGTGACCAATGGTTCTTGTGCAAGATAAAAGCCTCCGACTACGCTGCCGTTTCTTCCGACCCGGTGGCTTCTTTGGACGTATCCCTGCTCCAGAATCTCTTGCTTGACCCGGTGCTTGGTATCAAAGACCCAAGAACCGACAAACGCATTGATTTTGTCGGCGGCATCCGCGGTCTGTCCGAACTCGAGCGCCGTTGCCACACCGACTGCAAAGTGGCCTTTGCCCTGTATCCGACCTCTATTCAGGAATTGTTTGATGTGGCAGATGCCGGACTGCTTATGCCTCCAAAGTCTACCTGGTTTGAACCGAAGCTTCGGAGTGGGCTGT
Organism: Lachnospiraceae bacterium; assembly: GCA_015057585.1. Classification (GTDB taxonomy): domain Bacteria; phylum Bacillota; class Clostridia; order Lachnospirales; family Lachnospiraceae; genus SIG299. The sequence goes on along the minus strand of SVEF01000006.1, from coordinate 84,602 downwards.
TTTTGCATCAGATTTAGATAAAGATAGAAAAGAAATGCAAAAGACCGGACGCATCATGCATCCGGTCTTTCTAAATACCATTGGATGGTTTTGTTTAAGCCTTCTTCAAACGGCATCTTCGGTTTCCAGCCAAGTTCGCTTTCTATTTTTTCCGCATCAATCGCATATCGTAAATCATGTCCCTTGCGGTCCGTGACATAGGTAATCAAGTTCTCCGGTTTCCCAAGGGTCTTACAAATCAACGTTACAATATCTATGTTTCTCCGCTCATTATGTCCGCCGACATTGTATACTTCCCCGTCTTTTCCCTTACGTAAAATCATATCCACTGCCCGACAGTGGTCCTCCACATAAATCCAGTCACGAATATTTTTCCCTTCCCCGTAAACAGGAAGCGGCTTCTCTTTCCGGGCATGGGTTATCATAAGCGGAATCAGTTTTTCTTCATGCTGGTACGGTCCGTAATTGTTAGAGCAACGGCTTACGGTAACCGGAAGTCCGTACGTCCTGTGATATGCCTGCACCAGCAAATCTGCCGCCGCTTTGGATGCACTGTACGGCGAACTCGGACGAATTGGCGATTTCTCGGAAAACAATAGCTCCGGCCGGTCTAACGGCAGATCTCCGTACACCTCATCCGTCGATATCTGATGAAACCGTTTTACTCCGTACTCTCTGCAGGCATCCATCAACCCCTGGGTGCCCAATACATTTGTCCGCAAAAACACCTCCGGATCCTCAATGGACCGGTCCACATGGCTTTCCGCCGCAAAATTTACCACATAGTCCGGGCGTTCTTCTGCGAACACTGTAAATACTTTATCCCTGTCACAAATGTCGCCCTTCTCAAATCGGAATTGCGGACACGTCATAACCGGCTCTAGCGCCTCCGGATTGGCCGCATATGTTAATTTGTCCAAACACACGATACGGTCCTCCGGATAGTTTTCTCTCCAATAATATATAAAGTTCGTACCAATAAATCCGGCTCCGCCGGTAACCAAAACCGTCATTCCTAATACCTCAGACTTCCGTCCGCTACTTTCCTAAGATGTTGTCCATACGATGAGTTTCCGTATTTATCCGCTGCTGCCAAAAGCGTTTCCCGGGAAATCCATCCTTTTCGGAATGCAATTTCCTCCGGTGCCGATATCAGAACACCCTGCTGCTTTTCTATCATCTGCACAAATTTCCCTGCCTCAAGCAGACTATCCGGTGTTCCCGCATCTCTCCAAGAAAACCCTCTGCCCAAAATCTGTGCCTTTAAGCGTTTTTCCTGCAGATACCATTCGTTTATCGAAGTAATCTCCAATTCTCCTCGCTGTGACGGCAATATATTCTTTGCCTTTTCTGTCACATCCTTCGGGTAAAAATACAATCCGGTAATACAATAATTGCTTTTGGGATGCACCGGTTTTTCTTCCACAGAAAGCACATTCCAATCGTCATCAAATTCCATGACCCCAAACCGTTCCGGGTCATTCACATAATATCCAAATACCGTTGCTTCTCCGTTTTCTGCATTTTGCGCAGCCCTCAGAAGCATACCGGACAATCCGCTGCCATAGAAAATATTATCGCCCAATATCAGAGCACACGCTTCGTTTCGGGCAAAATCTTCACTCAACAGAAACGCCTCCGCTATTCCATGCGGCTCCTCCTGTATTGCATAAGAAAGCGAGACGCCAAATCCGGAACCGTTTCCTAATAATTCCTGATATTTCTGCAAATCATCCCATGTTGTGACAATCCGGATGTCCCGAGTCCCGGCCAACATCAGAGTCGACAACGGATAATATATCATTGGCTTATCATACACCGGCAACAACTGTTTTCCTGTTACTATCGTAAGCGGGTACAACCGGCTCCCGGTTCCTCCTGCCAGAATAATTGCTTTCATGCAAACAGACCTCTCTCTTCTGCCGGAATTCCCAAAGCATCCATTGCCTGTTCCAGTGTCATTGCTAAATTCGATTGTAAATTTTTAAGCATATCACGTAATGCTTCTGCTCTTCCTTCTGCTCTTCCTTCTGCTCTTCCTTCTGCTCTTCCTTCTGCTCTTCCTTCTGCTCTTCCTTCTGCTCTTCCCTCTGCCATTGCCACGGCCTTTCCTTCCTCGAGAGCCGGTCCGATCCTTTCTGCCAATTCTCTCTCTACTTCTCTCGCCACTTCTCTTTCCATATCTTCTTTAAACAATTCCCTCAACGCTTCACACATATACTTTACCTCCGCAAAAACCTCTTTGTTTGCATTTACAATTACGTTCATCATGGCTTTGTATAATTCATCATTTTGATATTTCTTATACTCTTTCACAATTCGTTCTGCCACTTCTTTATCTTTTAAATCATTTGTCAGATGCTTTAACCAAAAGTTCGTCTTTTCCGATAACCCGGATGTCACTATAATCTGTATCGGCAGCTCATCTCCAAGCACATAGTAAATTCCCGGCTCCGCTTCCGTCACTATATACTTTTTGACTACCTGTAAATATGTAATCAACTTCTTCGGGTATCGTCTGCAAACAAAGGTAATCGTTAATTCCGTTGCCGGGATTTCATTTTCCCTCTCTGCTTCCGCCTTATAAAAGCACGCGTATCCATAGACCTTATAATAATCATCGATACTCAAATAGTCTCCCGGGCTTTTATATTCGATAATGTTATGCCCCCGGAACAGCTTTCCTATGTTCCATCTTGTTGGTTTGTCTGTTTTTTTCTTTACCAACACATCAATTTGCATCGGCTTATTACTCAGATTATGTTCACTTTCCAGTTCTATCTTTTCTCTTTCGTTCCCAAATCCTGCTTTTAGATTCGCAACAAATGCAGGATGCCATTGCAAATATTCCACACGAATCCTCCCTTTTCTCCTTATTTTCAGAAGTTGACATCTCGTTTTGAAAACTCCTGCCTAATCATTGAAATAAAGCATGACGTTTCCTTTCGAATCAAGATGCAGAGGGGTGGATACATCGTTCACTTGTAAGACTACGGAGTTCCGTAAGTGATAATAGAAATACTATGCTTTAACCCGACTATAGCACACTTAAAAAAATCTTGCAACCATCCCTCCTGCGACTCCAAGAAAGGCAGAAAACCCTTTATTTATGCGGCTTTTCGGCATTTTCTGGATAGCCAAAGACCCCCCTCATTGTGCAATATGAATAAAAAAGAAGCGAAACTTTGTGAAAGGTGCCGAGAAAAAATTTTCATGACACCCCGTTTTCTTATTGTGATTTTTCACAAAAAACACCCCCATTTTTCTACATGTCAAAATCTTGTATTTTTTTCCCGAATTCTCCTATACTTTTTCTTACAAAACGTTTTGTATCTTTGCTACATATTTTTTTACATTTACTTTCATTTTTGTCCTTGACTGAAAGAACAACGCTGCAGCAGGATACATTTTCTCTCTGTTTAAATCTCCTTGCCAAATAACACCGGCCACGTTATACTTAAGGCAAGGAAAGGCAGTTTCAGTCACGACAGACCACACAAAAGGAGGTCACTTGTGACACAGATTAACAGACAGCACAAAGACCGTATCTTCCGCCTTCTCTTTGCAGATGAGAGAAACAAGGCAAATACGCTGGCTCTTTACAACGCATTGAATCATTCTTCTTACACGGATGCAAATGCGTTAGAGATTACCACCTTGGAAGATGCCTTATACATTAAGATGAAAAACGATCTTTCCTTTGTTATTGCAGATCGGATGAATTTATATGAACAGCAGTCCACACATAACCCAAATATGCCATTGCGTGGTTTTCTCTACTTTGCCAGCCTTTATGAAAAATATCTGAAAACAAACGAGTTCAGTATTCTTCTCAAAAAGCACATTAAAATACCAACTCCAAAATATGTGGTATTTTACAACGGCATTGATAAAAGACCCGCCGTGGAAAAGCTCCGTCTTTCGGATGCATTTCAGATTCCGGATGACAGCGGTGAATTTGAATGGACCGCAACAGTAATCAATTTAAATCACGAAGCCAACAGCGATTTACTGTCCCGCTGCAAACCGCTTTATGATTACACCTATCTGATCGGCAAAATACAACTGTACCACAAAACCATGATGATTGAAGATGCAGTTGACAAAGCCGTAGATGAATGCATTGAAAACGATATCCTACGCGACTTTTTGATTGCACACAAAAGTGAGGTAAAATCCATGTATTTAGCTGAATTTGACGAAGCCGCTTTCAAAAAGGGTGCAAGAGAAGAAGGCTTGGAAGAAGGCCGTGAAGAAGGGCGCATTGAAGGACGTATTGAAGGACGCATTGAAGGACGAAACGAACTCCTCGCCAAACAAATTGCTTCTAAAATCAAAAAAGGGAAATCCTTGGAAGTAATTGCCGATGAGGTAGAGGAAACTCCGGATGCGATTCGGGAGATTTACGAAAGATTGGTTGATGAATTGAAGAATGGATAAATAACAAATGGGTCGGATAGTTTGTTTTGCTATCCGACCCATATTTTATACTTATTACCTGTTCGACGATAATATCTCAAGAATATCCTCATACATCTCAAGCATTCCTTTTTCCGGTCTCCAACCAAGCCTACGGAGTTTTTCACCGGAAAGTCTCAACTCTGTATCCGGTGCATATCCGGTCTTTGATGCATCCTCTATCTCGATACGCACCTTAATACGTCCCCCTGTAACCTTATCGGCTACCAGTTCTGCCATTTCCCGGATGCGCATAGTGTTTTCCTCGTTTACCACGTTATAGGTTTCCCCATTTTCTCCTTTCTCCAAAAGAAGAAAAACTGCCCTAACCACATCTTCTGTTGCGCAATAATTTCCATAGGAACGTCCCTTTGTCTTTAAAACAATGTCTCGGCCTTCTTTTGCCGCCCGGGCAAATTGCATGTAAACACGATTATCTTCCGGTCTCACTCCTGTTCCAAAGGTTTGTGCAAGACGGGCTGTCTTAACCGGAACCCCATGCTCCTGCCAAAATGAATGGCAATAATGCTCCGCCATTCGTTTTCCTAAAGGATAGCAGCTACGAGGCAACGCCAAAGAAACTTCGCCAAGCTCTTCCTCTGTTCTCGGACGTCCAATATCGCTTACCTGTCCGTAAACCTCCATAGAAGAAACATAGACCATACTCTTTACCTGCTTTTGCTTTGCAAGTTCAAGTATATTCCTTGTCCCAAGCACAATACCATCTGCTGTTTCAACAGGATTCGATATCATTTCTGTTGATTGTGTTACACACGCACAGTGTATCACATAGTCTACTACATCCTGGATCGCAAGCACAGACTCCGCATCACATAAATCCATATTTAAAAATTGCAAATATCTGCTGTCTTCTTCTCCATACTTCCGGCGCGCCTTTTCTTCATTGCGTACCGGAGCCAGAATACGGATTTTGCCTTCTTTGTATTCCGGTAGATTTATTAAATGTTTTGTTACTAAGCCGCCAATCATACCGGCGCTTCCTGTAATTAGATAGGTTCCGCTTTTCATTCTCATAATTGCCCCCAAAATGCTTTATCTCCTACTGTTCCTATTTGTAGTATATATTTGCGTCTGTTGTTTTACAAGACTATCTTACTGAGTTTGACGACGCCGCATTTTAAAATAACTCCTTCTTTCCTATAATACTTGCCTCACTTTTTTTGCAAAAGCAACGCCTCTACAGCTTTTGCAACACCATCCTCGTCATTGGACAACGTAATATACCGAGCCTCCGCCTTAACCTCTGCATATGCATTTGCCATAGCAATCGGCATACCGGCATATCTCAGCATTGGCAGATCATTCAATCCGTCGCCTATTGCCATAACACTTTCTCTGGTTAGTCCAATATGCTCTGTCAGCAAAGCTAACGCAGTTGCCTTCTCAATCCCGCAAGGAACTACTTCCAAAAAATACGGTTCTGAAAAAAATATACTTAAAACACCAGAAAACAACACATTCAATGCTTTCTGAACTTCCAGCAGTGACTTATGTTCTCCAACAACCATATACTTAGGCACATCCCACGTAACAAATTCGTCCAATTTTTCAACCACCCGAATCGTCGTAGAATTATTGTATGCTTCTTTTTGAACAAATGCATCTGTATCAGATTCTGCAATTACTTGCTTTCCGTAATAGGTAAGTGGCTGTACTTTTGATGCTCTCGCCACCTCACATATCTTCTTTGCATATTTTGAAGAAACAAGCTTTTCAAAAAGAACTTGCTTGGTTGCACACTCAACAATCTGACCACCGTTGTATGCCAGAATATACCCTCCAAACCTATCCAATTCCAAATAGTCTGCAATTGCACTGATTCCAAGCAATGGCCGACCGGACGCAAGCACAATTTTTACTCCGCATCTCATCACTTCTTCCAAAACATTTTTTGTATATTCCGTCACCTTTTTTTCTGAATTTGTTAATGTTCCGTCCAAATCCAGTGCTAATAGTTTATATTTCATACACTCCTCCAAGGCAAGTTTTTCTTTATCACTATCCTCTTATTGTTTATCGGTTCAGTAATAAAGATTCTTAAACAAAACCGCTGGAAACTTCTTTCCTTCTGTTGTACAATAGTGTAAGAGATTTTTATTCTTTACAAAAATATAATAAATTGGAGGGGTTGCTATGATTCTATGGCTAATCGGCATTTCCGGTGCGGGGAAAACAACCATCGGAAGAAAATTGGAAGAACATTTTAACAAAATAGGCAAAAAATGCTATTTACTGGATGGTGACGAGGTCCGTGATTTATTTGACCGAGATCTTGGCTACTCTGATGCCGAGAGAGAAGCCAACATCAAACGTATAATGTTGGGAGCTTACCTCCTTGACCGAAATGATATTATCGGAATTATTTGTAACATTGGTCCATTAGAACATCTACGCCAACTGGCCAGAAGAAAAATAGCCGGATACAATGAGATTTATTTAAAAAAGGACATTCAAGTCAGTATCAAAAATGACGTAAAAGGAATCTACAAAAATAATCTTGGGAAAACACAGGTCGTTGGAATCGATGCTACCTTTGATGAACCACAGACTCCGGACTTAGTCTTGGAGGTAGACAAACAGACCGTGGAAGAAACCTATCAACACGTACTGGATTATATTATAGAGAAATATGGAAAAGAATACGCTTAAAACTATGCGGAGGGAAAAATGAGACTACAGGTTGCTATCAGCGAAGAGACATTACAAGATGTCATTAATATAGAAACAGGATTATTGTATCCGTTGGATGGGTTTATGAGAGCAGCTGATTATCGTTCGGTAATCGACAATTATACAATGGCCAATGGTCAGGTATTTACAATTCCGGTAACCTTGGATGTTCCGGAGCAGGTCTATTTACGAGCAGAAAAAGGAGCCGTTTTGGAACTGTTATTTGAGGAAGAAACGGTTGCAGAGCTTACAGTTGCAGATAAATATATTATGACAGAAGAAGACATCGAAAAGATATTCCGGACACTGGAAGATGCACATCCGGGCGTGAAGAAAGAAAAGAATCGAAATCCTTTTCGAATCGGAGGAAAAACAGCGCTTTTGAAAAAGGAATTGCTTACGGGTGCTTTGAAACCGGAAGAGACCAGGCGCGTTTTTAAGGAAAAAGGCTGGAAAACCGTAGTCGGTTTTCAAACTAGAAATCCGATACATAAAGCGCACGAACATATACAGCGGTTAGGTCTGGAGGTGTGCGACGGATTATTCATCAATCCGATTATAGGCTGGAAGAAAAAAGGCGATTTTACACAAGAAGCCGTCATTGCAGCCTACGAAGAAATGACAAAAGAATTTTATCCGTCATCACGTGTATATATGGATGGATTGAAAACACAGATGCGATATGCCGGTCCGAGAGAAGCGATATTTCATGCCATTATTCGTAGAAACTTAGGATGTACACATTTTATTATTGGTCGTGACCATGCTGGTGTTGGTGGTTATTATGGCGCATACGATGCGCACGCTTTAGCACGTAAACTTTCTGAAGAAAAGGATCTCGGAATTGAACTTTTATTAACAAGGGAACCGTATTATTGCACAAAATGCAAACAGATTGTGACAGATAAAACCTGTGGGCATTATCATACGCACCGTGTGGAAATCAGCGGAACCATTATCAGAAAATACATCAACGATGGGCATATCCCGGATGAAATTATGATGCGTCAGGAAATTTTCCAAGCTATCTTAAATTGTGGGCAGGTGTTTATAGAGTAAGTATGAATTCAAAAGAAGCATTAGAGAAGATTAAAAATATCATAGGACACGATAAATACAATGAACTATTAAGAGAACTTAGCGGTGTGACTGTTTATTTTCCTGCGGATGCAGAATGGCATGACAAAGACCAGAGAAACATTTCACTCAGGGAAGATTTTTATAGTGGGAAATATGAAATCAGCGACCTGGCAAAGAAGTATGAATTAAGCATTTCAAGAGTCTATAAAATCATACAAAGAAGACTTTGATTTTTTATCGTTTTCTTAGAGAGTGACGAAATTTGTGTTATGTTTCTTGAAATCACACAAAAAAAGAACGATACTATAGTTGCAAAAAGTCAAAAAAGAGGTGCAACTATGGGATTACAAACATTATCAGAACAGGAGTTGATTTGCACATTTATTGCATTAGCGTTATTATTGGCAGGCGCATATCTGTGCGGAACATTATTTGAACGAATCAAGGCTCCAAGAGTTGTTGGAGAAATTATCGGCGGAATGTTGTTTGGAAGTTTCCTGTTCCCATTTTTTCCAAAAGCAGTCGCAGGAATTTTCAATTCTTATGAGGGACAAGGCAAGGTTCTCAATATCTTTTATCAATTGGGCCTTGTGTTTTTGATGTTCTTATCCGGGTACAATACGAATCTTGAAATTGACAAAAAAAACTTAAAAACGATTGGCTGTGTATTTGTCGGAGCCACCTTTCTTCCAATGCTTGGTGCCATTCCTTTTATCCAACTGTTTGAAGAAGAATATATCGGCACAATGAACAATTCGATTTCTTTCGCCCTGGTGTTTACAATCGGAGTAGCAATTACATCCATTCCTGTTATTTCAAAAATATTCTTTGATATGGGTGTAATGAACACAACTTTTTCGAACACGGTACTTACGGTTTCCACATTTCAGGATCTTTGCCTTTGGATTTTATTAAATGCAGCTACCAGAATTGCTGTGTCAGGCGAAGTAAAACTTGTAGAAATGCTGATTGTTGCGTTTGTTACATTGGGATTATTCGCAATAGCCAAACTAGTAACCAAATATGTTCATGTATGGAAAAAGAGCTTCCAGACAATAAACTTTTATTCTGTCAGTTTTATAGCACTTTTATTAGTATGTGCGCTTCTTTATATAGCAGGTATTAATATTATGTATTCCGCTTTTTTGGTTGGCTACATTGTAAAAGCTGTTGTCGGAACAGAGCAGGAAACCATTGCAAAAATTGACGGAATCAAAAACTTTGCATTTTCATTTTTTATTCCAATCTATTTTGCATTAGTAGGAATCCAGTTAGATATTTTAAATAATTTCTCATTCCTTCGTTTTGCATTGTTTTTTGTAATTGCATTTAGCTTAGAAGCTGTGGGAACTTTGATTATGTTAATACCAACGGACTTAAACCGTGTAACTAAAATTAATTTTGCTGTTACGATGAATGCAAGAGGAGGTCCTGGAATCGTTTTAGCAACAGTAGCATATTCTTATGGAATAATCAATTTGGAATTCTTTACGGTCCTGATTCTGACTACTATGTTATCTTCTCTGATTGCAGGATATTGGTTACGTTGGCAGCAGAAAAAAGATGCAACTATATTTATGAATTTAACTAAATAAGTAATAGGAAGGAGAGCGTTATAAAACGCAAGCTTAGAATATGAAGAGATTTATTTTAACCGTAGGTCCTGCATTGTTGAATGAGGTCCCATTAACCGAAGTACACGACGAAAGAAATATATATCGTATTAATGGCGCTCATGGAAGTGTAGAAGATATCGAAAAATATATTTTAAAAATACGAGAGCAAATTCCCGACGCAGACATTTTAATGGACCTTCCGGGAAACAAAGTGAGAACCAAGAATCTTCCGAATGGCGGTGTGTCCTTGGAGAAAGGGAAGACCTTTGAGCTTTCCAGCGACTGTTTTAATTATACCGAGTTTTATAAGCATTTAAAACCGGGTATGACAGCATGGGCAAATGACAGCATTTTTGAATTTGAAGTTGTTTCTGCTGATGCTGAGAAAATTGTATTCTTGTCCAAATCGGAGGGTGTATTAATTAATAATAAAGGGGTACATATCCGGGGAATTCATAATGAAATTCCGTTTCTCTTCGAGAAAGATAGACAACTGATTGAACTGGCAAACAAGTGGGCATTGTCTTTTGTCGGATTATCCTTTGTCAGAAGACCGGAGAATATAAAGGAAGTACGAGCCTTGCTTGGAAACAAAACAGAGATTATTACTAAGGTAGAGACACTGGATGCTGTCAATAACCTTAATGATATTTTAGCTTTAACTAAGTATATTTTGGTAGACAGAGGTGATTTATCTACAGATGTTGGGGTAAACAAAATCCCACGTTTTCAGAAATACATTATAGACAAAGCGCTCTTTTTTGATGTTAAGGTATTTCTCGCAACACAGATATTAAAGAGTATGGAAACAAAACCAATTCCAAATATTGGCGAAGTGGAAGCATTGTATCATATATATAAATCCGGTGTTTATGGCGTACAGATGTCTGAAGAAACTGCCGTAGGCCAATATGTTATAAACTGTGTCCGCGTTTTATATGATATGCTTAATGAAGTCGGTTCTGAACATATTGAACTATAACTGCTTACAAAATATATTATCCTCTGTAACAAAAAAAGAAAGGGACTACCTCCCCTTCTTTTTTTGTTATCTCTACTCCTCTTCAAGATCAAGTCGCGCAATCTCATCCAATACTTTTTGGTCTATATTGGAACCACTGGAACAATAAAACTCACTTGTACACAGAATCCCTTTTTCCGCCGCATAATCATAAAAATCCAGCACCTCAACATTGGACGTTGCACACATTTGCTGCATTTCACTTTTCATACTTTCCCGATAAAACCACGAAGATATCAAAACTACGTCTACCGTTTTTACATCAAACTCTTCCGGAGCAATCACCGGAAATCCAGAAATCATTACATCTTTCTTGTTTTTATCGATAATGAAACTTATCTTTTCCTTTTGTTTGACATTTAACGCATCCAGCAAGTATAACGTATGATCTCCTCCACCACGAATTGCAACACGGCCTTTCTGAAAAACCATTTCCAGAAACTCTATAAGCAAACTCTTCTTTTTTCTCATTTCCCCCGTAAGAGCCTCGATAACTACTCTGGAATATTTAAAATGCTCTTCCTCCGCTACATTTATCCAGCAAAGATCCATTTTATCACGCAAAGCGTTCTTTCTGTCTTCTATTTCCTCCGGTGTCCCACTATTAAGTGCAAAATATTGTTCCTTGCCGTTTCTATAAGAAAGAAAAATCTCCTGTTCTGTAGCAATTCCTTTATAACTAGTCATAGTATAACTAATTCTTCCTTCTTTTGCTTTTTTTAAAATCAAGTTCTTATTATAAACATCCACATCTTCTAAAAGAGCATATCCATTACTGATTTCTTCAATACCTTCTCCGTTTTTCCTCAAAACACTATCAACTATCCTATCAAAATCATAATAGCTGATTACTTCCCGTACCTTCCGGACACGAATTCTTTTTTGAAGCACCTTAAATACGACATGAAATCGTTCAATAAGTCCGTATCCATGATCACTCATATAGATTTGATAAAGGCTATCCGGCAGTAATTCAAAATAAAACTCCAGTAACCGGTCTACATAACGCCAGCTTTCCATTCGCTGGTTTTGCATCTGTTCCTGTTCTCCCTTTCGCTCTTCACACACATAGTTGTCACCACGTAATCCAAATGAATAGGACGGACTATGCGTCTGCATTAGTTCATGAATAACATAAAAAAACTTTTCTGTTGGTTGACATAAAATCATATCTCGCAACAGGAGCCAAAAAACATAGGAGAACGGGGATACTTCTTCCATCTGGTCTTTCAAATCTGCATACTTACTTCCAAAATAATAGCGAAATGTACCATAATACCGAAACTGATACCCCTGACTCTGCAGATTACGAAGAAAAACGCTATCCTTTTCATCAAAATTCTTTTGCTTATAAGATTTCTCCTCTATCGGCCTTTTTTTAGAAAATAACAATCTAATCGTCGGATTCGTATAAGGTGTCATCGTATACATATTTTCAAAGCATAAAGATTTTTCATCCAGACTCTTTAAAAACGGCATATCCTGTTCTTTTGCATAGGGGACCTGATCCAACCAAATCATTAGGCAATGTTCCGGCTGACGCAAATGTAATTCCTTCTTAATCCGATCCAGCAGATAAGATACTTCTTCCAAAAAATCAGTATATGGCTTAGAAAACTCCGCATACTCTTTTTCGTATAATCCAATATACTCCTTAAGTGTAACAAAATCCCTCGCAAAGGCACAGTCAAAAATTGCTTTTTCCAGGTATCGTCTTCTTATCTTTCCGGAAGAAATTTCATACCGTCTTCTATGCCAAAAAAAAGCCGCATTCAAGTCCAGCCTCTCGTAATCAGAAGACGGTCTTTTTTCACTATGGTCATAATAGCCTCCCGAATATACAACATAATACGAATGCTCAAAAAGCAAGCCTTCCGACTCAAAGATATCATATAAGTTATACACCTTACGTCCGGCATCAAAAAGTCTCATAGTGAGTTCACTTTGATAAGGAAAAGAACATACCAAATATGTCGTGTCCGAATCGGTTTTCTCTCTTATTATTTCCGCATCTTCCGATAGTTTCAATATCAAAGAGGTAGGTTCTTCTTGTAATGCATCCATACAAAATCTAATGTCATACAAATTTTCCGACACAAGAACTATCTTCTGATTGTTCTCACAAAACTCCCTGTATTTTTTTCGGATTATTTCTTTTGCTTGTAACCACTGATAAAAAGCCGGTTGATGCCTGCCAATGTCATACTTTACCATCAGGTCGTTCATATCATCATCTATATTCCACTCACATCGCATCATCAATCCCCCCCTCATTCCTTTCTCTGCGAAAGCTTCTCTACCTGCTGCATCGCCCACTGCCACACATCCTCTTCTTTAAAAAATTCATCCTCACAAACGATTCCGGCAGCTTCAAACTGATCATACAAATCTACAATTTCCGTTTTCTGCGAGCACAATTGCTGCATTTCAATTCTATACTCTTTACGGTGCACCCAAGATGACAAAATTACCGCATCTACATCCTGTTCCGATAGTTCTTCCGGTATAACTACCGGTATGTCAGGCGCCACATCACAATTTTTGTTTTTATCAATAATACAATAAATTTTTTTTCGCTCTCCTTCACCTAAAGAATTCAAAAGCCATAGTGTATGATAACCACCACCACGAATGGCAACCTTTCCTTTTTGAGAAAACTGTTGTAATGTGTTACGAATCACTTCTCGGATTTTATTAGGCTTATAATATTTTTCAAAAACTACCTTTGCATAAATTTTAGAATACTGAAACAATTCCTCATTTTCAATATCTAACCAACGAAGATCCAAATGTGCCCTCAGCTCCCGTTTTCGTTTTTCTGTTTTCTCTGCACTCTGCTCTCCCTCGCTTAACAAATGGTATCTTTCAAATCCACCTCGATAGCATAATAGCATATCCTTTTCCGTAATAATTCCCTTGTAGCTCAATAATTCCTGCCTAATGCGTTTTTCCTTTATATACTTAAGTATAAAATCTTTATTATACACATCTACATCTTCTACAAAGGCGCTGCCCGTGCTGAGATCTTCAACCCCTTCTCCCTGCTCATCCAAAATAGAATAAATCATCCTGTCAAAATCATAATAGCTGAGCACGGAAGATATTTTTCGGGGAATAATTTCTTCCTGAAAAACTTTAAAAATAACATGAAACCTCTCTACCATACTATATCCATGGTCACTCATAAAAATATGATAGTAATTTTTCGGAAGCAACTCAAAATACCATTTCAACAAACGATCTACGTACTCCCCGCTTTCTTTTCGCTGGTCCACAGACGTTTCCTGTAGTCCTTTGTCTGTGATACAGTGATAATTTTTCCCCCGCACACCAAATGAAAAGCAAGGACTATGCGTCTGTGACAATTCATGAAGAACAAAAAAACATTTTTCCTTACCCCCACACAGAATCAAGTCTCTAAGTGCATTCCAAAAAAGATTAGATACCGGCGTATACCTGGTAATAACGTTGCTTCGATCCGCAAACGGCTCTTCAAAACAATCATAGAAATAGCCATAGTACTTAAACTTATATCCTCTTTCCTGAAGGCCTCTAAATAAACCACTGTTTTCAATCCCAACTGTTTTTTGCCGAAATGCCTCTTCTTCAATCACTCTATTCTTTGAAAACAACACTTTAATCGTCGGTTTTGTATACGGTGTTACCGTATACATCCGTTCAAAATTTAGTGTCTTCTCATCCATTTGTTTTAAAAAAGGCATAAACTCTTCATTCTGATGCTCCACCTGATCCAGCCAATATACAATGCAATGCTTCTGTTGCCGCTTCTCAAGTTCCGCACCAATGCGCCTAAGCAGTTCCTGTACTTCTCTAAAAAAACACACATACTCCATAGAGGTTTCCTGATAGTCCTGCAAATACCATTCTGTGCACTCTTCCAAGGTAACAAAATCACGGGCATACGCACAGTCAAAAATCATTTTTTCCAACAAAATTTTTTTACTCTCGCCCTCTGCCGCCTCATATCTTCTTCGATGCCAAAAAAACGCAGCATTCAAATCAAAATTCAAATAATCGTTTGACGGAATATTTTCGTTCTCCTTATAATATCCTCCCGGAAATACTTTGAAATAGTCCCTCTCGAAAACCAAATTTTCCTCCTCAAAGCAATCATATAAATCAATCACTCTGCGACCGGCATCCTTGAGTCTTGCTGTCAATTCCCCACGATAATCAAAAGAACAAACCAAGTATGTCGTCGTTTCCTTCGTAATATCTTTTATTTGTGAAACCGTTTCAGCAATCGTTATTTGTAAATGAACCGGTTTTCTTTTCAGCGTTTCAGTGAAAAAAACAACATCCTCTGCTCGCTCCGATACAAGTACTATCTCTTCACCAGTTATCTGAAACTTTTCATAAATTTGTCGGAATAGTTTTTTTGCTTGCAAATAATGTTGAAACGCAGGATTATGCCGATTGATACGAAACTGTATCATCAATTCATTCAGTTCGTCATCAATATCCCATCTGCCATCCATCATTTCAGTCTCCTCTCTATTGCAATATGATTTTGTTCTCTTTCACTAATCTTCTTTCTCAAATATCACTGCGGAATTTCCCTCCAGCAAATAATTTTCTCTGGCTCACAATATTGCAATGCTTGTTCATAAATTTCTTGTTCAAAGCGTGTCGTAATAACAATAATCTGGTCATATTTTTCCTTTTCTTCTAAAAACGCTGGCGATAAGACCTCTTTACCGCAAAAAGGTCCCTTCGGCAACGAATTATCCACCAAAGCCACAATCTCTACTAAAGAATGGTAATCGTTTACCCAAAGTTCTCCCAAATTTCCGGCAGGAAACACTACAACCCTGCCACTCACCTTATTCTGTTCCAAAATCTTTCTTCGGTCATTTTCTATATACCATGCCTGTGTACAAAGGCCAAGCTCTGCCATTTTTCCTTTTGCCTCTTCACTGTTTCTACGTACAAACCGAATCGGTTGCAATTTTTTGCGGTATTCCTGTAATTCCTGCTCTCTTCCATTTTTTGTGGACAAGTATCCGGTGGTTTTCTCCATCCAGTAATACGCAGACAAAGTCACTTCATGTAATTGATAAGTCTCCATTGTCCAACACACCATCTCTTTATAAACCGGACTCAAGTATATCATATCTTCCGCATATGGTATGCTGACTTCAAAATCATTGCTGTTTATGTTTTTCCGCGTATGACAATAAAAGATATCGTCATCAGAAATCAGCTCTAAATATTTTTTCCACATAAACTGTCGGTTTCCACCTGTCTTAAGTTTTGGATAAAACTGCTTTGCCATTGCATCGCAAAGCAATTCAGATGCTTCATGATTCCATTTAATTGGGTGGCTGACATGAAAAGCTACCGGATTAACTAATTCCTTAATCGCAATCCCATTTTCTTTAGCGGCAATCAAAAACCAATAATCCCACATAGACTGACCGATAATCATTCCTATGTCCACATACTTGTCTATGTTTTTATCATGTAGAAAAAAAACATCCACGCCTAATATGAAGGTATAAAATCCACTCTCAATTGGTGCGTCTAAGGACGAAATTTCCTGACGATGCAAAAATACCACATTATCTTGCGCCAGACGCACAACATCATCCTGCATCTCTTTTGTAAAATTACGGAGATGAATGTCCGAATTAATGATGCCGGTCACACCTCTTTCTCTTTGCTTCAATACATTTAATATATCGTAAATATAAGGACACGGCTTTCCTCCGATATTACGTCCGTCCCGCTTCATTTCTACAAACTCTATCATCGGAAATTCATTTTCTAAAATATCGATTTCTTCCTGAATATTACATGAAATCACTTCAAACCCACAATCAATCCATGATTGAACTGCAGCCTTCTGATTTTCCAATCCGACAGGAGCAAGGGACGTTGCCAATAAAATTTTGTCCATAACTCTGTACTTCCTTCCCTTTGTATTCTACAATTTCCTCCACGAAATAAAGTTATACATTTTTCACGATAAGTCCTACTACTTTTCCTTCTCGCAAAACCAACGCTTCTGAAACCCCTGCCTCCAACATAGTCTGTTCTGCTTCATATGCCATAGTATCCGCATCTACATAAACAGGAAATCGGTCCAGTAAACTGTTTTCTATCACACTGTCCGCCGTAGTTCCTTCTAAAAGTAACTTTTCTAAAGTTTCACGTTTCAGAACTCCTACCAAATGATTTTCTTCTGTAAGAACAGGAATCATATTCTGCTTTAATTCTAAAAAGCAAAAAACAGCCTGAGACATTATTGCCCCTTCCGGCAATACAGCTGTACGAGTCATCGGCACCATCACATCCACCGTTCTAAGCGTAAGCCTTCTTCCCAACGCGCCGGACGGATGGAACTTGGCAAAATCGTTTTTATCAAACCCTATCATCCTTGACGCCGCAACTGAAATTGCGTCTCCGTAAGCCATCATTATTGTTGTGCTGGACGTCGGTGCTAACCCCAAATGACAAGCTTCCTCTATTCCATCAAAGCTCTGTACCAACGTACACCTTTTTGCCATCGTAGACTGAGCATTACATGTAAAACCAATTACCTTAACTCCTCTCATGCGGACATAAGGCAAAAGTGCTATAATCTCCCCGCTCTCTCCACTGTAACTGAGAGCAATAACCAGATCTTTTTCCTGAATCATCCCCAAATCGCCATGCATACACTCTGCCGGATGTAACGCAATCGAAGAAATCCCGAGGCTCGACATAGTAGCGGCACACTTTTTTGCAACGTGGCCGCTTTTCCCCATTCCAATCCAAATCACCTTGCCGGTACAATGAAGTACTTCCTGAACAATCTTTACAAATGTCTCATCCAATTGTTCAAAAACAAGTCTCATTGCCTCCGTTTCTTTATGTATCACTTCTTTTCCAATGGCTAATATATCCATATTCTTATTCCCCTTCTCGTCAGATTAAGGTAGTATCCCAAACCTCTACACCACAATCCATAAATACGGACTGAATTCTTTGTTTCAATTGCTTTTTCGTAACCCCTTTCTTTAACACAACCTGAAGAAATCCTCCCCCACCGGCACCACAAATGGATTTTCCGTCAATCAAATCTTCACATGCATCAAAAATATACTCAATGCATGTATTAGATGCGCCCTTGTCAATCGTTTTCACCAATTCGAACTGCTCTGTCATATAGTTTGCAAACGCCGTAATATTGCCACGCTCCATTTCAAACTTCATCAATACGCATATATTACGAATTCGTTCCATTGCCTGCATTACACGTTTATCATTACGAATACACTGGTTCAATTCCTCGCGTAATACATTTCTGGCCAAACGTCGTTGTCCCGAAAAAACAAGAACAAACCTCTCCTGTAATTCTTTTGCTGTTTCTTCACTCATACAAACCGGTTCTATCTCAATTTGTTGATATTCCCCCGGTCTGGACTTGATAAGCTTAAGCCCCTTTGTGTATCCTGCCACCTGATCCTGCCAACCCCCACCGGTTGTCATCAATTGTTCGGTTAGAAACGTATGTGCATAGATATAATCCGGGTCTGCCTTTTCACCAAATAGCTCTGCACACGCCTTAATGCAAGCAGCAATAACAAGACTGCTGGTTCCCAAACCGGAACCCTTCGGCACCTGAACAGAAGTAGTCAAAGAGAGACCACCACCAATACGATTACAAAATTCTGTCATAGATATCGTTTCTTTTGCATCAACCAGTCCCATTGCCTGAAACACTGCCTTATAAAGAGCAAAGCCATCATTTAAATCTCCGCAATTTACCACATCTGACAAAGAAGTATATTTTACCCTTTGCTTTAAATCGATGCTTTCCAAAATAATGCAAGACTCTTCCAATCGTTCTGCAACAGCAAAAATTGGATACTCTCCCTTTAAAAGAATCGTTCCGGTAAACATTGTTCCGCCATGCTCCAAACAATATGGTGCCGCATCGGACGGACTTCCGCAAAAGTTCACCCGAACCGGTAGTTTAATCTCTGCCTTTTCTTTTGCAAAATGCCAATTTTCTGGCACCTTATAGTGTTTTCTTGTGGCTCTTTCTATGCAATCACTTAACATTGCATAAGCCGCATCTTCATAAAAACCGGCAGATGGTATATCCTCCCAGCCATTTTCCAGAGCATACATTCTTCGATAATCAGACAACGCCAATGCCAAACGCATATTCGTAGGAAACTCAAATTGCTGTGCCTTTTCCCATAGCGTCATATATTCCTCCTTCGTCATACAGCCAAGGGCAGAGAGTATCTCCTTTTGCTCACCCCCCCTACGAATTCCATCTAAAAAGTTCTCCAAACGAACCTTGCTTCGTATTTTTTCCTGCCAATCCAATTCTGCCTCAATATCCGCATTCTGATAACTTTCTTTTAAACTGTATCTATCCTTGGAAATCCAAGTGCTTATATCTTTTTCTGATGCTTCCCCTTGCGCCAAACGATACAAAATAAATGCATTTTCCTGTGCCTCGGCAAGAGTATCTGCCTCCGCAAACAATTTAGCTTCCCAAATAGACCTGGAATTTCCTTCCCATACTTTTGTCTCCTGCAAACCATTTTTCTTAATCATCTGACGTAACGTCGTTCCAAGAAATTCTCCATCTGCAGAATTTTTAGGATTATCTGAAATAGCACAGATACGACAAACATACTTCCCGTTTTGTAAGCGCAAACTATGCATCAAAATATTTTCCGGAACTTCCGTATTCTCCAACTGCACTCCACACAAAATAACATTTCTATGTACTTTTACATTATCAAGCAAAATACTGTTTTCAATATAACTTTCTGAGGCAATGTCACTGTCCGTTTTAATATACGAATTATGCCCTCCGCATAAAATTTCTCCTAAATCGTTACATCCGTTCTGCTTTTTCCACCCCAGAAACTGATATTCTTCTATATCTTTAACTGCGATATCAAAAAACTCCTCCGAAGAGCCAAAATGAATATATTTTGCCGGCATCAGACGCATCAAATGAAGTTCTAATTTACTTAAAACTTCCCAAAGTGCTTTTCTGAAATCTGTCAATTGTTCTGTAACAACTCCCATTTCCGCTGGTTCTTCCAAATATTCTTCCAACGTTGTTTCCGAAGCCATCGGCATCAAAAAATCCGAATAAAAATTCAGACAAAGCTTTCCATCTTCTTGCGCAGACAAATTTCCCAAAGCGTTGATTGCCTTTTTCCCAAGCCAGATGCACCCGGTATCAATGTCAACCTGATTTTCCTGATTAACAGCTCCTTGCTCACGCAGTTCCTGCACAGACCTCTTATGTAAAAATCTGGCCACCCGACCTTGTTCTCTAACCAAAAAAACACCATGTTCCTTTCCTTCCTGCACATCTGCTTTCATCGAAAGGCCCACTGCATCATAAGAATGCAAATCTAATTGTAGAGGATTGAACAAAATAGAAGTGTCTCCCGGCAAAATCAGCATTCCGGAACTCATTCTTTCCGGAACCCCGGCAATTGTTATCATTAATTCATCGAATACCGTAGCTGTTCGTCCGTCTTCGTAAGTTTTTGGAACCGGAGCAAATAATTTACCACAAGCGGAATACTGCGGAATTCTCTTCGCATCTCCTCCGGAATGCAGAACGGCAATGCGTTGCTTTTCCAATGCATCTTGACCTATTTCTTGTCTTATAAATCGAATAATGTTCAATGTAGAACCACCGGATCCAATTCTCCTTCCCTCTGTATCCGGAATTACTTCATACCGTGTATTTTCAGGCAAACGACCTTCTCGTTTTCTCTTTTCAATTTGTACACGATAAGACTGTGCTTGTCTCTCGTTCGAGGCACTAATAATCACCCAATCCCAAAACACTTTCTTCTTTCCGGTTAAAGAATATCGAAAATCCTCCCCCGCATCTTGATAACTCTGTGCAAGAAACTCTTTTTGTTTCGTACTATTGTTTAATCTGCTCATAAAATTGCCTCCCTGATCTTTTTCTACAGCGAAAATAGTATTTCGTCTGCCAGCGCCCAACACGCTGCCTCCTCAGATAATTTCTCATCTTCTCTGATATGCTCCGTTTTTATCCGTTCTGGCCGAAAAATAATATCTACCTTTTGTTCCGGACACATTCCTATATCAACCAGTTGTTCTTCGGACACCACTACAAGTTTCAAAGCATTCTCTATTCTCCACCGCCCTTTGATTTCCTCCGAATTATATCCTATGCGCACGCCAATTGGAGGTGTTTTTTGGGGCCATATTTCATGTAAAATTTTTTTCATAATTATTTCGTAGTTTTTATACTGTTCCATAGTTGCCTGCTTCTCCATTATCATCCGCTTTACCGTCATCAAAGAAAACCTTGCCTGACTATATGCCAATTTGTACAATTCCTTTTCATAAGATTGAAACAGGTCTGCATTTTTAAAATTTTCACATAACACCTGAATTCCACCACCATATTTTTGACATACCATTTCCGCATCGGAAGAAGAATTTCCCCTCCGGTTTCGCAGGTAACTGATTAGTGGCTTTGCCACACGCACTACTGCCTCTGCCTGTGCTGTAAGTATCGATACAACCGGGAAATCCTCTATTACCCCAACGGGAAGCTCTACACCACAATTTCTCACATTCTCCGTTCGATATACCTTTCCCCACAAAAAAGTACGAGTGCGATTAATTAAATCCTTATGTTCGTCTACCTTCCACAGCACACCTTCCGGCATACGAATTTCAGATATGATTTCCTCCCCTGTTTTTGCATCTACATAGCAGATATCACAAACTGCAATAACGGAAGGCTTTTCCCCATCAGGTCTTGTTTCAACTGTACACTCGCCAAGCTCCTCCTCCGCCTCTTGGATTACATCCAACATACATTTTGCAAAATCCTGCTCCATCCAGTCATCTGCATCCAAAAAGGTCAGGTATTCGCCTCTTGCCATACGGATTCCCATATTTCTTGCAGCTGCCTGTCCCTCATTCTGCTTTTCCACATAAATAATCCGACTGTCCCTCTTTGCAAATTCTTCACAAAGAGCACCTGTTCCATCCGTCGAACCGTCGTTAATCAACAGAATCTCCAAATCCCGATACGACTGTGACAGCACGGATTCCATACATCTATTCAAATATCGTTCCACATTATATGCAGGAATCACAATTGACAGCATAATTTTCTCCTGTTCTTTTTTAGCTTCTTCTCTGATGCTCTACATAAGCGCAAAAGGCCTCCAATGAGCATTTCTTGCCATCTTCATAAAGTAGCGGTTTTTTTTCTCCTCCGAGTTCCTTCCTTTGCCTGTCATATGATCTTTGGATTATTTTAGCAAAATACTGTTTCTTGTCATAAGCAACTATCTCCTTTTGCACCTCAAAGGTTTTCTTGTGAACAGAATAAATATCTTCTGCTCCCCATGGAAGAAGATAAATCCTATCCTCATCCTCAACACAATCTAACACTCTGGCTTTTCCATAATTTCCCTCTGTCTCTGGATATACCGATATCCTATGTACCTGCGCACTCTCTGTATCTATCAGAATCAGATTTCTCCCGTTCATCGGCAAAACAGCAAAAAAGGATTGTAGCCGAATTATCCGAGAATATACCTTTTCCAAAACTTCTTCTCTCACGGGAATACTTGTTTCCTCATTATCATATTGAATAAGAATCTCTGATGTGTCTGACTGTGTTAAACATACCATCTTCTCATTACGACACATTGTATACAAAGAAATACCCTCTCTCACGAAATACTCGCGGAAATCTCCTGTCAAAAGATCATAAGAAAAATAACAATTAGATCCACAAAAGGCACTCCACACAAGCCCGTCCTGCATTACCGGGAATACTGCTTTCCCTTCACCTTCACTCATCTCAATCTTTATTTTTTTTATTTTATTCTTTAATCCTTCGTCAACAGAAAACTGTTTCGTGTGGGTATCAAAACAAATAATGGGGTACTTTGTTATCTGCGTCGGCACCATATAAAGCCTTTTCTCCAATTGAAAAGTATAACTGTAAAACCACTTTTCCTCTCGTTGCCCCTCAAAAACATATTTGTGCCCTGCTTGAGATTTTGCATCATATTTCATAACTGCCCAGTTTGCATGAGATGTAAAATATAATTCTCCATCCACACAAAAAACCTGATATCCATCAAAGTAGGTATCACATCCTCTGATTTCTACTCTCTTTTCTTTAAAATTCAAGACGCAAGGAAAAGAAAATCCCGCATCCCAATACCACATATTTCCGTTTTTTTGATCTGTAAATCTACTTCTGATTTTCATATGTCCGCCTTGAACCTTTTATATATTACAATCCAAAAATCTGCTGGTTTTCCAGTGCCTCATACAGCGCCCGGTAAATATAAAAATCTGCCGGTGTTGTAATCTTCATATTATTTTTCGTACTCTGCACCATATGCATCGGTTCACCGTAACTGCCACACAAATGAGCAGAGTCAATAAACGCTTTTCCATCTGCATAAGAACGTTCATACAATTCTAAAATCCTTCCATACCGGAAAGACTGCGGTGCTTTTGCCGTATACATTTCATCTCTGTGAGGCACTGCGTCAATCGTTTTACCATCCACGCTCTGCACCACACTTTCCCTGGCAGACTCTACCGTAATTGCATTCCCATACTGCTTTACTGCTTCAATATTTGAAGAAATCAGCTCTGCCGTAATAAGGGGACGTACCCCGTCGTGAATCAATACAATATCATCCTCTTTTGCAGAAACTTTCATTGCTTCAAGACCATTGTAAATAGACATATGTCCGGTGTCTCCTCCCGGAACAATCATAGTAACCTTGGTAATTGCATATCGTTTGAGCAAACGCCGTAATTCTGAAATCCACTCTTTTAAACACACAATGACAATATTATCTACCTCTTCGTGTGCTTCAAAGTGCTCCAGGGTATATATAATAATCGGTTTCCCATGCATTTCCAAAAACTGCTTTGGTTTTGCCCGACTGTTCATTCGCTGTCCGGTTCCACCTGCAAAAATCAATGCTGTTACCATAGTCTTTCCTCCTTTGTTCTTAAAGCAACAGTTCTCTTTCTCCTTATGCTTCCCATCGTCTACACATCCACATTCTGTACCATCACCGGCATTCCCTTCTCCTGACAAAGCTGCACCAAGGAGCTTCCATCCCCATAGTACGCATCTGCAAGGGCAATTGCCCGGTTCAAATCTGCCGTGTCATCATAAATACCAAAGCCTGCCGCCTTGTACTCTTCTACTAAATTCCGATATGCCTCGGAAAGCTGTGGCCGCATCGCATCCAACGTCGTTTGCGTCAGCGGATGCGGACGCCACAGCAAAGCCACCTCATCACTATGTTCACGGAAGGTTTCCAGTGCACGGCGGATTTTATCTACCATTTTCTCCCGGCAATCTAACATTTGCTTCACGCTCGTATTATATAAAATGACTTTTTTCCTGCTGCCATCCGGTTTGTGTAAAATCTTCTTCCAGCTCTCCGGAATCTCACAGTCCGCCTCTGTCATATGCTTTACTTTATCAAACTTTGGTGAGCCGGTTCCAAGAATTTTTTTCTCCCAGTCAGCGCGCGTTTCTTCACCAAACTTGTCCGCCAAGACCTTCACATAAGCTTCCTTCATTGCCTCAGACTGTACAATGACCTTATGCGAGTGAATAACGCCCGGCTGCATACAAAAGTGCTCCACCTGCTCCATCATTCCCGGTGTATCCAGATGCTTGTCATCCAAAACAAAGTACGGGATATACACCAGCTCTTTGGTGTAGTTCTTTAATTTGCTTGCATAAAACATCGGATGCACACTCGTTACATAATTAAGTTCATCGTACGGATTGTGAATATAAATTGCATCCGGTTTCATATCCGGAATCGAAAACTCCTCCCACGAAGTAACCGGTACATAGGAAGGATACTCCCTTCCTTCATAATGCATCTGCCCAAAACTTTTGTCCGGATTCCGGTCATAATATGGAATGGGAATGACATACGGCTCACACATTTCATCCTCGCAGGCCGCCTTCCACACACTCTCCAAGGAATCCCACATCGATGCTTTATAAGGCAGGAATACGACTACTTTTTTGTCTTCCGGAAGCTCTTCTATCTTTTTTTCAATCATAGAAAGAAGTGCTGCAATTCCTGATATAAATTCTGCCTGAAGCTCTGCATTCCCCAAATACAGACTTTGCTGGTATAGGAACTCACAGTATTCCTCTAACATACGGATTACCTGTTCGCCAACCTCACCATAACGCTCCAGCGCTTCTCCCAATGTAATCGCTGACTCCTGACATTTTGTGAGAATCGAAACCACCTGCTCCGCACTCACCGAATCCATTTGTGTCATCCGGTTTGCCTTTTGCAAGGTTATAAGTATATGTAACATTTCTTCTTGGTTTAATCTTTTCATAGATTCCTTATCTCCCTGCATACATCCCGATTTTTTCTCATATGTGCACCATTCCCGGATTCTTCTATCATCCTGCCGGTATCACAATTTTCTATTTACACTTACTTCGCTTCCTGTTCCAGTCCTGCAAGCGTCTCCTGCATGGCCTTTGCATACCTGCTTCCGTCAAATTCCTTATCATTCCAAGGCAACTGCTCCCAATAGGCATACGCCAGTTTATAATCCCGTACGGCATTGGCACAGGTTGCCGCTGCCTGAAACACCTGCACTGCATATTCCCGCGTCAGATACTTCGGAAAATCCAACTGTTTCTGCGGGATTGCCTCTGCTTCATGTGTCTTCATCCAATTCCACGCATGATAATACATCGGTGCATAGCCAAGAATCGTTCCGACATCCCCTTGCGGTGCTGCATTCGCAATTACTACCCCTGCCAGCGCCATCTGTGCTACCTGACTAAGCGGATACGCCTCCTGTATCTTCTTTGCCTGTAAAAGCAGTCCTTCATAATTTTCCGTCATACTAAAGTATCGCACGGATGCCACCAGCATCCACTGTGTGCAGGAATCCATCGAATCCCATCTCACCGTCAGCTCATCGACACATTGTTCAAAAACCCTAAAGCCTTCTGCCGCTGTTTCCTTGCGGCTTAAAAACTCCTGCATCAGCTGCGCACACCTCTGTGGCGTGTAACCGTTTTCTTTGATTTCCTGCAACAAAAGAGAAACATTACGCTCCTGGTGCGCTCTGTTTTCCTCTTCATTTTTAAAGAAATATCCATAATGATGTACAAAACAGGAAAAGGATTTGAACGGTTCATATACTTCATTAAAATGTTCGTGAATCTTTCCGACAAACCGGGTGTTTGCTGTCCTGCGCACCATTCTGCCAACCACAGCTTTTTGCTCACTTCCGTCTGCCTTATGATTTAATACCCCATAATAACCGGCTCCGTAGTTTAAATAGTCCCCACTCTGAAAGAACTCAATAAGCTCCGTCACATCATCAAACACTTCGTCATCATCCTGATACATAAACCACTCACCATGGGCATGCTCAAAGCAAACATTCCTTGCTGCTGCAAAATCATTACACCATGCAAACGGATAAATCTTATCGGTATATTCTCTTACTACATCTATAGACCCGTCCGATTCCGTGCCCTTGGTATCTACCGCAATCAATTCGCTTGGTACTGCCAAAAGAAGCGGCTTTAACGCCTCCATTACCTCTCTGATATATCGAATCCGGTTGGAAACCAAAATCCCTATCGTTAATTTAATTTCACTTTTGACCCATCCGTTGCTCATACAGCACTCCTCTGTTCTTGTTTAGAGTCTTCTCCATATATTTTATCGACATACTTCCGCTTAAGTATAACACATTTCGGGAAATTATACGAGTGGTATCGTATCCCATACCAACCACTTCGAAATTAGTACTTTCAGAAAACAACAAGAGTCGAATTTCATCCACCGGTTGCGGATAATATTCGACTCTTTTATTTCTGTACTCGCACCGCTTGCGCGGCGATTTTATTAGCCCTGAAGCAAGGACAACACGCCCTGCGTCGCCTGATTTGCCTGTGCAAGCATCGACTGACCGGCCTGCTGTAAGATGTTGTACTTTGACATCGTTACCATTTCTGCTGCCATATCAACATCACGGATTCCGGACTCGGCCGCCTGCAGATTTTCTGCTGTATTGTCAAGGTTTGCAATGGTATGCTCTAACCGGTTCTGTACCGCACCGAGCAACGACCGCTGCTTGGAAACCTTTGCAATCGCCTCATCAATCTTTCCCAAGCTCTTAGACGCACCGGTCTGCGTGGACAGATTGACATTCGAGCCGTTTACCCCAAGTGCTGTTGCACTCATATCATCAATAGCAAAGCTCATCGTCTGGCCTTCATTTGCTCCTACCTGAAGAATAATTCCCTTTCCTCCGGCCTGTGTTCCATACTTCGCTTCCCCGAAATAGGCATCGGTATCACCGAGTCCTGCACCACCGTTTAAATAACTCGGATTCACACTGATTGTACTGTCTGTGATGAATAATGTATTTGGCTCATCCGGGTCCGGTCCGGAAAGAACCGCTACCACCGGAAGCCCTGCTTCTGCCAAAATTACATTGATATCTTCCTCTGTATATTCTTTGCCTGCCTGCAAATGTAAGTAGAAGTGGTCCCACTCGGTACGCATACCATTTGCATCATACGTTGCAGGGTCACGCAGTTCACAGCTTTCTTTACCTTCTGCTGCATCAAACAAAAGAGTATGTATACAGATTTCATCTTTGCCGTACTTTAACATCTTAAATTGAATGGTATTGGCACCGACAAACTTTCCTTCCACATTTGTAATCAGGGTTTCCTGCGACTCACCCTTTTTCCCTGCTTCCGTCTCCTTACCTGTAATATCTCCTGCCACGGTCAATGACCCAAATTTAAAATTCACTTCCACATCAGACGGTGTGTTGGTGGCTGTTGTATCCTCCTGTCTTGCTTCACTGATTAACTGATCGATTTCTGCCTGCGTATAGGTAGAACCAAGTGTCAAATGAAGCGTTAACGTGGTTCCGTCCGCATTCCAAATCGCAGATTCTCCACCACTTGCTGCATCCGCCTTTACGTCAACAGCAACCTTCTGGACGTTGGAGCTGACAAAAGCCTTCAATCCATCATCATAAATACCGAATTTCGGACCAGCATCCGTCATTCCTGCCGTTGCTGCACTTAACGAACCATCTAAAAGCTTCATCTCATTAAACTCGGTATCTGTTGCAATCCGGTCTAATTCTTCCTGCAACTGCTCAATTTCATCCTGAATGTTACCACGGTCCTCGTCCGTCTCCGTACCGTTGGCTGCCTGAACGCAAAGTTCTCTCATTCTCTGCAGGATGGAGTGGGATTCATTTAACGCACCTTCTGCGGTCTGAATCATGGAAATACCGTCGGAGGCATTGGTAGAAGCCTGATCAAGACCTCTGATCTGACTTCTCATTTTTTCGGAAATTGCAAGTCCTGCCGCGTCATCCGCCGCACGATTAATTCTATAACCGGAAGACAGTTTCTCCGTACTCTTTGCGAGAGCCGAAGTCGAAATTCCAAGTTGCCGGTTGGCGTTCATTGCCGTCATGTTATGTTGTACTATCATTGCCATGGATTTAATTCTCCTTACTGTTCTCTATGCAGATTAGAAAAGGCAGGTTACTACCTGCCCTTTCCACTTATGTATTATTCTTAGTTATTAGCCCTGAAGTAAGGATAATACGCCCTGTGTTGCCTGATTTGCCTGTGCAAGCATCGACTGACCTGCCTGCTGTAAGATGTTGTACTTCGACATCGTTACCATCTCAGCTGCCATGTCTACGTCGCGGATGCCGGACTCTGCTGCCTGCAGGTTTTCAGCTGTGTTATCTAAGTTTGCAATCGTGTGCTCTAATCTATTCTGTACCGCACCGAGCAGGGATCTCTGCTTCGATACCTTTGCAATCGCATCATCAATCTTTCCTAAACTTCTGGAAGCTCCGGTCTGTGTGGAAAGATTTACGTTGGAATCATTTACTCCAAGAGCGGTTGCACTCATATCTTCAATGGAGAAGCTCATGGTCTGACCTTCGTTTGCACCTACCTGAAGGATGATACCTCTGCCACCTGCCTGTGTGCCGTACTTTGCTTCGCCAAGGTAAGCGTCTTCATCGCCAAGACCTGCGCCGTTTGCTAAAGTAACGGACTTTGTTACTGTACTATCTGTAATAAAAATAGTATTTGGTTCATCCGGATTGCCACTGGAAGAGAGCGTTACTTCCATATCAAGACCCGCCTGAGCAAGTAATGTTTCAATATCTTCCTCCGTATATTCCTTACCGGACTGAAGTTTTAATGTATAGCCACCTGCATTAGCAAGACTGCCATTTGCATTATACGTTGCCGCTGTCGTAATACTACAGGTTTCCTGCCCTTCCTTCGCGTCAAACTTAATATCAATCTTAATATTATTGTCATCACCGTAACGATTAGCCTTAATTGTAATTTCGTCAGCTCCTACATAATTTGCATCCGCCAAATCAACCTTTGTAGACTCTGCTTTCTTTCCTGCTACCGTTACTGCCGTTCCGTTTGCTGTTGCAGTATCTGCTGTAAGAGAACCATACTTCAAGTTCACTTCCACCTTTGCCGGAGTACCAGTTGCTGTGGAATCCTCCTGCTTTGCATTCTGAATGAGTTCATCGATTTCAGACTGGGTATAGGTCATATTCTCTGCCAGGTGAATGGTTAATTCCGTACCGCCTGCATTCCAAATAGCAGACTCGCCACCAGCTGCGGCATCATTTGCCACTCTCACTCCAACCGACTTTATATCAGAGGTTACAAACGCCTTTAATGCAGTATCATATACACCAAACTTCGGACCGGAATTAGAACCGCCCACTGCGTTTGCGCTTAAAGAACCGTCTAATAACTTCATTTCATTAAATTCTGTATCGGATGCGATTCTGTCTAATTCTTCCTGTAACTGCTCGATTTCATCCTGAATGTTGCCACGGTCTTCGTCTGTCTCTGTACCATTGGCTGCCTGTACACAAAGTTCTCTCATTCTCTGTAAGATGGAATGGGATTCATTTAATGCACCTTCCGCGGTCTGAATCATGGAAATACCATCTGCTGCATTGGTAGAAGCCTGGTCAAGACCACGAATCTGGCTTCTCATTTTTTCGGAAATTGCAAGTCCCGCTGCATCATCTGCTGCACGGTTAATTCTGTAACCGGAAGAGAGCTTTTCTGTGCTCTTTGCTAATGCGGAAGTAGAAATTCCTAACTGTCTGTTTGCATTCATCGCTGTCATGTTGTGCTGTACGATCATTGCCATAAGTATAATCCTCCTTAAATCTTGCTGCTCTTCTACTTCCTTGTAGTACAATCCTTTTTATAATTACATCCTTGTAATTTTTGCGTTCAATAGTATTATCGGAATCATGGTTTATATTGTTAATACCCTTTTGCAATTTTTTCTTAAAAAATTATCACTTTTCCCGCATAAATAAAGGCTTTCTGCAATTTTCCCCAATTGAAAAAGGCCGGGCACCGAAGTACCCGACCTTTTTATTATGGAATGTTTTCACACCCTATTTCTATTTTCCCTAAGTCATCCTAGGTTCTTAAAGAAATGTAGAAACCTTACGTTAATTGACTAGCGATTAGCCTAACAGGGAGAGAACGCCCTGGTTAGCCTGGTTAGCCTGAGCGAGCATAGACTGAGCAGCCTGCTGAAGGATGTTGTTCTTGGAGAACTGAACCATTTCAGCTGCCATATCTACGTCACGGATACCGGACTCAGCGGACTGTAAGTTCTCTGCTGTGTTATCGAGGTTAGAGATAGTGTGCTCTAATCTGTTCTGGATAGCACCGAGTAAGGATCTCTGCTTGGAAACTGCTGCAATACCCTTGTCGATATTTGCGATAGAATCCTGAGCACTCTTCTGTGTAGAAGTATCAACCTTAGTTCCATCAACACCAAGAGCTGCAGAGCTCATATCGCTGATACCAAAGCTGATGGTCTGTCCATAGTTAGCACCAACCTGAAGAGTAACGCCTTCGCCACCTGCCTGAACATCATATAAATCCTGTCCAAGGAATGCATCTGCATCACCAAGACCATTACCACCTGCCAACTTAAAGCTTACAGTCTTGTTCTTATCTGTACAGAACAAAGTATTTGGTTCGTCAGGATCATTTGGCATAGCCTTATCAAACTCTACTGTTGCGGAGAAACCAGCCTCAGCAAGAAGCTTTTCGATATCGCCTTCTGTGTATTCCTTACCTGCACAAAGCTTTAACTTAAACTGCTGCTCGCTACCTGTTGTAAGAGCACCTGTGGAAGCATTATACTTAGCTGCAGTATTGCTTTCGCAAACTTCCTTGCCACCCTCTGCGTCAAATGTAATCTTAATGCTTACATTATTATCTGCACCGTACTTGTTTGCAGTAATGTCGATAGTAGAAACACCTACTGTCTCCGTACCAAGCGTACCGATGGTCTGCTGCTGAGTAGCCTTTGTACCTGCAACAGTTGTTGTAGCAGCAGCAATAGCTGCATTTGCAGTATAGCTACCAGTGTTTAAGTGAACCTTAACGTCAGCAATTGCGTGAGTCTGAGTTGTATCTTCACACTTAGCATTCTTAATTAAGTTGTCAATTTCTTCCTGACTATAAGAAGAACCTTCATTCAAATTAAGAGTTAATGTTCTGCCTGTTGCATCCCAAACTGCGGATTCTGTACCCTTCTTCGCATTGATAGTTGTCTTAATACCAACACCTACAACATCAGAAGTAATGAATGCCTTCAAGTTTGTATCATATACGCCATACTTAGGACCTGCGGAAGTTACGGAAGTACCGCCACCACTTAAGGAACCATCGAGAAGCTTCATTGTGTTGAATTCTGTTGTGTCAGAGATTCTGTCTAATTCAGACTGTAACTGGGTGATTTCGTCCTGGATGTTGCCACGGTCTTCATCAGTTTCAGTTCCGTTTGCTGCCTGAATGGTAAGTTCTCTCATTCTCTGAAGGATGCTGTGAGATTCCTGTAATGCACCTTCTGCTGTCTGAATCATGGAAATACCATCCTGTGCGTTTGTGGAAGCCTGGTTAAGACCACGAATCTGGCTTCTCATCTTCTCGGAAATAGCAAGGCCTGCTGCATCATCTGCTGCACGGTTGATTCTGTAACCGGAAGATAACTTTTCTGTACTCTTTGCGAGTGCGCCTGTGCTGATGCCTAACTGTCTGTTAGTGTTCATCGCTGTCATGTTGTGCTGTACGATCATTGCCATAATATTTACCTCCTTGATATGTTTCCGTACCGGGCTTTGCCCGGCCGGTTTCCCGAATCCTTTCGGGAACATTGTTTTTTTGTTTTTATAATCACTCCGAAACAACCTAGGATTTGTTCCGAAAATAATTACCATTATGGAATGCTTACACTAATAATATCGGTACTTTTTTCCCATACTTAACACTTTTTTATTATTTTTTTGGCTTTTTTTCAAGGTTTTTGGCTTGTCCACAAGATATTGGGAAAAGAGACTGACTTATCCACAAGATAAATCAATCTCCCACAAAAATAAATTTTCTGTTCTGTTATTTAGCGAACATTTTCTTTGATTTTTTACAACAAATAGCCGTTTTTTCCTTAAATAAACCTCGCCACCCACACACTTACCACAATCCCGGCAAGCGATGCGAGCAATCCTCCGGCTAACGTCCATCGGCTCTTCGTTACCTTCGCCGCAATCAGATACACACTCATCGTATAAAATACGGTCTCCGTACTGGAGCAAAGGATAGATACGGTTTTTCCTAGAGCAGAATCCGGGCCATACGTTTCAAAAATATCCAATACCAGCCCCGTGGCAGCAGAGGACGAAAAGAGTTTTATCACAGATACCGGAATGATTGCCGCATCAAACCCAAGAGTTCTTGCCACCGGCGAAAGCCAACCGGCTACTATATCTAATGTCCCCGAAGCCCGCAAAATCCCGACGCTCATCATCAGACCAATCAGCGTTGGCAAAAGACCCGCTACCGTTTTCATTCCTTCCTTTGCCCCTTTGACAAATTCCTCATACACATTGACCTTCTGTAATAATCCAAAGCCCACCACATAAAAAATCATCAGCGGCATCATATAATAAGAAAGATACACCAATAGCTTCATAACAAAAACACCGTCCCTGTACAATCATTACATTGTATCGTGACGGTGTTAATTTTATTACTTGTATTTAAAACTCGAGTTAACGAGGGTATTTTTTTGTTTTTTTCAACTTTACCCCTCTTAACTTGCGTTTTTCTTTCTTTTATGATACGATAAGGACAAAAAGGAGGCGTCTTATGAATCAAATTGTCTATACCAGAAATTATTATTTAGATAAAATTCGCGGTTTTTACAAAAGCGATTTAATCAAAGTTATCACCGGCATCCGCCGATGCGGCAAATCCTGTTTTTTACTTTCAGTCATCAATGACTTGTTAAACAATGGCATTTCCGAAAAAGATATCATCTGCATTAATCTTGATAAAAGAGGATACAAAAACATTAAAACCCCGGAACAGCTGGAACAACTCCTTGATGAAAAAATAACCGACAACTCTTTTAAATATATTTTTATAGATGAAATTCAAAATGTTTCCGGCTTTGAAGAAGTAATAAACGCCTTTCGTGAAGAAGGAAACTGTTCTCTCTTTATTACCGGTTCCAATTCCTACTTGTTGAGTGGTGAACTTGCAACCAAACTTATCGGTCGTTATATTGAAATAGAAATGTTTCCTTTAAACTTTTTTGAATATATGGAGATGAAACAGTTTTTAGGAAAACCGCTCCTCTCTGTCACCGAAGAATTTTCTGAATATCTCCGTTTTGGCGGATTTCCAAAAACATTGGAGTTTGACAACGAAGAAGACAAAAACACTTACGTTACAAGCGTCATCCATCAGATTTTAGATAAAGACATAAAAAAGCACCGCAAAATAAGAAACAAAGCCGTTTTTGAAAAAGTTATGACTTATATTATTAACAATCTCGGTGCAACCACCAATCTTAGCAACCTAACCGACTATTTTAACAAAGAAGAAAACCTGTCTATTCGTTCCGAAACCATAAACAGCTACATTGAAATATTGGAAAATGCCAAAATAATTTACAAATGCCCACGTTTTGATGTAAAATCCAGAAAATCTCTCCGTGGGGAACAAAAATACTACCTCGCAGATTTGAGTATTTATTTTTCCCGAAATGTAGATGCCCGGATCAATTATGGTCCTGTTTTAGAAAACATTATGTACACTTACTTGCGTGCCAAAAACTACCACATTAGTGTCGGCAGAATCGGAAAATTAGAATGTGATTTTATTACCCGAAAAGATTCCGAATATCAATATCTTCAGGTAGCAATGACTATCATGGATGAAAAGACAGAAGAACGGGAGTATAAACCTTTTGAATCCATTCGTGATAACTATCCAAAGTACCTTTTTACCATGGACCCGTTGCTCCAAAAACGCAATGGCATTCATCATTGTAACCTCATTAACTTTATTGCAAACAATAAAGATTTAGAATAGCTTCATAACAAAAACACCGTCCCGGTACAATCATTACATTGTATCGTGACGGTGTTTGTTTTATTCCTTATACTTAGTCCTCATATCCATCCGGATTTGTGCTCTGCCATCTCCAGGTATCCTCGCACATCTCGTCGATGCCGCGCTCTGCCACCCAGCCAAGCTCTTCTCTTGCTTTTGCCGGATGTGCATAGCAGGTGGAAATATCGCCCGGGCGTCTCTCTCGGATGACATACGGAATCTCCTTGCCGCATGCCTTTTCAAATGCCTTTACAATCTGAAGTACACTGTAGCCCTTTCCGGTACCGAGATTATAGATAGACACGCCGCTCTTATCTTCAATCTTCTTTAATGCCTTTACATGACCTACGGCAAGGTCAACGACATGGATGTAATCTCTCACGCCGGTACCGTCCGGTGTATCGTAGTCATTGCCAAATACATTCAGTGCCGCTAACTTACCGACTGCAACCTGGGAAATATATGGCACCAGGTTGTTCGGGATACCCTTCGGGTCCTCACCGATACGACCGCTCTTGTGTGCACCAATCGGATTAAAGTAACGGAGCAGTACCACATTCCATTCCGGATCTGCCGTATGCAAATCGGTCAGAATCTGCTCTAACATTCCCTTGGTCTGACCGTAAGGATTTGTAATCATACCCTTAGGACATTCCTCGGTAATCGGAATAAATGCCGGATTTCCGTATACGGTTGCAGAAGAACTGAATACGATGTTCTTTACACCGTGCGCTCTCATGACGTCACACAAAACCAGCGTTCCCGTAATGTTATTATGATAATATTCCAAAGGCTTTGCTACGGATTCTCCAACAGCCTTAAGACCTGCAAAGTGGATAACGGCATCCACCTTTTCTTTTGCAAAAACGGCCTCCAGCGCCTCTTTATCTAAAAGGTCCGCATGATAAAATACCACCGGCTTTCCCGTAATCTCCCGAACTCTGTCCAAAGATTTTTCACTGGAATTGCACAGATTGTCAACAACTACCACTTCATGTCCTGCCTGTAAAAGTTCTACGCAAGTATGGCTGCCGATATAGCCGGCACCACCGGTTACCAGTATTCTCATAACAAAACCCCCTGTTTTATTTTTTTACATCTTAAGTATAGCAGAGGGGGAAACAAAAAGCAATCATTTTTTTATAATTTTTGTTTTATTCTAAAATTTTTGTTTTAAATAAGAATCCCGTGTGCTCATCACCTTACAATATGCCACAGCAACCACGGTACTGCAAAGTGTTGCAAACAATACC
The DNA here is from genome assembly GCA_015057585.1 of Lachnospiraceae bacterium. Taxonomy (GTDB): domain Bacteria; phylum Bacillota; class Clostridia; order Lachnospirales; family Lachnospiraceae; genus SIG299. The sequence continues at coordinate 48,938 of SVEF01000006.1, read as the reverse complement.
GGTGCTACAATTACTGCAGGAGCCACACTCCCATACTGGCTGCGGTATGCAATCATATTAATAGGAATTAACTGTAGCGAAGACATGTTGATGACAAGGAGCGTACACATTTCTCTGCTTGTCACACGATGTTCTGCGTTATCCCCACGGCGATATCCTTTGCTTCCGCGTTTCTCCTCGATTGCCTCCAGCTCCTCCATCGCCTTCACCCCCGCCGGTGTTGCTGCCCAGCCAAGCCCCATAATGTTTGCCACCATGTTAGTTGCGATATATTCTGCTGCCACGGAATCCCCCGGCAGGCCCGGGTACAAAAACCGGATAACCGGTGTCAGCCACTCCGCCATCTTACTTAACAGTCCACTCGCCTTTGCCACCTGCATAATTCCCGTCCACATGGACAAAATCCCCAGCATGGTAATGCATACCGTCACTGCACTCCCGGCGGACTCCAGCGCACCGTTGCCGATTTCCTCCATCCGTCCGGTTATAATCCCAACGGAAATCCCAAGTAAAATCATAATTGCCCAAATAATATTTAACATAAAACCCTCCTTTTCTTCTCTTATTTACATTTTTCGCTATTTTTCTCTGTTTTTCTTTACATTTTTTCACAAACGCGATATAATATTTATGCTCAGCATGACCAAGATGAATGAACTGGGTATAGAGGAGGTTAACTACGTATGGGACAGAAAATTAAAAACACAGGCATTGTTCGTCGTTTGGACGAGCTCGGAAGAATCACATTACCAATCGAATTAAGACGCAACCTGGATTTAAGCGAAAAGGATCCTGTTGAAATTTATGTGTCAGAGGATATGATTATTCTCAAAAAATTTGAACCTGTAGATACTTTTACCGGCTCCAGAGAAAATCTGATTGAGTACAAGGGAAAATTAGTTTCCATGGAATCCATTAAGGATTTGGCAAAGATTGCAGGTCTTATTGAGTAAATTATTCTACCCCCAAACGGACAAACCCTTTTGGGGGTTATATTTTTAATAGGAGAACCGTATGATTTCTATTCAAAACATTGAAGGTCTGGCAAACGGCAATCAGATTTTAGGTACATTTCCTGTCTTAAAAAATTCAGAAATCAAGTTTAGCGGCAAAAACAATATTCTATATTGTGAGCCCGGGGTAACACTTTCCGGCTCAACTTTAGACTTTCTTGCGGATAACTCAGTTATTTATCTGGCTTCCAATAAGAACGAATATAAATTGTCCGTTACTCTTCGTAATGATTCTGTTTTTTATATGGGAAAAAACAACTACATCAATTTAAAAATGACAGTAATTTTATCTGAACAGCGTCATTGTTTTATCGGTGATGACGGATTATTTTCCTGGGGCATCTGTATCCGAAATGCGGATCCTCATCTGATTTACGATTGCAAAACCGGACGAAGAAAAAACCCGACGCAAAGTATTTATATCGGAGATCACGTTTGGCTGGGACAGGACTGTTTCCTCTTAAAAGGCACCCGGATTGATTCCGGAAGTATTGTAGGAGGAAAAGCCGTTGTCGCAGGGAAAAAGATTCCTCATAACACTTCATGGGTAGGTAATCCTGCCAAACAGGTTGCAAAAGACATCTTTTGGGATCCGGGCTGTGTCCATTACTGGAAAGAAGAGATGACAGAAGCTTCTGCATTATACGATACGTATATTCAAAAGGCTCCGGATCATCCGCAAAAAGACCAATGGATTTTTACGTATGATAAAAAAGAAAGCATTGATTTCGAGGAAATTGATGCTGCCTTAAATCACGCCCCGGATGCACAGAGCAGACTGGATTATCTGTTAAACTTAAGCCGGACCAAAACCAAAAACCGATTTGTCCACAAATAACAATAAAAGCACATGACGCATCTGCCATGTGCTTTTTCTTTTCTAAATAATAACCGGTTTTATTTATCAAGCAGGGCCTGATAGATGTCTCTTTTTGACAGCCCGCGGTCGCCTGCTGCGGCTTTCATTGCCTCCTTTTTATCCATACCCTGTGCCATGTAATATTCCACATGTTCCGGAATCGACCACTCCTGCCATTTTTCCTGTGTTTCTTTTTCAATCTCTTTAAAATCCTTGCCATGGAGAACCAAAACACATTCCCCTCTCGGCTCCTCTTCCTCAAAATGGGAAAGCACTTCCGAAAGCAGACCTCTGACTGCAGTTTCATGTTTTTTCGTCAGTTCCCGGCACACGGTAATCTGCCGGTCGCCCAATGTTTCCAAAAGCAGTGCGAGTGTCTTTTTCAACCGGTGTGGTGCCTCATAAAGCAAAATCGTTCTTGTTTCGTCTTTTAACTCATCCAGCACTTGTCTGCATTCTTTTTTATCCGATGGCAAAAACGCCTCAAACGCAAACCGTCTGGTCGGAAGTCCCGAAATCGTCAATGCCGTAATGCAGGCACAGGCTCCCGGAAGGGACGTCACGGTAATCCCCGCTTCCATTGCCATCCGCGCCAGTTCCTCACCCGGATCGGAAATGCCCGGTGTTCCGGCATCGGTAATGAGCGCAATATTAGTTCCGGCAAGCAGTTTTTCCACCAGTTCTTTTGCTTTCTCTATTTTGTTGTATTCGTGATAGCTCGTCATTGGAGTCTTGATTTCAAAGTGGTTTAACAGTTTGATACTGTTTCGTGTATCCTCTGCCGCAATCAGGTCTACTTCTTTTAACGTCCGCAGGACACGAAATGTAATATCTTCCAGATTTCCAATCGGAGTTGCACACAAATATAAAGTTCCTGCCATAATTCTTTCCTCGCTCTAATATCCGTACACGTCATAAATCTCATCCGTGTACACACCCGGTTCTTTGTACACAATGAGCGGCGGGGCAATCTTAATCATGGATTTTCCGCCCTTCAGCCCCTCGATTAACACCATGTTCGGTTCCTTATCCGCAAACGGATGTACCAGGCGCATGGCTTTTGGCTCCAGCTTATACTTTTGCATCACGGCAAAAATCTCGGCCAGACGGAACGGCCGGTGTACCATATAAAATCTACCGTTCGGTTTTAATACATAAGAAGCTTCCCGAATGACATCCTCTAAGGAGCACAGCACCTCATGCCTCGCAATCGCCTTTGGCAGATCCGGATTTTTCATCCCGTGTTTGTCATTCATATACGGTGGATTGGTCGTCACCACATCAAAGACGGCTTTGCCAAACAGTTTGGATGCTTCTTTGATGTCTCCGGTCACTACGGAAATTTTATCTGCTAAACGGTTCAGTTCGACGCTTCTTTTTGCCATGTCCGCACTTTCTTCCTGGATTTCCAGTGCCGTCAGGTGCTCTGCCTCCGTTTTCGCAGAAAGCAGAATCGGAATAATCCCGGTTCCGGTTCCCAAATCAAGCACCTGCTCTCCCGGCTTTACCTTTACGAATCCCGAGAGCAGCACTGCATCCATCCCAAAGCAGAATTTTCCCTCATTCTGGATGATCTGATAGCCATTTCTTTGCAAATCATCGATTCGTTCGCCAGCCTTTAACTCCATGTTTTTAGTCCGTCAGATTTGACTTTCCTTCCTTCTTTTCTAACATCTCAAGTGCGCGCAATTCTGCATCGTCCGTCGTTACTCTTTCTTTTCTGCGACGAGGCTTAAACTGCAGATCCTCTACCTTGTATTCCCTTACTTCCTTTTCATCATTTTCCAGTGTGATAATAACTTTTACTAACTGCTTTAACACGCTGGTGCTCTGTACCTCGCCCTTGAAACCGTCCTTTGTCGTTACATAATCACCAACGTTCGGAAGCTTGCTGTTCAGTTCCTCATAGGCTTCTTCCTCATTCTTTAAACAGCACATCAGCCGGCCGCAGACACCGGAAATCTTGGTTGGGTTTAACGACAGATTCTGTTCCTTTGCCATCTTAATGGATACCGGAATAAAATCCGTCAGATAGGAATGGCAGCAGAGTGCACGTCCGCACACACCGATACCGCCTAAAATCTTGGTTTCGTCACGCACACCAATCTGGCGTAACTCGATTCTGGTCTTAAATACTGCTGCCAGGTCCTTTACCAGTTCACGGAAGTCGATACGTCCGTCCGCAGTAAAATAAAACAGCACCTTATTGTTATCAAACGTATACTCACAATCGATGAGTTTCATTTCCAGTTCATGCTTTCTGATTTTCTCAAGACAGATGCCAAACGCTTCTTTTTCCTTTTCCTTATTCTTGCGCTCGATTTCATCGTCCTCCGGTGTCGCCGGACGGATGACCGGCTTCAACGGCTGAATCACCTTATCATCCTCCACTTCCTTTGGCGCCATGACAACAAAACCGTATTCTACGCCTCTTGCCGTCTCTACAATGACATTGCTTCCCTGCTTAATATCAAACTCCAGCGGGTCAAAGTAATACACCTTGCCTGCTTTTCTGAATCTTACACCAATTACTTTTATCATAAATGATAACCTTACCTTTCTTTTTTCCTTTATTTCATGGCAGCAGGAAATTTCCCTTTGCCGTTTCTTCTTTATCCACGGAGCGTATACAGTAACACTTCCAACGCTACCTCCGTATTTACGTTGGCACCAAGGCGTGTCAGCGTCGTATCAATCGTTTCGATATTTTCTTCAATTCTTCGAAACGGCAATGCTTCTGCCTGGCGTCTTAATTCCGCTTCTTCCTCTTTAAAAACCGGACGTCCCGTGCCACCGGTAGACTTCATCACTAAAACATCCCGGTACCATAAATTCATTAAGGACAATACATCCGGAAGTTCCTGTTTTCTGCCGGCCCATTCCTTTACTCTTTTGTAGAGTTCATCTGCCGGCATTGTGGAAAGACGCCGCAATACCTTTAATACGTCATCCTTCTGCTCTACAAACTCTCCTGACTGCGCATACGCAATGGCCCGTCCGCATACGCCATCTGCAAAATCTGCTGCAATCTCCGCCATATACTTTGCTATGCCATATTGTTCTGTTAAAAGCCGAATTATACCGTTTCTTGCGACCGGACGCACATTTAATAGAATACAACGGGACAGAATTGTTGGCAATAACAATTTTGCATTTACGGTAAGAAGCAGAATAATGGCATATTCCGGCGGCTCCTCGATGGTCTTTAACATCGCATTCTGCGCCTGTTCCGTCATTTTTTCCGCTTCATCTATAATATAGACCTTATAAAGTCTGCTGTAGGGTTTGACCATAATATCATTGTTTAACTGAAGGCGGATGTCATCCACACCGATGGTCGCCTTCTCATGGGTAACGTGCCGGATATCCGGGTGATTTCCGGATAGCGCCTGTTTACAGGACTGGCAGTGTCCGCATGGCTCGATGCCACCTTCTTCGCACTGCAATGTCGTGGCAAAAATGTCCGCCAGCATTTTTTTGCCGCTGCCGGCTTCGCCCTGGATAATATACGCATGGGATACCTTTCCCATCCGTATGGCATTCTGCAAATGCCCTGTAATCTGTTCCTGTCCGATCATGTCCTGAAACTTCATATCTGCATTCCCTTCTGAAAAACCGCTGTTATGTCAGTATATCTAACAGCAATCCCCTGATTTCATCAATCTTGCCGAGTATCAGCAGATGGTCTTTTTCCTCTTTCATCAGCTCTGCTGCCAGCAAGTCCAAATTTTCGTCCACCAGTTTAATCATACCGTAAACCCGGTGTCTGCCTCTGCGGTCGAGAAAGTTTTCTCGCGTAAATTTGTGCGAACGTGTCACAATCTCATTCATAAACTCCTGAATGAGCGAACGGTAATATTTCATATCCCGCACATCCATATGCTTGGCAATCTTTTTTCCTTCTTTTGTAATGTCTTCCAAAAGGATCGCCAGTTTTTCCTGCAGGGCGGTCTCCTCAATACAACTGATGAGCGTAAACTTGAAACTCTCATCCGGAGGCGTGACCGGTGTCTTTTGCTCTACCTGATTCAATTGTTGTGCCTGCGTAATTTTACTTACATCAAATCCGTCCATGTCATCCTCACATTAACTTCTCAATATCTGCCACTACACTCCGGCAACACTCGTCCAAATCTTTATTATAATAACGGTTCTTTATCCCAAGTCTTACAATTTCCTCTTCCGAGAAGTCCGCCTCATCCGCCAGAAACCGTCTGCACACTTCACAGTAATTTGGATTCTTCTGCTTTTCTTCTCTATTAATATAACGAAGCAGGCGGTCCTTTGCATCCGCTTCGATATAAAACGGAACTACATTTTCCTCTCCGTAATACTCCCGGATTTTCTCGTATCCTGCCAACGTCGTAATCAACAGATAATTCCCGGCATCCAATGTTATCTGCCCATCGTTTACCGTAAAGTAATACCATGGTCCGTGTATAGTATTATAAAGCCTCTCCTCAATTACCTTTCCGGCATCGCGAAGCTCCTGTAATCTCTCTTCATTTACAAAGAAATACTCTTCTCCATCTTTTTCCCCCGGGCGCATCGGTCTGGTGGTATAGGTTACTACCGTTTTTAACGACGTTGACACCTCTTCCATCACTCTGCCGAAGACCGTATCCTTTCCAGATGAAGTTTTTCCCATGATAATCAGAATCTTTCCCATTTCCTCTTCTCCGTTTCAAAGACCATAGTCTATTTTAGTATATCATAAAGTTTGCCGGATGTCATGAAAATCTTTTTTCCTTTGCCGATAATGAAATTTTATAATTTGTTCGATTGTAATGTCCAAAGTCCTTTGCTATGCTAGGGTCAGGGAAACCAGAGCGAGGCGGCTCGCCCTCCACCGGAGGGAAATGAAAATCCCTCCTGTCTTACGAAAGGAGGGATGCCAATGTTTGTTACATATGAAGCATTATTTGCTTTTGTAGGAATGTTGGTTGCTCTTGTGTTAGCGTGTTACACGATATTCAAGGGCAATAAAAAAAATTAGCCGCCATTGTTCCCAGCAATGACGGCTGCTGTGTAATGCAGTAACGTTAATGTAAGGGGCGAACCGCTTCGGGTTTCCCTCTTTGATTCTAATATAAGTGTTGGTCAGCAAATTGTCAAGGCGTTTCTTGTATCAAAAAGCTCCGGTTTATTTGAACCGGAGCTTTTGTAGTGCGCGATCAGGGGTGCTGCTCTCCGATGGAGAGCGTTTAGCACCGACCGAGCCGGAAGGCGAGACCTCGAACCCTGGACACCCTGACTCTTAATCAGGGGGGCCCAAAAGGGAAGAAGCAAAAAAAAGACTTCCAATTGGAAGTCCTGTAGTGCGCGATCAGGGGCTCGAACCCTGGACACCCTGATTAAGAGTCAGGTGCTCTACCAACTGAGCTAATCGCGCAAATCTATGTGAACGCTTAAGGTCGGCTCGTCAGCTGTCTCTCAAGCGCAAGGCATACTATACAACATTTAAAAACAAATGTCAATACCTTTTTTTGAAATTTTTTAAATTTTTTCAATAATTTAAAAATAGCCTACAATAAGCGGGTCTAAAACGAGCAACAGCCCCGCAATCATGCGGGGCTGCCGTTTTTATATGACCTGTATTTCTTATTCTTTTAACTGGAACTGTGACACAAGATTATGCATGGTTGCCGCCTGTGCAGACAATTCTTCACTCGTTGCATAGGATTCTTCCGCAGCCGCCGAGTTTGACTGTACCACTTCGGAAATTCTGGTAATACCGATGTCTGCCTGCTCCACTGCCTCTGCCTGAATCTGTGAATTCTCGGACAATGCTTTGGAGGTCTGGGCAATCTTTTGAATCGCATCTACCACGCCATACAATACATCCGCTGTCTTATGTGCAATCTTGCTTCCCTCTTCGATTTCACGAAGCGTATTGCTTACCAGCTCTCTTGTATCAATTGCCGACTGAGCACTCTGGTCGGCAAGATTTCTGATTTCATCCGCAACCACTGCAAATCCGCGGCCTGCATCGCCGGCTCTCGCTGCTTCAATGGAAGCATTTAAGGAAAGCAGGTTTGTCTGACTTGCAATACTCTCAATTTCCGCAATAATCAGTTCAATCTTCTTGGACGTTTCATTAATCCGGTTCATAGACTCAACCATATTGCCCATCTCCGCATGGCTCTGCTGCGCATCATCCGCACAACGCATTGCCTCATGATACGCTTCATCCACACGCTCTGCCGTCATCTTAAGTCCATCGGATACCGTATTCATGGTTGCCAGCATTTCCTGTACAGACGCCGCCTGATCGGTAGCACCTTCGGCAAGGCTCTGTGCTGCTTCTGCAAGGTTGGTCGCACCGGAATTTACCTGATTGGATACCGATTCTACTTCACGGAGAGCCTTGCTCACATTCAGGTTCATTTCCTTAATGGAAACAAACAATCCTTCCAAATCTCCCTTATACGCTTCCGGGCAATCCGATTCTACATCAAAGTTTCCAGCACTCATTTCTGCACAAAGTCTTTCCACGTCACCGATAATCATCTGCAGACGCTCCGCCATATCGTGGGAGGCATTCATCAGACCTGCGATTTCATCTTTTGCATCGGAAGTTGGGAAAGCATTCTTAATATCACCTTCTGCAAACGAACCGAATCTGCCTTCCAGTTCTGCCAGAGGTTTTGAAATTCCCTTGGAAATAATCGTTGCAATTCTCTTTGCAATGATGCCGGCGGAAATCACGAGGACTACCATAAGAACAATCGCCAGCCACTCTAAAATTTCGCAATGCAGTTCCATCTGATGCTCTTTCTGTACATTGATATCCATCAGATGTAAGGTTGCAGTATCCAGAGCCTCATATAACGGAGTCAGCTCGTTAATTGCCATATCCTGTGCCTGACGACAACGTTCCTGGTCTGTTGTGGCTCCGATTTTAATAATCTCCGCTTCTTTTGCAAGGTACGCATCCAACGCTGTTCCGATTGCCGCATATGCTGCCTCTCCTTCTTTTGTGACAATCGTTTCATGAATCGCAGCATATCTTGCTTTTGTATTTTCCACACGGGTGTCGTGCTTTCCTACCAACGTATCAATCAAATTCTGGTCCTCATAACCGATGATACCGCGGGTATTGGAACGGCACTCCGCGTATTCATTCATAAACAATGCAATATCGCCCTGCGGCAGTGCATAATTCTCCATCGCTTTTTCAAAGTTGGATACGACAATCATCAAAGAAAGAATACCGGCAATCGAACCAATCGATGCGATGATAATGATAATATTGAATGCCTTTCTCAGTCGCTCTTCAATCCGCATTCCTTTAAAATTTAAAAACTTTTTCTTCATAATACAATTCCTCCTTTTCTTCTGCACTGGAAATCATTTAGGACCGGAGTCCTGTTTTTAGAAGAATTTTGTTACCTGTATTATACTCCCATGTTTTTTTGATTTCAAGAAAAAAGAGCGATTTAATCCATATTTTTGTCGAATTGTCGAATAATAAAGGGATTCCTCTGTTTTTCACAGAGAAATCCCTTTATGTTCATAAAAACATCTTTTTTAGAGGAGTCTTTTTCAGACCCTTCTTCTTTTCATCATTAAGCCAGCAAATTACGCTCGGTTTCTTCATCAAAGAAATGCATAACCTTTCCTTCGAAGGTTACATAGATGGTTGCACCGTAGACCATAGCCTTACGCTGCTCATCTTCCAACGAGATGGTAGGAATACGTACAATTAACTTATCACCGTTTTCTGTCACTACATGCAGATGCAGCTCACTACCCATCATTTCGTTAACCGTAATCTTGCAGGCAATTGCTGCAGGATTAGAAGAATCCGAAAGGGTTACATGCTCCGGACGTACGCCCAAAACAATAGTTCCGGAAGTTACACTATTCTTAGCCAGCATCTCTGCCTTCTTACCGGTAACTTCAATCTTAGCGCCGTATGGAGTAATATAATACTTACCGCCTTCACATACAAGATCGGTCTTGAAGGTGTTCATCTTAGGTGCTCCGATAAATTCTGCAACAAACAGATTGACTGGCATATCAAATACTTCTGTAGGAGTACCTACCTGCTGGATGAAACCATCCTTCATAATAACAATACGATCACCCAAAGTCATAGCCTCGGTCTGGTCATGTGTAACGTAGATGAATGTGGTATCAATCTTCTGGCGAAGCAGAATAATCTCAGCACGCATCTGATTACGAAGCTTTGCATCCAGGTTGGACAAAGGTTCATCCATCAGGAATACCTTGGAATCACGTACCATTGCTCGGCCGATAGCTACACGCTGACGCTGACCGCCGGACAATGCTCTAGGCTTACGGGTAAGGTATTCGGTAATACCCAAAATTTCTGCCGCAGCAGTTACCTTCTCATACACCTCATCCTGAGGTGCCTTCTTCAGACGTAAAGAGAACGCCATGTTCTCAAATACGGTCAAATGAGGATACAACGCATAGTTCTGGAATACCATTGCGATATCACGGTCACGAGGCTGTAAATCATTCACTACAACTCCATCGATTTCAATCGTACCCTCACTAATTTCTTCAAGACCTGCAATCATACGCAGTGTGGTGGATTTACCACAACCGGAAGGTCCTACGAATACAATAAACTCTTTATCGGCAATGTCGAGGTTGAAATCCTGAACCGCAACTGTGTCCTTGCCGTAAATCTTTTTTACATTGGTTAATTTTACACTTGCCATAAATTCTTCCTCTTATCCTTTCACTGCACCACCGGTTACGCCCTCAACATAGTATTTCTGCAAGCAGAGGAATACTGTTGTAACAGGAATTGCAACCACAACACCTGCGGCACAGAACATGGTGTAATGCGTATTCAAATTCGTTTTGGAAAGCCACTCGTACATACCGACGGCAACGTTCATACCCTGACTGTTTTCATGAATGATGTAGCTTGCCAGCATGAAGTCGCCCCAAGGCGCCATAAAGCCCATCAAAATGGTATAGATAATAATAGGCTTGGACAACGGCATAATTACCTTACGGAACACATCCCATCTGGTAGCGCCGTCCACACGGGCAGCTTCATCCAGGGTAGTAGGTATCGTATCAAAGAAGCCCTTCGACACATAATAACCCATACCGGAACTTGCACAGTACACAATTACGAGTCCTACCGGTGCCATATTCAGGGTCAGTCCTGCATCTGCGAAAACCTTGTAAATGAGAATCATGGTTAAGAAACCAGGGAACATTCCCAAAATCAACATCAGGTTCATCAGTGTTTTTCTTCCCTTGAAACGCAGACGGGACAAGGTATAACTCATGGAAAGAATAAAAAATGTCTGGAAAAACGCGGTTGCCACACCCATAATGCCTGTATTACGGAACCAAATCAGGAAATCCGTCTCTGTAAACAGTCGGATGTAGTTGTCAAAGCCATACTGCTGAGGCCACAAATAGCTTACCTGCATTCTGGTCTCTACACGGAAGGACTCCAGCAAAATACCAAAGAACGGGAACAACCACACTACCGTGACTATGGCTAAAATCACATAGACTACCGTATTACCCAGGCGCTGACTTGCACGGGCACCCATACTCGTCTTTCGGATCTGATTATCATTATTTTTCTTCATCACTTGTAATCCTCCTCATTTTTAGTAGACGGGATCACGTTATATACGATTAACGACAGTACAGCTACTACTACGAAAATCAAAATACCGATCAGTGATGCCATATAATACTTGGATTCCGCACTACCCAGCGTCATCTTAAACAACCAGGTAATCAGCAAATCCGTATGTCCAACGGACGCGCCACCGGCAACACCAATCTCCGTATTCAGAGGGTTACCGCCGGAAAGCAGATAAATTACGTTAAAGTTATTCAGGTTACCCACGAAGCTTGTAAGCAGGTACGGACCGGTTACAAACAGCATATAAGGAAGTGTAATCTTCGTATACTGCTGGAAGGTATTCGCACCGTCAATACGGGAAGATTCGTAAAGATCCTGAGGAATATTCATCAAAATACCGGTAGCCATCAGCATGATATATGGAATACCAATCCATATATTAATAACAACAACCAATACTCTCGCCACAACCGGGGAATCCCAAAGAGAGATATAATGGTTTACATTCAGATACTCTGCTACAGCAGGAATCTGACTGATTAATTTACCGATGATACCTGCGGAATCAAATAACTTGGACACATACAGCAAGGAAACGAACTGAGGAATGGCAATGGTCATAACCAATACGGTTCTCCAGAACTTCTTAAGCTGAATGCCCTTCTTATTAATCATAATTGCAACAAACATACCAAGGAAATAGTTGGAAAATGTGGCAAACAAAGACCACATCAATGTCCAGCTTAAAATTTCACCAAAAGCAAGACCCAAACCACCCTTACCAAAATTAAATAATTCATTAAAGTGCTCAAGACCTACCCAGCTAAACAGGTTCGAGTAGCCGTCATGAGCCGCATCATAGCTGGTAAATGCAACCAGCACCATGTAAATAATAGGCAATACCGTAAAGAACAAAATACCCGTCAACGGCAACGCCAGCATTGTCTTATGGAACTGATCATCCAATAAGGAACGTAAATCGTCTTTTCCGCTCTTTACTTTCTTACCCTTAGAGGTAATGTCCATACAAATCGTGCACTGCTTCACCTGCAAACGCCAGGTATATACAAATGCAATAATAAAAAGAATCGTCAACAAACCGTAAAGCATAACCTTTACAGAGTCATCACCGGTAACCCAGACATCCGTATCATAAAACTCATTATACTCGAATCTGCCTTGCTCGGTACCTACGGTTGCACCCACCTGAAACCAGTTACCTTTGGCCAGCCAGTGAAAGCCACCGCTTGGAATGACCATATAGGCTATAAATATTAATTCAAATAACAAAAACAGCAGACCACGCATGGTCTGTCCATAGAAGAGATTACCTACACCAAACAGGAAGAACGACAGCTTTACCGCCTTGTTACCCTGTTTAAACGTTCTGCCGATTTCGGAAAATTCATCCGCGATTGCAATTCCGCAATTCTTGATACCCTTCTCAATCACTCGGAACAGATGAACAAACCAGCCCGGAATCGCGCAGAAGAAAAGTCCTAAGTTGTATGTCATTCTCTGAGACTTATTCAGTTTTAAATACTCTAAATCGTTTAATTTCTTCATAAGCAACAATATAAACTGAGTTTATACATACTCCTATCTAAAATAAAAAGCATTGTTTACTGCTACAAAAGACAACTGTTGCCTTTCCCTGCAGGCAACAATGCCTTACCTTCTGCGACAGAGGGAGCCCGAAGGCTCCCTTCCTATGCAGTAAAATATTATTTTTAACTCAAATTAGTTTGCCGGTACTAAAGTAATGGTAGCAGTGTTGTCGCCTGTTAATACGAGTACTACCTGATACTTACCGTCAGCTTCTACAACGATGTTTGCACCGTTGAATTCAACACCAAAGTTGTTATCCCAGGAGAGACCCTGACGAACCTTGAATTCGTTTCCTGCCTTCATGTCGATAGCAACGGATGTCCATGTGCCATCCGGACCTTCGGTCATAGAGAAGTCTGTATCCCAGTTGGTGTTACCAACACTACCGATAACTGTCCATGCTCTTCTCTGTTCCGGAGTTAACTTAAATAATTCATCAATAGCTGCCTTGTAGCCATCTAAAGCTGTCTGAAGATCTGCATCGCTCTTAGCGTTCTTTGCATCAGCGCCTAATAACTTACCGATATCCCACCAGGAACCGTGAATCTGACCCTGAGGCTGACCGTACTCACCCTGCTTAGCTAAAGCTGCTAAGGATGGGTTAGCCTGAACTGCATCAGATGCCTGAGCTGCCTTGTTGGAAGGACCCCACTGGAACTGCTCGTAACGCTCAGCCTGGCACTGCTCGTTGGTTAACCACTGAGCAAGTAAGGAAAGAACTGCGCCTCTCTTAGCATCCTGCTGAGGCTTAACACCCATTAACTTGTTACCTGTGTAAGAACCTAAGTGATAGGTCTTGCCATCTACAGTAAAGGAAGGAAGATCAGTTGCTGCGAAGTTTTCACCAAAGTGTGCTTCTGCTGCTTCTGCGTTCCAGATACCGGTTACAATAACGCCTGCATCTGTAAAGATATCTGCATTGGAATCATAGCATGTAGACTGAGCAAGCTTCTGCATACCCTTCATAGCTGCCATACCTGCAGCAGAGTTGAAGGTATCATCAACTGCAATGTATTCACCGTTCTCATCCATGGACCAGTTGCTGTGGCATCCGGTTGCGAAGAAGAAGGAAGCGGTGTACCATGCATTTTCTAATGCAAATCTGAACTTAAGACCGTTAGCTTCACAAGCTGCAATCAGCTTTTCTAAGCTTTCAGCATCCTCTGCAGAGATGATGCTCTTGTTGTAGTACATATAGTAACCGTTATCACTTGTCATAGGATAAGCATATAAAGTACCTGCTACAGTACCTGCTGCAACGGAACCTGCGTCGTTAGCTTCGCTGATAGTCTTAGCTGCGCTCTTACCAGGTGCTGCAAGTGCTGCTGCCTGAACCAAACGTGCTAACTGGTCCTGTGCAAAGCAGTAAATGTCAGGAGCGGAAGCAACGTCAGCAATAACCTTGGAACCTGCGTCTGCTTCGGTTACGCCTTCGATAGAAGCGTTAATAACAATACCAGGATAAGCAGCTTCGAAAGCATCGATCTGCTTCTGTGTTAAATCTGCAACGCCCTCTTTTTCGGAAACCCACATTGTGATGTCGTAAGTACCCTCCAGGCCCTCTGCCGGATTTTCATTAGCCTTGCCGCCACAAGCTGCCATGCTGAGTACCATAACAGCGGCAAGAACTAAAGCCAAAATTTTGTTCTTTTTCATAAAATTTTTCCTCCTAGAAAATTTGATATATATAATATAAGTGCCTTAGCACTTTTATTATTGTGATAATATTGTATCTGTTTTGGATGTTTTCGTCAACCGTTCTTATCTTCCAAAATTATTCTTGCGAGAGAATGACACTTGTCTGAGCACCTACCGTCAGCACTGTCCCATCTAATTTTGCAGTTCCTGCACCGATGCTCTCAAGCACTTCCGTAAAGTTGTAACCGGAAAGGCCGGTACCCCCGGACAAATCAACGGATATTTCTTCTGTCGATGTGTTATGGAACAATCCGATGGTTTCGCCTTCGTACTCTATCGTAAATCCGCCCAGAGTTTTCTCGCCGCAGTCAACCGCATGATACGTTCCCCTCGCAATGGCAGGGTTTCTGTGACGGACAGAAAGCAACCGGCAATAATAACTTAACAGGCTGTTTTCATCCTCTCTCTGGTCTGCAACCGTAGCTGTAATCTGCTTGCTGTCAGCATACGTCGAGCCAACCGGATTTTTAATCAAATCGTCGTCACCCCAAAGCATTGCCAGACGTCTGTTGGCATCCGTATTCTCCGCACCGCGGGAACCTCGCATACCAATTTCCTCACCGTAATAAATCACCGGAGAACCGGGAGCAAGCAAATATAAATTGGCTGCCATCCGCATCATGCTTTCCGTAGCAAAGGAACCTGCAATACGGTCCATATCATGATTGGATAAAAAGGACATTACCATACCGTCCGGATTTTTCTCCAGCACTTTCTTTTGGAACGACTCTATATATGTAGTGTATTTATAGATGTTCTGCCCTTTTGCAGCACTTGCAATCATGCCTTCTGCCTGACTTGCCGCAAAATTGAAGCAGTTCATTGCGGTATAATACTCTAGGATTTCTGTCTCGCCCGACCAGCATTCTCCCACACAGTAGATATCCGGTTTATAGGCCAACAGCTCATCCATGTACCATTCCCAGAATTCCACACTACGCGGGGTATCTCCGTAATAAATGTATTTTACGGCATCGAAGCGGAAGCCGTCTATGCCCATGTCCAAATAATATTTAGCAACATCGAGCATCGCCTGACGTACCTCAGGATTATCGAAATTCAACTCCGGCATTTCTGTAGAGAAATTACATTCATACCAGCAATCCACACCAGCGATTTTCTGATAGGTCACGCCTCCCACTTTTTCCGCTGTCGTCACGCAGGAATAAAAATCATAATACGGATTCTCCGTATCACCGTTTATACGGGCATTTTTGAACTCCTCAAACCATTTGTGCGCGTTGGAGGTGTGATTGATTGCCATATCCAAAATCAGCTTCACGTTGCGTTCGTCACACAACTGAATCAGCGCCTTCAAATCCTCCTCCGTACCAAAACGCCAGTCAATCTGGTAATAATCTTTGGCATCATATTTATGATAGGAAGGTGATGTAAAAATAGGAGACAGCCAGATTCCCTGCGCGCCCAAGCTTGTAGTGGAATTCATATTGCCATCGTTGATATAATCAAATCGATTGATAACACCCCGCAAATCTCCTATTCCGTCACCGTTAGAATCCGAAAACGAACCGACAAATATCTGATAAAACGTTCTGTAATTGTCATCTGTCATGTCCGGCTGTGCAGCGAACTCTTTTTCTCCGGCGCCACATCCGCATAGTATCACGGAAACCATCATTATCAATGTCAGTCCTGTTTTTAAAATTCGTCTCATAAACTCCGCCTTCGTCAAATCTAAAATAATGAAGCTCTTTTAATTAAAGCTTACGTCTACTGTGAAACGGAATTTAACAGGGCGTCATCAATCTTACCCCAGGCACCGTTTCCGCTGCCGCTACACTTTACATAAATCCCAACCGCAATGGTATCCGTTCCATTGTACGTAAACTCCGGAATCCATGCAGTATCCCAGTTTCCATAACCCGTCATGGTCATCGGCTGCTTCTTTACTACTTCACCGTTTACTTTTACATAAGCATAGATTTCCATATCTCCGCCGTCTCCGCCCATGATGGAAATGGAATATTTATAGGTACCTGCCGGAAGATGTTCCGGTTCCTGCTCCAATGTAAACTCAACCGAATCAGAGGCCGCACTCCAGAAATGGTAATGATACGTTCCGGTCAAAGAATCCGTCGCTTTATTTTCCACACAAAGCTCATCCATTGTTTTTAATGCCGTTGCTGTCCAACCGGTTTCGCCATCTTCAAAACTGTAATTTTCAAGGAAGTTATATTGAATCATGGAAACATAACAATGTGCCTCCATGCCGTCTGCTATACCAACGATATCATACTGGGCTACACCGCCGTTATACATTTTGTCATAATCGACATTCTGCCACTCGACTTTCACCGGTGCCTTGGAATTGTCCGTCATAACCGCATTTACTGTTTCCGGAAGAACAATCGTACCGTTTAAGTCTATCATCAAAGTTGTATCTTCAATGGCATCCGGTTTTACCGGTGCCTGATTTCCTTCTTTTAATAAGGTAAATACTTTTAAAGATTCGAGCGGTTTGCCTTCCGCATCAAACACCGCCTGATTATCACAGGCGCAGCCGCCATAGTACTTTCCGGCATCGTTCGGGTCATAGCCTGCCGCATAGGAAGCCGCCCAGCCGGAACCGTATTTTTCCCAAAGTACTGCGTTTTCTTCATAGGACGCACCGCCAACGGTAATCCAGGTACCTTCCCAATAGAAAACACCAATACCGTTTGTTGTTTTATTTACCATCGTATCAACCACATTTCTCAGGTGGTTTGCCTGACCCTGTACGGTCATCGGATAATCCTTTACGATAGAACCGCCGTCCGAAATCGTGTTTCCGTTAAAATCCGTATCCTCCGGAGTGTAAGCATAAGAGGTTTCTGCTACCATAACCTTCTTATTATATTTCTCTGCCACACCGGATAACACTGCGGACAGATTTTCCAGAGTGCCGTGCCAGTATGGATAATAGGAAGATGCAAATACATCGTAATCTACATTATAATAATTTAAGTTATTTGCATAACTCGTATAGTTTGTAACCTTTTCCGGATTTGCAAAATGTACCGCAATGAGCGCTTTCGGAAATACCTCGCGGATTGCCTTGCTGCCCGCGTTCATCAGCTTGCTGATATTGACCCATTGCTTTTCACCGCACATTGCACCATTGGTTTCGTTACCAATCTGTACCATGCCGACATCAACTTTTGCTTTTTTCAACTGCTTTAAGCAGTCCTTCGTATACTCGTAAAGAGCCTGCGCCTTTGTATCGACATCCATGCCCTTCCACGCCTTTGGCACCATCTGCTTGCCCGGATCTGCCCAGAAGTCGGAATAATGGAAATCCACCAGAAGCTTCATGCCGTAGTTCGTGGCACGCTTTCCGATTTCCACTGCGGTGTTAATATCACAGTTACCGCCGCCATAGCCGTTTCCGTTTTCATCATACGGGTCATTCCACACTCTGACACGGATGTAGTTATATCCGCTCTTTGCCAGAGTTTCAAAAACGTCAGCTTCATTTCCGTCATAATCGTAATACTTTACGCCGGAAGCCTCCAGTGCAGGAACACAGGATGCATCCATACCGAAAATGAAGTCCTCCGGAAGATTTTCTACCTTTTCCACGAAAAGAGTATCCGATGCAATCGGTGTTACCTCAACCGGTGTCTGTTTGCTGCCGCAGCCTGCCATGCAAAGGAATACTCCCGCAAAAAGAACTGCTGTACAAAGGGTTCTGAATTTCTTCATTTTGTTTCCTCCCAAACCTTTTGTACAAATTTACCAACAAACCATCTGCTTTTTTATGTATTCCACCATTTTTCGCGCAACATGCGCAAACAAGAGAAATCACATAACAAGTCTACTAAAAGCAGTCAAGAGTGTCAATGTTTAATTTGTACATTTGTATTTTATTTTTTTGTGCACTTTGCACAAATTTTCGAACTTATGTTTTGGTATTTTCGAAAATTTCGAAAATTTTAGTGGTTTTCTTATGGTATAATTGCCCATTTTTTTCGCTATGTTTCGTGCTTTCTTTTGGCGATATTTTCACTTTTCGTCAAAAACCCTTAATTTATAAGGTAAAAGCTGTTTTTGGGCAATTTGCCTGCCGTCGATGACATCCAGCAAGGTATTACAGGTCACCGCACCCAGTTTTTTTGCATCAAATTCGACCGTCTCGACATGCTTTGCCGGAGCGTTTCCTGATACACCTGCGTAAAAGGACACCACCTTTATTTCCTTTGCCCTCTCCGCCGCTGTATCCTGCAGTTTTTGCAACACATGGTTACAAATCATATCATCCATGCAGACGATACATTCTGCTCCGGCAGCCAGCACCTGTTCCACCTTCTGTTCTACCTCCGGTACGGTTTCCGCTCCAAGATAAACCAGATTCATATCCACCGGCAGCCCTACTACACGGAAGGCGTCCGCAAATCCTTCATATCGGTTTCTTGTGACAACATGTGCCGGATTTCCTCCGATTAACGCAAGCTTCCGGATTCCCCGGTGAATCTGATGTACTGTCAGTTCGCGGCACGCACTCTTATGGTCGTGATCTACCTGGACGAGCATTTCATCCGGCGAACTTCCGACAGCAACGACCGGAACCTTTCTCTTTTTCAGGTATTCTGCCGCAGGATCTTTTAATAAGGTACGGCTTAAAATGACTCCGTCCACTTTATGATTGGAAACAATCCGCTCCAATCCCCGGACATCCCCTGCTTCTGAATACACCGTCAGCACATCATAGTCCCTTTTTGCTGCCGTCTCACAAATTCCGCACATACAGTTCTGGAAAAACGGAAGCTCCGCCAAATCACAATCCGTCGGCAAGAGAACCGCTATATTAAATGTCTTTGACTGTGCCAGTCCTTTTGCAATCAAATTCGGCTTATAATCCATCCGGTCAATATATTCCCGGACGCGCATCCTTGTCTCTTCACTTACGCGCCCTTTCCCGGAGATAGCACGAGACACCGTTGTCTTTGATATTCCCAGCTGCTCCGCCACATCTGCAATTGTCAATTTTTTTTCTTCCGTTTCCACGTTCATTCCGTCCTGTGTCCCATCTATTTGTCTATGTAACTATATTTTCCGCCTGCGCAACTCTTTGTGCAACCGGTTGCTCAGCATATTTACATAATAACAGTGTTTTTTTTTTCCGTCAATAGGTAAATTTGCACAACTCCACATTTTGACAAAGTTTTTCTTTTTTTTAAAAAACTCTTGCATTTTTAAAATTGTTGTATTATAATCAGTTTTGCATTAAAAAATCTGCGCGATTAGCTCAGTTGGTAGAGCACCTGACTCTTAATCAGGGTGTCCAGGGTTCGAGCCCCTGATCGCGCACTGTGAAGTCTAGTTTTGGCAGTGTTGCCGGGGCTGGGCTTTTTCTTTTGCGCATAAAAGCGAAGCCATGCAGTAAAAGTCATATGAGACGGATAGAAGCTTACTTCTAAATCCGTCTTGTATGACTTTTATCAGCAGGGCGCAGCCCTGCGACCGAGTAACCGAAGGTTACGAGGTGCTGCATGGCGGAGCGCAGGACCACGAGGTGCTGCATGGCGGAGCGCAGGACCACGAGGTGCTGCATGGCGGAGCGCAAGACCGCAAGCTTCAGGTTGACTATCTCCCAAAAAAATAGTAAGATATTTTTGCATAAGACAAGGAGGTAAGAGGTATTTATGCGACTCAGAAAAGTAAAAGGTGCCGCAGAAGCCATCGCACAGCATCCGCTCGTAATTCACGATGCCCCGGCACACAAAGGACATTGGAAGGAACTCTTCCAAAACGATCATCCGATTCATATTGAGATTGGAATGGGAAAGGGACGTTTCTTAACCGAACTTGCCAGACAGCATCCGGATGTCAACTACATCGGCATCGAACGCTATGACAGTGTTTTAATCCGCGCCCTGGAAAAAAGAGAAGAAGCGGAAGAACTGCACAATTTGTTTTATCTGTGTGAAGATGCAAAAAATGTAGCTGAAATTTTCGGCAAAGGTGAAATTGACAGGATTTATCTCAATTTTTCCGACCCATGGCCAAAGGACAGGCATGCCAAAAGACGTCTGACCTCCAAGGAATTTTTTGCAAGATATCACGAAATTCTTGCAGCAGATGGTGAAGTGATGTTCAAAACGGACAACCGGATTCTGTTTGACTTTTCCTTAGAGCAGGTACCGGAAGCCGGATGGCAGTTAAAGGATGTCACGTTTGATTTACATCACAGCGAATTTGCGGACGGCAACATCATGACCGAATACGAAGAAAAATTTTCTTCTCTCGGCAACCCAATTTTCCGCTTAGTGGCATACCGTTAATTTCTTTCGGTGAATATACTGATAGTAATCCACAGCCCGGAGGATAGTATCATGGGTTATCCACTGAAACGGCGGATTGCTGACTGTGTTTGTGACCATCCGGTCCTGAACCGGAAAATGCTCTGTTTTTATCATTCCCTTCAGGAAGTAAAACAGTTGATTAACCCGCCGCAAACGGCACATACTAAAAAGAGAAACCAAAAAAACATGCATTGCAGATAAGGAGACAATTATTATGGCATTTCATTTTACTGACGAAAACTTTAACACAGAGGCACTGTCTGGCGAACTTCCGGTACTCGTTGATTTTTATGCTGACTGGTGCGGACCTTGCAAAATGTTAGCACCCATCATCGAAGCTTTGGCTCCGGAATACGAGGGCAAGGTTAAGATTGGAAAATTAAACGTAGATAACGCTCCGGATACGGCGCAAAAGTATGGCATTATGTCCATTCCGACACTCCTCTTTATCAAAAACGGTGAAGTAGTCAACAAAATTGTCGGCCTGGTATCCAAGGCTGACTTAGAAGAGGCGTTAAACAGCCTGTAATTTTATTTTCGAGGTTTAACATGAAACACAGATTAACCCGGTTCTTAAGTGGCTGGCTTTGTATTCTGCTTTTCCTGTCCTGCTTTCCGGTTTACCCGGCAAGGGCAGAAGAACTTTGGCCGACGGCTCCCGAAATCACTTCCGAAGCCGCCATCCTGATCGAAGCCTCCACCGGAACTATTATTTACAACAAAAACGGATTTGAGCAATACTATCCGGCCAGTACAACCAAACTGATGACCGCACTTCTGGCCATCGAACAAAGTCCGCTCACCGATATCGTTACCTGCTCGTATGATTCGGTCCACAAAATCGGATGGGACTCCAGCCGTATCGGCCTGGTCGAAGGCGAACAGGTCAACATGGAAGAAGCTTTGTATGCCATTTTACTTGCTTCTGCCAATGAAGTTTCCTACGCGGTTGCCGAGCATATCGGAGGTACCATCAATAACTTCGTTTTCATGATGAACGAACGGGCAAAGGATTTGGGATGTGTAAATACCAATTTTGTCAATCCTCACGGCCTTGACAACCCGGAACATTATTCCTGCCCTTATGATTTGGCATTGATTACAAAGAAGCTGATTGAATATCCGACGTTTGCACGAATCTCCGGCGCCTATTACCATGAGATTCCGCCAACCAATTTAAATGTGGCGCGTCCGATTGCAAATACACATCAGATTCTCCGGCGGAAAATCAAATGTGAAGGTGTCTTTGCCGGAAAGACGGGACACACCTCCATTGCAGGGAACTGTCTGGTAACCTGTGCGGAACGGGACGGTATGACGCTTATTTCCGTTATCATGAAAGCACCGGATTCTTCCGTTGTGTATGACGATACCATCGCCTTACTGAACTACGGCTTTGAAAATTTCGCCATCACTCCGATGGATGATTCCCGCATGGATTCCACGAATGCATTTCCGGTTTTATTTGATGACGCGGAAGCACTGGTTTCCAATGTCACTTCCCTGCTTTCCGTGAACGGAACCTCGTTGGTTCTTCCGGTTACGGCAGCTTATCGGAATCTGACAAAAAAAATCACATTAACACCGAACGATAAGCTATCCTCCGGTGAAAATGTGATTGGATCTGTTGCCTATTATTATGCCGACCACTATGTTGGTGCGGCTGATATCATTTATTACAGTGACTCGGATGTCGTTGTGGCTCTTTCGCCGACTCCGACACCAACTCCCGATCCGGCATCTTCAGAGAATATAACTCCGGACCCGGAAGTCACTCCATCCACGCCTGCCTCCGGTGACACAACGGGTGACAATGATTTCCGTCCGCTTATCATCGGTAGCATTGTCGCTGCCTGTGTCTTGGTACTGGGTGGCTATCTTGTACTGATTGAAATTCCGTATCGGAAACGAAAAAAAGAATACTATCGCAAACGCAGACAGGGTTAATTTCCTGCTGCCGCAAACAATTTTGCAATATCTTCCGGTGACAGTGCTGCATTCGGATCGGATAAATCCACTCCTGCAGAAGTTCCTAAAGCTTCGGCGGAAACATCCGGTACCGCGGTTTCTGTCACCGGTTCTATTTCTTCCGGTTCTTCCATGAACCCTACCATGTCCGTCTCTTCTTCTAAGAAACCGTCCAATTCCGGTTCTAATCCGAATTCACTTAAGAAATCCGGTGTTTCTTCAAATACAGGTGTTTCCTCCGGAAGTTCTTCTTCTGTCACAGGAGCAGACATCACTCTTGCCTCCTGCAATTCTTCCATCTTTTTTAAGACTTCCTGCAGCATGTGCTCTAACGTTTCTCTTTCGCTGATTGCCATTTGCCTGGCATTCTCCTTGTTATAGCGGATCATTTCTTTATGCTGTTCTTCCTGCTGCTCTGCCAGACGGTCAATGGCATGTTCCAACCGGATAATCTGTTCTTCCGTACTCTCTTCCCTGCGCTTCATCACAGAAAATACTGCTTTTTGTGTGCGGTCTACACTTTCCATCGTACCCCGCAGCTGTTCATAGCCTTCTTCCCCCTGTGTTTCCTGCTCCATGTTTGCAAACAGTTCTCCCCATTCCTCTGCTTTTTCTTCAAAAATGGAAGAAAGGAAAAAGTAGCCCGCTACCAGCATAACTACACCTGCCAGTGCGATCGATAACAGATATTCGGTTCTGCCATTAGAAAAAACAAGTACGCTGGCTCCTAAAAACAAAGACGCTAAAAATAAAAGGCCTGTCAGAATCTTTTTTCCGGTTTTCTTTTTATTTTTCATTTGTTTCCTCCATAAAGTCGTTTTTGCTTATTTCAATACCTCTTCCTCTACTATACACCACACCTTACATTCCCGCAAGTTATCTTTCACCTTGACTTTAAAATTTCTTTCCCCTATAATAGGGAAGTAGTCCTTTTGCTTCCATAGTTAAATGGATATAACGGGCCCCTCCTAAGGGTCAGTTGCAGGTTCGATTCCTGCTGGGAGCATAAAGAATCCTCAGACGTTTTGTCTGAGGATTCTTCTTTTTACAGATTCTGTTCGATTGCAAGTGCCAGCTGGTTCGGGCAGGAATTATTGCCACGGCATTCAATTCCTTTTAATCTCTTAATCAATTCTTCGGTTGTCATACCCTCAGCGAGTCTTGCCACGCCCTGGGTATTTCCCTTACAGCCTCCGATAAATACTACGTTGTGAACAACACCGTCAATCACATCAAACTCAATCCCCCTCGAGCATACGCCCTCTGTCTTATAACTTACGTGCTTTTCCATAATTTCATTTCCTTTCTATACTTCGATTTTTCCCTGCATCCATACATTTCCGCGAAATCTCCGTCCAACCTCCGGTTCTCCGAACAGATCCGCTGCATTGACGCAAACCTCAAATTCTATCTCATTACAGGAAAGAGACAGAACATAAAATTCTTCCTTTGTGTACCGGTTTTCAAATTTCTCAACGCAGGTAATGTATCCGAGAACCGTATAATTATCCGATTCCGAACCAAACGGAATAAAACTGGTTTCCACAATCGAATAAACATCCTCTCTCCGGATTCTTCGGCTGACCTGCGCATACTGATCGATATCGTCCATCGTCAGGCTCTGCATGGCTTCCTGATTTCCCTGTTTTGCCTCAGAAATCAGCGCGGAACGAATTTTCAAATCGTTCTTTACCTTTTCCTTCTGCTGCTTGCTTTTCATAACCGGAAGCAGAATTTTTCCCTCACCCGACATCGCTGACAAATAAATCGGATATCTGCTCCGGTCCTTTCGCAAAATCGGATGTTTCCAAATATCCACGGAATTTTGTACATAAAATATCAAAGAAACTCCGATACGGTAATCGTCGCACATTCCGGTAAAGGCATCGGTATCCACGCGTTTATTGATAAAAACTGCCTCCTCCGTACTTAAGATTTGGCCCCTGTGTACCGGGAAATAGTGGGACGGATGAAATTCACCCGATTTGTCCGTCTCTCCCCGTACAATGATTCCGGTTTCGTCTGCAACCTCCATATAGAGTTCTTCGATGGAACGCTCTTCCCCTAACCGGACAATCTGTCGCTCCGATGCATTATCCAAAACCAGTTTTATTAATTTTTCTTCTTCCTGTCGGCTTTTGATAGTTCCAAAGCCGATCGATCTTAAAAAACTATGCAAAATTTCACCTTTCTAAGCTGTTTTATTTCTCCTAAGAACCAGCATAAGAACACCAAGCAGCACCAGTACGGCACCGGCATAAATACTAATCATTCCCGAACTGCCAAGTCCTTCTTCCACCCAGCCAAGTGTGGTCTGAACCAGTGCTGCAATACTCTCGTGCGGCATTTCGACTGTTCTGTCAATCAGTTCCGCTGCAATTGACACGGCTCTTCCTGCCACAACCTTAACCCCGATACCAAGTACCAGTGTAAAGAATCCTGCTACGAAGAAACCGGATGGACGGAATACATGACAGGCCAGTAAAATCACTGCGATTACTGCCGCTATGCCAAAACAAATCAGTCCAGCGCTCTGAATCACTTTGCTGATTCCTGCAAAATCATAAATGTTAATGTTATATTCCTTCTGTGTCTGCTCCAACTGCACATACGCTTCTGAGGTATAAACTGCCGCAATCGTCTCATTCACTTCGGTCTGTGCTGTAATCACTGCTTCGTCAATGACTGCGGCCGCTTCCTCTACATACTGCTGTTTGTGCTGTGCTTTATATTCTTCCTTAAACTTTGGCAGCGCTTCTTCCTTTGCCTTTGCAATTAACTCTGCCTTTGTTTCTTCGTCAATTTTTGCATAAATCTCACGGATGTTTTCACGGATGTACGTATCTGCCTCTGCATCAAATTCCTTTTCCGCTTCTGCCATGGTTTCCGCTTTTGCTTCCGCAATCAGGCGGTCTTTGTTTTCTGCCAGGTATTTTTCTTTTTCTTCTTTCACTATTTTGTCAGGAGCATCCGGATAATTTTCCTTGATGTACTTATCTACCTCTTCCTCCAGTACCGTATCTACCTGTGCATCAAATTCCTTTTCCACCTCTTCCAAAACAACCTGCTTTACTTCTGCTTTGATATCCGCCTTGACATCCTCGCTCAGCGAATCGTAAATCGACTCCAGATTTTCATCCACATAACTTGCAATCTGTTCATCTGCCTGTGCATCAATCTGCTTGTCAATTTCTTTGTCTACGATACCGTCAAGTTGTGGCTTGATACGATCAGCAATGAAAGTTAAATCCACTTCATACACTTCTCCGTTGACTGCCTTTTCATAAAATTCGGTTGCAATTCTTTCTACATCCTCTGCCGTTAAAAGACCTTCCGCATCAAATCCCTCATACTGTGCAGTATATTCCGCAATCATCTCGTCCATCATTGGTTTTATCATACCGTAAACCCAATCGATTCCTTTGTTTTCTACAAACGTAGAAAATATTTCTTCTTTTCTTTCTTCTTTTACTACAGAAGAGACTGTCATCAATGCCGTACCACTGATTTCGAATGCCCAAAGAAACGGTACTAAAAGTATACTCATAATAACAGAAATAATAATCCCTACAACACTTCTCTTTTTCATATTTCCCCCTATTCTATCGTATCTACGATAAACAATGTCAGTTCTTCCGATAAGTCCAGTTCTTCTTTGGATTTCCATCCGTCATTGTTGTCTTTTTCTAACATACGCAACAGTGGACGTGTCGGTGCTTCTGCATTTTGCCTGATTACAATTCCCTGTTCCCCGTTGTTTAAAACAACAATAATACCTGTCGGATAAGCAGCTACGGAACGCACAAAAATCTTGACCATTTCTGTATCAAACTTGATACCGCCATTTTTCACGATTTCATCCAGCGCTTCATATACCTTTTTCCGCCTTTCCAGATTGCCGTAAACCATATTATCGAAAGCATCACAAATCATGACCAGGCGTACTTCCGGTTTTAATTTTTCTCCCGGCAAGTGAAATGGATAGCCGCTCCGGTCCATTCTCTCATGGTGATATAAGATAATTTCCTTGGCCACCTGACTCAACCAGTTTTGTTGCTCTACTTCAATATATCCATAGACCACATGGCGTTTGATTTCCTTGGCATCGTCTTCTTTCGCTTCGTCTAAAATGACATCTTTGTATGGAATTTTCACATCCCCGAACCCGATATCATGTAATAGTGCTCCGATTGCAATATCTTTTGCCTGCTCCCTGCTGTAACCGGCTCTCACCGCTACCAAAATTGCTAACGATGCTACACTCAACATATGTTCATACAGACTCTGCGAGTGATTTCTTACGTTGGAAATGGTATAAATGACCTCCTCCTGCATTAAAACTCCTTCCATGAGTTCTGTTGTCACTGCAGATAATTCTTCCATTTCCTCTTCTGTTGTATAAGAAAATCTCTCAATAGTCTCCCTTAACCGGTCTGTACATTGAACACTGATGGCTTCCTCTGTAATATCCGTTGCAGAAATATCCCTGGAAATTTCATCTTCTACAAACACGTCCGTAATTTTCAGTTCCAAAAGCTTATCTATATAATTTCTTTTTAATACAGTCCCCTCAGAAATCAAAACAACTCCGTTAGAACTATAGATATCTTTTGCCAGAACTTCCTTTCCGGTAATCTGTTCTGTCTGTATTCTACGCACCCTCAATCACACTCCCATACTTACATGATCTGTTTGTTATTCCGCATAAAGACTTCCCTTGTTCTTTGCTTCCTCTAACGCTCTGCGTTCTTCCGCTGCTAAAACAACAAAAGATTCTCCCTTAATAATCTCCTTAATATACGTATAACATCCCTCTCTTGTGTGCATAGAGGTCAAAATAAATCCGTTGTTCTCATCATCCAAAAGACAAAGAGAAAAACTTAACTTTCCACCCATCTCCTTGAACGCGTCGTATTTTACGATTCCCACCTTCTGGTATGCCGTAATCAATGTTTCACAGGCAATGTTCAATTTTTCTGAAGTGTACTTGCTCTCTGCTTTCAATGCATCAATTTCTTTAAATCTGGACAAAATTGCGCTTTCCATAGTTACGCCATCGGAGCCCTGCATGAAAGCATGATACCTCTTCGAGATATTTACAATTTTTACCAAAAGAATGCTTGTTGTTGTCAGCACCGCAACCAGTAAGATTGCCAGTACTGCTGCCCCCATCACCAACTGACCGGAGGTTAACTGTATTTCACCTATCGTCATGATATTTCCTCTTTCTATTCCTTTATACGTTTTCCATCATTTCAATAATACGTTCCAGTTCATCAATCGAATAGTATTCTATTTCAATCTTACCGGTATTATTGGCTTTTCTCTTAATTTCAACCTTTGTACCGAGAACCTTTTTTAACTTTTCTTCGATCTCCTTGTAAATAAAGCTGTCATCCTTCTTTTTTTCCTCTTCCGGTTCTGCCGGACGGTTTTTCTCTTCCTGTAACTTCTTAATCAGTTTTTCCGTTTCGCGGACGCTCAGTTTTTCATCAAACACCTTCATTGCAAGAGTAAACTGTTCGTCACCATCCGTAATCGGAATCAATGCACGTCCATGACCTTCACTGATCATTTCATCAATTAACATCTGCTGTACTCTCGGATCCAGCTTCAATAAACGCATGGAATTTGTAATCGCGGTTCTGCTCTTCGAAACCTTCTCAGCCACTTCATCTTGTTTCAATTTCAGTTCCTGTATCAACTTCTGGTATGCAACCGCTTCTTCAATTGGATTTAAATCCTGCCTCTGAATGTTTTCAATCAGGGCAATTGTGAAGATTTCATCCTCCGAATATTCCTTAATTACAACCGGAACCTTCTTAAGTCCGGCAATTCTTGCTGCACGCCAACGACGTTCACCGGCAATAATCTCGTATCGGGAACCTTTTTTCTGTACCACGATAGGTTCGATAATACCGTACTGTTTAATAGAATCTGCCAGTTCCTGCAGTGCATCTTCGTCAAATCTGGTTCTTGGCTGTGCACGATTTGGTTCTATATCGTTTAAAGGAATTAATGTTTCACGTGAAACATTTTCTTCCCCTTTCTTTTTTCCTTCATTTTTTGATGGTTCTAATCCAATGTCCGGAATTAAATTATCAATCCCCGCTCCAAGTCCTCTTCTTGCCATCTGCTTTTCCTCTCTTTTCTATTGTATTAAAAATCAGAATACCAATCCCTGACTCCACGCTCCATTACTTCATCCGCTAACTGACGGTATCCGTCTGCACCTGCAGACTTTGAATCATACAGATTAATCGGAAGACCATGGCTCGGTGCTTCTGCCAAGCGGACATTTCTAGGAATGATAGTCTTATAGATGTTGTGCTTCAGGTTTTTCTTTACCTTTTCGACTACCTGCAGAGAAAGATTTGTCCTGGCATCGTACATAGTAAATACAACACCTTCCATTTCTAAATCCGGATTCAATCTCTTTTGTACTAAATCAATGGTATGCATTAACTGGGACAAACCTTCTAATGCATAATATTCACACTGAATCGGAACCAATACCGTGTTTGCTGTCGTCATCGCATTGACTGTCAGCATATTTAAAGACGGGGGACAGTCAATAATAATGAAATCATATTCATCACGTACCGGGTCAATCAACTTCTTTAAAATAAATTCACGGTTATCAACACCAATCAATTCGATTTCTGCACCGGCAAGATCCACATCCGAAGGAAGCACATATAAATGATCCATAACGCTTTTTGTCTTGCATTCTTCTAACGTACACTCTCCCAACATCATATCATATACTGTCTGTTTTAATTTTTTCTTATTAATACCAAGCCCAGATGTTGTATTTCCCTGCGGATCAATATCAATTACTAGTACATTATTTCCCTTTTCAGCCAGGCAGGCAGATAAATTTATTGCGGTAGTCGTTTTACCGACTCCTCCTTTTTGATTTGCAATTGCAATAATTCTTCCCATAATAACTCCAATCCATAGTTCGCTATTCTAATCAAAATGTTTCACGTGAAACATTTTAGTATAATTCAACAATGTTATTTTTAATTGCATAAACTGCTGCCTGTGTTCTGTCAAAGACACCAATCTTTTTAAAGATATTGGACACATGATTCTTTACCGTCTTTTCACTGATGGATAACTTAAAAGCAATTTCTTTATTGAATAGACCTTCCGCTACCAGTTTTAAAACTTCAATTTCTCTTCGTGTCAGAACATCTTCTTCATTCTTTTCCTTTGTCTGAAGAAGTTTTTCTTTCATTACCGGAATCATAGAAGAATCAATATATTCCTCGCCGGATGCAATTGTCATAATAGCCTTCTTTAAAATAGAGGATTCTGCATCCTTTAATACATATCCTTCCACACCAATCTCTACTGCACGCATCAGATATTCCACTTCATTATGTATGGTAAGGATTAGTATCTTTTGTTCTTTCTTTTCGGAATTTCTTAACACTTCTAACATTTTCAGACCATTCATAACAGGCATGTTAATATCCAACAGAACAACATCCGGATGAAGTGAATCCAATAAGTTCAGACATTCTTCTCCGTTACCGGCTTCTCCAATTACCTGAATATCACCGTCCAGTTCCAATAATTGTTTTAAACCTTCACGAATCATGGAGTGATCATCAACAATTAAAATCTTTATTTTTTCCACCTTTTCTTCCTCCGTTCTATTCTGTTTTATCTTCCTTCTCATAAGTAACCGGGACATGAACCAAAATTTTAGTTCCTGTCCCAACTTTGGATGTCAAAGAGAATGTTCCGTTCAATAATCTTGCACGTTCTCTCATCGTAGACAATCCAAAACCATATAGTTCATTATCGGATGATTTCACACCTGTGTCAAATCCTTTTCCATCATCCTCGATGGAAAGCTGAACATATTCTCTCTGATAAATGACTTTTATCCAGAGATGTTTTGCTGCAGAATGCTTCATTGCATTATTACAGGCCTCCTGCAGAATACGATACAAAGTAACCGATACAATAGAGGACATTTTTTTTTCTACTCCTTCTACTATAAGACTGACCTCCATTTTTCCGTTTCTTTGTAAGTGCAGACAATGCGATTCAATCGTCGCAACAAAGCCCAGATTGTTCAGAGCCATCGGCCGCAAGTCATAAATAATTTCACGCATGTCATTAATAATGGCTTTATTAAGTTCAATCATCGACTGCAGTTCAAGTTTTGCGCAGACAGGATCAATATCAATCATCTTACTGCAGTATTCAATTTTGTGAATCAACGAAGTTAAACTTTGAACAGTAGAGTCATGCAGGTCTCTGGAAATACGGTTTCTGTCCAATTCCTGTGTTTCAAGTAGTTTAACACTGTAATTCGTTAATTCGCTAATATCTTTATTATCATGATACGCAGAAATAGAATCGATTTCAAGCAATGTCTTTTTCAACTGTTCCAGAGTCACCAGTTTACGTCGCATTTCTTTCCACTTCGTCTCCGTTGCTTTGATTTCCTTTTCTAATTCTGCAATCTCATCCTGATAAGATACGGTATCCATGTTATAAACATCATCTACTGAAAGAGGCGAGAACATCGAAATGTTCGGATTTCTTTTTTTATTTTGTTCCTCAAGCAAAAGTTCTTTTTTTCTTCTCTTATACTCCAATTCCTTTTTCTGTCTTAAAATTTCGTCAGACTCTCTTAAGAAATCCGCTTCCAGACCAAGAATAAAATCCTGCATTTCTTTGTATTCCATTTTTTTTGCTTTTTCTTTCATTCCTGCTCACACCTTTTCTTATCTGTTTACAAACGTAGCCTACAATATCATAATATAACAAATCAATGTTTTCCGCAATCTCTCTTGCAGGTCATCGGCATAATTTTCATCACTTTATGATAAATTTCGTCTTCAAAATATTCTTCATTCAATGCAATAAAGCCTATTTTTTCATAAAATGGAATGGCATGCTTCTGGGCTCCGACAAAAACTTCCTTGGCTCCCATGGAAAATGCCTTATCCACTAACATACGGACAATAAAATCGCCATATTTTTTCCCACGAAATTCCTTCTTTACGGCAATACGCCCAATCTTGTAAGTATCCCCCAAAAAAATCAGACGTCCTGTCCCAACCGGTAACAAAGTTTCCTCTACGGTACCGTCCGGCATTTCTTTTTTTTCTGTCTCGTAGGCAAGAGCAAAAATAGCTTCTTTGTCATCTGCATCTTCACCGGCAGCAGATAAAAACCCCTGTTCGCCGCCAAATACTTCTTCCCGGATTTTTAAACATTCACTGATATCCTGTAATCCGCCAAGCAAATACTTTCCCTGAATATACATTAACGTTTCTCCTTTCCCTGTCCCGGTAAAAGCGGCTGCTTTAATGGCTTTCCCCCGCCACGCGGATATTTCTTTGGTGTCTGTTTTGTCTTTCCGATAACCAAAAGAGTCCGCTCAATGTCAGAATTTGGTAATGTAAACGAATATTCCTTCTGAAATGTTCCTCCAAGCTCTTTGATTGCAAACTTAGCTTCCTGTAATTCCTCCGCAATTTCACCGGACTTATACGGAATAAAATATCCGCCTTCTTTTACAAAAGGAATACAAAATTCCGAAAGTGAAGTCAGTCTTGCCACCGCACGTGATACACAAAAATCAAATTTTTCCCGGTATTCCGGTTTCGCAGCTGCTTCCTCAGCACGACCATGTACTGCCGTAATTTCAGTAAGTCCAAGTGCATCAATTACTTCCTGTAAAAATACAATTCTCTTATTCAGCGAATCCATTAAGGTAATCTCTAACTCCGGAAACGCAATTTTCAGCGGAAGTCCCGGAAATCCGGCACCGGTTCCCATGTCTAACAACCGGACTTTCTTACCCGTAAGAGTCATAACCTTGGATAATGCAAGACTGTCAATGAAATGCTTTGTAATGACATCTTCATATTCTGTAATGGCAGTCAGATTCATTACTTTATTCTTTTCGACCAGCATATCGTAATACAGTTCGAACTGCTTTAACTGCACTTCATTTAATTCTATATTCCATTCCTTCAGTCCTGCCAAAAATAAAGAATTATCTCTCATAATCTCCTCCTGCCTTCTTCACCATCCGGCAATACATTAGTTTTGTTTCATATAAACAAGCAACACAGAAATATCTGCCGGCGATACCCCGGAAATTCTGGAAGCCTGTCCGATGTTTTCCGGACGAATCTGTTTCAATTTCTGTCTCGCTTCGATGCGAAGTGACGGCACCGCATCATAATCAAACTCTGCCGGAATTTTTCTTCCCTCCGTCTTCTTAAACTGGTCGACCTGTCTCTGCTGACGTTCAATATATCCGGAATACTTTAATTCGATTTCCACCTGTTCCCTGACATCCTCCGGAAGAGGTTTTCTTTCCGGGTCAAGTTCCGCCAGCATATCGTAATTTAATTCCGGACGCATAATCATATCTGCCATGGAAATTGCAGTACGAAGCGGCACACTGCCGTGTTCGGTTAAAAATTCCTGCACCTTTGCCGAGCCGCCAAGCATCTTATTTTTCAAACGCTCGGTTTCTTCTGCAATCAATTGTTCCTTTTCCAACAATTTCTGATAACGCTCCTCCGAAATCAATCCAACCTCATAACCGATTTTTGTCAGTCGCAAGTCCGCGTTGTCCTGACGTAAAAGCAGACGATACTCTGCCCTGGAGGTCATCATACGATACGGTTCATGTGTTTCTTTCGTTACCAGATCATCAATCAGTACTCCGATATACGCCTGGGAACGATCTAAAATCACCGGCTCTTTTCCTGTCAGTTTTCTGGCTGCATTGATGCCGGCAATCAACCCTTGTGCCGCAGCTTCTTCGTATCCGGAACTTCCGTTCATCTGACCCGCACTGAATAATCCGGAAATCGTCTTAAACTCCAGGCTTGGTTTTAACTGCATCGGATTGATACAGTCATATTCAATCGCATATGCATTTCTGACAATCTTAGCATTTTCGAGACCCGGTACCGAACGATACATCCGGTACTGGACATCTTCCGGCAGGGAACTTGACATTCCCGAAATATACATTTCATTCGTATAATTTCCTTCCGGTTCAATAAATACCTGATGACGCTCCTTATCCGGAAACTTCATTACCTTATCTTCAATCGACGGACAATATCTCGGACCGGTTCCTTCGATAGCCCCCGAATACAGCGGCGAGCGGTCAATATTTCCGCGGATAATTTCATGCGTTTCTTCATTGGTATACGTCAGCCAGCAGGAAACCTGTTCTCTGTTTAAAGAAGCACGGTCCGTTTCAAACGAAAACGGAACTACCTTTTCATCTCCAAACTGTTCTTCCATTTTAGAAAAATCAATGGAACGCTTATCAATACGCGCCGGAGTACCTGTTTTGAAACGGTACATTTCAATACCGAGACTCTTTAAACACTCCGTCAGATGATTTGCTGCCGGAAGACCGTTCGGTCCGGTGTAATGACTGACATCTCCATAAATACATCTGGCTTTTAAATACGTACCGGTACAAATAATGGCTGCTTTACACGGATAAACAGCATTCGAATATGTCCTGACTCCGGTTACACACATATTATCCACAAGAATCTCACAAATTTCACCCTGTTTTACACATAAATTCGGCTGGTTTTCCACAGTTTTTCGCATTTCATGTGTATAATCCTGTTTATCTGCCTGTGCACGAAGAGAATGCACTGCCGGTCCTTTCGATACATTTAACATCTTGGACTGGATATAAGTTTTATCGATATTTTTCCCCATTTCACCGCCAAGCGCATCGATTTCTCTCACCAGATGTCCCTTTGACGTTCCGCCAATATTCGGATTGCACGGCATCAGTGCAATCGAATCCATGCTGACTGTAAACATAATGGTATTTAAACCAAGTCTTGCACATGCAAGCGCTGCTTCACAACCTGCATGTCCTGCACCGATGACTGCAACATCATAACTTTCATAATAATACAGTTTCTTTTCTTCCATCTCTTTTTCCTCTATTTACCCATACAGAATTCTCTGAATATGGTGTCTACTAAATCCTCATCCACTGCTTCTCCGATAATTTCTCCGAGTGCCTGATAAGCATTCATTAAGTCAATCGAATAAAAATCTTCCGGCATCATAAGTTCAAGACTCTCCATTACCTTCTGCAAACTCGCCTGTGCCTCCAAAAGTGCTTCCTTATGACGCAAATTGGTAATAAATACATCTTCCTTTTTATCAATCAGTCCCTGGTAAAACATCTTTTCCACAGCATCTGCAAATGCATCCATTCCCTGTTCTTCCTTTGCAGAAATCAAGAAAACTTGCTTTCCTGTCTTTTCTTCCAATTCTTCCTTTGTTACCTGCATGGTAAGGTCAGATTTATTTAATAAGACCACTGCCTTTTTCTCACGAATCATAGAAATAACAGCTTCGTCATTTTCATCTAAACTTCTGGATGCATCTGCAACATAAATTACAAAATCTGCATCCTCCGCTGCGGCCTTTGCTTTTTCGACACCGATTTTTTCTACGGTATCATACGTCTCTCTGATTCCGGCCGTATCAATCACCCGAAGAACAATTCCCTTTAACTGAATCAGTTCCTCAAGCGTATCTCTTGTTGTTCCCGGAATGTCTGTTACAATGGCACGCTCTTCTCCGACAAGTACATTCATCAAGGTCGATTTTCCCGCATTTGGCTTACCTAAAATAACTGTACGGATACCTTCCTTAATAATCTTTCCGTTTTCTGCATGTGTAAGAAGTGTACCGATTTCCTCTAAATTTTCTTTCGTATGCTCATAAAGTGTATCCGTAAATCCATCCAGGCTGATATGTTCCGGATCATCTAATGCCGCTTCAATAAATGCGGTATCCCGAAGCACCCCGTCCCGGATTTCTTTTATTTTCCTGCACAAATTACCGTTCAACTGACGAACTGAATTTTTCACTGCCTGTTCATTTGAAGCATGAATTAAGTCAATCACAGCTTCCGCCTGTGATAAATCAATTCGTCCGTTTAAAAAAGCTCTCTTTGTAAATTCTCCCGGTTCTGCCAGTCTGGCTCCGGAAGAAAGAACCAGCTCCAATATTTTTTTAGTTACAATCATACCTCCATGACAGTTAATTTCCACAATATTCTCGGCGGTATACGTATTCGGAGCTCTCATTACCGATACCAGTGCTTCATCTACAGGCGTTTCCTTTTCCATAATCATTCCGTAATGCATCGTATGACTCTTTTGTTCTGCTAATTTTTTCTTACCTCTTTTTGAAACAAAAAGAGAATCGGCAACAGAAAACGCATTTTCCCCGCTGATACGGATAATACTGATTCCTGCATTTGTTGTTCCTGTTGCAATTGCCGCAATGGTATCCTGATTTCTCATAGTTTCCTCTTTTCTATCAATCCTGCATAACGTAAACAAAGGTGCCTTGCCCTCATCGGCCAAGACACCTTTCAACTTCTTATTCTTCCGTCTTTTCTACCGGAGTCTCTGTTTCATCCATATTTCCATACTGATATGGTTTGCGGTAACCGGACTTATTGTATCCACCCTTGCGGTAACCGCCTCTGTTATATCCGTAGCCTCTGTTGTAATCCTTCACGCCCTTCTTTAAAGTTACAACAATCTTACGATATGGTTCATCACCTTCACTGTGTGTCTCTACAAACTTATCATTCTGAAGAGCAGAATGGATGATTCTTCTTTCATAAGGGTTCATCGGCTCTAACGCAACACTTCTTCTTGTCTTCTTTACCTTATACGCAATATTCTTTGCAAGGTTTTCCAGAGTTTCTTTTCTTCTCTCTCTGTAATTTTCCGTATCTAACTTAATCTTGATATAATCGTCACTTTCCTTATTTACAACAAGACTTACCAGATACTGAAGAGAATCCAGAGTCTGTCCTCTCTTACCGATTAAAACGCCCATATCTTCACCAATGATATTGATGTTCATGGTCTTTTCTTCTTCATCGTACTTTACGGAGATTTCGGACTGAATTTCCATAAGTTCAAAAATGTTGCTTAAAAATTCAACTGCCTTATCTTCCAAAGATGCCTTTACTGCCACCTTAACCTTAGCAGGCTTTTTATTTAAGCCTAAAAAACCACTACTTTCCTTTTCAATGATTTCGATTTCCACATTATCTCTTACTGTTCCTAACTGAATCAACGCTTCTGTTACCGCGTCATCTACTGTTTTTCCTGTAATTTCAATCCATTCTCTCATTTTTACTTACCTCTTTCTCCTAATCCCTCTTTAACATATTTGCATATCCGGCAATACTCTTGGTTTCTACACTTGGCTTTGGAGTATCGCTGTCTTCGGAAGAATAATCCTTTCCGGTTGCATTTGCATAAGAAGATGCCGTTTTTTCCTTTTTATAAGCAGCTTCCGCATCAATACTCTTTGTCTGGGTCTTTGCAAGTTCTGCCATCTTGGAACCATATTCGATGCCATATTTTTCTTTCTTCTTATTTTGCTTTTCTACATTTTTTGCAATCATTTCATCAATATCCATCTTATCGATATGCTTATTGATGATAATCTGATAAACTGTAGTTACAACTGTGCTGGCAACCCAGTAAATACCGATACAAATAGGGAACATAAAACACATAATACCGGACATAAACGGCATTGTATACATCATACTGTTCATGCTCTGTGCCATTGGATTGTCGCTGTTATCTCTCTTTTTCTGACCTGCCATGGAAAGTTTGGAACTGATTAACTGTGTTACCGTTGCAAGAACCGGAATCAGTAATGCAAGACTCCACTTATAATCCCAAGGCTTGTCCAAAATATTGAATTTACCAACAGAGTGAATGGCATTAATCTGTGTTACATTTTCAGCAATGATTGCTTCAATGGAAGGAAACTGCTCTGCCAAAGCAGTCCAGTCCTTGGTACCAAACTTTGTCATAATATCAATTAAATGATCGTTTGTAAGTACACTCTCCGACATTTCCGCAAAGTCTTTTGTCGCTACACCTAAACTGGTTGCCACTTCCGACATATATGGAAAGTAATCTAAAGATTTCAGTCCCTCTGCAATTGCGTTATATAATGCATAAATATCATCTACATAAGCAGGAATCGCGTAAATAACACGATACAGTGCAAACATAATAGGCAAAGTAATCAACATCGGAAGACAACCCGAAGTAGGGCTGGTACCGTACTTTTCATACACTGCCTGCGTTTCCAACTGCTGAAGACGCATCGATTTTTCATCTTTCTTTCCTTTGTACTTTTCCTGAATTGCGGTAAGTTCCGGATTCATCTTATTGGAAAGACGGGAAAACTTCTGCTGCTTAATAGTCAGCGGAGTCATTAAAAGCTTTGTTACAATTGTAAATAAAACAACAGTAACCGCTACATTTTCAATTCCGATTAAACTGAGTAATTCATATAACCATTCAAAAACCTGTCCAAAAATCCATGCAGGCCACTTTAACCATCCACCAACCTGCGTTAATACAACTAAATTCACTTTTTCATCCTCCTGATTTCATTTACTTTATAGGATTTTCCCTAAAAAGTAAAAAATGGCTACGGTACCGGATCATAACCGCCCTTATGAAAAGGATGACAACGGAGTATCCTTCTCACGGCAAGATAAGAACCTTTTACCACGCCATATTTTTGTAATGCCTCGATTGCATACTGAGAACAGGTAGGCACATAAATACATGTTGGCCTGCCCTTTAAAGGAGATATATACTTCTGATATATTTCTATAAGTTTTATAAATACTGTTTTCATTTTTCATAAATACCGTGCAAACCGGCAAGGTGCAGATAAGCACTCTCTATATCACTGTAATTCTTCCCTTTTGCACCCACTCGTGCAATCACAACAATGTCCCAACCACTATGGAACTTCTCATCATTCAACCGAAAACTTTCTCTCAACAGCCTGGCAATTCTATGTCTTACTACGCTGTTACCGACTTTTTTGCTCACAGAAATACCAAGTCGGTTCTTACTCTTATCGTTCTTATAAACGTACATTACCAGATACTTGTTCGCATAAGATTTACCACATTCGTATACTGTTTTAAATTCGTCATTTTTTTTAATTGACTCTAACAATGCTAAGTATCTCCTTCACTCTTCTATGATAACAGAGAACAAATTCTCTGTTATCATTTACAACAAGAGAGTACTCTCTCTGTTGTCATTTAAAGAGAAGAATAGGTCACAGCATCTGCGACCTATGCGGATAATTTATGTCTGCCCTTTGCTCTTCTTGCAGATAATACCTTTCTGCCGTTCGCTGTGCTCATTCTGGAGCGGAATCCGTGAACCTTAGATCTCTGTCTCTTCTTAGGCTGGAATGTCATCTTTGCCATGTTGTTACACCTCCTTCATAGGTATTACATAAACGCGCATTACGTCTATTTTATACAATAACATCGTTTATTATAGTAGAATTTTTCCTTCTCGTCAAGCAAATTTTTATACATTTTCGTCACCCACAATATCTTGTTATTTTCTGCTTTTCAGATACTAATTGTGGATAACTCAGTAGTAATCTCTTCCTTATATAATATATATCTATTTGTTTGCATTTTTTATATTTTTTTGATATAATAAATTAGGTATGCTATTTACAAAATGGAGGTCTCTATGGAAAAAGTAATTAGAGAAAAATGGAACACAATTTTAGAATTCATGAAAACAGAATATAACATTACCGAAGTGGCATACAAAACATGGCTGTTACCGTTATCGGTTCATTCCGTCGAAAATGATACCATTATCATTTCCGTTGACGATTCGAAGACCGGTGCATTAAGTCTTGATTTTGTTCGCAATAAATATGGTGTCTTTTTAAAAACTGCCGTGGCAGAAATATTAAATAAGGAATATGACATTCATTATATTCTTTCCA
Organism: Lachnospiraceae bacterium; assembly: GCA_015057585.1. Taxonomy (GTDB): domain Bacteria; phylum Bacillota; class Clostridia; order Lachnospirales; family Lachnospiraceae; genus SIG299. The sequence continues at coordinate 9,029 of SVEF01000006.1, read as the reverse complement.
GTAATGCCCCTGCCATGACACAAAATACAAAACCTAAAAATGAAAGTTATTCGAATCTGAATCCAAAATACACATTCGATACTTTTGTCATCGGTAGTAATAACCAGTTTGCGCACGCAGCCTCCCTGGCTGTAGCAGAGGATCCGGGCGGAGCCTATAATCCATTATTCATTTACGGAGGGGTAGGACTGGGAAAAACACATCTGATGCATTCCATTGCCCACTTTATTTTAGAGCAGAATCCGGAAGCACGTGTTATGTACGTCACCTGTGAAACCTTTGCAAATGAATTAATCCAATCCATCCGTAATAAAACCACGATGGATTTCAAAGACAAATATCGTAACATTGACGTGTTATTAATTGATGATATTCAGTTTATCAGCGGAAAAGAAAGTACACAGGAAGAATTCTTCCATACGTTCAATGCCCTACACGGATTAAAGAAACAGATTATCATTTCCAGTGACCGTCCTCCAAAGGACATTCAAACACTGGAATCCCGACTCCGTTCCCGTTTTGAAATGGGACTGATTGCAGATATACAGAGTCCTGATTATGAAACCAGAATGGCTATCTTAAATAAAAAAATTGAAACCGATCATATTTTTATCGAGCCTGCAATTTTGGAATTCATTGCATCGAATATCAAATCCAATATCCGTGAACTGGAAGGCAGTTTAAATAAGATTATTGCACTTTCCCGTTTAAAGAAACAGGAAATCAATATGAGCCTTGTGACCGAAGCCATTCAGGATTACATCAATGATGATAATCCGCATACGATCACACTTGCTTATATTGTCGATATTGTTGCAGATCATTATGGTCTGACTCCGCAGGAGATTTATTCAAAGAACCGGAGCCGGAAGATTGCTTATCCGAGACAGATTGCAATTTACCTTTGCAGAAAGTTTTTGTCCATGTCTTTAACCGACATCGGCAGATCCATAGGTGACCGGGATCACTCCACTGTGATACATTCCTGCAGAACAATCGAGGATGATTTAAAGGATGATATTTCCCTTCAGAACACGATTGATGTTCTTACAAAGAAAATCAATCCCCAGTAATCAAATCACTGGTATATTAATATAGAAGAAACTCGTTCGCTTTTAACAACATAATGTGGATATTTTTTGTGAATAACATGTTATTTTGTGTGTATAACCGATTTTCCCTTTCTTCGACATAAAAAGATATGCACACAAAAACACAAAGTATTCCTTGCTGATTTCACAGGATTCCTTTTCAAAAAATCAGCCATTTTTCATACTTTGTTTCTGTTTTCCACAAATCCACACATACCTAATACTATTGCTATAATTAATTTTAATTAATATATTTAAAAACCGGAAGGAGAACCCACATGAAAATCACATGTAAGAAATCTGAAATTTTAAACAGTGTTAATATTTCTTTAAAAGCAGTACCGGCAAAGACCACGATGCCTATTTTGGAATGCATTATTATCCATGTTACAGACAGCACCATTAAGTTTATTACCAATGACATGGAACTTGGAATCGAAACCATCGTAAATGGACTGATTACCGAATCGGGCAGCGTTGCAATCAATGCAAAGATTTTCTCCGACATCATCCGTAAGCTTCCTGACAGCGATATCGTAATTGAAACAGACAATAACTATATGACTACCATCAGCTGTGAAAAGTCTGTATTTACCATAGCAGGGAAAAGTAGCGACGAGTTTCCGGCGCTTCCTGAAATTGAAAAGAAAGAACCTATGGTACTGTCCCAGTTTTCCTTAAAGGAAATTATCCGTCAGACTGTTTTCTCTATTTCTGATAATGAGAGTAATAAAATCATGACAGGTGAACTGTTTGAAATCAACGGAAATGAGTTTAAGGTAGTTTCTCTTGACGGACACAGAATTTCCATCCGAAAAATAACATTAAAGAGTGAATATGCTCCGACGAAAGTTATCGTACCGGGTAAGACCTTAAATGAAATCAGTAAGATTCTCTCCGGAGAAATGGAAGATGAAGTGCGTATTTTCTTTACAGACAAGCACATCTTATTCGAGTTTGACAATACCATCGTATTGTCCAGACTGATTGAGGGTGAATACTATAAGATTAATCAGATGTTGTCCGGCGACTATGAAACAAAATTAACCATTAACCGTAAGGTATTTTTAGAATGTATTGACAGAGCAACTCTGTTAATTAAGGAATCGGAGAAAAAACCGATTATCCTTGGTATTACAGAAAGTGCTATGGAGCTTCGTGTCAATTCCACTCTTGGTTCCATGAACGAAGAAATGGATATCGTAAAGGAAGGCAAGAACATTTTAATCGGCTTCAATCCAAAGTTCTTAATGGAAGCACTTCGTGTCATTGATGATGAAGAGGTTACTATCTTCATGACAAATCCAAAGGCACCTTGCTTTATCAAGAATGCAGAAGAAAGTTATATTTATCTGATTCTGCCGGTAAATTTCAATGCAGTAAAATAATTGCAGAAAGGTAATTGCAATGGAAGAAATTATTTTAAGAGATGAATTTATCAAACTTGGCCAGGCACTTAAGGCTGCAGGACTGGTAGAGTCCGGTGTGGAGGCAAAGATTGTCATTACCGAAGGTGAAGTTTTAGTCAACGGCGAAGTGGAATATCAGAGAGGAAAAAAACTCTATGACGGAGACATAGTTTCCTTCAGAGGAGAAGAAATCTTAATTAAACAATGATTGTAAGGCAGATTGAACTACACAATTTCAGAAATTATGAAGGCCTTAGTTTACCTTTGTCCGAACAGGTCAATATTTTTTATGGAGACAATGCACAGGGAAAAACAAATATTTTGGAATCCATTTATGTGTGCAGTACGACAAAATCCCATAAAGGAAGCAAAGACAGGGATATGATCAGAATAGGTGAGGAAGAGGCACATATCCGTATGACTCTTGAAAAAAAAGGAGTGCCGCATCGAATTGATATGCATCTGAAGAAAAATAAAACAAAGGGTGTTGCCATTGACGGGATTCCGATTCGTAAGTCATCGGAATTGTTCGGACTTATGAATGTTGTGTTTTTCTCCCCGGAGGATCTAAGTATGATAAAAAATGGTCCGGGAGAAAGGCGCAGATTTATGGATATGGAACTGTGCCAGTTAAATAAGCTTTATCTGTATCATTTATCTAACTATAATAAAATTTTGGTACAGAGAAATAACCTGTTAAAACAAATCGGTTTTCAGTCCTCTCTTGCAGATACGCTGGATGTCTGGGATGCTCAGTTACTGGAATTTGGCAGCAGGATGATTGAGAGCAGAAGTGCTTTTATCAAAGAGATGAACGAAATTGTGGAAGAGGTTCATGCTACACTTTCCGGCGGAAAGGAAAGGCTGAAAATTTATTATGAGCCAAGTACAACAGCGGATGAGTTTGCAATGAAACTAAAAAAATCCAGGGAACAGGATATTTACCGGAAGATGACTCATTATGGACCACATCGGGATGATATCAGTTTCTTTATCGGAGAAGAAAATATTAAACTATTTGGTTCCCAGGGACAACAGCGTACCGCAGCACTTTCTTTAAAACTTGCGGAACTTGAATTAGTAAAAAGAAAAATAGGAGAAAATCCTGTTCTTTTATTAGATGATGTCTTATCGGAATTGGACCGAAAAAGACAGCACCATCTTTTAAACTGCATGGAAGGGATTCAGACAATGATTACCTGTACCGGTTTGGAAGAATTTGTGGGGGACAGACAGAAATTTAATCAAATCTTCCATGTAGAAAATGGAATGGTAAATGAAACGGAGGAAAAACGATGAGCAACGAATACGGAGCAGAACAAATTCAAATTTTGGAAGGTCTGGAAGCCGTAAGAAAAAGACCGGGTATGTATATCGGCAGTACGTCTGCAAGAGGTCTTCATCATCTTGTATATGAAATAGTAGATAATGCCATTGATGAAGCACTGGCAGGATTTTGTGATACCATTGAGGTGTCAATCAATCCGGATAATTCCGTTACGGTAATTGATAACGGACGTGGTATTCCGGTTGAAATAAATAAGAAAAAAGGAATTTCTACCGTGGAAGTAGTATTTACCATTCTGCATGCCGGCGGTAAATTCGGCGGTGGGGGATACAAGGTATCCGGTGGTTTACACGGTGTTGGTGCGTCTGTAGTTAATGCTCTTTCCAACTGGCTTGAGGTTGTCGTTGAAAAAGACGGTAAAATGTATAAGCAGCGTTATGAAAGAGGTAAACCTGTGACATCATTGGAAGAAGTCGGTACATCGGAACGAACCGGTTCTACCATAACCTTTATGCCGGATGATACTATTTTTGAGGAAACCGTATTTGATTATGATACTTTAAAACAGCGTTTGCGTGAAATGGCATTCTTAACCAAGGGTGTTAAAATTGTGTTCCGTGATTTAAGAGAAGAAAAGGAGCGCGAAGAAGTTTTCCATTACGAAGGCGGTATCAAAGAATACGTAGAATATTTAAATAAAGGAAAGACTGCACTATATGGCGACATCATTTATTGTGAGGGTACAAAGAATGATGTTTATGTTGAAGTTGCCATGCAGCATAATGACGGTTATAACGAAGGCTGCTACAGCTTCGTAAATAATATTACCACACCGGAAGGCGGTACCCATCTGGTTGGCTTTAAAAATGCTATTACAAAAATATTTAACGATTATGCCAGAGAAAAGAAATTCTTAAAGGACAATGAACAGAATTTATCCGGTGAGGATATCCGTGAGGGCCTGACTGCTATTATCAGTATTAAAATTTCGGAACCTCAGTTTGAAGGTCAGACAAAGCAGAAGCTTGGTAACAGTGAAGCAAGAGGTGCGGTAGAAGAAATTGTGAGCAAAAAACTCCGCTATTTCTTGGAGCAGAATCCAAACGTAGCAAAGGTTACCTGTGAAAAAGCGGTTCTTGCCCAGCGTGCAAGAGATGCTGCAAGAAAGGCAAGAGATTTAACGAGAAGAAAATCTGCACTGGATGGCATGAGTTTACCGGGTAAGTTGGCAGACTGTTCCGATAAGGATCCGAAAAACTGTGAAATTTACATCGTAGAGGGAGATTCCGCGGGAGGTTCCGCAAAGACGGCACGTTCCCGTGCAACCCAGGCAATCTTACCGCTCCGCGGAAAAATCTTAAATGTAGAAAAGGCGAGACTGGACCGTATTTTAGGCAATAACGAAATCCGTTCCATGATTACGGCATTCGGTACCGGTATCGGTGAAGACTTTGATATTACAAAACTTCGTTATCATAAGATTATTATCATGACCGATGCCGACGTAGACGGTGCACATATTGCGACACTGATGCTAACATTCCTGTATCGTTTTATGCCGGAACTGATCCGTCAGGGATATGTATATCTGGCGCAGCCACCTTTGTACAAGGTAGAGAAAAATAAAAACGTATGGTATGCCTACAGTGATGAAGAGTTAAATAAGATTCTCATGGAAATCGGACGTGACCAGAACAACAAAATCCAGCGTTACAAAGGTCTTGGTGAAATGGATGCGGAACAGCTTTGGGAAACAACCATGGATCCGGAAAAGAGAATTTTGCTTCGTGTAAATATTGATGAAGAAGCGACATCTGAGCTTGACCTGACATTTACTACCCTGATGGGGGATGAGGTTGAACCAAGAAGAGAGTTTATTGAAGCAAATGCGAAATACGTACAGAATCTTGATTTTTAATACGTAAAACAAGGAGAACAAATTCTCTGCCTGCATAAGCGGGCAGGCATTTTGCTCCGCAAAACAAGGAGAATTGACATGGATGAACATATTTTTGACAAGGTGCAGGAGGTTGACTTAAAGAAAACGATGGAAACGTCGTATGTCAACTATGCGATGTCCGTTATCGTAGCCCGTGCCCTGCCGGATGCAAGAGATGGTTTAAAGCCGGTACAGAGACGTATTCTGTACGCAATGATAGAATTAAATAACGGTCCTGACAAGCCGCATCGTAAATGTGCGCGTATTGTCGGTGATACCATGGGTAAATACCATCCGCACGGTGACAGCTCGATTTACGGTGCGCTCGTAAATTTAGCCCAAGACTGGTCGACCCGTTATCCACTGGTTGACGGACACGGTAACTTTGGTTCCGTGGATGGTGACGGTGCCGCTGCGATGCGATATACCGAGGCGCGTCTTTCCAAGACTTCCATGGAAATGCTTTCGGATATCAATAAAGATACTGTAACCTTTATTCCAAACTTTGATGAGACAGAAAAAGAACCACTGGTATTACCATCCCGTTTTCCAAACCTTTTGGTAAATGGTACCTCCGGTATTGCTGTTGGTATGGCAACCAACATTCCTCCGCACAATATGCGCGAGGTAATCAATGCTGTAGTTAAAATTATTGATGATAAGGTAGAAGACAGGGAAACTGCAATTGAAGATGTGATGCAGATTGTCAAGGGTCCTGACTTTCCAACCGGTGCTATGATTCTTGGTACCAGAGGTATCAATGAAGCATACCGTACCGGACGTGGTAAGATTAAGGTTCGCGCGGTGACGGATATCGAACCAATGGCAAACGGCAAAAACCGTATTGTAGTCACTGAACTTCCTTATATGGTGAACAAGGCACGTCTGATTGAAAAGATTGCTGAACTTGTTAAGGAAAAAAAGATTGACGGAATTACAGAACTTCGTGATGAATCTGACCGCAGCGGTATGCGTGTCTGCATTGAATTGCGTCGTGATGTCAATCCAAACGTAATTTTAAATCAGTTATATAAGCATACCCAGCTTCAGGATACGTTTGGTGTTATCATGCTTGCCCTGGTTGACAATGAGCCAAAGGTTCTGACATTACTTGACGCGCTGAATGTATATCTGCGTCATCAGGAAGATGTTGTGACCAGACGTACCAGATATGATTTAAACAAGGCAGAAGAACGCGCTCACATTTTAAAGGGCTTACTGATTGCACTTGATCACATCGATGAAGTAATTAAGATTATCCGTGCTGCAAAAAATGTGGCAGAAGCAAAGGCAAAGTTAATAGAAAACTTTGGTCTTGACGATGCACAGGCACAGGCAATCGTAGATATGCGTCTCCGTGCTCTCACCGGCTTGGAGAGAGAACGTCTGGAACAGGAATACGCAGAACTCATGAAAAAAATTGAAGAGTTTAAGTTAATCCTTTCCGATGAAAAGGTACTTCTTGGTGTAATTAAGGAAGAAATTTCTGTGATTCGTGATAAGTATGGCGATGACAGAAGAACTTCCATTGGCATTGATATGGATGATTTTACCGATGAAGATCTGATTCCGGATGAAAATACTGTCATTGCAATTACCAGACTTGGTTATATCAAGCGTATGACCGTAGATAATTTCAAGGCACAGCATCGTGGCGGTAAGGGTATCAAGGGCATGCAGACGATTGAAGAAGATTACATCGAAGACATGTTCATGACGACAACGCATCATTATATTATGTTCCTTACCAATAAGGGCCGCGCGTACCGAATTAAGGCATACGAAATTCCGGAAGCCAGCCGCACTGCAAGAGGAACTGCGATTATCAATCTCTTACAATTGCAGCCGGGTGAAAAGGTAACGGCCGGAATTGCATTAAAGGAATTTGATGATGAGCGTTACTTATTCCTTGCGACAAAGACAGGTATTGTAAAGAAGACAAAGATTAAAAACTTTGCCCATATCCGTAAAACAGGTATCCAGGCAATTAACTTAAGAGATGATGATGTTCTGATCGGAGCAAAGGCAACCAACAACCAGAATGACATTCTTCTTATTACAAAGCACGGTATGAGCATCCGTTTCAATGAAAAGGATGTCCGTGCAACCGGAAGAAGCTCGATGGGTGTTATCGGTATGACACTTACCGATGAGGATGAAGTAGTTTCCATGCAGTTGACCAGCCAGGGTGACTATGTACTGGTTGCATCGGAGTTCGGTTTCGGTAAACTGACCGATGTAAATGAGTTCAATACGCAGCATCGTGGGGGTAAGGGTGTTAAGTGCTATAAGATTATTGAAAAGACCGGTGATGTTGTCGGCGCAAAGATTTTAAATCTTGAAAATGAGCTTATGATGATTACAAACGAAGGTATCGTCATCCGTATGTTAGTCAGCGACATCAGCATTGTCGGCAGAAATACCTCCGGTGTGAAGTTAATCAATATCGACAGCGAAAAGGGCATCCGTGTAGCAAGCATATCCAGAGTCAAAGAGGAAATGAATGCAGAGCAGATGGAGGAAGAACTCCGTAAGGAAGATGAAACCGTCGAGGATGATGAAGAAGTCGACGGTACAGAAGAGACGGAAACCGAAACAGAGGAATCCGAATCGGAAGAATAAGTAAGAAATTTAGAAGGCAGAGTAGTTCAAATTATGAATTACTCTGCTTTTTATTTAGAAATTCTATGTAAAGAATGGTGTAACCAGTACAAGATATGGTAGTAAAATTAAATTGTGTCTACTATATACACAATAAGAAAAATTATTTTTAAAAAATATGAAAAAAGCGTTGACAGAAAGGGTTTTCTTTGCTAAACTAGTTTTTGCACACGCGTAGAAATATGCTGTATGCAATTGAAAAATCGAATACCTTGGTAGCGAATTTTCAGGCAAGGAGATGTACTCAAGTGGCTGAAGAGGCGCCCCTGCTAAGGGTGTAGGTCGGGTGACCGGCGCGAGGGTTCAAATCCCTCCATCTCCGTTCAATAACTTTTAAAAAATATTTTTAAAAAAGTTGTTGACAAACTGCGAAAGCAGTGGTAAGATAACGAACGTTGTCGAAAATGACTAAAAAGTTAAAACAATTCAAAAAATAATTTCAAAAACTTTTAAAAAAGTAGTTGACATTATGAAAAGAGTGTGTTAAACTAATCAAGTCGCTTGTGTGCGACGCAAAAACGAACATTGATAACTAAACAGTGAAACAACCCTGAAAATTCAATGAATTTTCATTCTAACGGATACGGTGGAAACACCGAACCTTAGAAACAGTAAACATGCGACTTGAGAAGTCGCAGACG